>CAYYSI010000004.1:0-1789 GCA_964474435.1 uncultured Candidatus Saccharibacteria bacterium | reverse complement strand
GCTCGGTCACTGCCTTAAAGAATGCACTCTCACATCCTACTTCGATGATACTTGCGCCAACACGTGTCAGGAACAATATAGTTGCAAATACTGCAGCCTTTGATGGTAATGGAAGAGCGAGTGCAAGTGTTGCGATTGTGGTGATACCGAAACCTATGATGATGAGGAAGCGTTCGTTGTGGAGTCTGTCAGCAATTTTCCCAGTGCCATATTGAAACAGTACGAATGGCAGCAGCATGATTGAGAGGATGACACCAATCGTACCCCAACTAAATCCAAGGCCTCGCAAATACGGCGCCATATAGAGCACCATCCATGCAAAGAAGAACTGGAGGATGAAGTAGAGAGTAACAAGGCGGCGTGCCTCGGGGTGAGCAACCAATTCTCTAAATGCTTTTTGGAGAGAAATTTTGGGCGCGTGAGTCGTGCTTTTGATACGAGGAGTTGTGCCGATGATGAGGGTCGCAACCAGAGCGACAAAACTTGCCACAAGGTATGTCCCACTAAATCCCGCAAAGGCAGAGATCGCACTTGCGGCAATAGGAGCAAGAACCCAGCCGGCATTGTTGAGTGTCAGATAAAAGCCGCGAATATTGCCCGTGATGGATTCTCGACTGTAGTGCTCGATGACCAAATCAAACGCATACCAGATGATCGTGTTGAGTGAAAAGTAGAGAACAAATACCCATACAAATCCCATACTTGTTGTCAGAAGTCCTAAAATCCACAACAGTATTGTTGAGACAGATAATCCAACCAATAGAAATCTACTCGCACCAACGCGCGCAACAATGGTGGGCCCAATCAATATGAGAAATAATGAGAGACCTGATGCTGCAGTGTATGCAAGCGTCGTCCAGAGTGTGGAAGCATGCGTTGCAAGGATGCTCGAGTTGAGATACGACAGGAGTGCGAGATGGATCGAGAAGAAAAACGATGCGGCAAATATGGGGCGAAGCGGATGATGCATTACATCAATAATATCACAGGGATGACGAGTGGTCGCTTCGCAGTCTTTTGCAAGAGATATTTGCCGACAGTATCGGCTACAGTATTTTTGAGCATGTCGATGTTGTTGGCATCAAAGTTCTTGCCTGTTGCGGCTTCAACGGTGCGCTTGGTGAGGATGCGAGTCTGGCGGAGGAGTTCTTGGTTTTCCTTCAGGTACACGAACCCACGAGAAATGATGTCAGGAGATTTGCGGAGCATACCAGTCTTTTGGTCGATGACGACCATGACCACAAACATTCCGTCTTCGGAGAGCATCTGTCGATCACGAATGACGACGTTCTGCTCATCTCCCACAGAGAATCCGTCAACCATCATCGGACTCGATGGTGCCTTTTCTTTGCGGACACTGATCTTGGTACCATTGTCGGTGATTTCGATGATCGAGCCGTTGTCAGGGACGACGATGTGGTCTTCGGGCATGCCGAGTTCCATCGCAAGCTCTTTGTGGAGCTCGAGGTGGTAGTGGTTGCCGTGGATCGGAATAAAGAATTTTGCATGCACTTTGCGGTGAAGCCATTTGATGTCTTCTTTGTTGCCGTGCCCAGTCGCGTGGACGAATTCTTCACCAGGTGTTCGAAATGAAATAATCTTTACACCTTGGCGTGAAAGGCCGTCTTTCATTGCCTGTACTGCGCGTTCATTTCCCGGAACGATAGAGGATGAGAGAATGATGCGGTCACCTTTTTGCAGCGTCACTTTTTTCACTGACTTGTTTGCAAGTCGGTTGAGGTAGCCAAATTCTTCACCTTGGGCACCGGTCACGAGGATGAGGAGTCGG
>CAYYSI010000003.1:0-38231 GCA_964474435.1 uncultured Candidatus Saccharibacteria bacterium | reverse complement strand
CAAAGGTTTGGCTGTTCGCCAATTAAAAAGGTACGCGAGCTGGGTTCAGACCGTGAGGAAGTGAAGAATGTGGAATACAAAGGACGCAATGGTTTCGACTACGGCTATCCTCTTGTACTCGTAAATCACGCTTGACTCACTCATTGTCTGAATCCCGAGGAAGAAAATTCCCAAAAAAGAAATTACAAGAATATTTATGTTTTAGTTTTTTCGTCTAATAAAAGTAAAGTTCGTTTGCATCTGCAATGTAAACGAAAGAAAGATAGTATAAAAGAGAACCATCCAGTTACGGCGGTCTTCATTGGCGACAATGAATGACATGCTCAACTAATATCGGAAAAACCCTTATGGGGCAATTCCGAGGGAAGGTTTTGTGAATTTCATAGAAGAAATAAATTTCTTCTAAACAAGGGGCGTTGGTCGAGAGGTTAAGACGCCACTACCACGGTAGTGGAATCATAGGTTCGAGTCCTATACGCCTTACGAAACAAGAAGAAGCAATTCTTCATTCTTGTTTCTTCTATGAAATTCATAAAACTACCCGTAGAGACTACACGTTGAGGTGCTCGCAAGAGTACAAGATATAGTCCATTCCATTTGGTAACAAATGAAAAGAAGCGTAAGACAGGTTGGTCTCCTATCTACTGCAGGCGTTGATACTTGAGGAAGATCGCTCCTAGTACGAGAGGACCGGAGTGAACGAACCTCTGGTGTACGGGCTCTAGCGCCAGCTGGACCGCCCGGTAGCTATGTTCGGAATGGATAACCTCTGAAAGCATCTAAGAGGGAAGCCAGTTCCAAGATTAGGTATCGTTGAGGGTCGTAAGAGATGATTACGTTGATAGGCACTAGGTGGAAGCGCAGTAATGCGTTGAGCCAAGGTGTACTAATTGCCCGACTCCTATTAGGAAATCTGGAAATCATACCTCCCCACCATATGGTGGGGAGGTCATACCCGCGAAAGCGGATTCAGAAAAAAGAAGCATTGTGTGCTTCATAGAAGATGTACATTATACTCCCGGGTAGCTCAGTTGGTAGAGCATCTGATCTGTCCGATCAGAGGGCCGTCGGTTCAAGTCCGGTCTCGGGAGCGCAAGCAAGAAGTAAAATTCTTTTTGCTTCTTCTATGAAGCACACAATGAAAATATACATGCTTGCATTCGAGCACACTGTCTTGGTGGTTTGTCGCGGGGGTCACACCTCTTCCCATTCCGAACAGAGCAGTTAAGCCCCGTAGAACCGATGATACTTATTTAATTAGGGAAAGTAGGTAGCTGCCAGGACTGTGTGCTTGAATACGAAAAGAAATTTTCAAAAAACATCAAAAGACCACCCGAAAGGGTGGTTTTTTGTTTTCCTCTATTTTGACAAACGACCAAAAAATAAGTACTATTTCACCTAAGGCAATACTCCATTATTTATAGGCCTTGCACACCATTTCATGAAAAAACTTTTTCTTTGCGCATTTGTATTCGGGCTACTTTTCTCTTTCACGAACGTTTCTGCTGCTAGTGTGAAAATGATTGATGGATGCACTCTCTCCACCAAATACAGCGCAACCACCGGCAAACCATGTGGCACAGTCCTCGGTGCTTCCACCGAAGGTGTAGTCTCTATGTACCTCGAGCCTGGCATGAAAGGTACTGAAGTACTCAAACTCCAAGTCTTCCTCAACAAACAGGGATACCTCAAAGTGACTCCTGATGGAAATTATGGACCAAAGACAACAGAAGCAGTCCAAAAGTTCCAAATCGCAAACAAACTCCTCCCAACAGGTTCTATTGATGGCGCAACGAGTGCAGCGTTGGATGCGGTAGTAGAACAAGATGAAAGTGCAGATGTCGGAGCTTCTACGCTGCTTTCGACACCACAATGTGTGGATAAGATAGACAACGACAATGATGGTACTGTTGACTACCCATTTGATTCAGACTGTAGTTCAGCGACTGATGATACTGAAGGGGTTCCAGTAACTACGACGACATGTACTGCAACATCTGCGCCATATCTCAAGGTTCTCTCACCAAATGGTGGTGAAATATATCAAATAAATCAGCAAATAACCGTCACCTGGAAGGGGTGTGATCCTGCTGCACTTGAGCCATACACTGTGACGAAGCTTGAATTGATTGACACAGTAACACATGCACGAACTCTTATTGCCGGAGTTGGTATTGCTGGTCCCGTATCCACAGCACTTGAGGATGGGTATATGTTTACTATCCCGGGAGTAAGTAATGGTGTGCCGGTTGGAGGAAGTCACTATCGAATTTCTGTTGAAATCAAAAGCGAACAAGCTGGAGGTTTTAACAAGGTTGATATAAGTGATGCCGATTTTACGATTAACAATCCTACTATTATTTTGCCAACATGTACTGGTCCTTTTGGGTACAGTCCTGTAATAGGCGCTCCTTGCTCAACACCGATAACGTGGGTAGTTGGTTGTACATCGGCTAATGGTATAAGTACGGTGAGCGGACAATCATGTAACTGGTCGCCCGTGATTGTAGGTGTGCCACAAGGGTGCACAACAACAGGAGGGTACAGTGTAACAACAGGTCAGCTCTGTGGCTCCGGTTTTTCAAATCCAGCATCCGAAACTATAAAACTTCAATCGTTTTTGATCAAAAAAGGATATCTCTTGGGAAATGCAGATGGTAAATTTGGTCCAAAAACTACTGCAGCTCTACAGAAATTTCAAATTGCAAATAAGCTTATCCCAACAGGATCAGTAGATGCAGTAACTGCCGCAAAGTTGGATACACTCAACACTCCTGACGAGGGGGCAACAGTCGCCGTGAAAGTCGATAAACCTTCTGTAGAAAGAAATGTAACCGATACAACTCCGCGAATAATGTATTGGACTGGAAAGGTTAATCAGCACATAGATGTAAACGGGGTGTGGCAAACCGATCCAGATGGAGTTTCTGGTACAAATATTCCAAAGCTTAAATATTGTCAGAGGTGGTACCCTTCAACAACGAGTGTTGTCCCGTATCAACTCGAAACAATTTCAACATGGCACGATAAAGGGAATCGCAATAATTACACCGCGACAATCATGTCAGATAAGTGTGTTACCGAACAACAATCTCCTTCAGTAACCGTTCTCTCACCAAATGGTGGAGAAGTATATCAGGCCGGGCAACAAATCACTGTTACATGGTCTACAACAGGCATTCCTGCAGGTAACAACGCACTCATTATTTTGAATGATCAAGTTCACTCTATGGGTGGCGATTTGATAACGAGTACGACAAATGATGGTATTGAGATAGTAACACTTCCCACAACAGCTACGTGGTCAAATATGCAGTTTGGTATGTTCTATAACGTGCGCGTTTCGTTCGCGCCTTTTGGTGGGTATACTGGCGCGCAGTTGTCAGATGCATCTGATACCTTGTTTACAATCCAGGCGCCTGGCACAGCCTGTTCCATTACATCTTTTACGGCAAACCCTACAATAGTGAACGCAGGTACTGCATCAATTCTAAGCGGACAAACAAATTGCAGATTTGTGTTGCTTAATACCGTACCATATACACTCAGTGGTCCAACAACCCTCACACAAAGTACGGGTCCACTAGTGACAACTGCTGCATATTATATGTATGCCGCCAATACATTGCCTGCAGGGTGTACCTCACTTGCAGGATATAGCGTAACGACAGGTCAGCCTTGTACAACAAATGCCCATGTGGCAAGTTTGCGAATAGCGGTGACGGGTCCTGGCGTATGCGTTCCGCATATAGCGGTGACAACACCAAACGGAGGACAAACATACCATCTTGGACAACAAGTGTTTGCGCAGTGGACTGGGTGTGATTCTACCAACAACGATCCTTACAATATTACAAAATTAGAATTGGTTAATATGGTAACAGGCGTCAGAACTGGAATTATTGGTACCATATGGACAGGACCACAACAGACAATGCTTAACGACGGATATATATTTACTATACCCAACACTCCTACACTAGGAACATATCGAATGTATATTCAAATTGTGAGTCAGAATGGCGCATTCCTCAAGGATGATATGAGCGACAATGGTTTCACTATAAACTAAATTGTTTCCAAAAAACCACTCAACTGAGTGGTTTTTTGCTATACTACTCGCATGAATTGGGCACAGCGGCGGAAATTGGCATATGTGATGGGAGTACTTTTGGTACTCGCAGGAGTGTTGTCGCTCGTCGTCCATCAGGCGACCAAGGTCGAGCCCACGTGCTATGACAAGAAACAAAACCAGAGTGAAGTCGGTATCGACTGTGGCGGACCATGTACATTTTATTGCCAAAACGAACTTGCTGACCCCAAGGTTCGTTGGGTACGAACATTTACGATCAAGCCCGGGATTGTGCACGCGGTTGCGTACATTGAGCACAGTTATCCAACCGCAGCTGCACGCCAGATCCGCTACAACTTCAAGATCTATGATGACAAAAACACACTCATAGGCGAGCGCAATGGTTCGACATTCCTCGGGCCTATGGGTCGCACTGCCATCGTCGAGACATTGATCCAGACCGGCAACGTCGTGCCCGCGATCACGAGATTTACAATACTTCCGCCACTTCCATGGGAAAAGATCCCTGTTGATTTCTCGCAAGTCGTCATCAAGACTGACCGCACACTTTTGGAAACAGAAGGGGACACAGAAAAAAATAGATTGACTCGTCTCACCGCAACGATCGAAAATACCGCTCGGTACAATTTCCGTGATCTCGAAGTCGCGGCGATCCTCTATGATGCCGACGACAATGCAATGACTGCATCACAGTCACACCTCGCGACGCTGCCCGGTGAAGGTATACAGACTATTGTATTTACCTGGCCATTTTTCATGCCAAGCCCTGTTGCCCGCATCGAGATCATTCCACGCTTCAACCCCTTTAGTGCAACCCCTCTATGATCCGACGACTTGGCACGATAACTACTGGTATTGATTGGATACTGCTCCTTTCGATCGTGCCCATACTCTTGGGTGGACTTGCGACGATGACGTCGTTTGGAGGTGTAGAATCATTTTTTAACAAGCAATTGCTATGGGTTGGAGTCGGGCTTTTGCTCGCACTTATCATTGCCAAAAGTGATATGCGATTTTTCCGGGATTCACGGTATGTGACGATCTTTTATTCTCTCTCGATTGCGCTACTCGTGCTCGTGCTCATCATTGGGAAAACGGTCAAAGGTTCGCAGAGTTGGTTTAACTTTGGGGGATTTTCATTTCAGCCGACTGACATCGTCAAACTCTTTGTGATTGTCGTCCTTGCAAAATATTTTTCTCGTCGCCATGTCGAGATCGCGCGCATCAAGCACTTGCTTGTATCAGTGCTCTATGTGCTCATCCCGATCGGGCTTATATTGCTCCAGCCAGACTTCGGCTCTGCCATGGTTGTGGCCGTGATTTGGCTCGGGATGGCGCTTGTTGCGGGCATTCGCAAACGTCATATCCTCATTGTGCTCGGCATCGTCGTCGTCACCTTTTCGATTGCGTGGGTTGGACTGTTTAAGCCATATCAAAAGGCGCGCATCATGACTTTCATCAACCCCACAGCCGACATCAGAGGCAGTGGATACAATGCGTACCAGTCAGTGATCGCAGTGGGATCGGGGGGAGTACTTGGCAAGGGTTTCGGGTACGGGACACAGTCACGGCTCAACTATCTGCCCGAATACCAAACTGACTTTATCTTTGCGGCATTTGCCGAAGAGTGGGGACTCTTTGGGGCACTCGTCATCATTGCGAGTTTCTGTATATTTCTCTGGAGGGTTATATTGCACGCACGACGCGGCGCATCAAATTTCGAGACACTCTTTTGTGCAGGCTACGCGATATTTATCTTTAGTCATGTCATCGTCAACATCGGCATGAACATTGGCATCATGCCGGTGACAGGTATTCCATTGCCATTTATGAGCTATGGTGGATCGCACTTGCTTGGCGAATGTCTGGGACTTGGTATCATACTCTCAATGGCACGATACGAACGCGCAAGTCACCCCGACGACATCAACAACGAATTTTTTGGCTATGCATAACATCAACCTCGCTGTTTTAAATTTCATTAATGGGGGAGCGGGCTATTACAAAACACTCGATCATTTCCTCCTCTTTTTCACCAACAACCTTGCGTATGGTGTATGTCTCGCAACGACAATATACATCGTGTGCTGGTTTCCATTTCGCATCAGAGACATTCGAAACAGACTCCACGCATTTCATCAAAGTATCGAGTACGTATTTGCAACACTCAGCACATGGATGTTCATCCATATCATCAAGCTTGTGACCAGCGTACCGCGTCCGTTCACCACACTGCCATCGATCAACATTCTCTCGCCATATGAAGGCGGGTACTCATTTCCTTCGGCACATGCGGCGATCACGATTGCCATTGCCACGACGGTATATTTCCATCACAAACGTCTCGGGTTTTTGCTCTACTGCTTCGCGGTCGTTGTGTGTATTTCTCGAGTGTATGTCGGTGTGCATTATCCCAAAGATGTCATTGTCGGAGGATTGCTCGGGTTTGCAATTGCGGGGCTTGTGCATATAGGGTGGTGTTGGGTACATAAAAAAGCTGCAGAATAATTTTGGAGTCTTAATTGCTAAGTATTTGGCAGCATTATGTATGTTTGTCAATTACCTTCTTTTTCCTTGCTGAAATACCCAAAAAAGCATAAAATACCGCCTACATATGCTGAAACATAGAATCATTGCCGCTGTCGTACTTGTCCTTGGAGCCTTTCTCGGATTCCTTATCTTCCGATCAGTGACCGGAAACCATACTGATATCGTTGCGCGCCACCCATTTCGCCTTGGGCTCGACCTCTCGGGTGGAAGCTATCTGCTTTACAAGGCTGACGTAAGCAAGCTCCCTGAAACCCAGATCAATGATTCAATGGACGCGCTTCGCGATGTCATCGAACGACGCATCAATGCATTCGGTGTGAGCGAGCCGGTGATTGCAGTACAGACGACGTCGCTTGCTGGTGCAAAGGAACACCGCCTCTCTATCGAGCTCCCAGGAGTCACTGATATTAATGAAGCGATCAAGACGATCGGCCAGACACCGTTTTTGGAATTCAAGATCCAGTCCAACGAACCAAAGAAGGCGACAGTTGACGCAAACGGACAGCTCTCTATCGATACAACAGAAAACTTCGTTTCAACAGGGCTTGATGGCAAATATTTGAAGAATGCACAGCTCATCTTTGGGCAAAACGGCAATCCTGAAGTCTCGATTCAGTTTGATGAAGAAGGTTCAAAACTCTTTGAGAAAATCACCAAAGAAAATATCGACAAGGTGATTGCGATCTATCTCGATGGTTCAGTCATCTCGGCCCCCGTCGTACGAGAAGCAATCTCGGGTGGGCAGGCTCAGATCACGGGCAACTTCACTCCCGAAGAAGCAAAGCAGCTCGTGGGACGACTCAACTCTGGAGCACTCCCAGTGCCGATCTCTATCATTTCAACCCAGACTGTGGGTGCAACCCTGGGAACGGAGGCAGTACATGCCGGCGTCAAAGCAGCGTTACTCGGATTTATCTTGATCGCGATCTTTTTGATCCTCTGGTACAGACTCCCAGGTGTCGTTGCGGTGCTCGCACTTTCTATCTATGTGATCATCACGCTCCTTTTGTACAAGTTCATTCCTGTTACACTTTCTGCTGCAGGTATTGCAGGATTCATTATCTCGATCGGTATGGCAGTCGATGCCAACATCCTCATCTTTGAGCGATTTCGTGAAGAGCGTGCAAAGGGTACATCCACAAGTGAGGCAATCCTCGCAGGCTTTGACCGTGCATGGCTCTCGATCCGAGACGCCAACACTGCAAGTATCATCATTGCGATCATCCTCTTTTGGTTCGGGACATCATTGATCAAAGGATTTGCGCTTACATTTGGACTCGGAGTAGTTGTTGCATTACTCTCTGCAATCCTTGTCACCAAACTCTTTTTGCGAGCACTTCCGACATTTGAAGGAACGCGCATCGGACGATTTTTATTCAGTAGCGGCTTTAACAAATAGCATATGTTTGTCATCAAATTCAAAAAATTCTTCATCGGTCTCTCTATAACGTTCGTCATCGTTGCAGTTGGTTGCCTTGTTGCATACGGATTGCCGCTCGGCATTGATTTCAAGGGAGGATCTCAGATCCAGGCAACATACACCGACGGGCGCCCAGAACAGACGGTTATCCGAGAAACCCTTGTAAAAATTGAGCTTCCTGACGCAGTCATTCAGCCCACCGGCAGCAATGGTGTCATCGTAAAGACACATACGATCACCGAAGCCCAGAAAAATGCAGTACTTGTCGCGCTTGCTGACGGAGGCAAACACAAAGTCGTCGAAGCAGGGTTCACGACTATTGGTCCGTCAGTTGGGGCTGAACTCAAACACAAGGCCATTCTTTCGATCATTCTCGTATTGATCGCGATCATTTTCTTTGTTGCGTACGCATTTCGCAAGGTGTCAAAACCAGTATCGTCATGGAAATACGGACTTGCAGTCATCATTGCGCTTGTGCACGACATCGCGATCCCACTTGGTGCATTTGCGCTTCTCGGACACTTTTATGGAGCAGAGCTCGACACACTCTTTGTGGTTGCACTTCTGACGACACTTGCACTCTCGATTGCTGACACGATCGTTGTCTTTGACCGTATTCGTGAACACCTTGGTGGTAGCAAGGGCAAAATGCCATTCCCAGAACTCGTTGGCGAATCCCTCTCCGAGACATTTGTCCGTTCAATCAACACCTCACTCATGGTGCTCATCATGGTGATCACACTCGCCGTCGTTGGTCCAGTCAGTACCCGACTCTTTGCCACCGTGCTCGCGATCGGTATGTTCTTTGGGACGTACTCCTCTATCTTCTTGGCATCCCCACTCCTCGTCGTCTTTGAGCAGCTCCAAAAGAAGGGGAAAAAGAGTTAGTCTACTTTTCCACATCTCGGGCTTTGCCGCCGAGGAGAATGATTGACAGGATGTGAAGAAAAGCGTACTGTACAAATTGTACGTAACAACCAGACCTACGAGGCTTAGCCATGAGGTTTGTTTGTGATTTTATTATTTTTATAATTATTGCTTATGAACTCATTATTTTTTCGAAGAAAAGGATTCCTTAGCAAGCTAACAAGCATGTTCACTATTGTGGCACTTGTCGGGCAGCTCCTCGTACCGCTTGCATCAATCGCGCACGCAGTCGAGACCCAACCAATTGTTGGTAACTACACCGTAGAATTCAACTGTACAACTAATTGTGACAGCATCCCTCCCGCGCTTGTGCATACCATGACAATCGATACTGAAACTGCTGGTGCCGTTACTGGTCACGGACTATCCGCATCAAGTCAGCCATGGACTGCAACGGGTACTATTACTG
Organism: uncultured Candidatus Saccharibacteria bacterium; assembly: GCA_964474435.1. Lineage (GTDB taxonomy): Bacteria > Patescibacteriota > Minisyncoccia > Phycocordibacterales > UBA9973 > UBA4124. The sequence continues at coordinate 28,832 of CAYYSI010000003.1, read as the reverse complement.
ACAGCGTATCGCTCCATATTGATTATGATGAAGAAGCTATTTACACTGTCGACCTCATTGGTACTCGAGTACCTGATGGAAACATGTCAGGAACTGCGACTGATACTTCGGATCGTACCTTTGATTGGCACACAACCAGTGTTCCTGATCCAATCACCGTTGTTGAAGAAGATCAAGCATCATGTGACATCGTCAGCGACACAACAAGTATTGTTGAGGAATCAGGGGACCCTGCCGTAGAAACCTTTGTTCATGGAGCATGGGCAAATTCACCAACACCATCGGCAAAATGGATCTGGTCATCATTCAATGTTGCAAATCCGACAACTGATGAGACAAAGACATTTGTCAAAACATTCAATCTCGATGCGGTGCCGAGTAATGCAACGATCCAGCTTGCTGCAGACAACGGATTTATCCTCAAAATAAACGGTGATGAAATCGATAACAAAATCGGTATCGAAACTAACTATGGAAGCATTGCTTCATACCCAATCACCAACCTTGTTGTTGGGGTAAACACGATCGAGATGACCGTTAAGAACTTCGGTCTTGCTAATGCAAGCGCAGAGAGTAATCCTGCGGGGGCACTCTACTGGCTCCATATCGACGGCAGTGCATGTACAACTCCTGATCCCGAAGACCAAGGCAGTGGCAAGATTCACGTGATCAAGTTCGTTGATGGTGAACGTGCAACCAAAGAAAGTGTGGATGACGTGATGTTCTCTATGTTTATCAATCCCTCAGATGGAGACTTCATGCTTCGATCAGATGGATGGGTTGACGGCGATGGTGAGTACGAAGCAACGACATTTGTGCACCCAAAGGGCAAGAAGTTCATAATCGATGAAAACATGGATACAAGTCTTACAGGGGAAACTTGTGAGGCAGGAAAGCCGTTTGCGCTTGAGGGGTACTCAACTGCCAACTCATACGAAGGTGCAATAGCAGCAGAGCACACTACAGCCGCTCCAGAGATCACGATCGATGGCGACCAGTGGCTCATTGTGCACAACCACCGATGTAACGATGCTGAGCTCGTGGTCCAAGCACACGTGTACAAGTATCTCCGCGATGGAGAAGGTGAGATTGCTCAGATTCCTAACGATGCAACCGCTCCAAAGTTCCCAATGTATTCAACATGGACTGAGCCAGAAAAGGCTCCCGGTCAGGGATACTACACACTCGGTACAAACAATGGTGGCGCACCCCTCAAGTACGCAAGCCTCACTGCAAATATGAAGGCAGGCTCAACGTACATGACTCGCGAGCAGACCAAAGGTGAACTCCCAACAGGCGCAGTTATCCCAGTCGGCGGGCAGTGTATGAAGGACTACTATCGTCTCGTGGGATACAAGGTAGGAGACTCAGTTGCACAAGCAGAAGCTGCAGCGATCACAACTGACGCACCAACACTTAACATGACAAGTGACAAATATATTATCGTTGTCAACGAAGACTGTGACGATCGTATCCCAGATCCACAACCACTTCCTGAGCCTGTAGACTTCTGTCCAAACATTGCTGACAAGCAAGCAAGTGTTCCAGAAGGATTCCACAAAGAAGGAAATGACTGTGTGAAGGATTCATCTGGTGGAGGAAGTACAACTGGTACTACAAGCGGCTCTCGCCGGACTGGTGGCACTTCAGGTGGGAACGGCGCTGGTTCAGTCCTCGGTGCATCAGCAACCGCAGATGGTAATGAATACCTCCCTGCAAGCTGTAGCGAATACCTCCACAGCTACATCAAAATGGGCAAGGAGAATGACAAAGCTGACGTCGTCCGTCTTCAGGTATTCCTCAATCAATACATGAATGCAAAGCTTGTCCCAACAGGTGTCTATGACAAGGAAACATTTGGCGTACTCAAGGCCTTCCAGGTCAAAGAAGCAGGACAGGTGCTCATCCCATGGAAGGTGACTCCAGGAGGCATTAAAGAAGACGGTACGGGATATGTCTTCAAGACTACGAAGCGTTGGATCAACATGATCAAATGCCCAGAACTCAATCTCGGCATGCCAGTGCTCACTCACTAATATCCTCGAAAAAACCCTTCAGGTGAAGGGTTTTTTCATTTGTATCTCTATTGTCTTTACAATTGTGGATACTATAGTAAAATAAATCTATGTACCACAAGCGAATTGTTCGACACATCGCAAACCACCTCGTCCCAACTGAGGCCAACGGCTTTATTCCGCACCTCCTCAAACAGCGCGCGATGTGGGCAATGCTTGGTGTCGGGGTTGGACTCCTTGCATTTTCTCAGATCCTCCACACGACTGACTATCTCAATATTGCAGCAGAAGTATATCCGTCCACGATCGTAACACTCACCAACAAGGATCGTCTCGCACACGAGCTCAAACCGCTTTCAACAAATCCTATCCTTGAAAAGGCGGCAATGCTCAAAGCCCAAGACATGGTTGCACATCAGTACTTTGCGCACACGAGTCCTGCAGGTATCACGCCATGGCACTGGTTTGCACAGGCACAGTACACGTTTATGTACGCGGGAGAAAATCTCGCGATCAACTTCAACGAATCCGAAAATGTCGAAGAGGCATGGCTCAACTCACCAACTCACCGCGCCAACGTCCTTTCTCCCAACTTCACCGAGATGGGGGTTGCAACTGCACACGGGATCTATGATGGTAAAGAGACGACCTATGTCGTCGAGCTCTTTGGTATGCCTGCAGTGTCAAAACCAACTCCTGCACCATCAGCAGCACCCGCAGCGCCAAAACCTGCACAACCTAAAACAACTATGACGACACAGACCTCAGGAAATGTCGCCGGAGAATCAGTGGAAGCGGTGCCGTCAGACACACTTGCTGTGCTCGTCACCAAAGATGCAAATGACTTTATCGAAGTAAAAAATACTGACGACACACTTGAAGAACAATCAGTAGTGCCAATGCAGGCAGCACCGCTTCCATGGTATGAAAGGATTATTTTAAATGCTGATACCTACATCGCCATTATTATTCAGGTGATACTGATTGCACTCATTCTTGCAATGACAGGGCTCTCGATGCGTGAATACGAGAAGCATCATACGAAACACATGATGTACGGACTATTTGCAAGTGTATTCCTGGTCATGATCATGTTTGTGGGACGGATTGGAGTCTTTGCAGAAACGCCGCAATCGTTTGATAGTGTTACAGTATCTGAATCTGAATAAAAAATCCCCCGCGAAAACGGGGGATCAATTATTAAGAATTAATTTTTTAATTAGGAAAATCCGAAAATTATAAGAGTACCTATAAGAATAATTTTCCAATTTTTCCCAAAGTAGGTCTTTACTTTTTTCATGCTGAAATATTTGAATAGATAATACCGCACTTAGATATATTGTCAATGCACAAAAAGGGAGTATAATAAACCCATGACTATTATATTAATTATTCTTGGTGTTATTATTTTGTGGTTTATCTTTGCGTACAACGGCTTTGTGACCGTGCGCAACCGTGTTCAGGAAGCATGGGCAGATATCGAGGTGCAACTCAAGCGCCGCTACGATCTTATTCCTAACCTTGTGAATACGGTCAAAGGCTACGCAACACACGAGTCTGGCACACTTGAAAAGGTGACTGAGGCCCGTACGATGGCCATGAATGCCGGTACTCCAGCTGCACACGCACAAGCCGAGAACATGCTCTCAGGCGCACTCAAATCACTCTTTGCAGTGTCCGAAGCCTACCCAGAGCTGAAGGCCAATACCAACTTCCTCGAACTTCAGCGCGAACTCTCTGACACCGAAAACAAGATCCAGGCAGCACGACGCTTCTACAACGGCAATGTCCGCGACTTCAACACGAGCCTCCAGGTGTTTCCAGGCAACATCATCGCCAACATGTTCGGATTCAAGAAATCAGATTTCTTTGACATTGATGACAATGGTGTTGAGAGTCAACCGGTGGAAGTGAAGTTTTAAAATGAAAAAAGTAATTATTATTTTAACAGTTATTGCTGCTGTAGTTCTAGGTTATACCGCTTACAATAATTATCTTGAAAATAAGGTACGTCCAGATCCTGCTCCTACAAGTGCAGTAATTAATCAACCAATTCTTATAAATGATTCCGCGCAAGGATTTTCATTTGAGACTAAAAATGGTGGAGTTGCTATAAAAGGCTCATCTCATTGTTGTCCTCAGAGTTGGAGTATAGGACCGACTGATACAAACACTACCCGAGAAGGTATTGAGATATTTGTTCCTGGATCAAGTGATGACCCAAAAAATTGGGCAATTGCTAAACGTATTGGATCACAGGTGTATGGTAACAATACCTTTGAAGTTTATAGAGAAACAAATAATTCTGGCGACTATAGTTATGAGTTTACTATGGTAAATGCTTCAAAAGGAATTATTATTACGAGCCAATCAAATCCGCCAGAGTATATTGACTTATCATCAATAAAAATTAATTAGAAATTATTACTTTCTTTATGATCACACCCGAACTCATAACCTATCTCAAAACCGAACTTGCAAAGGGCAAGAGTAGGGGAGATTTGCAAAAAGAATTGTTTTTGCAGGGCGGATGGAAGGCGGTGGATGTCGACGAAGCATTCAAGGCAGCAGATGGTGTTGTAACTACGCCGACACAGAAGCAACCTCGCGTGCACAAAAAAGTTCGCATTATTTGGGTTATTGTTCTCATGCTCCTCGCGGGGTACGCAGGATGGTGGATCAGGGATCGACAGCAGTTTTTCCATATTCCAAATCCACTTACATTTATTCGTTCATAAATAATGGCAACACTCTACACACACAAATCTCAAAACATTAGGAAGACGTGGCTCCTTGTAGGAGTGTTTTTGGCAATCGTGGTTGGGATTGGATATTTCCTCGCAGTGCAATACAACAATCCAGGCATTCTGACATTCGCAATTATATTTGCAGTAGCGATGAATGTCATTTCATACTGGAACTCGGACAAGATCGCGCTCTCGATGGCGCGCGCGGTACCAGCAAGTGAGAGTCAGTACCCAGAGCTTCACAACATTGTTGAAAATCTCTCTATTACTGCAGGGCTTCCCAAGCCCAAGGTTTATATTATTCCTGACGCTGCACCCAACGCATTTGCAACAGGGCGTAATGCCAAGCATGCAAGTGTTGCCGTGACACAGGGACTTTTGCAGATACTTGATCGCACTGAACTCGAAGGTGTGATCGCGCACGAGCTCTCACATATCGGGAACCGCGACATACTGCTCCAGAGTATGGTCGCAGTACTCGTTGGATTTATTTCAATACTTGCAGATATGTTTACACGGAGTTTACTCTGGGGTGGAAGTAGGGAAGATGATAGTCGAGGTAGTAATGTGCTCGCAATTGTTGGGATCGTGTTCATCGTCCTCTCTCCAATCATTGCAACACTGATTCAGCTCGCAATCTCGCGCAAACGTGAGTACCTCGCCGATGCATCGGGTGCACTGCTCACGCGCTATCCACAAGGCCTCGCATCAGCACTCCAGAAAATTGCTGCCTACGGTCAACCAATGAAAACCGCTTCAAATGCAACGGCACATATGTACATTTCCAACCCATTTGGCAAGATAGGTAAAGGGGTGTCAAACCTTTTTATGACCCATCCGCCAGTTGCCAAGCGCATTGCGGCACTCACTGATATGGCGTTGTAGGGCAGGTCTGCTAGAATAGGTGACACACAAGGAAATGTCAAAAAAACCTTGTAAAATAAGGAGGATTCGCATAGCGGTCTAGTGCACCATCTTGGAAAGGTGGCAACGGGGCAACTCGTTCGGGAGTTCGAATCTCCCATCCTCCGCAAATTTGACAATTTTGTATACTCTGCTATAATGAGAAAAAATTGAATTTAAACCTAAACAATATTCAACACTCTTTAAAAAATTTAATTATGGCAAAAAATAAGATTCTTACCTACATGGGTACGAAAAAGTTTCGAACAATATTATTTAATATTGGCGCAATCGGAACATTTCTTTTTATCGGAACTGCTTCTTTTAGGCTTTTTGGATTACATTCGTATTCTTTTGGTTCTATATGGACTGAATATAAATGGTTCGTATTAACTCTAGGGGTTGTAGCTGTGGTACTTTTTTTCTTCAATGTCATGTCAAGGAAGCTTCCATTTCACCAAAAAATACAATGGATATGGTTGGGCTTTTTTATTTTTTTTACATTTCAAATGTATTCATTTGAAAATACAAAAATGGCAGAATCAGATAGTGTATTGGTAACTGAAGAAAACAGAGACAGTATTACAAAAGCAGAATTAACTAAAAAGGATGATCTTAGTGATCAGCAAAAATGGGAAGCAAATAATGCTCAGGAAGATTCCCTTGCAAACAAAAAAGACACAATAGCAAAAGGTGAAAGGTTTTCTGTGTACATTCACAGCAAACTATATCCTGTTGCAGAATATGTTTTGATGTATGCAAGAGAGTATAAGCAAGCACAACAAACTGCAATAGCTAACGCTAAAATGCAAGAATATAAAGACTCTCTAAAGAGAGATTATATCAAGCACAATGATAGCGCTACAAATGCAATTGCTGCTGAAAAAACGAGGATAAATGATTCCCTTACAAAACAGGAATTATTGAACCAGCACATGGCTAATATTCGCCAACTTGATTCAATGAAAAATGCTGCAATCGATCAGCTACGTGCAAAACCTGCACAGGAAACCATAGCACTTGATCCTTCTAAAAAAGATGAGCAAGCTCAATCAGAAAAACCAAGCTCTAAAAAAGGGCCAAAAAATTCTGTAGTGCAAGTGCCATCTAATAAAGGTGGTAGTACGGTGAGTAAATTTGTGAAAACAAACCCAAAAGTTATTGGCAAACTTGTTGTACCTAGACCTGGCTAATGTTGATGTATTAATTATCTGAGCGAAGTTTAAAAACTTCGCTTTTTTATTTGTCCGTTTTAAAGGTGATAAGGACGAGTTCGGATTGGTTGAAGAGGCGAAATGGTGGGCCGAATGTGCCAACGCCGCCTGTCGTGATAGTTTGCATAGTTTCAAATTGTGCATGGCCATAATACTGCGGGCCGTAGATGTAGTGCACGAGATAATTCATTGGCCAAAACTGCCCTTTGTGCGTATGACCCGAAACTTGTAAGTCAACACCGTGTGCTTCTCCCGCGATCAATGACGTGGGTGGATGATTGATGAGGATCGTCGGAGATTTTTCATCAAGGTCGAGAGATTCAATTGCACGCGTTGCTTCGATGGGATCTTTACCATTCCTGTATGTGATGCCGGCAATGGTGACTCCATCAAACAGAGTTTTCTTGTCATCAAGGATGGTGATGTTTGCATGTCGTATAGAGTCGAGGAATCCTGCATAGTTGCCATATTCTTCATGATTGCCTGGTGCATAAAAGATGGGGAGTGTGTCGGCAAGTCGCTTCCAGCTTGTTGTTATAGCTGATGTGCTGATCGATGGGCCATCATAAAAGTCTCCAGCGTGTAATACAAAATCTGGATGAATGGCAAGTATTGCGTCGACGACCTTGTTTGAAAATGATGCATGGTTCACAAGGCCAAAGTGAGTATCAGAGACGAGCACGGCTGTCTTTCCATTCCATGACGCAGGCGCATCATTGAGTGTGACGGTATATGACACCGTTTTTATAAATCGAGATTGGATAAACCCAATGCCTGCAAAGATAAGTGAGAGACCAAATACTATCCATGCTACGCCGAGGGGTAAGGAGTGCTTGGTGATTGCTGCAACCAAGAGACATATACCCAAAATGATCGCTCCGATGAATAGATAAAATCCAATACCTGCGAGAATCTGAATTTCTCGGTAGAGTGTCGGACCGATGACCATCTGACTGTTCCAAGAGAGAATAATACTGCCGACAAAGAGAAGTGGGATTATCAAGAAGACGAAAAAGGCGATACGTGTACCAACAACTTCCATGCGGAATCCGAGGCTGTAGATTTTGCTCGTAAAATATGAGGTCCCGATAAGGATAGTTATGGCAATAGCAAGAAAAATGGTGCGGGACATGGGCGGAGTATAGCCCACACTACCTGGTTTTCCTACATGCTAAAATAGACCTATGGACGCATTTACTACCGCCTACAAAGGCCTCAACGTGGAGCAAAAACGGGCAGTGGACACGATTGATGGACCTGTCATGGTGATCGCAGGACCTGGGACCGGCAAGACCCAAGTGCTTGCACTTCGTATTGCACACATACTCAAACAGACTGACACACCGCCCGATGGTGTGCTCTGTTTGACGTTCACCAATGCCGGAGTGAAGGCAATGCGAGAGCGACTGTTGCAACTCATTGGTCCGACCGCAACGAGGGTAAAGATCTCGACATTTCACGGATACGGACTTGAGCTGATCGAAACATATTTTGGAGTGCTTGGATTTGAAACAGTGCCGGCACTCCTGGATGATGCAACAACGATCGTACTGTTTGATGACATACTTTTTTCACGTGAGTGGACATACATACGACCCCGGAGCAACAGTGCGCTCTATTATTATGATTTGAAATCACTCATCTCGACACTCAAACGTGACAACATTTCTCCGGATGCATTTGCTGCGGCAATTACTGCAGATATCAAGCGTATCGAAAATGACCCCAAAAGTATTTCAAGTCGTGGTGAGACCAAGGGGCAATTAAAAAAAGATGTAGAAAAAAAGATCGAAAGTTTGCAACGTAGTTTGGAAGCTGCAACATTTTATGCAATGTACGAAGCGATGAAACTCGAGCGCAATCAAATAGATTTCAACGATGTGCTTGCACTCATGGTCCGCATTGCCAAGGAAAGTGACGATGCTGCGGCAAGTATTCGCGAGCGATTTCTCTATGTACTGATCGATGAACACCAAGACTCAAGTGGGATACAAAATGCATTTCTCCAAGAAGTGTGGGGAAGTGTTGAGCAGCCCAATATCTTTGTGGTGGGAGATGATCGACAGTTGATTTATGGCTTTGGTGGCGCGTCCCTTGCATATTTTGAAGGATTTAAACACACGTTTGGTACTGCAACATTAATCACACTCACGCATAACTATCGTTCAACACAAACGATCCTCGATGCCGCCGAAAGCTTGCTCACAAGTACACTCGCACAAGGGAAACTTATTGGATCGACAGAAGAAAAAACACCGCTACAGCTTGTTGTCTGTGACTATCCGAGGGACGAAATTATCGCTGCAGGGCTTGCAATAAAGAAACATATTGCAGAGGGTATGAACGCAGATGATTGCGCAATACTCGTTCCCAAAAACAGACAAGTCAAAACGGCAGTGACGATTCTAAAAAGTATGGGACTCCCTGTTGCTGCAGGAGCATCGCTTAATTTGTTCGAACTTTCTGATACACAATCACTGTTAAACATATTTCGCATTCTCATCAACCCGCATGATGCACTATTGGTTTCTCGAAGTTTGCTTGATCCGCTTGCAACCATTGATCCACTTGGTGCACACAACTATCTGTATGAACAAGATGCGCGCAAACTTTCGGTTGCAACATTGATCGATGCAAATGATGAACAAATCGCACGATGGGGAAGCAAACTTTCACAATGGCTCACACTCGCGCAAGCAACTGATGCGTACGGATTGATACAAACTATTGGGGGTGAATTGTTACTCAATCAATCAACTGACGATGAAACAGTGCGACGAAGAGTAGAAATTATTCGCACACTGTTGCACCTCGCGATGTCGCAAATCGAGAAAGGATTGTCGGCAAATGTGAGTACGTTTATCGCATTCATCGATCGATTGATCGAGTACGGCGAAGACATTCCGCTCGCAGTCTTTGGTGCATCCAAAGGCGTAAAAATCCTTACGCTGCATGGCTCAAAAGGACTTGAGTTTGAGTCGGTGTGGATCGCACACATGGATGAGCGATCATTTATGTCACAAAAACGCGGAGGATTTGTGTTGCCCGAAAGCATCAACCAACAAGAAACCGAAGCTGCAGAAGAAGTTGCAAAACGACAACTCTATGTCGCAATCACTCGCGCAAAAAAGTTTTGCACAATTTCATACGCACAACTTAGTCACGCAGGCACTGATCAAAAACTCGCATCGATTATTGAGGCATTGCCATCCGATATGTACACCCGACAATCACATGATCAAACAGAAAAGGCACTTCTTGCAGCACATGCATATGATGTTTCTGAAAAAGAAATCCAATCACCGACTGATCTTGCCGACATAGTGAAAGAAACATATACCGATCGCAAGGTGTCGGTGACGATGCTCAACAACTTTTTTGAATGTCCATGGAAATGGTATTTCCGCAATTTGTTGCAACTCCCTGAGCCGATGACTGAGTCTTTGCAAGTGGGGAACGTCACGCATAAAGTGATCGAATACATCTTGAGCAAAAAAGGAAATGATGTGAGTGAAAGTGGTATTGAAAAATACATCAAGCTTTCTGCAGAGACAGAATCTCGATATGATGACGGACTTGCAGAGCGGCTTGTGCATCAAGTGCGGCCAATCATCGATACTTGGATGAAAACATACCTTTCATCGATCACTGCACCATACGATATCGAACAAAATCTCACATATCGTGATCCTGACTTTGCACACCTCACAATCACTGGGAAAATTGACCTTGTAGAAGAAATCATAACTGGAGAGGTTCGAGTCACTGATTGGAAGACTGGGTCACCTAAAACATCTGGCGATATTGAAAAAAATGATGAAAACAATCGCATGTCGGGACTGTTGCGACAGCTTGTGATGTATTCGTACCTCATCGATGGACACTCACATGGCGATAAAACCATTACAGAATCACGATTAATCTTCCTCGAAGCGAAAAAAGGAGATAAAAACAGCATTCAAGCTCGAAGTGTTACAAAACAAGACATCGAACGCCTCAAAACTGAGATCAAAGAGTACGATGAGCTCCTAAAAACAGGCGAATGGATGCATCAAAAGTGCATTGCAAAACAGTATCGCGATGGAGAAATGTGTGCATATTGCCAACTCGCACGACGCATATATAACAGTTGATAACTTTTAGTACAAAAACCTTTGTTTTCCTGGTATAATTTCCAGGTAATGTATCGAGTTGTAACTTTTATTAAACACCACAAACGCACGATTGCGGCACTTGTATTTTGTCTCGCATTTTCGCTCACTGTTGCGTATGCGACACCGCCTACTTCTCCGTACATCGGAGGCGAAACACTCGATCCAACCTGTGCTCCTGGAGACACAAATTGTACCGTCAGCATCTTCCCTGATCAGACTGGGCACGCGGGTGAATATTTGACGACTGATGGCAACACGGTGAGCTGGGTTGCGATCGTTGGTGGAGGTGGAGGAACGGTGACGTCAGTGAGTGGGACAAGTAACCGCATCACCGTAACAAATCCAAACACAACTCCAGTGATTGATATCGCCGCAACATACGTTGGACAGACATCGATCACAACACTTGGCACGATCGGCACAGGTACATGGCAAGGCACTCCGGTCGCTGATGCATACATCGCAAGTGCTGCTACGTGGAATGCAAAAGAAAATGCACTCACGTTTTCAACAGGACTTACGCGCAGCACTAACACGATTACTGTTAACACATCTCAAAATATTTCTACACTCTCAAACCTTACCTCCAATGGCTTTGTAAAAACATCAGGTGGCACTGGTGCACTCTCTGTTTCATCAACCGTAAACCTCGCAAGCGAAGTCAGTGGCAATCTCGCAGTATCACATTTCAATAGTGGCACGAGTGCGTCTTCTTCAACATATTGGCGAGGCGATGGAACATGGGCTGCAATACCTCCTGCGTCACAGAGTCTCCAAGACGTGAGTGATGTTGGTAATACGACCACCAATTTTATTTACTCCGATCAAGGATTCTTAGCTATCTCTGATTCAAATATAGCTAAAGGCATAGGTATATTTAATACTGATACTTCGATGGGTATAGCATTGACGACGTCTACGTCCCCAGCTGTGTCGTGGGACATTGTCGGGTCTCACGGTTTGTTGATGGCTGACAATATCAGTGCAAGTCGGTTGTGGCAACTACCAGATGCTGATGGAACACTGGCACTTTCGGTCAATGGAAATACTGCTGATGCAGGAGGAAATATTACGCTTAGTCTTAGTCCAACTCCAGCTGGATCAAATACTCAGATTCAATACAACAATAGTGGAGCTTTAGGGGCATCTTCTCAGTTTACGTTTGATCCAACAGGAAACTTTGTTGCAAATCCTGACGGTGGTATCGCACTAACGTCCGGTACTAGTACGAATATATCATCTGGTACTAGTGTAACTATTACTGCAACTAACGGTAATGCTTCGTTGCGTAGTGATCAAAGTGCATCTTTGATAAGTACTACCTCAAATGCGATCGTTCAAGTTAAAGATAGTGGGGGTATTCTCATCGATCCCGGTTCAGGGGGGCAACTTCAGGTTAATAGTTTGGTAGGGAGTGGTACTCAGATGGTTGTTGCTGATGCATTTGGCGTTCTTGGTCGACAAGCTATTCCTAGTGGAGGATCATTCACACTTACTGATGGAAGTGGTACGACCGCAAACGGTACGGCGGTTGATTTAGGGGGTGTTGCTTTCGGAAATATTGGTCTTGATATGGATGGCAACAACTTTGGTCTCGCAAATATTTCAAATTTCACAGTCACTTCCAATCTCCATCCGAGTGGACTCTTCCTCCTTTCTGACAACGGCTTTACTGTCGGTGGTGACGCATCGAATGCTGCGATTGTAGGGGACGATGGTACACGAACTATCACCTACAGCGCTGGGTCAATGCACCAGTTCCTTGGAAATGTAAATTTCAGTACGGGCAATGTGGTGTTGAATGATCTAGCTGGCGGAGGAACACAGTGTCTCACTATCGACAACAGCGGCATTATATCTGCGGCAGCATGTGGAGGGGCAGGACTCAGTGATGCCGACTATGGTGACATCACTGTTTCAAGTGGTGGCACGGTGATGACGATTGATAACGGTGCAGTGACCAATGCAAAACTTGCAAATAGTGCGTTGACGATCAATGGTACTTCAATCTCGCTCGGGGCAAGTGGGACAGTCACTGCAGCTGCGGGGACTTTGACCGGCACAACATTGAACTCAAGTGTCGTGACTTCATCACTCACTTCAGTTGGTACTATCACATCTGGTACATGGAATGGTGGAGTGATCGCAGGGCAATATGGCGGAACAGGAGTTGCAAATACTGGCAAGACAATCACACTTGGCAACAACCTCACCACGTCCGGGAACTTTGCACTGACACTCACACAAACAGCAACTACTAACGTAACGCTTCCAACAACCGGCACACTCGCTACCCTTGCAGGCACCGAAGTCTTCACCAACAAAGATCTCACCTCTGGTACAAACACATTCCCAACCTTTAACCAAAATACGACAGGCTCTGCGGCAACGCTGACGACACCTCGTGCAATATACGGCAACAACTTTGATGGATCTGCAGCACTCACTCAAATCATCGCGTCAACATATGGTGGAACAGGAAATGGATTTACCAAATTTACTGGTCCAACAACAACTGAAAAAACATTTACTCTACCCAATGCTTCAGCACTCATTTTGACTGACAATGCAGTAGTGACTGTGGCACAGGGTGGAACGAATGCAACATCGGCAGGCATTACTGCTTTCAATAACATTACTGGGTACAGTGCAGCAGGTGCGACAGGAACCACGAGCACCAATCTTGTATTTTCAACATCACCTACACTTGTGACTCCTGTGCTCGGTGCGGCAACGGCAACCTCTATCAATGGGCTCACTATTACGTCGTCAACAGGTACGCTCACAATAGCAAACGGCAAGACATTCACCAGTAGCAATACGCTGACACTTGCAGGTACTGATGGATCCACACTCAACATCGGAGCAGGTGGGACCCTTGGCTCTGCGGCATACACTGCATCATCTGCATACGAAGTACCACTTACATTCTCGACAGGGCTTACTCGTACCACAAACACGATCACTAACAATCTCTCAACCGGTGTTTCTGGTGGACAGACACTTATCGGTGGTACAGGAAGTGGTGACAACCTGACACTCACCTCTACCTCAAACGGTACAAAAGGCAAGATCATCTTTGGTTCTGCGAGTGCGTATGACCAAGTCAATGATTATCTCGGCATCGGCCAAACAACACCTGCTTCACGACTTGATGTCACAACTAATGCCCTCGGTACGACACAGACCAACACCTCAGGTATTGTCCTTGCCAATAACACAGCTGCAGCACTTGGCGCGCAACAAGTATCTCCTGCTCTTCGATGGCGCGGATATGGATGGGGAACGACGGCGGGTACGTCACAATCTCTGGATATGCGCATGTCACTTGTTCCATCACAAGGAACGACGCCGATTGGTGTATTGCAGATCGAGTATTCACTCAATGGTGGTGCGTATAGTACGATATTTTCACTCTCGAATGGTGGAGTGCTCACTGCTACTAACGTCATCGCCTCGTCAATCCTTGCATCATCATCAACAACTGCAAACGCAAACTTTGAAACATTCTCTAGTACTGCGGGACTATCAACAGTGCAGGCACTCAATGGTTCGACCAATACACAATCTCGTGTTCGTATGGGGGGGGCAACAAACTCAACACTTACGGCAAACAACTCTTTCTCTAACCTATTTATTCAAGGAACATCAATCACTGAAGCAACTAGTGGGACACACCCACTCTTGGCAAGTATGGCTATTCGTCCACTTGCCATTACCAACGGTACTGCAACAACGACTGCAGCCGCAACGCTCTATATCGAAAGCGCAGCAACAGGTACAACACCGACCAATAACTACGCATTTTGGTCTGCATCAGGGCTCAACCGTCTCGACGGATTTGTGGGGATGGGTGGCCAGGCGGCACCAGCGGTCGCGCTTCACATCGGATCATCAGCAACAACTGATGCGTCTACACTCATCCGCCTCGAAGATTCAAACTCAACCTGTAATTTCACGGCAGACGCCGGCTCTCCAACCTGTGGATCTGACCGAACGTTGAAGAAAAATATTAACTCACTCGACACAACAGACCTTCTCACTCGTGTTGCATCGCTTAACCCAGTCTCATATCACTGGCTGACTGAAAGTGATGGTGCAAAGTTGCAGTACGGATTTATCGCACAAGAAGTTGCTGAACAATTCCCAAACCTGGTTTCTGATCAAACATGGATTGATGGTTCAACACGCAAATTCCTCAACATGGGCGGACTCATGCCGTACACGGTTGGTGCGATCAAAGAGTTGAATGTAAAAGTTGAGAACCTTGCAGCACTCCAAACAACCAACACGTTTGGTCCGTTTGCAAGCGCATTCTTTAATGATGCGGTTACGAGTGTAGAAGGAGGCATTGCATATATTAGAGGAATCGTCGTTGGTACTATCAAGGTTGGTAGTCCAGATAAACGCACTGGTATCACGCTCTATGATGAAGTCACCGGAGAACCATACTGCCTCTCTGTTGCAAATGGTACGACTAAAACAGTGGTAGGTGAGTGTGGCATTATCGAGCCAACCCCAGTGGTGACTACTGTGGTCGAAACTCCACCAGCAGACGAACCAACAACTGTTGATGAAGGTGTTCCAACTGAACCAGATTCACAAGATGAACCCGTGCAAGATCCTGGTGCAACAGAGCCTCCAGCAGAAGGTCCTGTCGTTACAGAACCACAATCTCCGTCACAAGAAACTCCTCCAGCAGATGCTCCGCCTAGTACCACCGAAACCCCAGTAACGACGCCATAAAACCCTTATTTTACAAGTGTTTTTTGACGATTTTGAGGCTAGGAAATAGAGATAAAACATGCTAAAATAGACCTACAAACATGGCAAAGGAAACCTCCAAAAAAGCAGCAGACTACGGCGCAGATCAGATCTCAGTTCTCGAGGGTTTGGAGCCAGTACGACGCCGTCCCGGGATGTACATTGGTTCGACTGGACCGACTGGACTGCATCACCTTGTATGGGAAATTTTTGATAACTCACGCGACGAAGCGATGGGAGGATTTGCCGATCATGTCGAGCTTACACTCCTGCCGAACGATCGCATTCGTGTCGTAGACAACGGTCGAGGTATTCCAGTCGGTATTCACCCAAAGACCAAAGTCTCTGCGCTCGAAACGGTCATGACCGTGCTTCACGCCGGAGGAAAATTTGGTGGTGAAGGATCTGGATACAAGGTCTCGGGAGGATTGCACGGAGTGGGAGCATCAGTCGTCAACGCGCTCTCTGACTACACACGTGCCGAGGTGCACAAAGAAGGCGACATCTGGGTACAAGAGTACTCACAAGGAAATAAAAAAGCTGCCGTAAAGAAAATTGGCAAGACAAAAAACAACGGAACGATTATTACATTCCAGCCTGATCCAACTATTTTTAAAGAAGGTATTGCCTTTGACCACAAGACAATCGTCGACCATGTGCGCCAGCAAGCATATTTGGTCAAGAAACTTCGTGTGACGGTTATCGACGCACGAGCAGTGACAGAAAAGATGGATCCAACGTCAGTCTTTTGGTTCAAGGAACTCGGGATTGAAGCACCAACGATCACGTACTATTTCGAAGGAGGTATTCAGTCTATGGTTCGCCACTACAACAAGCTCCAAAAGTCTATCCACGACACAGTGTTCTATTGCGAAAAGGAGCAAGACGGCGTGGGAGTTGAGATTGCGCTTCAGTACGTCGACGACATTGCTGCGCGCATCGTGCCATTTGCAAACAACATTTATAACCCAGAGCACGGGACACATGTCACTGGATTCAAGACTGCTCTCACACGTATTTTAAATACATACGGCAAGAAGAATAACCTTATCAAAGATGCTGATGGACCATTCTCAGGAGACGATGTGCTCGAAGGATTGACGGTTGTTATCTCAGTCAAACTTGCCGAGATCCAGTTTGAAGGACAGACCAAGGCAAAGCTCGGCTCGATGGAGGCGCAAGGCGCAACGACCACAGTATTTGGTGAAGCATTCTCAACATTCCTCGAAGAAAACCCGGACCAAGCAAAGGCAATCATCATGAAAGTGTTGCTCGCACTTCGTGCACGCAAGGCTGCAAAGGCTGCAAAGGACTCAATTCTCCGCAAAGGCGCACTCGAAGGCATGACATTACCAGGTAAACTCGCTGACTGTCAGACCAAGGATGCAGACGAAGGAGAAATATTTATTGTTGAGGGAGACTCTGCGGGTGGTACTGCAAAGATGGGACGTGATCGACGCACGCAGGCGATCCTTCCACTTCGAGGCAAGATCCTCAACGTCGAGCGCGCACGCCTTGATCGCATGCTTGGATCAGAGCAGATCAAGAACCTCGTGATCGCGATGGGTACATCGATCGGAGATACCTTTGATATCGAAAAGATCCGCTACCACAAGATCATCATCGCAACCGATGCCGACGTCGACGGTGCACACATCACCACCCTCATCCTCACACTCTTTTATCGATACTTCCGACCAGTTATTGATGCGGGGTACATTTATATTGCACAACCACCACTCTACAAGATCAAGCGAGGAAAGGAGATCTACTACGCGTACACTGACGAAGAAAAGAATGGCATTATCGGTGAAGCGGCAGAGATAGAAATCCTTGGTGAAGGTGAATCTCCACAAAGTAATGAAGAAGAGGAAGCTGAAGAGACAGATGAGGCCGAAACAAAAGGTAAGGCAAAAGAAGCAAAGAATGCAAAGTTCTCTATTCAGCGCTACAAAGGTCTCGGAGAAATGAATGCCGAAGAGCTTTGGGAAACCACCATGGATCCAAACCGGCGCGTATTGAAACAAGTTGGTATCGAAGACGCCGAAGAAGCAAACCAAGTCTTCGACATTCTTATGGGAAGCGAAGTTGCCCCGCGCAAATCATTTATTCAGTCGAATGCAAAGACTGCAACGCTTGATATATAAAAACCTCTCAATTGAGAGGTTTTTATATTCTATATATTATTGTAATGCTTTCTTGATCAGTTCTTTCAACTCAGTAATCACAACTTCCTTGTCTGTTGCGAGTTTTGTCCAGAATGCTTTCTCTTCGTCAGAGAGGGATTCATTGGTGTAGTTGTTTTGTATACGCCAGAGACTCTTGGATTCTTGGGTCAACTGATGCATGAGGTTGTATGTGTTATTTTGTTCCATATATGTGGAGTATAGCATACCCATTATGTGGTATGCTCAAGACAAACATAGTGTATGACAATACCACCCAGAATATTGATCGTCCATGCGAGTGAAGATGTGGCTCCAATAAAGGCCTTTCTTTTAGAAAAATTTCCAGCACTTGAACGTCCGGATCAGATACGTACGACACATATCGATTTTCTCTACCATACCCTGATTGGGAAAAGTAAAGAAAGTTTTGATATTCTCATTGCAACTGAGAATACTCCCCGGTCCCAAGTTGAAGAAACATTACAGGCATTGAAAGATCGAAAGATTCCGTTAGTAATTGGCAAGGTCATATTGCCGGAATCCAAACTCATTGAGATCGATCTGGATGATTGGGAATTTTCACTCTCATAAAGAAGATAGTCTTTAACCCTATCTTCTTTTATTTTCTCTCCTTTATTTCTACTACCAGTCTTTCGAGCAATGCTTCTGCAGTCATGTCTACTTTGCTTCCATCACGTAGTTCAACTGCATATGATCCAGATTCGATTTCTTTGTCCCCGAGGACGATGATGTACGGGATGTGCATTGCTTTTGCGGCGTGAATGCGTTTGCCGAGAGAGTTGTTGTCATTGTAGAGCTCGCTTCGGATCATAGAGCTTCGAAGTGATGACTGGAGTTTTTTTGCAGCCTCATGATGTGATTCTTTCACAGGAATGATTGCGACTTGGAGTGGTGCAAGCCATGTTGGGAAATCACCACCATAGTGTTCAATGAGAAATCCGATGAAGCGCTCGTGCGTCCCAAGTGGTGCGCGGTGGATACACAGCGGTGTTTTCATCTTGCCATCGCTATCGGTATAGGTAAGTCCAAATCGTGCAGGCACTGCAAAGTCGACTTGGTTGGTTGCAAGTGTGAACTCTCGTCCGATTGCAGACCATACTTGCACG
Organism: uncultured Candidatus Saccharibacteria bacterium; assembly: GCA_964474435.1. Lineage (GTDB taxonomy): Bacteria > Patescibacteriota > Minisyncoccia > Phycocordibacterales > UBA9973 > UBA4124. Next base: position 9,740 of record CAYYSI010000003.1, on the reverse strand, counting down.
TCGATCTTTGGACCATAAAATGCTGCTTCATCTTCAACTTCGACGAATGGAATATTTGCATCAACAAGCGTCTGGCGAACCATTGCCTCAGTCTTGATCCAGAGTTCTGATTCATCCACATACTTTTTACCAAGCTTTGCAGGATCATGTTTTGAGAGGCGCATGACATATTTCTCAATACCAAATATTTTGAAATAGCGCAGGTATAAGTCATTTACCTTGCCAAACTCTTCTGCAAATTGTTCCTCTGTACAATATATATGCGCATCATTCATTTGGAGCGCGCGTACTCGCATGAGTCCAAAGAGCTCACCTGACTTTTCGTGACGATAGCAGGTACCGTATTCGGCAAGGCGAAGCGGGAGATCACGGTAGCTTTTTGGTTCAGCCGCAAATATCTTGTGGTGGTGCGGGCAGTTCATTGCCTTGAGATAGTATTTGCCACCCTCGTATTCCATTGGTGGATACATAGAGTCTTCGTAGTATGGCAAGTGACCAGACGTGAGATACATGCTCTCCTTTGCAAGGTGAGGCGTGCGCACGCGAACGTACTCTTGTTCAAACTCTGATTCCTTGGCAAGGCGCTCGAGTTCTTCGATCATTGCTGCACCATTTGGGAGCCAGAGGGGAAGTCCGCCACCGACGTCTTCGTCAAATGCAAAGAGTGACATTTCCTTACCGAGTTTGCGATGGTCCCGCTTTTCAGCTTCGATACGCATCGTGAGATAGTTGGTGAGATCAGTGCCAGTTGCAAATGCAAAGCCGTAGATACGAGTAAGCATCGGATTCTTTTCGTCTCCGCGCCAGTACGCACCCGCAATACGATCGAGCTTGAATGAATCAGGATCTATACTGCTGAGGTCATCGACGTGTCCTCCACGACAGAGGTCAGTGAAGTTGCCTGAAGTATATAAGGTGATTACATCATTCTTTTCATCAAGTTCATTAATTAATTCCAACTTAAATCTATTTTCATTAAAATATTTTCTAGCCTCATCAGGTCTAACTACTTTCTTCTCAAAACTTTTCCATGTTGGGAGGAGTTCACGCATTTTTGCTTCAAGAGCTGGGAGGGCATCGGTACCGATTGGTGCATCAAACTTTGCATCATAATAAAAGCCGTCATCGATCGATGGTCCAAGTGTGAGCTTTGCGGTCGGATAGAGCTCCATGATGGCTGCGCCAAGAAGGTGGGCGAGGGAATGGCGCTGATGGCTGAGTTGTTCGGGGTTCATTTCGAAACTATAGCATCGTTTTTAAACTTATAAAAGGTATTTTTTTGTATAAAAATAACCCCTTTTGTTTGTCATAACAAAAGGGGTTAAAAAGTTTAATAGCTATTCATTAAAGCGATTGCAAACTCTTTATTCAGGGTTTTTGCAGCCTCAATGACATACGGAAGTGCATACTGTTGTGCCATGTTTATTTTCTTCTCTGCTTCACCAATGGGCATCCAACTTCTTTCTGAAATTTTACTATTAGTATCAGAAGAGAGTTCACCACTAAAGTTTGCTATAAGAACCGAAACTTTATAGTGTTTTTCTTTGCGTGTTGAACTAAATTCTGCACCAAAGCAAAATTTTGCTGAATCAGCGGTAAGACCTGTTTCCAATGGAAACTTCCTTTTGACTGTTTCAACCCAATTTTCATTAGGCAGCATCTTTCCTGCAGGTGATTTCCATGCGCTGTCATAATTAAAAGTACTATATTCTTTTATCAATAGCATCTCTGCTGTACCTTTATCATTAATTCGCAAAGCAAACATTGCAACAGAAACTGAAATAGTATTTCCTACACGTAGCTTAGAAGCGTCTCCCTCATCGATTTTTTGAAGGATTTTTGGCTGAGTTGCGGTTTTGTGTACCATTTTTTCATATTTTTTTGTTTTAGTACAAAATCGTACTTTGATTATATATTAGCATTTATTAGGTCTTTTGTCAATAGGTGTACTGGTCAAGCAGTTAAAGGATGATTTTACATTTTTCTACATATAGGGTATGATGGTTTTCATATGGTAGTACGAATGAGACACACACGAGCGCATACGGCTAACCGCCGAAGCCACCACGCATTAAAAGGAGCGGCACTTTCAACTGACAAAACCGGTACTGTGCACCTCCGCCACCGCGCATCTATTGATGGCGTGTACAAGGGACGACAAGTTGTAGGCGATCCTGTAAAGAAGATTATGAAGAAGCAAGGTAAGAAACCTGCCAAAGCTCCAGCGAAAAAGACCAAGGCAACCAAGAGCGCTAAGAAAAAATCAAAATAATACTAATCTAATGTTTTTGTTCCTTTAATACATCATGGCCAACCGTCACTTATCCAGATCAATCGTTCTTCAAGCATTATTCGAGTGGGACTTCGGTAACAAACCGGAGGATTTGAAGGCGATTATTGATCGTGATACGGCAGAGTTTGCGCCAGGGCACAACGACCAGGCATTTATATACACACTTGCAGAACTCGTGCAGCGCAAGCAAACGATCATTGATGATATCTTGATGAAGGCTGCGCCAGAGTGGCCACTTGAAAAGATCTCAAATGTTGATCGCAATATTTTGCGTATGGGACTTGCCGAGCTTCTCTTTGGCGATCGTGAACAAGTTCCTCCCAAGGTTGCTATCAATGAAGCGATTGAGCTCGCGAAAACATTTGGTGGAGAAAACTCGGGCAAGTTTGTCAACGGCGTGCTCGGTGCCGTCTACAAAGAAATCGGCGAGCCAGGCAAAGACCAGGTATCAAAACCTCGCGCTCCAAAAGTAAAGGAACCCGAAGAACCGATTGATATCAGTAAACTTCCAGTTGAAGCAAAGGGTGGAGGAATCGTACATGCTCGACATGACGGCGTGGACTACGTCGCACTTGTGCACGATGTCTTTGGGTATTGGACATTGCCCAAAGGTGGCGCCGAAGAAGGTGAGACTATTGAGCAAACTGCAAAGCGTGAGATCGAAGAAAAGCTTGGTATTCCGGTCACCGAGCTCGGTCCAGAAATCGGATCTATTGAATACGTGGCATCACATCCTGAGAAAGGGAAGCTTCTAAAGAAAGTGGTGTTCTATCTTGCGGAAGCAGAATACACAGAACTCGACCTTCATACCAATGGTGGCCTGGACAAGGCGCAGTGGTTCCAACTTCATGAAGTAGTTGACCTCACGATATATGATGATATATTGCCATTGATCGCAAAGGCGATCGGACTTATTAGTAAATAAAAGTAGTGCATAGATTGCGGACTAGTAGATAGTCCACAGCCCATACGCTATACCCATACAATTTTATGAAAGATTTCAGCACATTTGAGGACGCCATTGGTGTTACATTCACCGACAAGGCAATCCTTACACAGGCATTTATTCATCGCTCATACATCAACGAAAATCCAAAATCAGGACTTGAGCACAACGAACGACTCGAGTTTCTCGGGGACGCAGTGATCGAGCTCGTCGTCACTGACTATCTCTATCGCAACCATCCAACGCAGCACGAAGGTGACCTCACGGCGTATCGTTCAGCGCTCGTCAACGCGGTGATCATGGGTGAAGTTGCCTCAAGTCTCAATATGAACGAGTACCTCCTCCTTTCAAAAGGTGAGCAAAAAGACACGGGTCGCGCACGACAGACTATCCTTGCCAACACGTATGAATCATTCGTCGGAGCACTCTACCTCGATCAAGGGTATGCTGCATGTGACGTATTTGTGACCAAAACACTTCTCTCTCGACTCGACGAAATCATCAAAAACAAATCATGGAAGGATGCCAAGAGTCAGATCCAAGAAGAAGCACAAGAGCGCTTGAGTGTGACACCATCATACAAAGTGATCGCAGAAACAGGACCCGATCACGACAAACACTTCACCATTGGCGTATTTTTTGGTGACAAGAAAATTGCCGAAGGAAAAGGGAAATCAAAACAAGAAGGTGAGCAAAAGGCAGCACTTGCGGCACTTGAAGCGAAGGGGTGGCAATAATCGGTCAAAGAAATAAAATATTTGCCGTCGCGTAATTTCCACCTCCGGTGACATTGTCTGCTGAAAATTCGCTGCTACTCGGGCCAGTCGCCCTGCGTAACACGGCAAATACCTTATTTCTTCGCCCGATAAGATGCTATAATTATTTATCATGCGCCTTACGTCTATAGACATTGCAGGCTTCAAAAGTTTTGCTAAAAAGAGCACACTGAGTTTCGATACGGCGGTGACGTCAGTGGTTGGCCCAAATGGTTCGGGCAAATCAAACGTTGTTGAAGCCTTTCGTTTCGTACTTGGTGAACAGTCGATGAAAAGCATGCGCGGCAAGAGTGGTGCGGATCTCATATTTCGTGGCTCAAATGGTGCAGCCAAGCTCTCTCGTGCGGCAGTATCGATCACCTTTGATAATAAAGACAAGGTGTTTGCATTCCAAAACCCCGAAGGCTCTGATGCGAGCAAATCTCCACTCCTCTTTGATAGTATTACATTCACCCGCGAGCTCTTTGCCGACGGCACCAGTAAATATTTGATGAATGGCACAGAGATCCGACTCAAGCAAATGGTTGAACTTTTGTCATCAGTAAATATTGGCGCATCAAGTCACCACATCATTTCACAAGGTGAAGCCGACAGTATCTTGCGCGCAAGTCCTCGCGACCGCCGCGAAATGCTCGAAGAAGCGCTCGGTCTCAAGATTTATCACTATCGCATCAAAGAAAGCGAATCCAAGCTCGCCAAGTCTGCCGACACACTCAAAGAGGTCCAGGCACTCAGACGTGAGCTTGCACCGCATTTGAAATTCCTCGCAGGCCAAGTCCAAAAGATCGAAAAGGGGAGAAGTATTCGCACTGAGCTCGAAGGTGCACTTTTGCAATACTTGGCAACTGAACGATCACATCTCGAACACGAAGACCGACGGCTGCGCGACGCGATGAGCCTCATCGAACACAAGAAAGCCGAGCTCGAGCACACACTCTCATCGCTTCCCGAACAAGGTGCTACTACAGACACATTTGCCCGAGATATTGCACAAGCCAAAGAATCGATGAATGCAATACGAGAGAAACGACGCGGGCTCGAAGGTCGCATTGGGCGACTCGAGGGAATGATAGAAGTTGAGCGCCGTATGCTCACGGAGCGCAGCGATGCAATCGTGGATGGTCCTGCTATTTCATTTGCACCGACAGAATACACACAACTCCTTAACGATATCGACTATTTCATCACCTCGATCAAAGGTGCTGACACGCTCGATGTTGTGCGAAGTGCGATCAGTCGCATCGACCCAATCCTTGCAACACTTAAAGCTCGGCAACCACAAAGGGGAGAAAATACCTCAAAGCCACAGCAATCAAACAATCTCAAAGAGACTGCCCTTGAACTCGAAGGTCTGACCAGTGAATTGAAAAAGATTATCACTGAGGAATCGCAGATCGAAACAGTACTCCGAGATCTAGAAACAAAACGCGAAGACCAACAGCGTCAAAATCAGTCTGCGACAAGTACTCGCTACGAAGTCCAAGGCGAGCTCACCAACTGCAATGCAGAACTCAGCATTCTCTCCTCAAACAAGGCGGCATTTCTCGAGCGCAAAGAATACTTTGATGCCGACCTCAAAGAAGCAGCATTCCTGTTTGGGCCACAATTTCTCCACGCACTCAAAGATACTCACGCCATCCCCGAGCTCAATCTCCATGACCTCAAGCGAAGCATCGATCGACTGAAGATCCGTCTCGACGAGCACGCAGGTATCGGCAATGACGTTGTTGGTGAATACGAATCAACGATTGAGCGCGATGCATTCCTCTCCCGAGAAATTACAGATATCGAAGGCAGCATCCGCAATCTCGAAACACTCATCATCGACCTCAAGAAAATACTCGATGACAAATTTACAACCGGTGTCACCATTATCAACGAGCGCTTTGCAGAATTCTTCAAGACTATGTTTGGAGGCGGCGGCGCATTCCTCTCCATCACTGCCGAGAAAAAGCGGAAGCGCAAATCCGATGAAAGTCTCGAGCTTGAGGAAGAAATGCCCGACGAAACTGATGAGCGATTTATGGAGCGTGGTATCGACGTGCACGTAAACTTGCCTGAGAAAAAAGTGAAGGAGCTCACGATGCTCTCAGGAGGTGAGCGTTCACTGGTCTCGATCGCACTTCTCTTTGCGATTTCACAAGTAAACCCACCGCCATTTCTCGTGCTCGACGAGACAGATGCAGCTCTCGACGAAGCAAACTCTCGCCGGTACGGTGACATGATCGAACGCCTTTCTGAATACTCACAGCTCATTGTCGTCACCCACAACCGCGAGACGATGTCTCGTGCCTCAGTCCTCTATGGGGTGACGCTTGGTGCAGATGGTGCTTCCAAACTTCTCTCAATCAAGTTCGATGAAGCGGTGAAAGTGGCGAAATAAGTTGACTTTTCTTATTTTTCCAGTATGATGCAGGGAAAATAATTATCTATGAACCTTACAAAAGAAAAAATTTCTCAGACACTCCGTATCCTACAGGATGTTTCTGGGTATCGATTTTATGTGCACGTGTATTTAGGTCGAAAAGAATACTTCAAAGGAGTTTTTCTTCCTCGTATGTCACTGATCAGTACACTCGAGATCAAACGACTAGAAACAGCTTCTCTAAAGAAAGCGAATGTATTACTAAAGGAGGTTAATAAGTCGAAAGATATAGTAACTATCCGCGGGAAATACAAGCCTGCTATTCAAAAACAGTATCCTGAAGGTGCATTGTATGATCCTGATTCTGGATTACTTATAGCAGTACATAGTGACTGTCCATTTGTAGATGAAGCTATTGGATACAAAACATTCAGGATTATCTTTGAAAGGAAATTTAATGCAATACGTGACACATTTCCACAAGAGACGCTCACTGAAATTCATTCGATCAAACTTTCGCGTCAATTCGCCATTGCAAGCTAATTCCCACTAAGCGCCTCCCTTAATACGGAGGCCTTTAATTTTGCACAGTGACAATATAGGGCTTTATTTGGTATACATAAAGAAAAGAAAGTATATTATGACTGAAATAATAACCCAGGAAGTCCTTTCATTGCAGGATGCAATTGATAATGGCTGTCTTTGTTGTTCTGAACTTGCAATTGGATATAGGGAGGATGGCGCAAAAACCTGCGGTGATCCGATATGTGGAATCAAAGTAAGGGAGCTTGCTGCCAAAACAACAGAAGAATAATTTTACGTTCCGGTGTTTATAACAACGGAACTTTTTCTTTTATAACATCTTCCAACTTAATGCCGCGGGATGCTTTTAGGAAAACAGTTTTATGCGTCAGATCTAGCGTATTGAAATAAACACTTGCTTCGGCTGAAGTTTCATAAAACTGAAAAGGAAATGAATTTTTGTACAATCCAAATCGATGGCCGACACAAACAACTATATCGTTTGAATCATACAGAGATGAAACAATATCAAGAATATCTTTGTGTACTACCTGTTCAACATCTCCCATCTCGAGCATGTCACCAACAATGATGATTCGTTTGCCTGAAGCGGTATGCCCAAAGAAATCTCGAAGCGCAAGCTCCATACTCGATGGATTGGCATTGTAGCAATCAAGAACGACATCATACCCATCTGCATGGATGTATTGCGATCGTTTTAATGTTGGCACGTAGGATGCAATTGCTTCTCGAATATCAGATAGGGGTACATTAAAATATTCGCCAATAGCAATTACTGCAAGAATGTTGGGCTCGTTGTATGCACCAAAGAGTGAAGTAGTGAAATCCATTCCGTCATACTGTACTCCTGCATAGAGAGATGAAATACTTTCATGCGGTTTGATGGGGTATACAGTACGATCAAGATCCGCGCTATCTTCCATGAGGTCTGCAATAGCGTTATTTACAAGTGCGTGAGCGTTATGTGCTTGAGCCCAATCATATATTTCTTTATTCGCATTTCGCACACCGTCGAGAGATCCAAATCCCTCTAAGTGGTCTGCGCCATTGTTGGTGATGAGGACATGAGTAGGATTGAGGATATCTAGAAGTGTAAGATGCTCGCCTGGATGGTTGGCACCGATTTCGATGATAGCTATTTCAGTTTCTGGTTTCATACTGAGAAGTGTAAGAGGAACACCGATATCGTTGTTAAGGTTGCCAGTCGTTGTATGTGTTTTGTACTTCTTTGAGAGAACTGTGTGAATCAACTCCTTCGTCGTTGTCTTGCCATTTGATCCACCAATCGCGAGAATAGGGATTGAGAATGTTAAGCGATGAAGGTGTGCAAGATCCTGGAGTGTTTTTAGTGTATTTTCGACGACTATATAACGATCGTCTTTTTTATAGCTCAGATTGTCGATGACGGCATATGTCGCACCAGCTTCAAGTGCTTGAGCGGCAAATTCATTTGCATCAAACTTGTCTCCTTTGAGTGCGACAAATATATCTCCTTTTTTCACTGTCCGAGTGTCGGTAGAGATGCCCATAGAGGCCTCACTGAGTAATTCGTAGATTTCTCTGCTGTCCATGGATCCATTATGCCGCGCATTGCCTTTTTCCCCAAGCCGAGTAGTATGTGAGAAAAAACAAATGAAAAGTATTAACAGTCCGCTGAAATTTTGTTTAACAAAAGGGGAGATATGGATCAGTAATCATTGTCGTTTATTTTGTGCAATTTCAAAAAAAGCAGGAAAGGTTAACGAAAAAGTCTTTTCCGAAAAAGGTGTGTACCATTTACTGCTCACCCTCATTGGTGAAGTATTAGAATGTGATGCTTTTTTGAAAAATGCTGAAAGGGTATATCTGTATCCTATAGGTGTAAGGAGTATGACGGAACTAGATCGCTTTTTCTTGAATATGCAATTCGTACGGATATACCTTTCTGGTAAGGTCATCTATATCGATGCGCATCATAAAAATATGCCAACACATGATTCAGATCCTGGCCCGTATTATCAACAGGGAAAAGGAAATTGTTTCAGTGATGCCTTAAAGATGTTACTGCAAAAGGCCCCTACAGACGGGATCTCACTTATCGATCCATTACTCATAACCTAGCATTTCAAAATAAATGTTGGGTTATTTTTTATTTACTTTTTTCTTGACAGATTTTGAAAGGGGAGTAGAATCTTCGATTGAAGTTCTTTGTAGTCTTTCACCTATTAAATTAAGCCACTGTATGAAAATACTTACTATCGCATTGGTTTTATTTTTTAGTGTACTGATGGTCAAGGTTGCCGCAAGAGACAATCATACTGTACCTGCTAAAGAAACGCAGTACACCGGCTATTGTATGCTTGTGCCCAAACCTATTGAGCTTGCTGATACGATAAGAATATTCAGCTATCACCCTAGTTATGGATTTTCATTAGTATCAGCACCATTACCCTCCAACAAATGCCCTAAGATTTTTGGACCATCATTACACTCTCCTGAATTGGGATCGAGTTAGTCGCCTGGGATGAAGCCGGCTAGCTCCAAAAAGCCTTATAAATTATAGATTTATAAGGCTTTTTCTTATACCTGCTTATTTCCTTGACTTCCATTTCCTACCGTATATAATGGGGGTCGCTCTCGATTTTGAGGGCATTCTTTAACAATTGCATATGCATTGAAGAATGCGAGTACGAAATCTATTCAATTTGAAAGGAGGCACGAGAAGAAGTCATTTTTCTCTTGCCTCGATCTAAGTCACCGCTATTTATAAGTGACTTTTAAGAAGAGTTTGATCCTAGCTCAGGATGAACGCTGGCGGCGTGGATAAGGCATGCAAGT
>CAYYSI010000002.1:22031-246519 GCA_964474435.1 uncultured Candidatus Saccharibacteria bacterium | reverse complement strand
TGAAACTTTTCCTTTGATGATATCCATATATAGAAAGTGTACTACAAATTTGCGGTGCATGTAGGTATGGTACCCAGACCTCCAAGCAACATAAGGGTATTTTAGCGCATTTTTCTGAGAGAACTTAGGGTTTGTAGGTCGGGGTCTCTTTTTCGAGAATAAGGCGCTGGTCTGGACTTCTCGCCGTTTCCGTTCTCTGTTACGAGTTTCCCCAAATGCCAACAAATGCCAATTTTTGTGACATAATTTTTTGCGATATAATATAGAGTATGACAGTCGGCGAATTGGTATATCAACAAATGAAAGATGGATACACCCCGACCTTTCCACTCTCGGATGGGTTTATTTCGACGTTGAACCGAACCGCCGAGGAATCCCAGAAGCTCGTGGAGACGATGAGGAAACCGTTTGAGCATATGCAGAGGACGCTGGAAACCATGCGCCCTCACCTCGAGGCGATAGAAAACATGCGAGCCATTGCAAGACCAGTACTGCCATTCATTCCTTCCATATACGAGGATGAGGACGAGGATCTGATCATCCCTGCACTCAATGGCGCGGTTCAGACATATACCGTAGAGGATGCAGATACCGCACCAGCCAAGCCGGAGCGAGCGCTTTCCTCATACACTCTTCCCGGCAATGCCCGATGGGAGGAGGTTGAGATTCAGTTCGTCGACGGACACACCGTCCGCGTCTCTCACCCAGCGATGACAACCATGAAATTCACATACATGGAAATGGGATTCTTGAACGAGCGGACAATGAAGCCAGACATGAAATGGGAAATGTTCAAGGAGATCGCAAATCGTGGCGGCTACCTGACGAACGAATACTTCAATCCTCGATACCACCGCAACATCAAGTACGAACTCAACGAGATACTCAAGCGGTTCTTCGGCATGAGTGAAAACCCGATTCCTCGATACACTCGTCGGAACGGATACATGACCCTTTTTGTGATCAAAGGAGACCAATAGTCATTTTATCTGAGATGACGATGCAAGAACCTTTCACCACTCTGGTGAAAGGTTCTTTGTTTGAGGGCTGATTTTGTCATTTGTCACCGCCCGCTTGCGGGAAATTGTCATTTCATCATCGGATGACGAATAAGGGTAGAAGAGCTTACTAAGACCCTCTTCTGAAATTACCCATGACAAAGGAAAAGATCACATGGTCGCCCGCCACTCGCAAGCTCGGCGACTTGATCAAGAACGGATACAATCCGCGCAAGCTAAGCGAGAACGAACGCAGGGACTTGGAGAAGTCCGTGCAGGAATTCGGCACGGTCGTGCCGATAGTCCTCAATATCGGGACGAGAGCTAATACCATCATCGGCGGCGAACAGCGCGTGAAGGTATACGCCGACCTCGGCATCGAGGAGATCGAGTGCATGGTGCCTTCCCGAGAGCTGTCGCTCGACGAGGAGCGAGAACTCAACCTCCGCCTCAACAAGAATACCGGCTCTTGGAACGAGGAGCTTTTGAAGGAGTTCGACATGAGCGTACTCCTTGATGTTGGCTTCGGGGACGAGGAACTCCAGAATCTCTTTGACGATGTCGATGTGGTCGATGACGACTTTGATGTCGAGAAGGCACTCAAGGAAACGATTACGCCGAAAGTGAAAGCCGGAGAAATCTGGGAACTCGGCAAGCATCGCCTCCTCGTCGGCGACTCCACTGACAGTGAGTTGGTGCAGAAGCTCATGAACGGAGACATGGCGGATATCGTGTACTGCGACCCGCCATACAACATCGGACTCGACTACTCCAAGGGAGTCGGAAACAAGGAGAAGTACCAAGGTTCGTATTCCGGCAAGGACGACTCGAAGAAGGACAGCGAGTACATGGACTTCTTGGACAAGAGCATGGAGGTGGCGAAGTCGGTCAGCAAGAATGATGCCCACCTCTTCTACTGGTGCGACTCTTCATACATCGGCATGGTGCAGGCGTTGTACGCCAAGCACAAAGTAAACGCGAAGCGCGTTTGCCTGTGGCTCAAGAACAATCAGAACCCTACGCACAAGATCGCCTTCAACAAGGTGTACGAGCCGTGCGTGTACGGCACGGTCGGCAAGCCGTACCTCAACACCGGCATGCACAACGCCAACGAGATCCTCAATCAGGAAGTGACCACCGGCAATCAGGTGCATGACGAGATATTCGACATGATCGACATCTGGATCGAGAAGCGCGACAACGCAAAGGACTACCGTCACCCTACCCAGAAGCCCGTGACCCTCAACGAAAAGCCGTTCAAGCGATGCAGTGCTCCGCTCCATATCATCTTCAGCGGATTTGCCGGAAGCGGCAGCGACCTCATCGCGGCAGAAGAATTGGGTCGCATGTGGCGTGGGGTCGAGAAGGATCTCATCTTCGCAACCATCGTCATCGACCGATGGGAGAAATTTACCAACCTTAAGGCAAAGAAAATCCATGAAAGCAACTAAAGGAGACATCTTCAAAGTCGGCGACCACATCATCGCTTGCGGCGACTCGCTTGACCGTGCGTTTGTCGGCAAGGTCATCGGCAAACACAAGGTGCGGGCGGTCGTTACTGATCCACCGTACGGAGTCGCCTACGTCGAGAACAAGCAGGGACTCGTAAAGATCAGCACGGACGAGACGAAAGCAATCGCCAACGATCATCTTCAAAGCGAGGAGGAGTACGAGAACTTCACGCGTGGATATCTTGGTGCAATCATTCCGTGCCTCACGGAATACAACGCTGTCTACATCTTCAATGCCGATCCGATGTTCCCGAGTCTTCGTGCTGGCATGAAAGCGGCAGGCTTCTACTACTCCCAGATGATCATTTGGCTCAAGAACCAGCCTGTCATGAGTCGGAAGGACTACCTCTCTATGTACGAACTCATCGCGTACGGCTGGTTCGGCAAGCACAAGATGGAGCGGTCGAAGGCACGCAACGTCATCTATCATCCGCGACCAACCAAATCGAAGCTCCACCCTACGCAGAAGCCCATTGGCTTGCTTAGAAAAATCATCCCCAACTCAACAAAGGTTGGCGACATTGTGTATGACCCCTTCCTCGGAAGCGGGTCGACGGCAGTCGCGTGCGAGCACTTAGGTCGAAAGTGCATCGGCATCGAGCTTGATGAGGCGTATGTGGAAGCGTCACTCAAGCGGCTTGAGAAACTCACCGGCGAGAAGGCGGTGAAGGTATGAGCGTATGGAGCGGGATGACTTTTCCAAGGATCCGTACAAGGCGCAGGTATACACCACCTACGCTCTTTGGAAGTCCCTCCCTTCATTCCTCAAGGGACAGCCGAGAGTTGCGCTTGAGAAGTTCGGCATCGAAGAAGAAACGATGTTTGAGCTGTTGTCGGTAAAGACCCAGCTCGACTTCTCAAAAAAGTACGAGGTCGATACCGGCACGCTCTCCGACTGGAACAAGCGGCTTGAGAAAGACGGGCTGACCAAGGACTTAAACGCATGGGCAAGAAAACTGACACCGAACGTCATCTTCGCCCTCTACAAGAACATTATTAAGAGCGGTCGGGCGCACGAGGTCAGAGCGTGGTTTGAGATCGTAGAGCATCACTAGTATGGAACCCATCAAATTAGAAGAAATAAATAGCATCCTTTCGGACACGCTCCGCAAGGTCGTGAACCGAGAGATATCGCTCAAGCAGGCATCCATGATCGCCAAGATTGCGGGAACGCTCTCGCGCAACATCGCTAACACGGAGCTTGCGGAACGGGTCGAGTTCCTTGAGAGTCTGCTCCAAAAGACACGATAACCGTATGAAAAATATCAACAACATCATCAAGCGATCCAACCTCAGTCCGTTCGAGCGGGTGGCGGCACTTGTCCGCAACAACGAACACAAACGCGCGACCGGCAAGAACATGCTGACCGATGCACAGCTCGAAACGCTTACCCAGGGATGGTCGGCAAGGATGGGAGAAGCGAATGAGTACAACAAGTACTTGGAGATCGCTCGTCTTGAGAACTCGATGTCCATAGACGCAACGACTTTCTCGTACAAGGCAGAGCTTTCTGTGGTGCGGAATCAGCGGGTGCTTGCGTACTGCCTCCAAAACCTGAAGAAAGTGAAGGACTTGGAGCGAGAGGCGATGATGCAGGGACTCACAGAGGAGGAGTGTCTGCAATTTGCTCTCGCCCACACCTACCTTGAATACCGCGACACGCTCCACTTCTTCACCTTCGAGAATCTGCCCCTTGAGATACGCCAGGACTTGTCACTACTTGATGAATCCGTTGGTTTCAATCGGCGATACCTTGAGGAAGAAGTCATGCTCTATGAAATGTTCAAGGATGGAAAACTCCGCCCTAAGGACAAGGACACGCTCGTCGATGCCATCTTCTCCCGCGTATATCACGACGGTATCAGGAAGATGCGTGGCGGTGCCGAACGAGATGGCTTTATGATCGGCGACTCCTTTGCCGAGCTTCCGCTCAAGGAAGTGATGCACCGAGTTGCCCACGATGCGAATATTGTATGGAAAGAAAAGGACGATGAGACGCTCTTGGATGAGATAACGGCGTATGCAAAGGAAAAAGACACCACGATGGTGTCTCTCACGAAGGAGTCGCTTCGCTTGTGGCTCGACGACGGACTTTTTACCGAGCACTTTGAGCCGATGTTTTTGAGCAACCAGCACAATACATGGAGCGGAGACACGAAGTTGCTCCACACCGAACTCTTCGCCATCTGGTATGACGAGCTTGAGAAGTCCAAGAAATACTTGGCAGGTCTGTTTTCCGCACGGAAGCTCAAGCGGCAGGACGTGGAAATGACCATACTCGGAGAGAAGACGGTGTTCGAGGTCATCACCGGCGAGAGTCTGTATCTGTGCCGAGAGGATGCGGAGTTTGTGCGGCAATACAAGAAACAGTTGGAACTGATCCTGCCGTTCTCAAATTTCGCCTGCTTCATAGACAGGTATGCCAAGCCCATATCCTCGTACCGCACCCTCTGCGAGTTCAGAAAACTTGGAAAGAAAGTGTCCAATACCTTCGACGTGGATTTCACTAAAAAGTATGACGAGATGATTGAGTCGTACCAAGAGGAGGTGAAGCTCCTCAACCACGAGATGCGAAAGCTGACCGACAAGGCGACCGAGCATATCTATACGAATGCCGATGAGGAGTTCCGCTACAGCATCCACATCACTGACGGCAGTTTCGGCTTTGACCTTGAGGAGGAGTGCGATATGCCAGAGGTGATCGAGCGGTATACGGAGGAGTTTAGGAAGTTGATGTAGGCTAGTTTTCCTCCGCCTTGTTGAGTATGAAAGAAATCATTGCCAATGGAACTTCGTAATCGCGGAGTTCAAGTATGTACGGTGCTTCCTTGCCGTCCTTGAAGATATGGAGTCCGTCAGAGCGAAGCTCAAGCGATCCGATCTTCTTGAATGGGAATGAGAACTGCTTGCGGTATCCGAGATAGCCGATGCGCTGGTTAGTGACATAGAATGCACCGGAGTCCTCATTGTCGAGAATCTCCTTGGATACACTACTTACGCCAATTGAGCCGACACGATATCGCACTCCTTTCATAATTTTGATGGAGCCAGTCAGTCCTCCGTAGTTCACACGCGTAGTAACTTTCTTGCGCTTCATTAGGCTTCCGGCAACTGCCCAGTGAAGCGCTTCTCCCTCCTTGAATACGATATTCACTTCGGCTTGTGCGTTGTCGATGGTTGGTAACACACCTTTGTCCACAAGCGCGAGCGTGTAGTACTTGTTGAAGCTGTCTTGGTTGAAGGCGATGTCGGTCTTCGTGAGATTGAAATGGCTGAGCATCTTCTCAAGCGCGTTCTTCTCGTCGTCGGTGATCCGCTTGTCGGAGCCGATGTTGGAGAACACGGAAGCGACCGAGGTTTTGTGAATGCCTTTTACATCATCGGCAGACAAGCCAAACTCCTTTTGAAGCTCGGCGAGCTTGTGGGTCTCTTCGACTGACAACTCGCTGTCGGCAAGGAACGATGACATCGACGCTTGGTACTTCTTGAGTCCGTCACGCTTCTTGAAGTACCGATCGACGAATCTGGGTAATTGGAACTTCATGGCTAGTTGACCTGCTCAACCTTAACCTCCCAATTCACACCGCTAATAACTTGGATGTAGTAGCGACCAGGAGTAAGACTGCGATAGGTCGTCTGCCCATGTCCTTGTTCGTATCCTTCGGTCGAGATGGAAAGACCAGGACCAGTGTAGCCACCATCCTCTTTCTCAAGACTCACGCCAGAGAAAGTACCGATTGAGGAACCGCCGGTAGTAGTTGCGGTGACGCGCACTTTCTTGCCGGTGATATTAAACGACTCGGAATCTTGGTTACCCTTGCCTTTGAGGGAGTAAATTTCCGTAAAGACTTCCTCCTTTGGCGCAGACTGTTCGCTCGTGCCAGACTGCGAATCGATAGCTTGGCGGGCTTCGTCGATTGAGCTTGAGGCAATCGTTCCACCGATGATGAGGATGACCGCGATGACGAATCGCGCCATGCCCGAGAAGTTGATCTTGAGATACTTCTTTGCGAGCGTGTTGACGATTGGTAATAAAATGACACCGGCAATGATGACGGCGACGTACCCTCCGGCAAGACCTACGATGATCGTAAGTACGCCGAGAAGCCAGAGTACGATTGACCCTGCTGAGACTGATTTAACAGTCTCGTTGCTTTCGTTATTCATATGCACTTTAGCGGTTTTCTAAGCTGATAATATTTAGGGAGATTGCAAAAATCTCCCCGCCAGTTGCGATCCAACCTTTCGGCTGAACCCATACCCGTTTCCAGATATGACCGCTAAAGTGACTCCTGACGAGGAGGTTTTTGCACTTTAGCGGTTTTGCACCATACCTTAGGAAACCCTAAGGGTTAGGCGACTATATTCAACTGTACAAGTACAATGATAGCATTTTTCGCTATCGTTTTGAAGCTTAGCTCACATTCAGACCCTTGCGAAGGGGTCTAGACTTCGAGGGTGGACAGCGTCATTCCTTGGTATGTGAATGACGATATTGAGGCAATCATAGAAGCCAGCAAGCATTTCAAATATCACGAGCCGACCGGCACCACGCCGTTCAATCGGATGTCCTCTTTGCCCGAATCGAAGAAACATCTGAAGCGAGCCATCAAGGAACGGATGCGGCTCTTGGCAGGCGCGTACATTTCGCTCGCGTCTTTCATCGACGATGACCTCGTTGATTTTTTGGAGAATGCCGATGACTCGGTTGATAAAGAAAAAGTAAAGAGAATCTATACGAGCGTGATCGAGGACATGGAGAGGTTGAGGGCGGAAATCGAGGCTTTCAAGCCGACCGAGTTACCAACTCCCTAGGGCTGTGGGACGCTCTAGACTCCTAGGGAGGGTTGCGTCATCAATGGTGTCGTATGAAAAACGCAACAATACAAGCGCCATTGGGGACTGCGGCGCAGGAAGCAGTCCCCGTAAAGGTGAAGTACTGCCTTTATGCAAGAAAAAGTAGCGAATCGGAGGAAAAGCAGGTGCTGTCCATAGACTCGCAGATCAAGGAGATGCTCCAACTGGCGGAACGAGAAGGACTGGAGGTGGTGACCATGAAAAGAGAAAGCCACTCGGCAAAAGAGACAGGACAACGACCAGTGTTCAACGAGATAGTCGAGGAAATCAGGGACGGCAAATACAACGGTATCCTGACATGGGCACCGGATCGTATCTCAAGAAACGCCGGAGACTTGGGACGAATCGTAGACCTTATGGACTCCGGCAAGTTGGAGATGATACGAACTTTCGGGCAGACATTCGGCAACAATCCGAATGAGAAGTTCCTCCTGATGATTCTCGGAAGTCAGGCAAAGCTTGAGAACGATAACCGAGGCATCAACGTGAAGCGAGGTCTGAGGACACGAGTGGAGATGGGTCTCTGGCCGGGCATGGCACCACTTGGATACCTCAATCAGAAACTGATGGACAAGAAGTGCAGGATTGCCGTAGACCCGCTACGAGCACCAGTGGTGAAGCAGATGTTCGAGAAGGTTGCATACGAGCAATGGAGCGGAAGAAAGGTATACAATTGGCTCCGCTTCGATCTCAATTTCCATACGCGAGGCAACAAACCGCTGACCTTGAGTGGCGTATACAAGATACTCCAAATGCCCATATACTACGGACCATTCGAGTATCCAAGAAACTCGGGACAGTGGTACCAAGGAACGCATGAGCCGTTAATTACCGAGGAGCTATTCAAGCAGGTACAAGAGCGACTGAAGCGAGACAAGATAGTCAGAGAAAACCGAGAGTTCGCCTTCACCAAATTATTCACCTGCGGCATGTGCGGGTCAGGGATAACGGCGCAGGAGAAGTACAAGCTACTGAAAGACGGTACGAACGCCAAGTACATCTACTACTCCTGCTCGAAATCAAGAGATAGGAACTGCAAGAACAAGTACATCAGAGAAGAAGAACTCGTAGACGAACTCTTTAAGATCATCGACAAACTGAGTATGAACGAGCTGGGTATGCGGATGAAGCTTGAGGAAGAAATCAAACGATTCAACCGACTGCAAAGACTGGCGACCAAAGGAAAACCGAAGATGCAGATTGACGAGGATGACATCGCAACGAGAGAATATGCGAAATATGTGCTGAGGGAAGGAACCGCGATTGAGAAGCGAGAGTTGATGGGACACCTCCGAAGCAGGTTATTACTAAATGATAAGAAGATTACTCTAGTAGAAGAATAATACGAATGTGTGGTTTTGACTATGATACCCCTATGGGGTATCATATATTCATGAGGCATGAAATAAAATCAAAAATAATGCGCCGACTGAAGCTTGTTGAAGGTCAGGTGCGCGGAGTTCATAAGATGGTTGAAAGTGAGAAATACTGTGTCGATATCATCACGCAATCGAATGCAATAAAAGAGGCTCTCTCTAGTATCGAGCAGTTACTTCTCGAGAATCACCTCTCAACTCACGTGCTTGACCATATCAAACATGGCAAAGAAAAGATCGCAGTCGACGAGATTTTGAAGGTTTACAAACTAGCACAGAGAAAGAAATAATTTATGAATCATAATCATCACAATCACGACTGCTGCAACGGCGATAAAAAACCAGTAGAAGAAGTAAACTCTGGAGAAAATGTTGCATACACCTGCCCAATGCACCCCAATGTCGTACAGGATAGACCAGGCATGTGTCCAGAATGCGGAATGAATCTTGTTCCAACAAAATCGAAGAAGGGGCACTCTGATCATGATAAGCATGCGGGACACAAGACCGAGTCCTTCCTAACAAAATTTTGGATATCATTCGCTCTCACTGTACCTATATTCTTTTATTCGGAGATGGCAGTAATGCTATTTGGTATTGAAGCACCTCGGTTTGTGGGGTCGTCATACGTTTTTCTTCTTGTTGGAAGTATTGTGTTCTTCTACTGCGGATGGATATTCCTTTCAAGTGCATATCGAGAACTGAAGGCGCGACTTCCCGGAATGATGACACTGATCGCTATTGCGGTTATCGCGGCATATGCATTTAGTGTATATGCGATTCTTTCAGGGATGAAGCACGACCTTCTCTTCGAGTTATCGTCTCTTATAACCATCATGCTTCTCGGGCACTGGATAGAAATGCGGTCTGTACGTGGAGCACAAGGTGCACTCAAGGAGTTGGCAAAACTTCTGCCTGACGTGGCTGAAGTGGTTCGTGGAAACTCCACACAAATTACTTCTCTCAGTGAGCTAAAAGAAGGAGATGTTGTTCTTGTGAAGCCTGGCTCCAAAGTACCCGCTGACGGAATTGTTGTGGAGGGGCGATCAGAAATTAACGAATCTGTTATCACGGGTGAGTCGAAACCCGTCACCAAGAAGCAAGACGATGAAGTTATCGCCGGATCTATAAATGGAGATGCTACATTGCGCGTGCGCGTTACCAAGATTGGTGAATCCACCTTTCTTGCAGGAGTGATGCGTTTGGTTGCAGACGCTCAAGCAAGCAAGTCGCGTCTCCAGATTCTCTCCGACCAAGCAGCGTACTATCTGACCATTGTTGCAGTCGCGGCGGGCATACTCACATTCGGTGCATGGATACTTGCGCAGGCAGGTATCGTATTTGCAACTGAACGATTAGTGGCAGTCTTGGTAATTGCCTGCCCACACGCGCTCGGTCTTGCGGTTCCACTGGTAGCGTCAATATCGACGACAATGGCGGCAAGAAACGGACTCCTTATCCGTCAACGTCTCGCACTTGAGGCGGCAAGGAAAATAAATATTGTCTTGTTTGATAAGACCGGCACGCTCACAAAAGGAGAATTTGGTGTTGATGCAATTGTTGCAAACGGCACCAGTGAGGATGAGGTGCTTAGGACAGCTGCTTCGGTAAACACTCATTCAGAGCATCCGCTCGCAAAGGCGATGGTCGCCGAAGCTAAGCACAGGGATATTGCACTTATCGATGTGAAGGACTTCGAGCGCATTCCAAGCGGTGGTGCGAAGGGTGATCTCAATGGCGCAGAAGTGCGTGTCGGCAACGACCGACTGCTTGCGAAGGTTCAAGTACCGGAAGAATTCAAGTCTCGCACCAGTGCCCTCTCGCGTCAGGGCAAGACAGTCATCTATGTAATCTCAAATAACACACTTATCGGCGGTATCGCGCTTGCAGACGTAATCCGCGAGGAATCTCGCGAGGCGATCAAGGCACTCAAGGATGTTGGTATCAAATCTGCGATGATAACAGGCGATTCGGAGGATGTTGCCAAATGGGTTGCAGAGGAGCTTGGTCTCGATGAGTACTTTGCAAAAGTCTTACCACACGAAAAAGCAGAGAAAGTGAAGCTCCTACAATCAAACGGTAACAAGGTCGCAATGGTTGGTGACGGCGTAAACGATGCCCCAGCACTCACTCAAGCAGATTTAGGTGTCGCAGTTGGCGCGGGTACAAATGTGGCAATCGAATCAGCAGGAATCATTCTCATGAAGAGTGATCCTCGCGACATCCCAAAGATCATACGACTCTCGAAGTTGACCTATAAGAAGATGATCGAAAACCTGTTTTGGGCGTCTGGCTACAACGTCATCGCCATCCCTCTTGCGGCTGGAATATTGGCATCTCAAGGCATACTGCTACAACCATGGCTTGCTGCCGTCTTCATGTCGGTAAGTACGGTCATCGTCGCATTCAATGCCATGTTGCTTCGTCGCCAAACACTCTAATTTTTATTAAAATGTATCTATGAGTACCCTGAGGAAAACAATTGGAATACTACTCCTCACCGCCTACATGTTCGCTGGAGGGTATTTTCTCATAGGTACGATGGACCACCACCACGAAACCTCCGGCTGTCCATTCATGCCAGGAGAGCAAGTGATTTGCCAGATGGATGCCTCAGATCATATTTCTGCGTGGCAAAGTAGATTTGCGACCGTACTGCCAACAATTCTCATTCTCTCAATCATAGCGGCGGCGGTCATCCTTACTTGGCGACAATGGTATCCACCGCCAGAAATTCTCCTCACAGGCATCTCCTATCAGCGCGAAGTAGCATTACATATTGTACCAATCTATCAGGAGCTGTTCTCTCGAGGTCTTCTTAATCCGAAGATTCCATAATTGCGTATACGTTATCTGTTTATTAATTAATTAACTAAAACTTATATGCAAAAAAATACATTAATTATTGGAGTGGTATTGCTTCTTGTTGGTCTTGGAATCGGATATGGTATCGGTGCAGGTAAATCATCTGATACCGCTACGACAATAAGTCAAAGCAGCGGATCTCATGTCATGCCTGATGGAACAATGATGGGAAATGACGGATCGAGTATGTCTGGCATGATGATGGA
Organism: uncultured Candidatus Saccharibacteria bacterium; assembly: GCA_964474435.1. Lineage (GTDB taxonomy): Bacteria > Patescibacteriota > Minisyncoccia > Phycocordibacterales > UBA9973 > UBA4124. The sequence goes on along the minus strand of CAYYSI010000002.1, from coordinate 234,705 downwards.
TATGAACGCTGCGCTCCGTGGCAAGACTGGCGATGCACTCGACAAAGCCTTCATTGACGAAATGATTATCCATCACGAAGGTGCTGTAGAGATGGCTGAGATACTTCTTGCGGGAACAACTCGTCCAGAGCTTCTCAAGCTCGGTAACGATATCATCACTGCACAAACCGGAGAAATACAGATGATGAAGGATTGGCGGACGGAATGGTTCGGTAGATAACCACTGAATGCTTATGAATAAGAATTATCTAATTACAGGAGGTATCGTACTCCTGATAGTAATCGCTGTTTTCTTCTTTAGAAGTACTGATTCAACCATATCTCCTAATGAAGAAAATGCCCTGACCCCCGCATCTTCCTTCAGTCATTCTCATGGGATAGCCGTTGATGCGAATGATCCAAACAAACTGTATATCGCCACCCACGAGGGCTTGTACCTCCTTGAGGAAGATACTGACCTTTATCGTATAGGACGATCACGTGACGACCTTATGGGATTCAGCTCGCACCCAACCGATTCAAATACCTTCTTCAGTAGCGGACATCCTGTCCGTGGAGGCAATATCGGTTTCCAAAAAACAACAGATGGTGGTGTGACATGGGAACGTGTCTCGACAGGGCTTGGCGGTCCTGTGGACTTTCATTCCATGACGGTAAGTGCGGTTAACCCGAATATCATCTACGGATTCTTTAACGGTAAACTGCAACGAAGTATCGACGGCGGGAAATCTTGGGAATATGCGTCTGGCATCATCTCGCCATTGTCGCTATCTACTGACTATGCAGAGGAGAACACTGTATATGCGGCAACACGAGATGGTGTTCAGGTAAGTAAGAACCAGGGAGACGATTGGAGTAGTCTATCAACTGAACTCGACGGAGCGGCGGTTAGCGTCTTCGTAAAGAGTCCTCAGGATGATGGATACGCCCTCGTATTCTCAGAGCGCCTCAGTGGACTCGGCAAGAGTTCCGATGATGGAATATCTTGGACGAAGGTAAGCGAGGATTTTGGCGGTGAGACAATCTTTTACCTTGCCTTTGCGAAAAGTGACTCAAACATTGTATATGCTCTCACAGACAAGAACAGTGTATACAAAAGCGACAACAAAGGTGAAACGTGGAATAAAATCAGATAGACAGATTCTGGTCTGAAAGTAAAAAGCTCCTCTAGGGGAGCTTTTTACTTGATGCTTAGTACTCTTTTTCTTACAACCGTTAGCTTTGTAGGTCGCACTTACTGCATAGGCAATAAGGTCATTAAACTAACAGGTTGTCAATGCGGAGACGGAGAGATTCGAACTCTCGGGACCGATTAAAGTCCACCTCCTTAGCAAGGAGGCACATTAGACCACTCTGACACGTCTCCGTATTCATTTCATTCATCCGGAGACGTGTCCTCGTGCCCTCCGGGCACCGCCTCTGACCTTGTCTGCGACATCGGTCAGTCCTTGCGATGGGACCGGATGAAATGCAAAGCAGTTTGCATTTCATTGACACGTCTCCAAAATGTGTATTTTTTACAGAACAACCCCTTTCGGGGCTGTCGGCTCTTGCGAGCAAGAGAGGTAGCCTCTCAACGAGTACATAATACTCTATTTAGAGTATTAGACAAGAAATCGAAATCCGCCTTTTGGGCGGATTTCTCGGAGCCTTGCGGCGCTTTGTGCTGGAAATATATCACAATTTATTCATATAAAAAACCCCGCATGTAATTACTTGGATGCGGGGCTTTGGGCACTTTTGAGTTCGGAAAAAATAGATGCAGCGAAGTTACGCAGCTACTCTACCATGTCATATGCAATGGTTTCTGACCGTATGCGACAGATAGTTTAGGTGCTTGGCCGTGATGTGTGCTATCGGAACGATGTCCATTTTTCCTAGTGAAAAGAGCGTGGCAATGACTATACCATACCTTTTTTAAAAGTACTATCGTATACTTATCCCATGCATCCAATTCAAAAGTCTCGCTTTGAACAATTTTCTGACGGAGTATTCGCGATCGCGATCACACTTCTGGCACTTGAGCTCCAAGTACCCCACCTCGCATCGACCGATATTCCTGGCGCCATTCGCGAACTCACCCCACTCCTCCCCAACATCATCACCTTCGTTCTCTCATTTGTGACCATTGCCATCTTTTGGGTTAACCACCACCAGCTCTCCCAAATGTTTGATTCTATAAAGCGACGACGTATCCTCTGGGGCAACATCCTCTTTCTCCTATTCCTCACGCTCATCCCATTTGTGACTCAGGCTGCAAGTACCAACCCTCTGCATCCGATCGCCATGCTCACCTACAGTCTCGTCCTCTTTGGTGCATCAGTCTCATTTAGCATTCTCCGATACTTCATTCATGTCGATATCGATACGGGGCGTATACCCATGGGACGAAGCATGGTTGGACCACTGTTTTATCTCCTTGCAATCATTGCCTCATTTTTCTCTGTATGGATTTGCTATTTCCTCCTCGCAATCCCCGCACTCTTTTATTTCCTCCCCAAAGATCATTCAGTACTTCCAGAATAACTTTTCCACATGCACCTTCGACACTATGCGCGCTGTGGTATACTCGTAGGAGTGTAATGTCCCCTCTCGCAGGTGCGTTGCAATCAATAATAGTAACTAGTAATCGAAATAATGAATAATAAAGTTTTCGTCGGTAGCCTCTCATGGAGCACTACAAATGATGGATTAGCAGCTCACTTTGCAACAGTTGGTACTGTCACCAGTGCGAACGTCATCATGAATAAGATGACTGGCAAATCAAAAGGCTTTGGTTTTGTTGAATTTGCAACTGAAGCAGAAGCGCAAGCTGCAGTCGAAAAGCTCAACCAGAGCGAACTCGATGGCCGAGCAATCTTTGTTCAGTCAGCTCGCCCAAAGGAAGAGACTGGAGGTCATGGTGGTGGATTCGCAGGCAATCGCCGAGCGTAATCAAAGATAGAACAAGGTTAACGAACAAAAATCCCTTTCAGTATATGAAAGGGATTTTTGTTTTGTGAATGAATGCTCCATCACGTACAAAATCGATGATTTTGTACGTGATACACTACTCCCATGCTCACCCTCTCGTCCCCTATTTCCTCCCTCATCCGGCTCAAGGACACAACTGCATTCGGACTCAAGAAGCTCGACATTATCACAATCGAAGACCTGCTCTACCACTTCCCCAGTCGCTATGCTGATGCATCAAGTTTCGCATCGATCGGCTCACTCGTCGAAGGCCAGGATGCAACCGTGCGCGGACGCCTCACCAAGCTCGCCGCCAAGAAAGGTTGGAAAAGCAAAATGACTATGACCGAAGGTGTGATCGAAGACGTCAGTGGCAGCATGCACATTGTTTGGTTCAATCAGCCATACCTCTCCAAAATGCTCTCTGTCGGACAGATTGTCGAACTCACCGGCAAGGTCTCGATGTATAAAGACAAGCCCACCCTCACCAATCCAAGTATGAGAGAGGAGAAAATTCTCGCGATCGATAGTCACGATTCATTATTTGGAAGTGATAACGGCCCACTCACGCCCATCTACCCAGAAACCAAAGGCGTCTCGAGCGAATGGTTTCATCATGCAGTCATGCGTGCACTTTCAAGTATTGAAATCATTCCTGAGCATATTCCCGAATCTCTGTTGAAACAATATTCTTTGCCACTTTTGAAAACTGCACTCATTTGGATACATGGCCCCAAGTCAAAACAAGACGCAGTCATCGCCCGCAAGCGTTTTGCCTTTGACGAAATATTCACGATCAACCTCGCGCGTCAAAAAGAGCGCCAAGAAGTCAAAGATAAAAAAGCATACTCGATCGATCTCGCAACTGTCGACACGAGTTGGTTCACCAAGCGCTTCCCCTTCCCACTCACCGATGCACAGACCTCTGCAACCAATCGCATTCTTGCAGACCTTGAACAAGACACTCCAATGTCACGATTACTTGAAGGTGATGTCGGGAGCGGCAAGACTGCAGTCGCTGCAATCGCAACCTATGCAACTGTCATGAATCGACCAACGAAAAACGGCTCTAAGCAAACATTCGGTAATTTGCAGGTGGCTTATATGGCTCCCACTGAAATCCTCGCAACCCAACATTTCGAATCCTTCATCGAGTTTTTCAAAGACTCTGGTATTTCGATCGCACTCATCACTGGCTCTGGTGCACGCAAATACCCGACCAAAGTTGCCTCAAGTCGCACGCCATGGACGACGATCTCGCGACCTCAGCTCAAAAAGTGGATTGCAAATGGCGAGATCCCGATCGTCATCGGCACACACACATTGATCCAAAAGAGTCTCGAGTTCAAACACCTAGCACTTGCCATCATCGACGAGCAGCACCGCTTTGGGCTCAATCAACGCAAAGGGTTGGCGAAAAAAGATGCACACTTCCCCCACTTGCTCTCGATGACTGCGACTCCCATCCCGCGCACACTTGCACTCACCATATACGGCGACCTCGATCTCTCAGTCCTTGATCAAATGCCGATCGGTCGCAAAGCACCGATCACTGAAATTGTTCCAACAGCAAAACGCGACGCAACATATGACGCAATCAAAAAAGAATTGCTCAAAGGTCGCCAGCTCTACGTCATCTGTCCGCGTATCGACCTGCCCGATCCTGACAAAGAAAAGGCGGTACAAGCAACATCAGTCACTGCAGAAGCAAAGAGACTCGAGCGCGATGTATTCCCTGGCTACAAGGTTGGCATCCTGCACAGCAAAATGACAAAGGATAAAAAAGAATCAGTCATGCTTTCATTCAAAAACAAAGAAATCGATATTCTGGTCGCAACCTCAGTGGTGGAAGTCGGCGTCAATGTCCCAAACGCCACCCTCATGATCATCGAAGGTGCCGAAAGATTTGGACTCTCACAGCTTCACCAGCTTCGAGGTCGCGTCATGCGAAGTTCTGATCAACCATACTGTTACCTCTTTGCCGATGCCAAGAGCGACAAAACAATGCAGCGTATGAAATTCTTCGTCCAAGCAAAAAACGGATTTGAACTCGCCGAATATGACCTCCAGCTGCGTGGCACCGGAGAGCTCACTGGCATGAAGCAATGGGGTGTGTCAGACATCGGCATGGACGCACTTCGCAACCTCAAATTGGTCGAAGCCGCACGCGATAGTGCAGTTGCAATCGTTACTGCTGACCCAACACTTGCAGCACATCCACTATTGCGCGACCGAATACAAACACTGGAACACATGCATTTTGAATAACAAAAATCCCGCCAAAGCGGGACCTTTGTTCATACGTACGTTGTTGTATGAAATTACATTGAAGACTGTGCTGCCATCTTTGAACCAGAGAAGCCCAAGTAGAGTGACAAGACCGCGATTACCAAGTGCAAGATATTGTCCGCACCATTGACCACAAAGATTCCGAGAATTGAACCATTTCCCATAAGTCCGATGATCGTTACGAGGGCGTAGACGATACCAAAGATTTGGAAATATGATCGTGCACCTTTCATACTGCCTGAGAGCATGAGGGCGACAATACCAGAAAGGATGTGGATGATGTTGTGAACCGTATCAACGGCAAAGATGCCGAGAAGCTTTCCTCCTGGAGTAAGTGCTGAAATAAATCCGAGCACTCCGATCAAGAGAAATACGATACCAAACCATTTTGCTGCTTTTTGTGTAGTCATAAAATTGCGGCTATCCAGAGTTATGCACCGGATACCCTACCTAAAGTGTAGCACTCTCCTCTCCACTTTGCATGTGCATACTGTGCATATAAAAAGCCCCGCGAAATTGCGGGGCTTTGATGTAAGCGATGAAAAAATTATTGATGCCAATTTTGTACAGGAAGTGCGGGAAATCCATAACTGTTTTTCCAATCATTGGAACTTAGCGTAAATAGACCTGAATGCACTGTACCTGCACTAAAATCAGTCCAAATTCTGTTTGATACAACCGCACTACCATTTGGTGCTACAGAGCTATAGAGCTTTGCCTGAACACCGGTAGTGCCTGGATTTACGTACAAGAAGTTTTGCTGAACAGGATTTTGATCACTCAATAATTGAATATTGAATCCATCACCATCATTGGGATGATGAAACCCCGCATGCATTGCTTCCAATACATACTCGGTTGTTGCACCAGCAAGAACAATTGATTCACCAATACCAGCCGTGTACGTTACAAATAATTTTGTATCGCTTTCGGTGAGCATTGTAATAGCTGCTCCTGCTGCATTACTAAATTTCACTTTGTTTGTTACATCAACACCATTCTCAAAGAATTTTAAGTTGATGAGTGACAATGTATCGTTTGATCCACTATCACCAAAAACGATTCCATACGCAAACTGTTTATATCCTGTGGCTCCGTTTAGTGGAGATGTAGCAGAATGTTTATATGTTTCAGTTTGTGTACTATCAGTGATAACGCCAGGTAATGATTCTGCATTAAATGAGGGTGTCGCCATATTTGGCGAAATCGTAATTGTTTGACCCGGAACATTAGACGTCCAATCAGTGTGCGTACCATACCCATCTTGCCAACCATATTTTGTTTTCATAGTAACCATCACATTCCCCATTGTTCCTGCTGTTGCATCTGCATAGCACATAACAATATAGGTACTGTTTTTTATAAGACGGTCATAAATGAAATCAGGATAGGTAAGCTCTTGCTGGGTTACCGCAGTTATTGACCTGAACACTTCTGTAGAATCAGTTTCCAAAATTCTGAAATAAAAATTCCTGAGATTAAAAAAACTGATTGTTGTTGAAAGGATAAAACTCGGCATAATAGCAAAATTTTCCATATTCCCAACTTTGAAATTAAAGACCCCTATCACCATATTTGATGAAGGTTTTATGGTCTTATCAGAATAGCTGCTTTTCACAAGCACTGGTGCATCAGGGTCAATTGGGACTACGTTGTCATCTTTTTTATTACACGACGTAATAGAGCCCAATACCAGAGCGGCAATAATAATTCTTTTCATTTTTTATAGTTTATTTGGTTAGAAATGTGCTTTTTGAGGCATTTTGCCTTTGTGCTTATATTAGCACATATTTATGAAAAAGTCAATATCTTGTCCGCCCGCATGGACTTGAACCATGGACCACCGAGGTATAAGCTCGGCGCTCTACCAACTGAGCTACAGGCGGAAATTACCCCTTGATTCTATATGCATTACCCTATTTGTGCAAAAAGGGGTGTACACTATAGGTATGATAAATGAATTTGTTGCAAAAAAGTTGGGTGAAGTATTGGCATTTAATCGGGTAGGAACTGAGACACTCGAGAAAGGGCGCGCGGCACTTGTGGCAGTCCTCGGTGAAGAAAGAATCCTTGATATGGAAGAGCACAATAAAATGCACGGCGAAACTATTACCAAGATCGCAACTGATGCAGGCGTGAATGAGACCACTTTTGCAAAAGCTGACAAGACTTCGGAAAAGCTTCGTGCGATGCGCGATCTCTATGTCGGAGACCAGTGGGACAATGCAACTGAACTTTTGGAATGGAGTGGATTTTTTGAGGGAGCTGCAGTTGTGCATTGGGCACTTGTTCGTGGTGCTGCAGAAGCACTCGATCATGCAGCACTCACCGTACTTGCATCAGAAGGCGTGGACTGGCACTACGAACTCCTCGAAATGGCAGAAAGCGAACTTGGATCAAAAGGGGCTGATAAAGCTACGGCGTAAATGATTTCGTAATCAATAGATCCTCAGTCAACGGAACAAGAGCTTGCGGAATATATTGTTTGGAAAGTGTACTCACGTGTTCTGTGTGAGCAATAGCTTTTGTTTCTGGATCGATCGATACTGTCGCGACCATGCCGCGCATGGTGTGCTCTGAGAAATATTGATCAAAGATAAAGTTGCCAAGGCTATAAAAAATAGGTTTGCCGTTGTACTCCTCCACTCGCTCCATCACATGTGGATGATGTCCGGCGACAATGTCTACACCTGCATCGATGACAGCATGCGCGATTTTTTCTTGTTTGGTATTTGCCGGAGAATATTCATTACCCCAGTGCAGAGACAAAACGAGTATATCGACTTGTGCTTTTGCATTCACAACGACATCTGCAAGCTTTGGGTCACTTGCAAGCAAAATTCCTGGTTTGGTATCTGTCGCTGCCAGCCAGTCTGGTCCAACATCAGTTGCTGCAAGAAATCCTATCTTCATTCCACGTACTGCGATGGTGGTCGGTGTTGTTGCATCAACATAATTCTCCCCTGCTCCTGCATAGAGTAGGTTATTTGATTTCAAATTTTCAATTGTTCCCAAGAATCCTTTAGTCGAATAATCCCCCACATGATTGTTTGCAAACGATACAATATCAATCCCACTATTTTTTATCGCACCAAGTGAGTCAGGATTCATACGAAATGAAAACCGACTTCCCGTTCGTGGACTGATGTCAGTGGTCGCAGTTCCCTCGAGATTTGCAAATGCGATATCTGCATCTGCGAGATATGGAGTGTTTATAAACAGTGCGTTATAGTCATTCGCAAAATTCTTTTCGATACTGCGACGTACTCCGCGATCCATCATGATGTCCCCAGCCAATGTCAGTGTGATGGGTTTACTAACTTCTTTCTTTTCCACAACCTGCACATGCCGAGATGGCGCAATTGCAACACCAACAAACACACCTATCGCGAGTACCGCGACAACAATACTAACTTTCAATTTTCTTGAGAGGGATGCCATGGGCAGTGAGGATTGTTTCGTACTCAGCTTGTTCAAGCGTTTCTACTTCGATCAATTTCTTGGCGATGATGTCGAGGACCTTGCGATGTTCGGTGAGCACAGCAGTTGCGCGCTCAAGCCCTTCTTTCATAATGCGCTCTACCTCCGCGTCGATGACTGCAGACATCTTTTCTGAATATTCCTTTTCGACACCGTGACCAAACATCGGAGTACCACCATCATTTTCAAGGGCGCGAGGTCCGATGACCTGACTCATACCCCATCTCGTTACCATTGCGCGTGCGAGGTTACTTGCCACCTGAAGGTCGTTGGATGGACCAGTTGTCACATCGCCAAATATTATCTGCTCTGCAGCATAGCCACCAAGCGACATCGCGATGTCATCGAAGTATTCCTTGCTCGAATGCAATTTCTTTTCTTCGAGTTCGATCTTCATCGTAAATCCTCCTGCTCGTCCACGTGCAACGATCGACACTTTGTGTACTGGATCTGCATCAGGAAGCACCGATGCGACAAGTGCGTGCCCTGCCTCGTGGTACGCCACAATATCCTTTTCATGTTTGGTCATGAGATGACTCTTGCGCTCTGGACCCATCATCACTTTTTCGATACTGCGGACGAGATCAAATTGTGAAATCTTCTTTCTATTTTCGCGTGCGGCAAGGATCGCTCCTTCGTTCATGAGCGAGAAAAGATCTGCACCCGAGAATCCTGGTGTTCGCTCTGCGATCGTTTTGAGATTTACATCTTCTCCAAATGGTTTCTTGGTTGAGTGTACTGTGAGGATTTCTTCACGATCACGACGATCTGGCAAGTCGAGAGTCACACGTCGATCAAAGCGACCTGGACGAAGCAATGCCGGATCAAGGACATCTGAACGGTTGGTTGCAGCCATAACGATGACTTTATCATTTGGTTCGAAACCATCCATCTCAACAAGGATCTGGTTGAGTGTCTGCTCACGCTCGTCATTTCCCCCGCCATAGCCTCCACCTCGGACACGTCCCACTGCATCAATCTCATCGATGAACATGATAGATGGGGATGCGCGCTTTGCCATTTTGAATAAGTCTCGTACACGTGATGCACCAACTCCAACAAACATTTCTACAAATTCTGAACCAGAGAGGTGAAAGAATGGCACACCAGCTTCGCCTGCAACAGCTCGGGCAAGCAATGTCTTCCCTGTTCCCGGGCTTCCTGTCAGGAGTACACCTTTAGGGATGCGTGCACCAATATCCAAGAATTTCTTTGGATTTTTCAAGAAGTCGACAATCTCTTTGAGTTCTTCTTTTGCTTCACGAGCACCTGCGACGTCTTTGAATGTGACACGGTTGTTGGTGTCCGACGGATCAGTCACACGCGCCTTGGACTGGCCGAAACTAAATGCCTGCATCCCACCTGCCTTTGCCTGACGAGACAGCATCCAAAAGAAAAATACGACAAGTACTACTGGCAATAGTATTGGCAAAATATTCAGCAAGAAAAATCCAAATCCAGATTGCGCAACAACGTTCACATCAACTGCCGCAAGTTTCACTGGTTCGACACCATATGACACTAATGTTTCAGTAAGCGCTGCATCAGGTTCTTTTTTAGACTTCACAGTCGTGTCATCATTTTTTATAACGGTGAGGCTTTGTCCATCAATACTGATCGACTTCACTTCCCCGGCAGTCACCATGCGTGCAACCTCTGAGAGTCCCACTGTTTCTACCTTTTTGCCACCCATGTCAGCGACCATTGAGTACAGCGCGGTGAGGATCGCAAATATAAGGAGTGTCGAAAAAATATACGACGTCAGTGGTCGCTTGGGTTTCTGAGTAGGTTTTGGCGCTTGCGCCTTTGGTGTCTTTTCCATTCCAAGCATTATACACAAAAATGACATTTTTGCCGTTCCTTATAAAGGAATATGTTACCATTTGGCTATGGAATATCTGCGTAACAAAAAGGCGACGTTTGACTATCACCTCGAGGAAACAATCGAGGCTGGAGTTGAACTCCTGGGTACTGAGGTCAAATCTGTGAAGGCGCATCATGGTTCTCTTTCGGCTGCATATGTATCTATAGTAGACGGCTCCCTGGTGCTCCTGGGTGCACACATTCCTGCATGGCAAGAAAAGAATGCCGAGCCTGGCTTTGACCCCTATCGCACACGCAACCTCCTCGTACACAAAAAGGAGCTCTTGTATCTGGCCAAAGAACTCAAGGTGAAAGGTTTGACGATCATCCCCGTCTCACTGTATGGTAAAGGGAGGCAGATCAAGCTTCAGCTTGCCGTTGCCCGAGGAAAGAAGACCTTTGACAAGAGAGCCACACTGAAATCTCGCGATCTTGATCGTGAGGTGCGGCGTGGTGAATAGAAGAAAATTAGCACCACGAATTTTTTGCTTACTACAAAAAATCTCCTGGCGCGAAGTTTTGTACGAAGTAAACAAAGAAAATTCGCCCGATGCCGCACGCTCTGCGTACGGCCCTGGACGATTTTTTCACCCCCGCCCTGTAAAGAGGTGTGGGGTTCAAAAATCGGGGCTGTTTGGTTTCGACAAAACTGTTTCGAATATATACGCATGTCGAGCATGGACGTACCCTCGCAAAACGTCGTCCAACAGGATATCTGCAAAGAACTCCGCTAAGGTGGCTTCACCATACTTTAGTATGGCCGGAGCCATTCCAATCTTCGCCTAACTTAGGCCAAGCTGGTGTCGCTTCTATCGACTTCCGATAGATAGGTCGCGGCAACATTCATCGGGATAGGCAGTACTACTCGTCTCAGTAGTGCGCCAAAATGACGAGACTCGAATGTGATTGTTTTGCATTGTTTCAAGATCACGTTCTAAACATCAAACCTTGCTACACATGTAGACCTGTATATTCTGCATTTTTGCACGGGGGTTCGATTCCCCCCAGTTCCACAATTAAAATATCACCTTGACTTTTTAATCAAAGGGTGATACTATAAAAGTACAAAAGAGCGAGGTTGAGGAAGGAGTCGTTTTCTAGAGACAGTTCATTTTGTAATTATTCGTAAACAATTCAATTCAATGACTGGTTCAATCAAAAAACTGACTGACAAAGGATTTGGTTTCATCGCTTCAGAAAGCCTAGCAAAAGATCTTTTCTTTCATGCTAACTCTCTCGTTGGTGTAACCTTTGACGAACTTCGCGAAGGCGATGCTGTTTCTTTCGAAACAGAAGATTCTCAAAAAGGAATGAGTGCGGTAAACGTGCAGCGCGCGTAATCACACTCTATCCACAAAAAGCCGCCCCTCCAGGGCGGCTTTTTGCTTGTGTGAAATACTTGCTTTATTTATGAAGTGTGTAATAATAATGGAAATAACCCACTTTCTTCACAATCCAAAAACTGTTTATTTATGCGTAAGAGCATTTCCGCAACTATTGCACAGACTTTATCTCTCACGGCCTCCGCAAGCCCTTTTTCATTTCTCAAAGAAAAAAAACCTGTAGATCTCGACAATGACCTCCCTCATTCACGCAAAAACTATGCCTATGAGATGGAAAAAGAGATTTCCAATCTCATGAAAGAAAAAGGTATCATCTATGCGACTGTAACCACAGCATCGCAAATGGGAGCAGTCGTACGATCGATCGTGCATTTAGAAAGTCTTAAAAAAGAAAACCCGGACTTACAAAACATACCGGACAACCACCCAGACATTTCGCAACCGCTTCCCGAAGGGTACTATATCGTGAACCCACGATACCTGACTGCGTAAACACTAAAAAATAGGCCTACTATCAAAAGATGGTAGGCCTTATTTATTTTTATACACGGATCAAAATCCTACGGCGTCTCAACCCAGCTCGATACAATCACGGGGAAAAGTTGTGAGGTCGTGATATTGAGGCGTTTGTACATCGTGCCGTAGGTCGCAACAATATTGATTGTCTTGACTGGTTGTGTACCTGCAACGGTATAGGTACATGATCCCCCATTGTACGTCAGGGTCCCTGAGCTCAGGAGGGTCGCTGTATTGCGGACTTGCATCATCAAGTTTTCTGCACAATACATTTCGATCGTGCGCAATTGGACGATAGAATTATACGTCTTCATGCGATCTCCGGTAAAGGTCGCATGTTGTGCCAGGCCAAGTGCAGTCGCAACCGTGATACTGGAGATAACGAGGACAATATAGAGAAGGACAAATCCTTGTTGTTGTGGATGGGTCATCATCGTATGGTAACAGTAGTATACCGCGTGGTGGTATATGCAAGCTCGGGTTGATTGGAAGGATTTTTATACGAAAGTGTGAGTGCTATGCGTACCGTACCATTGGTGCCAGTTGCAGTGAGATTTGTTACGGTGAATGATGTCACTGTCACGAGAGACGAAGAAATCTGGGTAGATGGCTCTAACCCCTTTATCACAAAGAGTGCACCCGATGAAAGCGAGTACGTTGTTGGATTTTCTGCGGTCACACCAGTGAGTGCAAGTGTAAGCGTACTCCCACTACTACCCGCAGTTGCGGGAGTGGTGATACTGGTTGCGTTTCGCGCACTTTGCTCGATCTGCTCGATCAGAGACGTCGCCTGCCATTCCGTTTCAGAGATCGCACGATTTCTGCGCTCGCTTTTCATGAATGTGGATATCAGAGATGCTGCAGCAAGCACGAGCATTGCCATGATCGCGATTGCAATGATGGTCTCCATGAGCGTCATACCGTGTTGTGATGAATATTTTTTCATACTTATACCCCTGTTGGCGGATTGGTAATAGTAAAGGTCTGGGTTGTACCATCACTGAACGTGAGTATAACTGTAATAGTATTATTGCCATTCATCGACGCATTAAAGTAGAACTCGAGGCCACGGGTCCCTACCCCAGTCATCGTGATCGGGGTTGTGAGCGTGACATTTGTGCCTGATGCATATGACCCGGTCATAATGGCAGTGCCGTTGGGACTGCGAATCTGCTGCAAAGTACGAGAACTTTTTGTCCAACTCGTTTGGATGCTCGTAATCGTGATCGTGGACGGCGTACCAGTAGACGAGAGTCCGATCCCTGTAAGTAATCGAAGACTGCTCAAAAGTGAGAGGTTGGCAGTACTACTAATAACCGTAAGCCCCGCGGACATCGAGGAGGAGATCTTGCGCCAGTTGGTAAGACTCGTATTGAGAACGACTGATAATGCAGTACCTCGTTCGTTCCATGACACCGTCGACCGCACTGATTTTTCATCGGCACTGACGAGCCCGATCAAGAGCGTGCGCGTAAAGATCCCCGTCGTATCAGATGAGCCCGAGAGATTCCATTTGTTGCCACTTTGTGCAATCCCTGATGTCCCCAGTGTCAAAGATGCGTATGAAGTATCCCGGATCGATCGAGCGGCTTCGAGTCCTTCTTCGGCCAGCGCAAGTGCCTGGGCCTTGGTATCGGCACGCACGATAAGTCTGTTGGATGTGATATAGAGTTGATATCCAATACCAACAATGAGCGAAAACACGCCGATCGCAACGACAGCTTCGACAACAGTCATCCCTGATTGTGTAAAATATTTTCTCATTGTATTGCTCCCCCGCTCGTGAGGGTGACCGATTTCGAACTGAAACTATTGCTAAAGGTCGTGGTGCCCGATGTCACTGTTCGTCCAGAAAATTTGTTGAAGACGACCTCGGTAATACCGGTTGCAGTGACCGTCGTTGGGAATGAATAGGTCTTGTCGAGAGAGGTTGCACGTGTGGCGTATGAAGTCCCCGAAAAGACGACGATCGCACCGCTGTTGATGCGCACTCCCCACGAGAGGTCATTGTCCATCGCGCGCGCCTTCACTATGGCTTGTTTGAGTGCGTCGCTATAGATATAGCTCACGCGAAGTGGGTCACGGGTTTGCCTGACACTTGCATACGCATTCACTGACACTGCAAGAAGTACTGCAGTGATCGAGATCGTGACGAGTACTTCGATGATAGAGAATCCTCGCTGCATACTCATTAGAAGCTATTACCAATCTGATAGACCGGCATGATAATACCGAGTGCAAGAATGCCAACCATGGTACCGATGATAAGGAGAAGTGCCGGCTCAAGAAATGCAGGAATATTGCGCGACGTTGTTTCGACCTTGGCTTCGTACATATCCCCCACTTTGGTAAGCGTATCCGAAAGTGTCCCGGACTGTTCGGCAGCAATGATCATCTGGCGCACAGAGAGCGGCATGATAGCACCGATACGCTCGTAGTCGTTGAATGCGCGCTGAAATGACGAACCTTCCATGATACGTTCAGAAATGAATGTATAAAACGCGCGATAGTTGCCAAAGGTCGTCGTACTCGGCAGGAGCTGAAAGACGGTGTAGATCGGCACGCCGGCTTTGACCATGCTACCCGCAAGGAATCCAAATCGTGCAACCTCTGTCTCAAGTATCAGTCGTTTGATAATAGGAATATGAAAGAGGATGGTATGCCCGATAAACTTGGTCTTGGGAAATGAAAAGAGGAAGTAAAATAAAATCGCGCAGATGATAAAAAACGCAGGGACAAAGATGTATCCATAATTTTGAAGAAAGGTGCCAATACTAATGATGGTCCGCGTTAATGGCGGAAGTGATGCATCAAGCTCAGTGAAAAAGACGGCGATCTTGGGCAGAACATACCATGCGACTCCAATCCCGACGACAAGTGCCACGACGAAGACGAATGAGGAGTACGCAAGCGCGGAGCGCACACGAGAACGAAAGACTGCTTCCTTTTCATTTTGAAGTGCGGCAACTTGGAGATTTTGAGAGAGTCGACCCGAGAGTTCTCCGAGCTCGATGAGCGAGAGTGTGTGGGGCGAGACGATCTCTGCACGAGCAATGGCTTTGGAGAGTGGCAGACCATTATCAACATCTGTGATGATATCGCGAATCGCAGAGCGCATGCGACGTGACCGAACTTCATCATAGACTGACGAGAGTGCGGTAGAGATCGACATCCCTGCCCCGATGAGCACGGCGAGGTTTTGAATAAAAAAGTTTGACTGATTGTGGAGCCCAAAGGCGCGCGACTTGAGAAACAGATCGTGCTTCAGACGCGTCCATCCTGTGCGGGGAGAGGTGCTCATACCTTCTTGGGGATTTGAATAGTCTGATCAGGAGAAGCGACACGCAGGATTTCTTCGACCGTGGTGACACCAACTTTGACCTTGCTGATACCATCATCAAAGAGTGACTGTGCTCCTGCACGCTTGGCCGCATCCCAAATCTCGCCTGCCGATGGCCGAGTCACAATGAGCTCGCGAAGTGACTTGTCGACTGAAATGATCTCGATGATAGACGTGCGTCCGAGGTATCCTGTGTTGTTGCATGCAGTACAGCCGTTGCCTTTGTAGAGCGTGAGTGATGCGCCTGAGAAATAATTTTTTGCTTGCGGAAAGAGCTCTGTGAGTTTGGCAGGTGTTGTCTTGTAACTTTGCTTACAGGATTCACAGATAGTGCGCACGAGTCGCTGTGCGATGATGAGCTCTACGGTCGATGCAAGAAGGAATGGCTCGATCGACATTTCCAAAAGTCTCGGGATCGTTGTTGCTGCATCATTTGCATGGAATGTAGAAAGGAGCAGGTGGCCAGTCAATGCGGCATTCACTGCGGTCTCTGCAGTCTCCGTATCACGGATTTCTCCGACCAAAATAATGTTGGGGTCCTGACGAACGATGGCGCGCAACCCTTTGGCAAAGGTGAGATCGGTCTTGGGGTTAACCTGGATCTGGTTTGCACCAATCATACGGTACTCAACCGGGTCTTCAATACTTGTGATGTTGACTTCGGGCGTATTGAGTTTCTTGATGAGTGAATACAATGTCGTCGTCTTTCCAGATCCAGTCGGTCCAGAGACGATGATCATCCCAAACGGCTTGCGCGCTGCCGCTTCAAGGAGTGCGATGTTGCGATCAGAAAATCCGAGATCTGCAAAGGTGAGCCCTTTGACGTATTCTGCAAGCACGCGGATCACGACCTTTTCGCCATCAAGGGTCGGAACAATGGACACACGGAGATCGACTGTGGTAGCTGCCGAAACAAATCGGATCGCGCCATCCTGTGGTGCAAAGTGCTCGTCAGTACGGAGATTTGATTGGATCTTGATGCGGTTCAATACATTTTCGTAATACTCACGTGGGATCTCGCCTGCCAACCTCAGCATGCCGTCAACACGGAATCTGACGATCGCCTTGGTCAGTGCGGGCTCAAAGTGAATGTCGGATGCACGAAATGAAATCGCGTCTTTGATGATCTCATCAAAGATTTCTGGGGCAACGCGTTTGTCGCCTTTGATAATATCAGAAAATCGGGTATTGAGCGCCTTTTGGTAATGGCTGAGCACGGTGTCGATCGCAGTCGTAAATGCAAACGATATCGTCACCGGTATGTTCGGAAAGAGAGTCGCAAGGACGCCTGGAAGCTCTGCATTATCAGGCGTATCACTTGCAACTCGGACTGCGGTCTCGGTACCATCGATAAATACGATGCGGTATTTCTTGGAAATATCTTCGGGAATGCGAGCCATGTCGACATCAGATGGTGGTCGAGTACCAAGGTCTGCAAACGTCGTGTTGTAGTGCTCGGCAATCGCAAGGCCAAGGGTCGACTCATTGAGAATATCGTTTTGGAGAAGGTATTCGATAAATGTCCCCCGTCCTGCTGCCTCGTATGCACTGGCAGCTGCCGCATCAGCGGGACTAATGTAGTTTTGATCGAGGAGAATGTTTTGATAAAGAGCCTGGTCAAACATGGTGATTTTAATGACTAAGTGTTTCTTTGATATAGCTAACAATATCGGCGAGCTTCACATCTGCCTTGACGAAGTAGTGACTTGCACCAGCGATCGCGGCACGGTTGCGATCAGAGTCTTGGCTGAGGTTGGACATGATGACAACTGGAGTCGTGATGCCGCGAGACTTGAGATCCTCGATCACTGCAAAGCCATCATGGTTGGGCATCATGAGGTCCATGAGAATAATGTCGTACGTGTTTGCAGCAATCTTTTCTTTGACCGTCTCACCATCAAATGCAGTATCAATGACAAATCCCTCGCTTGCGAGTTTTAGTTCAAGTGCTCGAGAAAGCGGCTTCTCATCTTCGGCAATAAGAATGTGTTTTCCAGTGTTCATTATTTCTTGAGTATAGCAGAATCCCCCACACTCTGCGAGAGTGTACGATCACCTATTTTTGATTTCATACCACCCGCGGGAATATCAATGGTAAATGTCGTTCCTTTTCCTTCGGTTGATTTGAAAGAAATGGTGGATCCAGCTGCTTCAATGATGCTTTTGATAATGTAGAGACCAAGCCCAGTGCCTTCGATCGCAAGTTTTTTGACATTGTCTGCACGGAAGAGTTTCTTGAACATGTCTTTTTGCTGTGCCTTTGGAATGCCGTAGCCGTTGTCTATACATGTGATACGAATACCCTTACCTTTCTTGGTAATTGCAAGCGTTACTTCACCGCCATCAGGCGTATACTTTGATGCATTTGAAAGCAGGTTTTGGATTGTGATGTGAATAAGTCGTTTGTCGAGCGCAAGTGTTGGAAGTGCATCATCATGCGTAAAGGTAAATGTCTGCTTCTTTGTCTTGAATGTTATCTCTTGTTCATGGATCGCCGCTTCTGCAATTGCGACAATATCTGCAGGCTCTGGTTCGATTGCAAATGTGCCGAGCTCAAGCCGAGAGACGTTGAGGAGTGAGTTCACGAGGTCCGACATACGCGTCGATGCAGTGTTGATTTCTGCTGCAAATGATTGTTGATCTTTGGTAAGCTTGCCCGTCGTTCCCAACATTTCGGAATACCAGTTGATCGCAGTCAGTGGTGTGCGCAGTTGATGAGATGCGAGCGAGACAAACTCAGTCTTTGCCTTGTCGACTTCGAATTCCTTGGTTACATCGCGAAATATCGCAACTGCACCAAGCACGGTGCCGTCGGCAAGCTTCACTGGCTTGGCACTGACTGCGATGTGGCGGCCTTCTGGTACGCCAGCATTTCTGATGAACTCCGGCATTGCATCAATCGTTTGGCCTTTGACGGCAAGTGCGAGCGCTTGCTCCTCTCCGGGCATCGGCGTTTTTTCATCAGGATAAAATACGCCGTACGTTTTTTCCCAATCGTCTGACTGTGTTTCGCCAAATTTTATTCCCACAATTTCTTCTGCTGCCGTATTCCAATAAATGAGTTTGCCCGTCGTATCTGCAACCGCAACACCATCCCCGATTGAACTGAGGATTGCCTCATCTTTCGCCTTTATTTCAGCGAGCGCCTTGGTCTCTCGTTTGAGCTCCACCGTTTGCGCTGCAAGATCTTTGGTGATTTTGTTCGCCAGTGCAATAGCGCGGTTGCGCGATGCAGCATAGATATACATGAGCCATGTCAAAATAATACTGACCAGTATCCCCCCAAAGAGCACAACGAGTGGTGCGTATGATTCAATATTATTGAACTGATAGCCTTCATCCGCAGAAAAGTAGAGTGTCCACGTGCGACCTGCAACCTTGATCGTCTGCACAGTCGTCACGCGAGATGCAGTGCGTTCCAGTGCGTGTGCCTGTTTGTCCGTATCATAAATCAGTGTCTCGGCAGTTGCCTGCCCCTCGGACGTTGCATCATAAATCTCGAGATCGATGTTTTTGTCAAAGGTTGGGTCTGCGGCAATATCAGCAAACAACTCCTCGACGCGAAATCCGATAATCACAAATCCCTTGAGTGCATTCATGCGTTCAGATTGCGTCGTGTGACGTGCGCCATTTGTATAAATCGGTGCATAGATAGAAAAAGATGGGAGCTGTGCACTGACACTGAGCACGACTGCAGATGCCGTTGGTGTATCAGTCTTTGCGGCAGTCATGAGTGCATCAAAGCGTTTTGATTCTGAGCTTGCATCAAAGCCAAGTGTTTTCTTGGCGGTGTCAGTTATAGAACTCACATACGCAAATGGATAATACACCTCTTTTTTGGTGGAAGGATAAATAGTATATGGAAATGAGGCAACCTCAGCTTTAGGTACGCGCTTGATGAACGACATTCCTGCGGCTCCTTTGTACTGATGTGCTAAATCAAGTTTGGCGACATACGAACTCCACTCATCAGCCTCAACGGTGTCTGACGCAGCAAAGAGTCCTTGTGCCCCAGAAAGGAGTCCGGTATACACCTCCATCTTTTTTGAAATCAATGATTTGATTTCAGTACTGCGCGATTGAAATTGTGCCGTTGCTTGAGATGCGAGACTGGCTTTGGTAAACATCCACAATAAATACGTGATACCGAGTGCACCAATACACACGACTGCAGGAATAAAAAAAATGTGGATGCGACGATTCATACGAATTAGAACAAGTATAGCGCACTTGTTCTAAAGAAAAAATAAAATGTTTTATTTTTTAGGTGTACTCTCCAATACTTTTTCTAATGATGGTGTATGCAAGCGCTGGTACACCAAGCCGCTCTCCCAACCAGGCAGCGAGTGATCTCATATAGGTACCAGAGGAAGCAGTGATGCGAACTTTCACGAGTTGTATTTCAGTATGTTCTGTTGCCAATTGTTGCCAACACGTGATGATATCTGCTTGTCGGAAGTCCCCTACCACTTTTTGTATGTCACTGATCGCGCTTGTTGCCAGTGTCCTGAGAGATATTTTTTCAATACTGAGTAATTCTGCACTATATATAGTCACCTTTTTTTGTGGAACGAGTACCTCATTTCCTTCTCGTGCATGCACAAAGAGTGGCTGGCCGTCGACGGGCACCGATGAGTACATTGGGTACGGCAATGTCGTGATCGAGGTCATGTCTGATACGGCTTTTTGTATTACATCCGCTTCGAGGCCTACAGAGTGTGTACCAGTAATGAGTCCGAGCGGGTCTTGGGTATCTGTCGCTACACCGAGCAAGATGTCGACGTCATATATTTTCGTGAGACCAAGGAGTGCATCCTTTTCAAACCGGGCAACCCCTGCAAGTATGAGCACCATACCTTGGGCCATGGGATCGAGGCGTCCTGCATAGGTGAGTTTGGTTTCAATATCGAGGCCGTGCTCATGACGAAAACGCGCAAGGAGTACTGCGAGGGTCTCCCCTCGGTATTTCTGTATAGGAAATATGCCAGAAAATGATTGACTTTGGGGCGTTTTGTTAGTATGATATTGAGACATTAACCCAACTATAGCTTTCTTGAAGGAACGAATCAACAAACAAATACGTGCGGCCGAAGTTCGTGTGATCGACGATGAGGGAACAAACCTTGGAGTCTTTCCATTTGCTGATGCGCTCAAAATGGCCGAAGACCGTGGTGTCGACTTGATCGAGATCAGTCCTGCTGCAAAACCGCCAATCTGCAAGCTCATGGAGTTTGGCAAATACCAGTACGAACTCAAGAAAAAGGCCCAAAAGGCAAAATCTGGTGCAAAAGCCACCGAAACCAAGTCTATCCAGATCAAAGTAGGGACTGGTGACCACGATCTCGAGATGAAAGCTCGTCAGGCTTCGGGCTGGCTCAAGGACGGCCACCGCATCAAAGTGGAGCTCTACCTCCGAGGCCGCTCCAAGGGTATGGATGACGCCTTCCTCCGGGAGCGCCTTGACCGGGTCTTGCATTTTGTGACAGAACACTATAAGATAGCTGAGCCACATAAGCGCTCTCCCAAGGGTCTCGCAGTCGTTATCGAACGAGACAAGGGTACCAAGGAAGTGTCCAAAGAAGCCCCAAAACCCGTGGAACAGCCAAACGCAGCATAAATCTATGAGTACGAAAACGAACAAATCATTCATGAAGCGCCTCAAGGTAACCCCTACGGGCAAAATCCTCGGCCGCAAGCCAGGCTTTAACCACTTCAATGCAAAGCAGTCTCGCACCAAGCAGCTTGCTGGCAAGAAGATGGTTGCTTTCAATATGACTGCAAAGGCAGAAAGCCGCTTTATCACCAAATAATTTTTAATACTATCCCACTACCATGACACGCGTAAAAAGAGGAACAATTGCAAACAAGCGTCGAAAGAATGTCCTTTCAATGACAAAGGGGTACCGTTTCGGCCGCTCAACCAAGGAAGCACAGGCTAAAGAAGCAATCTTCCACGCTGGTTCATACGCCTTTGCACACCGACGCGACAAAAAGGGTGAAGCTCGCCGTATCTGGCAGGTTCGTATCAATGCAGGCGTTCGCGCACTTGGCGGTACCTACTCAACATTCATCGACAAGCTTACCAAAGCTGGCATCATCGTTGACCGCAAGATCCTCTCCTCTCTCGCCCAAAACAACCCAGAAAGTTTCAAGCGAGTGTTTGATACTGTAAACAAATAAGGAGTCCATACTAAAAAATCCCTCTCATCTCGAGAGGGATTTTTTATTCAAATCTATTATTTAAGAAAGCTCCGCGTCATTGGACCGACTATCCCATCCCCTTTCAATTTATTCATGAGTTGGAATTTAATAACTGCAAGTTTGGTCTTGGTACCAAAGAGTGTTGTTTCTTTTCCAGGAGAACCTGCACCAACCGTTGAAACAATAACGTTGTGAGAGTTTAAGTATTGTTGGAGTGCTTTGACGTCAGAACCAGAAGACCCGAGCTTGAGGGTTCGGGTGAAGGTTGGTGGGGATGAAGGTTTTGTGGGTATAAGTGGAGCAGTGGGACCACTTGTGGGAGAAATGATGGGGCATAGTTGTCCAGTAGATGGAGAGTAGCGCATGCCGGGGAGACAGTCGGTGGGGGTTGGGGGTGTGTAGGTGCCGCCACCGGAGGGGCCGTGAGTTTGAGGTTGTTCTTCTTCCTCTTCTTCAACAGTGATTGCCGTTCCTTTTAATGTATTGGTTGTCGTATCAAGTACATACAGCTTGTCATCCTGAAATGATGAGACATAGATGTCTGTGCCTGAGATACTCATACCTGCAGGACTTGATCCAACATCAATGGTATCAGTGACTGTGTTTGAGTTAGTGTCGATGATGCTGATCGTGCCATCATCAAAGTTCTCGACGTAAAGTGTGGTGCCGAGTCCGGTGATACCTCGTGGACCCATACCGACATTGATGGTGTCTGTGATGGAGTTCGTTGCAGTGTCGATAACTGAAACATTGTTTGAACGGAAGTTTGTGACGTACACCTTGGAACCTAAAGTGAACACTCCGCGAGGACCGTCACTTTCTGCGGGAAGGAGGATTGTATCGGTGACGGTGTTGTTGAGTGAGTTGATAACTGAGATATAATTTCCTCCTGAATAGTTTGGATCTCCATAGTTGGCAACATAGAGATCAGTGCCATGCGCTTTGATGCCGCGAGGATATGAGCCAACTGCAATGGTTGCGGTGACTGTGTTGTTCAATGCATTGATGACAGAGACCGTGTTTGATGCACCGTTAGTCACGTACACCTTGGTACCAATGACTGCGACATAGTATGGCTTGACGCCAACGCTAATAGTCGCGACAACAGTCTTTGAGGCCGTATCGATTGCAGAAACAGTGTCGGAACCAGTGTTTGCAACATAGAGCGTAGTACCCGAGAGTGCGAGGCCGTATGGCTCAAGCCCGACAGTGATTGTTTGTGCGAGTGTACCGGTTGATTCATTGATGACAGAGACGGTGCCTGCACCTTGGTTGGCAACATAGATGAAGCCATTAATGCTTTGGGAGACTTGGTATGGGTGTGAGCCAGTGTCGAGCGTTGTGGGGACGGTGTTGATACTGATGTTTTTGGCGTCGCCGAGGTTGCGGGTGATGAAGGAGTTTTCGCCTTGGAAGATAGTGTAGTCGCCTTGAGAAGATGGGAGGTCGTATGTGGTGCGAGAGTGGGTGCCGTCTGAGACAGAGGCAGAGGTTATGGATCTGACTGCGAGGTCTGGGGATGAGTCTCCAGAACCGACAATATACGTACCGCTTAATGTATCGTCGGAAACATTGTTGAGGACGATACTGGCACCACTATTGAGAAGGACGGTCATCGTTGAACCTGAAGCGAGAGTGCGGCCAAAATGCGCAACTATGGGTATGGATTGGCCGGTGTGGTATGAGGCGGAGGGAGAAGGGGTTGAGAAGGAGGAGAGGTTGGGCATAAGGAAAGGAAGTACATCATCATCAAAAACATAGCTACTACCAATTGCCGAACCTGTTACATATAGTGTTGAACCACTCCTTGTTATCAAGGAATTTACAGAATTTAAAATAAGTGGACTTATTGCGCCAAGGTTTGTATCTGTCGTTGTATCAATAACATTGGGGGTGGTTCCACCAACATATAGATATTTACCATACACTGATAAATGACTAGAGCCATCGCTGATTGGGATAGTTGCTATTACGCTTCCTGTTGTACTCGCAGAGGGATTTACAACACTGATCGTATTTGCACCACCGTTACTTATATACACTTTATTATTTATCGTAAGTGCCCCCTCAGAACTTTGTCCGATCGGCAATGTGCCTAAAACTGTATCTGTAATCGTATCAATAACATATGTATAGGTGCCGCCAGAGGCCGTCACGTATAGTTTGGTCCCAGCAAGGGCGAAAAAGCGGTTACCTCCATTTGGGGTATCTATTGTTGTGATGACACTGTTTGTTATAGCATCAACAACAGCAACCTTGCCAACACTCGATATATACACTTTTCTTCCAACAGCAAAAGGGAGCCATGTCTGTGTTGCACCGGCAGTAATCACTGATGCGATATCCGTATTCGTATCAATAATAGAGAGTTTATTATCAGTAAAACTGTTTGCATACATTTTTGTCCCAATAATGCTCGCATAGTATGGATTTTGAGGTGCAACTGGAACGGTTGCAGTAACAGTATTGTTGGTCGTATCGATAACTGTTGCGGTATTTGCTTGCTGATTTACAACATAGATTTTTTTACCAATAATCCCAAGATTGTATGGACCATCACCAGTTGAGACTGATTCGATCAATGTATTGGTTGCAACATCTATTATATGGAGTAGGTCCGATCCGTGTGTAAGAACATAGAGTTTGCCACCTGTCGCAAAAGAATAAAATGCACCTCCATAGGGAACAGAAAGAGGGATTGACGTTTCTGAGATTGCAGGAGAAGTAATATGGCCAAACTCTGTTTGTAGAGGTGTGCTTCCGGGGGTATAGGCTATGGTTACAGTATCTCGAGATGTCACTGAAGTAGAGAGATTTACAACTACACGCTGATTCGAGTTTTCAAAAGTAATACTTGAAATCGAAACAGGGCTGCCATTTACCTTGACAGTAAAATCACTCGTGTCAGGAATCGATTCTGGATCAAGAGGTTTTGATGCACTAAAAAAAATTTTATTACTATATAGAAAAATTTGTCCGAACGTTGTTCCTATAAAAGAAGCTCCGTTTAATGCCGTAAATATAGTGGTCTCATCTGCATTTGAGTCTGAAACATCAACCACCACACCAGCTCCATCGGCAATGACTATCCAAGGACCATCAGTACCGAAGTCACGAAATGTTTGAAGTGATGCTGTATATTTTCTTGTGTGCGAACCTATAATAGGCCCATACGTATCAGACACATCTCCATTAAAGAGCCCGTCTCCTGTGACTGTTCCATTATTAATACTATCGTCGTTAAATGTAGCATTACCATCTACAGTTCCCTCATTGGTACTAGTGCCGTTAAAGATAGCATCTCCTGCATACGTTGCACCGGTGAGAATAGTGACTTCGTCCACTGAAGTATCAGGGAGTGAACCCGCGGGAGTAGTTGCGCCGACATTAGTCCAGTAGTTCCCCAGCGTTGTCGGGGACGTATTGACTGCATTATTGAAATAATAGACCGCCGCATGGGCAGATACTGTAGTACAGAAGAATGCAGCAACAAATAGTGCTATCGATAGAATGATTTTCTTTCCCTTGGTCATGTGGGACTAGTATAGCAAATTGAGAGCTAGATTGTGAGGATTTCGGCTCCTGCTTCAGTGATCAGGACTGTGTGTTCAAAGTGGGCGGCGCGGGACTTGTCGGGGGTGACGAGTGTATAGCCGTCCGCAAGGAGTACGACATCCTCTGAGCCTCTCGTGAGCATTGGCTCAATGGCGATCACCATACCCGGGACGAGCTTGGCGCCCTTGCCCTTCTTGCCATAGTTGGGCACGTAGGGGTCTTCGTGGATCTCGCGGCCGACACCATGACCCGAGAGATCACGGACGATGCCGAGCTTGTACGGCTTCACATATTGCTCGATCGCATAGCCGATGTCTCCTACAGTACCTCCTGGGGCAATTGCCGCAATACCCTCTGCAAGTGCAGACTGTGTGATCGACAACAGCTCCTTGTCTTTGGGTTTGATTTCGCCAACTCCGACAGTGATTGCGTGATCGAGGAATACGCCCTCGTAGTTCAACCCCAAATCAAGTGAAATAATATCACCTTCTTTGAGCACGCGATCATTGGGAATACCGTGCACGACTTCTTCGTTCACCGAGGTGATGAGTGTTGCAGGGTATGGAATGTCTGCACTGTCTGGCCGATAGTTCAAAAATGCTGGTTTGCATTCTGCGGCAATAATGAGTTTGTATGCAAGATCATCAAGTGACTTGGTTGTGATGCCTGGCTTCACCGCTGCCGCAACTTCACGCAAAATACGAGCGAGAATTGGTCCCCCTTTTTTTAAACGTTGTATTTCGCTGTCGGTTTTTATAATTATCATAAAAAATATTCTTTGCTACTTCTCCAGAACTACCTACTCCCCTGCAGAACTCGGCTGTGCCTCAGACAGGCTTCGGGAAGTAGGTAGTTCTTCCGGCGTAGCAGCGCGATCTACGTATGGTGTGAATGAAAAGAAATATGCTTATGCCGTCTTGCGCAGGGCGACTGGCCCGAGCAGGAGCAAAATTTCAGCAGAAATTTATGCGACGGCAGAAGTATGTTTCTTTGAATGAACACTACAATCCAAGCTTCCCACAAATCTCCGCATGGATCTCCTCGATCGGACGCTCGCCGTTGATCGTGAGAACTTTCACTTCAGGAGAATTTCGGAGAAGCTCAACTGCGGGCATGACATTGACATGAAACCATGCGATACGCTCTGCGCGATCGCTCTCATCTTTGTCATCCTCTCGTCCGCGTCCGACAAGGCGATCATTGGCCCAAGCGTCAGTTACTTCTAGATATACAACGGTGAGATTCCAATTATAAAATGCTGCAGCAGAGAGGAGTACCGGCACTTCTTCGGAAATTCGCGGCGTACCATCGAGGAATACAAATCGCTGTCCTACGTATTGTTCAATGAGCTCATGGCTCCAGACATGAATACCGATAAATGATGGTGGAAGTTTGCCTTCATTCATCATTTCCTTTGTCATCTTTGCTGTGTATGAGTCCCGCGTAATAAAAGAACGAAAGATCGTACCGGTCTCGAGATGGAGAATAGATTCGTTAGGATAGCCTGCTCGAACTTTTTCTTCGAGAAGTGCGGCCTGTGTTCCCTTGCCTGCCCCCGACTGTCCTATAAAGATATAGGCGTCTTTTGAATGAGGTGTTTCCATACGGAAAGTATAGCAGATTAATATTCCTGCATTGCGACTTGTGCATCAACACGGCGAACGAGATCGATAACTACTGACACAACGATGAGAAGTGACGTACCCCCAATAGCAAATGCAGTGATACCAGTCGTACTGCGAACGATGAGTGGGAGCACTGCGACAACTCCAAGGAAGATCGAACCGACGAGTGTGATGCGTGTGACGATACTTGCAAGGTAGTTGTTGGTTGCGTCTCCTGGTCGGATACCTGGCACGAAGGCGCCATTTTTCTGGAGGTTGTTTGCAATCTGCTTTGGATCAAAGGTTACTGCAGTGTAAAAGTATGTAAAGAAGACGACGAGCACGAAATAGACGATTGAATAAAGCACGGTGCTCTGAAGGAATGACGTGAGGCTGTGACTGATCGCTTGGAGGCGAAGTGATTGAGAGGTTGCAAAGAGTCCTGCAAGGAATTGTGGGAACAAGAGGAGGGATGATGCAAAGATGATTGGCATCACACCTGCTTGGGTAAGGCGAAGTGGGAGGTAACTTTCGTTGCCACCGAGTGTACGGATGCCACGCACCTGTCGTGCATAGGTTACTTTCACTGGTCGCTCTGCTTCATAGATATACACAACACCGGCGATCACAAGGAATCCGATGGCGATGTAGAGTAGTACTACTGGAAGCTGGTCTGGCGTGAGTGTAAAGAGAAATTGTGAGATCTTTGGTGGGATGACTGCCAAGATACCACTCATGATGATGAGTGATGTGCCGTTTCCGATACCAAATTCATTGATGAGCTCGGCAAGCCACAAGAGAAGCATTGATCCTCCAACAATAATGATGACGTTGGTGACGAGCGCGCCCGCAGAGAGTGCGCCAATCGCACCCTGACTCTGAAGGTATTTGATGAATGAGAAGGCCTGAAGTGCAGAGATCGGCACAGTGAGGAGTCGAACGTATTGGTTAAAGGTGCGGCGACCAGCGTCCCCACTTTCTTGCATGAGTTCTTTGAGCGATGGCACCATCATTGAGAGCACCTGCATGATGATCGATGCAGTGATGTATCCTCCGACTCCAAGCATGACGATAGAGAATGATGAGAGTCCCCCACCTGAGAGCACATTGAAGAGTCCAAGGAATTGGTTCGTTGAGAGGAACTGGTTAAGTCGTGCAACATCGACACCTGGCACTGGGATGGTTGCAAGGAATCGGAAAATAAACAACACAGCCACAACAAACAAAATTTTGTTGCGGAGGCTTTTATCGGTAAAGAGTGTTGTGAATTTTCTGAAAAATGAGTTCATGATTACTTAATGATACCACCTGCTGCCTCAATCTTTGCTTTTGCAGCATCGGTAACCTGACAATCATAGATTTCAACTGCGTGAGCGATCTCACCTCCTCCGAGGATTTTGACTGCAGGAAGTACTCCCTTTTTGCGTCGGATGACGTTCTTGTCAAAGAGTGTTGCAGGAGTGATGACTGCGCCTTTTTCAAAGACCTTGCCGATGACGCCGACGTTTACCGTTTCAGGAGTTGCGCGAAATGCTCTAAAGATGTTCTTGCCGCGACCACGGAGTTTTGGAAGTTTCTTGATGCGATCTCGGATTTCAGGACGGATCTTGTGACCTGCACGAGACTTCTGCCCTTTGGTTCCCCGACCACTGGTCTTGCCGCGCTTGCTTCCTCGTCCAACGAGCTTACCTTTCTTATTTTCTGTTTTTCGTTTGAGGTCCATCATATATTATTCCTTAACAGCTGCTACTGCTTCATCTGCGACAACTGGAGTTTCAACCTTACCTCCAAAGATGTGTTTCGTACTGATCGTCGCAAGTGCCTTCATACATGCTCGCGCAGTGTTGAGTTTGTTCTTGCTGCCTGAAAGTACCTTTCCAGATACATTTTTGACACCGGCGATAGTGATGATATCGCGAAGCGCTGCTCCAACAACGAGACCCTTACCATGGTTTGGGAAAAGCATGACGCGTGATGCATTGTACTTTGCATTAACATCGTGCGGGATTGAGTGCTTTTCAGTGCGCTTGATTTTGATCGCATTTTTCTTTGCGTCCTTGAGCGCCTTTGCGATCGCAAGTGCTGTGTCATTTCCCTTTCCTGTTCCGAGACCAACAACACCATTTTTATCTCCGATGATCATTGATACTGCAAAACTCATACGACGTCCTCCAGCAACCACGCGAGTCACGCGACGAATGTCGAGAATCTTTTGGTCAACGTCTTTGACGCGATCGCCAAATGTCTTGCCACCATCGCGACGTGGGCGACGTGCAAACGGAGCACGATCACCTGTTGGTGCACCTGCTGCTGGTTTAGTTGTGTGTGTTGGTGTAGTCATATGTATTAAAAATTCAATCCTCCCTCGCGAGCCGCGTCTGCAAATGCCTTGATGCGACCTGCATAGCGGAATCCATTTCGGTCAAAGACAACTGCGTCGATCCCCTTTCCTTTTGCAGCTGCTGCAATTGCCTTGCCGGCACTTACAGCACCTTCAACTTTAGTCCCACTCTTCTTTGTCTTGTCAGTAGCTGCAACGATCGTCACACCCTTGGTGTCATCAATAAGCTGCGCGTAGAGGAAGTTGTTTGAACGAAAGACTGAAAGACGTGGACGAGTTTCCGTACCAGAAATAACCGCACGGATCTTTCGTTTGTTTCGGAGTCTTTTCTGTTGTGGTGTTGATCGTGACATATATGTTTTTTATTATGCAGTCTTCTTGCCGGCCTTGCGTCGGATGACTTCGTCATGATAGTGGAAGCCTTTTCCTTTGTACGGTTCTGGTTTCTTGAGCGCGCGGACCTTGGCTGACCATTGTCCCACAAGTTCCTTGTCGATACCACTGATCGTGATGTTGTTCTTTTCTGCAGTGACAGTGAGTCCTGCTGGGATCGCAACAACGACTGGGTGTGAAAATCCGAGTGCGAGGTGGAGATCAGTACCCTTTACTTCACTTTTAAATCCAACTCCGTCGAGAACGAGTTTCTTGCTGTATGGAGTGTTTACTCCAGCAATCATGTTCTTGAAGTGAGATGCGTAGGTACCCCAGATTGCGCGAGCAAATGGATCATTTCCCTTTTGTGCAAAGGTTACCATGCCGTCAGCAATCGTGACAGTCACTGTTTCAGGAAGGACTTTTGTAACAGTACCAAGTGGCCCCTTTACAGTCGCGATGCCATCGACGTACGTTACTTCGGTATTGCTTGGGATTACCAATTGTTGTTTTCCAACTCTGCTCATATAAATATTACCAAATCATAAATAACGCCTCTCCGCCGACCAT
Organism: uncultured Candidatus Saccharibacteria bacterium; assembly: GCA_964474435.1. Lineage (GTDB taxonomy): Bacteria > Patescibacteriota > Minisyncoccia > Phycocordibacterales > UBA9973 > UBA4124. The sequence continues at coordinate 204,279 of CAYYSI010000002.1, read as the reverse complement.
TTCCTTGCGAGCCTGCTTGTCAGTCAAAATTCCTTTCGGAGTTGAGAGCACAACCATACCATGACCATTTTTGACCCCACGGATGTCGTGGACACCAAGGTACGTGCGGCGAGAAGGCTTCGACATTCGCTTCACATCGTGAATGCGTGGAGCGTCACCGTGGTATGCAAGTGTCATTTCGAGTACGGGCACGTTGTTCTTTTCAGTCTTTTTTGAAGCTTCAGTAATGTAGCCCTGCTCTTTCAAGCACTGCGCGATTGCGTACTTGAGCTTTGAGAAAGGGACAACGACTGTTTTCTTTGAAACGAGTGCGCCGTTCTTCATACTGATGATCATGTTTGAAATTGGGTCGGTTACCATATATTACTCGTTTACCATGAACTCTTGCGGATACCTGGGATCATTCCTTCGTTGGCAAGCTCTCGGAAGCAGATACGACAAAGTCCGAAGTCACGCATGTAGCCGTGACGACGACCGCAGCGGAAGCAGCGGTTGACCTGACGAGTGCTAAATTTTGGCGTCTTTTTGGAACGCGCAACGGTTGAAGTTTTTGCCATAGAATGGGATCGTTCTGGGGAATATCACACGGTTATTTCTCTAGATTCCCCCGAGAGGGTCTCCAGAGAGAAAATCGTGGATTACCGAAGAACTGGGGTATCGTACCAGAGTGCCCCTACAATGTCAAACAAAAACAGCAGGCATTGTGCCTGCTGTTTAATCAGATTTTAAAAATAAGTTCCAGAATAGTAATAGCGGTCAGTGGCATATGAACAATCGATACCAAAAGGCTATTACGGCATTTCCAATACAGTCCTGCAAAAAGGATAGACGCGGGAATAATAATAGGCATAACTTTTCCAAGATCACTGAAAATAAGATGCATTCCTATAAAAGAAATTGCGTTCCAACTAAAGTTGATCCAGGGTCTTATCTCTAAACTATTTCCGAGCTGGGGCAAATATCCCTGAAAAATAAGAACTTGTCCGAAGACTCCAAGTCCGGCCCATTTAACAAGACCGATATTTTTTTGCGTACTAAAATCCCATTTTTCTGGATTAAGATGTCCGAGAATCCATAGCCAACCAATACCTGCTGCGAGACCAGCAAAACAAAGTCCTATTTTCGCTAATGTAATATTGCCAAATTCAACACCAAGCTGTTTCCATGTCCATTTTCGGATATGTATAGCAGCTATAATATATACACAAACAAAAACAATCACTGTGCCATTAAGAAAATCAGCAAGTTGTGGGAGAAATTGAAGACAGAGATAAATACTGAGTGGAGGAATAATAGGAAGGAGTATGTACTCCTTGAGCGTAGGGGTTATTATTATCTTTTTCATGAGCGGGAGTTTTGTTAACTCTATGCTTCTCTATACAAAAGTCAAACACCTCCCGATCGGGAGGTGTTTGTGAGTAAAAAATTATTTCGCTTCTTCTTTCTTGAACGGGATGCCGAGGTGTTCAAAGAATGCGAGTGCTTCTGCTTTGGTCTTTGCAGATGAAACGAGGGTGATCGCAAAGCCGAATACATCGCGGAGGTCTTCGTCAGAGGTTTCTGGGAAGATCGTGTGCTCCTTGATACCGAGCGTCATGTTGCCGATGTTGTCCACTGCCTTGCGGTCGATACCACGGAAGTCCTTGGTACGAGGGATGGCGATGTTGATGAGCTTGTCCATGAAGTGGTTCATGCGAGCACCGCGAAGTGTCACTGAGACACCGATCGGATCCCCTTCTCGAACCTTAAATGACGCAACAGATTTCTTTGCGATGCGAAGTGTTGGTTTCTGCCCAGTGATACGCGCGAGACGATCGATGATCGTGTTGTTTTTCTCACGGTCTTTCTTCATACCAGACCCTGTGCCACTTGCCACCACAATTTTCAAAAGTCGTGGAGCTGCGAGCTTTGCCTTGTAGCCAAACTGGCCGAGGGTCTTGTATGCGCTATCTTGTTTTTGCTTGGTGATTTCCATATATAAATGATTATACTTTCTTTACGTTTGAGTGATGCAATGGTGCTTCGCGCTCAACAATAGAGCCCTTTTCAGTCTTGCTCTTTGCCTTCACATGAAATTTCATTTTGTTGACGCCGTCAACAACCACGCGCTCTCCCACGATCTGCGCGATCTTGCCCTTGGCACCTTTGTGCTTGCCGGCGATAACTACTACATTGTCTCCTTTCTTGATTTTCATAAAAATGGTTATAGCACTTCTGGTGCGAGTGACACGATTTTCTGGTATCCGAGTTCACCGATCTCGCGTGGGATTGGACCAAAGATGCGACCTGCCTTTGGTTCTTTCTTGCCCTTTTCGATGATCACAACTGCATTGTCATCAAAGCGGATGTATGAACCGTCCTTGCGGCGAAATGCATTGCGCTGACGAACAACGACTGCATAACATACATCCTTTTTCTTTACGTTCTTGCGAGGTTCTGCAACCTTGATCGAAAGGACAACAACATCGCCAATACCTGCATAGCGACGCTTACTACCTCCAAGTACCTTGAAGATCTTGCCTACCTTACCGCCGGCATTGTCTGTGATTTTTACGATTGATCCATCTTGCAACATACAATTAACTCGTAGCTTCCTTAACTACTTCAAAGCGCTTGTCCTTTGAGAGTGGGCGTGTCTGACGCAATGAAACTTCGTCCCCTACTTTCGACTCATTGTTCTCGTCATGTGCCTTGAATTTCTTGGTGATTTTCAAGAACTTCTGGTACTTTGCATGCTTGACGAAACGCGTCACAGCAACAACCACGGTTTTATCCATTTTGTCTGAGACAACGGTGCCTCGGAGTATTTTGTTGTTTTTCGTGGATGATTGCATGCTAGTGAGTGTATATTACTTATTTTTTGAGTTCTGTCGAGTTTGCGGCAGATTAGACTCGTTCAACGACGCGTGTCTTGAGTGGGAGCTTGGTTCCTGCCTTGCGGAGGGCTTCTCGGGCAACTGCTTCGGTAACGCCATCTACTTCAAAGATGATGCGACCTGGCAATACTTCCATGCAGTATCCGTCGAGGTCTCCCTTTCCTCCACCCATCGGTACTTCTGCAGGCTTACTTGTGATTGGTCGATCAGGGAATACTCGGATCCACATGCGACCGACTTTGCCGAGGTGGCGAGATGCTGCCTTGCGGGCTGCTTCGATCTGGTTTGAGGTGATGCGAGACATACTTTCAGTCTTGAGACCGTATGAGCCAAATGTCACCGCAGTACCACGTGTTTCAACACGACCATCCATCTTGGTTCTCTTTTTCTGCCACTTTCTAAATTTTACTTTTTTCGGGAATAACATAGTAGTTTATTTAGTCTTTTCCTCAGTGCCAAACACCTGACCTTTGTAGATCCATACCTTGATACCGATCACACCATAGGCGAGGTTTGCGCGCTCGCGAGCGTAGTCGATGTCAGCACGGAATGTCTGAAGTGGGATTGAACCACGCTTGAGGACTTCTGAACGTGAGATTTCTGCACCACCGAGGCGACCGCCGAGATAGAACTTCACTCCTTGCACGCCGCGCACTGCCATCACCTTTTCGATGAGCTGCTTCATGACGCGTCGGTATGGGAGACGCTTCTCGAGACCTTCGGCAATCATAAATGAAACGATCTTTGCGTCAGCATCAGGACTCGTGACTTCGACGATTTCAAGCTTGATGTCATCAGTGACATTGAGCTTTGCACGCTTGAGTTCCTTTACAAGGTCAGCTTTGAGCTTGGTTGCGCCTTCACCACTTCGTCCAATGATCATACCAGGACGTGAGGTGCGGAGAATGATACGAAGTGCCTTTTGACCGCGTTCGATTTCAACACTTGAGAGGTATGAAACACGGAGACGCTTCTCGAGGTATTGGCGCACGACAACATCGACGTGAAGGTTGTTCACATAGTTTTTGTCAGTTGCAAACCAGCGTGATTTCCAATCACGAAGGATTACGAGGCGGTGTGCATATGGATGGACTACTTTTGACATATAATTATTATTTCTTAACTACCTTACGCTTACTTTGCTTTGGGACAATCTGCGCAAGAGTCACTGTGACGTGAGAGTTTCGCTTGTTGATTGGCTTTGCAACACCCATCGCGCGTGGCATTGAACGCTTGAGCACGATGCCTTTGTTTACCTCCACATTCTTGATCATAAGTGTTGATGCATCAGCGCCTGATTGCACTGCATTTGCCGCAGCACTCTTGATCAATTTCTGCATTGGGAGCGCGCCACGCTTGACCATGTATGCAAGTGTCACATCAGCATCGGCAAGTGACTTCCCTTTCACGGCATTAGCCACAAGGCGAACCTTGCGAGGTGATTGTCGATAATTGGTAAGTGTTGCTTTCATGGTATTGATAAAATGAGATTATTTCTTCTTGGTATCAGCAGTCGTAGCCTTTGCAGACTTTGCAGCAGTGATTTCAGCTTCCTTTTTCTTTTGGTCGATTTCCTTCTGCATCTTACCGCCGTGTCGTGTAAACTTGCGAGTCAATGAGAATTCTCCTAATCGGTGTCCCACCATGTCCTCAGTGACGAGCACTTCAACATGCGTCTTGCCATTGTGAACGCCAAAGGTAAAGCCAACCATTTCTGGTGCGATCTGACTTGCACGTGACCATGTCTTAATCACTCCTGCAGAAAGCGGCTGTTTGCCTGCAATCTTTTTGAGGAGTTTTTCGTCAATATATGGTCCTTTTGCGAGTGATCGTGTCATGTGAGAAAAAAAGAAGCCCGGTTTTGAGCTCCGAGTATAGTAGCAAATTGTGAGGCAATGTCAAACTTTATGAGAAAAGCGGTATGAGCTTTGGAATAAATATGATCAATCCGACCAAAACTGCTCCGATAACCGTCAAAAGTACTGCCCCTGCGGCCACATCCTTCGTGTCCCGGGCATAGGGATGGTAGTCTGGACTGGTAAGATCAATGTCGATTTCGAGGGCTGTATTGAAGCCTTCTGCGGCCAATACAGCAGCTATGGCTATGATAATGGCAGACCATTCAGCTTCATTGATCTTGAGATGCAATCCCAGTCCCACTACAGCAATCCCTGCGATTGTATGCACCCACGCATTGTGCTGTGTTTTAAAAATGATACCAATCCCCCGTACTGCATGCTTAAAACTTCGCGCGCGAGCAATGATTGAGAAGCGTTTCTTTTCTGATATATTCTTTGAGAGTTTTTCTTCCATTCCAAGAAGTATAATAGATAAAATCCTATTTATGAAATAGGATTTTATTAAAAAACGTATTAAGGATATTGCCGGCTGAAATGAGAAGCAGGGGGAAACTAAAGAATAATAGTCCAAATATGGCCCCGCTTTGTTTTTGATACTGAGGTTTTGAACCAATCAGTATGAGTACAACCAGCAGACCGAGCCATACTATCAAGCAGCAAATATAGAACTTTTTCATAAAAGATTTTTATTTACTATACCAAATATATTAAAAAAGTCAAAAACCACCCTTTCGGATGGCTTCTTGTAAAAAATTTAAGAATAGTGGAGAAATTATTTCTTCCCAACCTTGCGTCTCGAGATGACGTTTTGGTTTGAGTACTTCTTTGGAGTACGAGTCTTGCGACCGCCAGTAACCTTACCCCAGAGAGTCTTGGGACGCTTGGTACCACGGCCCTGTACGCCTTCACCTCCACCGTATGGGTGATCCACAGGGTTCATGGCAGTACCACGGACAGTCGGTCGGATACCCATCCATCGACTTCGGCCAGCCTTTCCGTATCGCACGAGTTTGTTCTCATCGTTTGATACCGTACCGATGGTTGCCCAACATGTTTCTTGGACACGGCGGATTTCAGATGATGGAAGTTTGAGCTGGGTGTAACCTTCGTTTTGCGCAACAATCTGAGCAAATGAACCTGCTGAGCGAACGATCTTTGCCCCCGCCCCAGGTTTCACCTCGATGTTGTAGACGAATGTACCTGCAGGGATATTTTTGAATGGGAGGCGGTTTCCAGTTTCGATTGCGGCAGTTTCAGAGACGATGAATTTGTCACCAACCTTCATGTTCTTTGGGAGGACAACGTATCGCTTCTCGCCGTCAGCATAGATGGCAAGTCCGATAAATGCAGATCGGTTTGGATCGTATTCGATAGAGTCAATGCGAGCCGGAATGTCGTGTTTGTTGTATGTAAAGTCTACGAGACGGTAGTTGCGTTTGTTACCTCCTCCTTTGTGGCGAGTCGTGATACGACCGAGGTTGTTGCGGCCTACGTGACGCTTCTGTCCAACCGTGAGAGATTTCTCTGGCTTGGTGCGAGTCAAAAGCTTGCGATAGTCGATCGTAAGTGTCTGTCTCTGTCCTGCTGATGTTGGTTTGCGTGATTTCATAAATAATAACTCTTTACATTATTTCGATCGTCGTGCCTTTCTTTAAAAAGACATACGCCTTCTTGCTCTTCTTGGCAAAGCCGAGGACGCCGCGTCGGAAAAATGACTTTGGCTTCACATTGACCACATTTACCTTGATAGGCTTTTGCTTGTACTGCGCCTGGAATGCCTTTGCGACTTCATTCTTGGTCGTACCTGGAGCAATATCAAAGAGGTAGCAAGAGTGGCTCGCATTGTTTGCCGCCTTTTCTGTAATGCGAGGACGCTTGAGCACACTTGCCTTCACTTCTACCTTTTTAGTTGTGTCTTTTGTAGTAGCCATATAGTTTATTTCATCTTTGCTTCTAACACTGGTACGAGAGCTGCGGGATTTACCATCACGATGTGACGGAAATTCATGAGCGTGAGTGGGTTGATATCTGCAAGCAACACAGTGGTGACACCAGGGAGGTTTGCAAAACTCTTTTCAACGTTTACATCATGCTCAGGAAGCACCATAAGTGTACCCGTTTTCTTGGTTGAGTCGATCTTATCAAATCCATCAACCTTTGCCCATGCAGACACGACTGACTGTGCATCCTTTGTCTTCATTGCAGAGAGTGATACCGCATCCACAAAGAGCATTGCACCAAGTGCGTACTTGCGAGAGATGACCGTAAAGAGTGCTTTGACGCGAGTCTTTTTGTTGATCTTTTTAGAATAATCCTTGTCGTTGCGAGGACCGAATGTGATACCTCCACCACTCCAGATAGGAGATCGAGTTGAGCCGTGTCGAGCCTGACCAGTTCCCTTTTGCTTCCATGGCTTTTTACCACCACCAGAAACCTCTGAGCGATCCTTGGTATGAGCGGTGCCTGCGCGCTTGTTGGCCATCATTGATGTCACCACTTCGTGTACGAGGTCGGCATTCCACTTGAGTCCGAATACTTTTTCGGGAAGAGTAACTGTTCCAGCACTCTTTCCAGCCTGTGAGTAAATAGTTGCATCGAGAGATACTGTGGTTGGAGCCTTTTTAGTTGTTGTTTTTGTTGTAGCCATATAATTAACTCATACTCACGATACGAACAAGCGTTCCTCGACGACCTGGCACTGCGCCACTGATGAAGATCATGTTTGAAGCTTCATCAACTGCCACTACCTTGAGGCCCTTCACAGTCACAGTATCACCTCCGGTGCGTCCTGCCATGCGCATACCCTTGACCACGCGGCCTCCGGCACGTCCTGGTCCACCACCAATTGATCCTGGTTCACGTTCTGAGTGCTTCTGACCGTGAGAGCGAGGTCCTCCGTGGAAGCCGTGTCGCTTGACCACACCTTGGAAGCCTTTTGACTTGGATGTCCCAGTCACAACGACATCATCCCCTGCTGCAAATGCAGAGAGTGCAACTGCATCTCCGACCGCAACATCTGTCGCACCGTCTGTGCGGAATTCCTGCATGCCTTTGAATGCCTTGCCGTCATTGGCCTTGAGCTGTGCCTGATTTACACGAGATTCCTTTTGGGTCCCGAATCCAACCTGGACTGCAGTATAGCCATCCTTTTCGACAGTCTTGAGGGCTGTCACAACGTTTGCGTCAACAGAAATAGCCGTTACAGGAGTAACGATTCCCTTCTCGTCGAAGCGCTGCGTCATATTGAGTTTTGTTCCGATGATGAATTTCATGTTCTTGCTCGCCACCTAGGGCGGGTATTGGACCATTTTTCTGAGACCAAAGGCGGCCTTTTAATTGGTCTGGAGATTATACACGGCTTTTAAAATCACGCAAGTTTATATAAAAAGCCCTATTAAATAGGGCCTTACATCTCTATCAGAAGTTTTTAATCATGAAGCTCTTTGAATAATTGAACTTCTTCCTCCTCGGAAAGTGCCTGGTTATGTTTAGGGTTTTTTCCGTATCTAATCGATATCTCAAAATCTGGACTACAATTGATATTTACAAGAGCATCTTTTTCTTTAGGGAGAAAGTTGTCTTCGATATCAAGAGCAAGAGAACGAATTGTTGCCTGCGGATTAACATACTCCTTGTCAGCTTTCTTTATGACGAGATATTTTTGGTCACAGTGAGTCTGCCAATAAACCTGGAGATTGATGATTTTACTCATAAAATTATATTTTTCTTGTACCCTACTCTTTTTTGAAAATAAGTCAAAAAAATCCCCTTTCGGGGATTTGAAGGATTAGCAGGATATGTTTGCTTCTTTTTTAGCTTTGATGTAAGCACGAGCATAAGAGAAAGCTCCACAATACAATACCGCCGTAATCACTGGAAAGAATGTTCGGAGAAAATGATCTGGCAAGACCTTTGAGTGAACAACCAAGAGAACTAATATGAAAAACGAAATAAATATTGTGGCAATATTTATCAGGTCAGTACGTTTTACGGAAAAGATTCGAGTAACACTCATCAGAAATAGTACCCATGCAAGCCATACACCGAGCCATGCAAGAACTATCCTGATAATTTGGCTCTTAACATACTCACCTTCTAAAAAGGGTACAAGTAACACTGTGGAGAGTAATACTCCCAAAAATAGTTTTTTAAATATAAGGTTCATAATTGTAAGTTTTGCTTCACTCTACTCTTTTTCAAGAATTGGTCAAACAAAAAATCCCCTTTCGGGGATTTTTTTACTTAGAGAGTTGAAGGGTCAGGTGCTACAGGAATACTTTCGTATAGCTTTTTAGGTGTCAGCATAAGTCCAGTTCCATGACAATTCTCACCATTTGCATCACATAGGGGTCTTGAATTGATAGCAGTGATAGTACCTGCATACAAATCGACAGCACAATAGTTCGCAGTAGTTGAGCCATCAATAGTGAATAGTGCGTACTCATATTCTTCTTGTACATTTGTAGCAGCGCCGATCGTACCCTTTTTCCCACATTCACCCGCCTTCGCAGCAGCACGCGCCTTTGCTTCAAAGCTTAGTACTACTGGTTTCTTTGCTGGTGCAGGTTTTTGTTCCTCAACAGTTTTCTGCTCATCGTTTACAACAACACTAGTGTCCACTTGCTGCTTCACTTCCACTTTGTTCTTGTGTTGGTAATATACACCTCCTCCGATTGCAAGTGCCGCAACAATAATCAGTACTATGCCGATAAAACCCTGTTGTATATTTTTCATATTGAGTAATTATAGCAAATAGGGTTTGATATACTTAGTATACATTTTGGGCTACTCACGTTCCCTTCGGGGAAAATTGACTTATCACGAGCGCCAAGTATACTAGTAGTACAAATGGCTTCGGCCCTCCCTTCGGGGTAAAAAGTACAAAAACTCAGGCAATCAACCGCTTGAGTTTTTGTTTTAATGATAGAAAATCAAGTTCTGATATAGTTCCAGATTTGTAATCCAAACGTTTTGCATCAACAAGTCTCACCTGTGAAAGAATAGCAGTGCTAACCATCTCATCTTTATATAAGAAAGAAAAATAATGAATTCCTTTCTTATGATTCTTGGTCAGAGGGATTACCAGACAAACCTCATTATTAAACTTTCTTATAACGACCACAGGGCGCAGATATTCTTTTCCTCTTCCATCTTGTTCAAAACCAATATTTGCACCGAGCATACAAAACCATATTTCTCGCTCATGAAAATATGGCCGCTCTTTTTTATTATGAACTTCAGTTTTTATATCATGCCAGATTGAATAATCTTTTTTGTTCATAATATAAATCGTATCAGGTACGAGTTAAAGAATTTCTAAAACAAAAAATCCCCTTTCGGGGATTTTTTGCTGAGTAATTTTTGCTTTACCCGACTCAGACTACGTCTTCGCTGGATAAATGTTCCCTTACATCATTTTGACATCAATATCTACACCAGATGGCATTGAGAGGTTTGTAAGCGCCTCAATGACTTTGGGTGAAGGGTTTTCGATGTCGATCAATCGCTTGTGTACGCGCATCTCAAATTGCTCACGAGCGTTTTTGTAGATGAACGGAGAACGGTTGACCGTGTACTTCTTGATCTCAGTTGGCAATGGGATCGGACCACGGACTACGGCATCGTACCGTACTGCAGTGTCCACGATCTGCTTCACTGACGCATCAAGAATTTTGTTTTCGTACGCTCGTACTCGGATGCGAAGCATGCTTTGTACGTCGTCCTTTTTCGTAGCTTTCGTTTTTTTTGCTGGGGTTTTTGTTGTCATAATGAACTCGGCATAGCGTTGGATGATCGATCATGAGTGCTTATGTTTTCATGAAAGAGTCCGCGACTCACGCCTTATTAGTATTTACGCAATAACCTTTGTTACCACTCCAGCTCCAACGGTTCGGCCTCCTTCTCGGATAGCAAAACGCATTTGGTCTTCGAGCGCAACTGGCACAACGAGCTTGACAGTGATCTTTACAGTATCTCCTGGCATGACCATTTCTGTTCCTGCTGGGAGTGATACTTCTCCAGTCACGTCAGTTGTTCGCACGTAGAACTGAGGCTTGTATCCGTTGATGAATGGAGTGTGGCGTCCGCCTTCTTCCTTCTTCAAGATGTACACTTCACCTTCAAATTCTGTGTGAGGCTTCACTGAGCCAACCTTTGCAAGCACCTGACCACGAGTGAGGTCATCTTTCTTCGCACCGCGAAGGAGGATACCTGCGTTGTCACCTGCCAAACCAGTGTCGAGCTGTTTGTTGAACATTTCGATACCAGTAACAGTTGTTTTCACAGTGTCCTTGATACCAACGATTTCAATTTCTTCTCCAACCTTTACCTGACCACGTTCGATACGACCAGTAACCACCGTTCCACGTCCTTCGATAGAAAAGATATCTTCGATCGGCATAAGGAATGGCTTGTCGATTTCACGTTCTGGCATTGGGATGTAGGTGTCGAGCGCGTTTGTGAGCTCAAGAACCTTTTGTGCCCATGGGTCATCAATAGAAGTTGATTCAAGTGCCTTGAGACCTGATCCGCGGATAACCGGGCAGTCTTTGTCAAAGCCTTGCTTGCCGAGGATTTCTCGGATTTCTTCTTCAACGAGGTCGATCATGTCGGCATCGTCCACCATGTCACACTTGTTGAGGAACACGATGATCTTTGGCACACCAACTTGCTTTGCAAGGAGGATGTGTTCACGAGTCTGTGGCATAGCACCATCAGTCGCTGCAACCACAATGATTGCACCGTCCATCTGAGCTGCACCAGTAATCATGTTCTTGATGTAGTCGGCGTGACCTGGAGCATCAATGTGTGCGTAGTGACGAGTCGCAGTTTCGTACTCATTGTGCGAAATGTTGATCGTAATACCACGTGCCTTTTCTTCTGGAGCACCGTCGATGTCTCCAACACCCTTCAACTTAACTGTGTTTCCTGCCATGTTCAATACATGAAGGATTGCCGCGGTAAGCGTGGTCTTGCCATGGTCAACGTGACCGATGGTACCAACGTTTACGTGTGGCTTGTCTCTCTTAAATGCTTCTGCCATATAATAAATGTTATATATCTAATAATCGTACAAACAAAACCAACCAGCCTCCGGGAGGAGGCGCAAAATAGGTTGTCCCCTATGATAACAGGTGGAGGTGTTTTGTCAAAGAAAAAGAGCCTCTTGCGAAGGCTCTTTCAAAAAAAATTAATAGCAAACATCACCGGATGAACATTGGGTGGCAAACTCTGGTAACCGCATAGTAGGGGGAAGGAGTTGATTGAAATAATTATATATCCCCTTCACTATAGTAACTAAACCGGGAGACTCTTCAAAACCATTGGTCGGTATAACCCTGATCCGTTCAGTTTGGCCTTCTACATTAGAGCTTAGTACGGTGAATAAAGATTTCTCTTCATGTTCGTTTGGCGAGTATGCAACAGATAAAGAACTGCTGCAAGGATGTTTTAGGACTCGGATTACAAGTCTTCCGGTACCCTCAACCTGCATTTCGCCAGTACGCTGTGTTGCATTTATTTTCCATTTCCTTTTGGTTCCTAGAATCCGTATGATTCCTTTTTTCTTGCCAAGGATCAAAATAGCCTCTGGCAAGAGGACTTTGCTTTTGTTCATATGAAATTGTTTTAAGTTTTTCTTTATTATATCTATATTTCACTTTTTGTCAAAACAAAAACTCCCCTTTCGGGGAGATTTTGTGAGTAATTATTTTCTCGCTGCGATGATCGTCTCGGCAACGTTGGTCGGCACGATGTCGTAACGGAGGAATTCCATCGTAAATCCGGCGCGTCCTTCGGTCATAGAGCGAAGGTTCGTCATGTAGCCAAACATTTCTGAAAGCGGTACAACTGCGTTGACGACCTGGTTGAGTCCACGAGTCTCCATTCCTTCGATGATACCTCGCTTGCCTGAGAGTGATCCCGTCACATCTCCCATGAACTTGTCAGGAGTGACGACTTCGACTTTCATCATTGGTTCAAGAATAACAGGCTTTGCCATCTTTGCAGCATCCTGCACTGCCATTGATGCAGCAATCTTGAAGGCCATTTCGTTTGAGTCGACTTCGTGGAATGATCCATCGTAAAGTTCGACAGAGACGTTTTCGAGTTTGAAGCCTGCGAGTACACCACGTTCCAAACCTTCTCGGAATCCTTTTTCGATTGGTGGGATGAATTCATTTGGAATAGCTCCTCCTTTGATGTTGTTGATGAATTCGTAACCATTTTTGCGAGTCGTGTTCTTTGGCAAGTCTTCTGCCTTGATAGACTGATCCATTGGCTTCATCTTGATTTTCACGTGACCGTAGTTACCCTTACCTCCAGACTGCTTGATGTACTTACCTTCTACTTCTGCAGTACCAGTGATAGTCTCGCGGTATGCAACCTGTGGCTTACCAACGTTTGCTTCAACGTTGAACTCACGCTTCATACGATCGATGATGATCTCGAGGTGGAGCTCTCCCATACCTGCGATGATAGTTTCCATCGTTTCTGGATCAGTTGATACCACAAAGGTTGGGTCTTCTTTGGCGAGACGGTTGAGTGCAAGACCCATCTTTTCTTGGTCAGCTTTGGTCTTTGGTTCAATACGGAGTGAGATAACTGGGTCTGGGAACTTGATACGATCAAGCGCGATCGGATTTGCTTCATCACAGAGTGTGTCTGACGTGATCACATCCTTGAGTCCCACAGCTGCCGCGATTTCTCCTGCGAATACTTTCTGGACTTCTTCACGCTGGTCGGCTTGCATGCGCACGATACGAGAGATGCGTTCCTTGTTGCGAGTACGTGGATTGTAGATCGATGACCCTGCTTCGAGCGTACCTGAATACACACGGAAGAAGACGAGCTGTCCAACGAATGGATCGGCCATGAGCTTGAATGCGAGCGCTGAAAACGGTGCACTATCGTCTGCTGGTCGATCAATCGCTTCGTCAGTATCTGGATTAACACCAGTGATCGCCTTGATATCAATCGGTGCTGGCAAGTAGTCAACAACGGCGTCGAGGACGAGCTGTACACCTTTGTTTTTCAATGCAGAACCTGCAAAGACTGGGAAGATTGCATTTGCAATGACTGCCTTGCGCATGGTTGCCTTGAGTTCTGCAAGACTTGGTTCGTTGCCTTCGAGGTATGCATTCATTTGTGCTTCGTCATTTTCGACAATGCGTTCGACGAGTTCTGCATGAAGTGTCTTGGCTTCGGCGAGCATGTTTTCTGGGATCTCCTTTTGGATCACCTTGTTCCCCATCTCACCTTCGAAGTAGTAGGCCTTCATTTCGAGGAGATCAACAACACCTTCGTGATTTTCTTCAAGTCCGATTGGGATCTGGTATCGCACAGCTTTCTTTGAAAGTCGTTCCTGGATCGTCTTGTATGAATGTTCAAATGATGCACCAGTTCGGTCGAGTTTATTCACAAAACAAATACGCGGTACTTGCGCTTCATCAGCGTAACGCCAGTTTGTTTCTGATTGAGGTTCTACTCCTGCAACACCGTCGAACACCACTACTGCTCCGTCGAGTACACGCAGTGATCGCTTCACTTCCACCGTAAAGTCGATGTGTCCTGGCGTATCGATGATGTTGAATCGGAAGCTCTTACTCTTGTCCCCTTTTTCATATGTTGGGATCCACGCACAAGTCACCGCAGCTGCAGTGATAGTGATACCGCGCTCTCGCTCCTGTTCCATCCAGTCAGTTGTGGTCTCACCATCGTGCACTTCTCCGATCTTGTGACTCTGACCAGTATAGTAGAGCACGCGTTCTGAAGTCGTGGTTTTGCCGGCATCAATGTGGGCAATGATTCCGAAGTTACGTGTTTTATTGAGGGGGTACTCTCGTTGCATATAATAATTCTTCTGTAATAAAGGGTTAGATACTAAAATAAAAAGGGACTTCCGAGGTCACACTTGTGTCCACAACTATACGGCACAACCTCCCTTTTTGCAACAAAAAATCCCCTCTTGGGAACTTCGTGTTTGTATATGAGTCGGTTTACCAAGCAAAGTGGGCAAATGCTTTGTTGGATTCTGCCATTTTGTGCGTATCCTTCTTTTTCTTGACGGCATTTCCTTCTCCCTTTGCTGCGAGCATCAATTCTTCGGCGAGTGCAACAGCGGTCTTTACTCCTTTGCGTCCGCGAGTTGCTTCGATGATCCATCGCATTGCGAGCGCAGTGCGGCGTTCAGCACGAACTTCTCGTGGCACCTGGTAGTTTGCTCCACCAATACGTCGTGAACGAACTTCCACGAGTGGTCCTGCATTCTTGAGTGCTTCATTAAAGGTATCGAGCGGGTTTTCAACGCTTTCTTTTTCCTTGATGATGTCGAGTGCGCCATAGACCACAGTACGAGCCGTGTTCTTTTTGCCATCCATCATGATGGAGTTAATGAACTTTTCAAGTGTTGTGCTATCAAACTTGATGTCAGGCTTTACGATATTTCGATTTGTTACTTTTCTTCGCATAAAATTTATTTCTTAGCTACCTTAGGGCGCTTGGTTCCGTACATAGAGCGAGACTTGCGTCGCTTGTCGATACCCTGAGTATCGAGCACACCGCGCACGATGTGGTATCGGACTCCGATCAAGTCCTTCACACGGCCTCCGCGAAGCATAACCACTGAGTGTTCCTGGAGGTTGTGGCCTTCACCTGGGATGTATGCAGTCACAGTATCACCGTTGGTAAGGCGAACACGAGCGATTTTTCGGATAGCTGAGTTAGGTTTCTTTGGAGTTGTTGTTGAAACTTTGACGCACACACCACGCTTGAACGGAGACGCGTAGAGAACAGGACGATTGTGAATCGCATTAAATCCTCGAGAGAGAGTGACCGCCTTTGATTTGCGAGCAGTACTCTTGCGAGGTTTCTTTATAAGCTGGTTAATAGTAGCCATGTGGAGCATATCCTACTATAGTGGTCAAAATTAATCAAGTAGGCCGATTATATAGAAATCCCCGTAATCAAACTAAAGAGCGTAAAGGCAAATGGAGCGACGAATTTCCAGCCAAAGACGATGAAGACAAGGAGGAGTGGCAGGCTATATTGCTCGATTGCTCGCATTGCTGGAGTAAATCTCGCTGGGAGCACTGCATTGAGGAAGCGGAAGCCGTCAAGTGGTGCGAGTGGAATGGCATTGAAGAGTGCGAGTACAATATTTACGAGCACAATAATACTTGCGATATCAATAAATGCCGTAGAAATAAGGCCCGTGAGGATGGAAATGCGGATCATTATCCCAAACACGACGGCAATGCAGAGGTTCACGACGATCCCTGCGATCGAGACCTTGGCGACCGATTTGTTGCCATTTTTCAGATTTTCGGGATTGTACGGCACTGGCTTTGCCCAGCCGACGACAAATCCAGCATTAGAGAGTATGAGTGTCAGTGGCAAAATGACTGACCCGAGCCAGTCGATGTGCTTGAGTGGGTTAAGTGTGATGCGTCCGAGCATGCGGGCCGTTGGGTCGCCTTCTCTCTCTGCCATGAGCCCGTGTGCAACCTCGTGCACAATGATAGAAATCATTAATATGAGGAAATAAAAAATAGAAATCGGTCCTTGCATAGCAATACCCTCTATGGTACCATGGCAATCACTATGGCAAAAGAATGCGCAATAACTAAAAAGACCTCACAGATGGCGGGTGGATACTCGACCAAGGTTCGTGCGACCAAATTCAACCCTATCACCCCTTCTCGCAAGTATGCCAACCTCCAAAAGAAGCGCATCTACGTCCCTGAAATCGGCAAAAACGTCATCATCACTGTTTCAGCCAAAGGTCTCCGCACAATCACCAAAAACGGTGCCTACGCATCACTCAAGAAAGCTGGTGTTTTGAAATAATACAAAATCCCCTTCGGGGGCTTTTTTGTTTGACAGAGATTATAGGCGGCATATACTACACTGTAATACAGCACCTTTAATTCCACTTTTTATTACTCATAGATGCAGGTAAAGCCGTCCTTTTGTTTTTGGTTTGAGGGCGGCTTTTTTATTTCTTCCCAAACAATTCCTTTCGCTCTCGATAAATGACAACAGTTGATGCGCCGATGCCGCCAAAGAGGACGAGGAGATGAAGATCATGAAGGAGTGGGCTGTGATGTGTGTGCTCACTCGAAGTGCCGCTCATCCCTACTGCCAAAACATCTGTATCGTAGTCGACATCAAATGGTGCAAAGAGCCCTGGGGTTGCTGGTTCACCATGCACCGTAATGTCATAGTCGCCACTTGTCATAAACGTCACAGGCACCCCTTCGATGCCAAATGTGTCGGGATCAACGGAAGCAACAAGCGGTACTGCGAGAAGAATCTTTTTGTCGTGTTTGATCGTGAGTGTGCAGTTACAATTTCCAATCAAAAATCCTTTTTCAGTATTGGTCAGATTTATAAAAAGTGTTGCAGGTATTCCAACAACTGCAGGCTCTGTTGGATCGATATGGACAAACATCGTCGCCGTTCCCCCTTTGACCGTCTCGTGCGCGATTGCTACCCCAAACAACCCTCCCCCAACAACCAAACATGCAAGTGCGAGCGTGTAGAGAGATTTCATATATATGAGTATATCCTATTTCTCATCCTTCTCCACCCACTTGGTACCATCGGTCGTGAATGTCACCAGTCCGTGTTGCTGCGTCGAGACCCAAGGGATATGGAGCTCCTTGAGGCGATCGAGGACAATGGGTGCAGGATGGCCGTAACGATTGTTCACACCCGCAGAGATCAGCGCGAGTGCTGGACTTGTTGCCTTGAGGAATTCAGCACTACTCGAAGTCTTGGAACCATGATGCCCTAGTTTCAAAATATCGACATCGATGTCGCGCGGCGCGTGTTGTACGAGGTATTGTTCGATAGATATCGGTGAGTCTCCATTGAGCAACATGCTGCGACCGCTCATATCGAGTCGTCCCACAACCGATGCAGTGTTGGTTTCCCAGCCAGTGGTGTCACGATCGGGAAAGAGGACTTTGAACGAAGTCTCATCATCAAGTGCAAGTGTCATGCCACCTCGCGCATAATATGCAGGAATATTTTTTTCATGAATCAATCCATTGAGATCTCGGAATACCTGACTGTCACTCGTAACCTCTGAGGTGAGGAAGAGTCCGACACTATATCGCTCAAGGACCAATGGTAGTCCTCCAATGTGATCTGCATCTGGGTGCGTGGCAATAACAACATCAATCGTATGGTCGCCGGTCGGCATTGCCTTGCTGAGCTCGCTCAACACCTTTGAATCTTTGCCACCATCAATGAGGAGCTGCGTGCCACTCGCTGACTGAATGAGGAAGCTATCACCCTGGCCAATATCGAGCATCGCAACACTTCCCTTGCCCACCACAGCACTCGGCTGAAGCACCGCCGCCGCAATACCAAGCACGAGGATGATTGTCAGCATGATCGCAAGCGTTGCGGTTTTTCTGTTCATGGAGGTATTGTAGCGTGGATGGTTAAATATTATTTAAAGTTGTTTTGAATATTATTATATTGGACAAATAAAAAAAGTTGTCTATATAACAACTCTTTGATGAACAATTAGATTTAAAGCATTTATTTTTGCTGCCATTTTTTTGGCATACTCAATAACAGATGGGCTACTTTCTAGTTTTTTAGCATATTCGGCTAAAGATTTCGCTCCTGATTTTTTTATTCTTTTAGAAAAAAGAGGGTCTCTGCTATTGCTGATAATGTGACGCTGTATCAAAAGTGTCTTCATTTCATCTTCAGATACTGTAATCTTTTTCTTAATTGTTTTAGTTATTTTAAAAATAATTCTTCCTTTTTCGTCAATGAAAAAGGGTTCATTGTCATTATTTTTCATATTAATAGTTTTTACCCATTCTCCTTATTTCCATCAGAAAGTCAAACTGCATATACCCAACCCTCCCCAATTCCTATATACTCCCTATATGTTTACAGAACAAACCCTTTCACCCCAACCTTTTGGCAAAATTACCCAAACGACGCATGACGAACACAAGAAGCTCTATGTGGGATATGTGAAGCACGCAAACCTTATTGCTGATCACGCACGAGAATTCACTAAAGACGCCGAGAATATTGAGAAATACACCTATGAGCTCGGTGAGCTGCAGCGCAGATTTTCATTTGAATGGGGTGGCATGCGCAACCACGAAGTGTACTTTGCACTCCTTGCAGATGGCGCGACTGCTCCCAATCCTGAGTCTGATTTATATAAAAAAATCATCAAGCAATGGGACACAATCGACATCTTTGTCACTCGCATGAAAATGACTGCCATGACCCGCGGCATCGGCTGGGCAATGCTCTGCTATGACAAGAAGTCTGACATGCTCCTCCCTGCATGGATAGACGAGCAACACCTCGGGCAGCTTGCGGACTGCAGTATCATCATCGCGCTTGATATGTGGGAGCACGCATACGTCGCCGACTATCAGCCAAGCGGCAAGAAACAGTACGTCGAGGATTTCTTTGCATCTATCAACTGGTCCGCCGTCGAAGCACTCTATGACGATGCGAAAAATAAGTAACGATATTGTTTTTAAATAACGCGACAAGAATCACTCCATAGATACCAACTACACACCACCACGCAATTGGTGGTGTGTTCCATATGGGGAGCTTGGCAAACTGCACGAGACACCAGAGCACCGCCTTTCCTGCAACTGAAATAATCATTCCGAACAATGCGGCAAGTGGTGTGATCCATGATAGTGCAATGACAATAATCCCCGCAATCATAATGATCGGTGTGACGATGGCGAGCAGCATGTTGGCAAACGGGGACGCGAGTGGAAAGTTGCCCGAGAAATACATCGTGTACGGCAACATAAATATCGGGGCCGATACTGCAAGCATGATGAGCTCGCGCAGATCGACGTGTTTGGTTTGTGGAATGAAGTGAAACAGTTGTTCAACTTTGGGCAGCACGGCAATCATAAACAGCGTTGCGAGAAATGACAGATGAAATCCAGGATCAGCAAATATCGTGTGCGGCGAAATGAAAAAGAATACTATGTACGACACAAACAATGCCCGCATGGGCTGATACGTCCTGATCGACAGCCCTGCAACAAGGGCTATCGATCCCATGATTCCTGCTCGCACCGATGCAACGCCGGCCCCACTGACGAGCACGATCATGATGATGGCGATTGCAGTGATGGCAGTGCGGAGACGAAACGGCAGAGACTTCAATATGAGCGCGAGGAATCCCGCCAGGAGCGTGATGTTGTAGCCGGAGAGCACGAGGACATGGAGCACGCCGGTGTCACGAAAGAGATCTTGGATTGATTGCGGGAGTCCACCTTGGTACCCAACAACCATGCCACCGATCACGCCGTCCACCGGAAATGAGATATGCTCCGCAAAAATATCAGCAACTTTGTACCTGATGATCGTCGCAACACGCGACAGCGATATGTGCCCTTCTTTCACAAGTACAACCGTCGGATTCTTCACAAGTCCCACAATCCCCTTGCTCGACAGGTATGCTTGGTATCCAAAGATGCGCCCTGAGTTTGTCACAAAGTCCTCTGGCGCTTCGACACTGCCTCGTACGGTGATCCGGTCTCCGGGCAGCAATTCAATATCCCCCACCACACTTGCCTGCAGCCGCTCATCATACACAGAGTCGCGCACAACCAGGTTTGTTTTATCAAGCCTGCGATCAACTGACACCACTGTCGCATCAAATGCACGGTTCCCAAATATGTCAGGCGGAGTCCGTACATCGATCCGCCAGACTGCAAGTGCTCCGAGTATCAGTGTCCCACTAAGTATTACTCCGAACGCCAACCCTCGACCTGATCGGAAAAAGATACCGATACATATCGCAACAAGTACTCCAATATAGCTCACCATCTCGATCCCTGTGTGAAAGCTGTGATACAACAGCGCACCAATAGTCAGCATGAGCGCAACAAGTTCAATCATGCAGATATGATACTGATGAAGATTAAATTTTCTCTAAACAATTTACAACAAAAAATACCGACCAATGTCGGTATTAATACTTTTAGATAGGTAACAATAATCTTCCACTAATTACGTTCTCTGATAAACCAAAGTCCCATTTGTTTCTTGCATAAGGAAAATCGTCATTTTTTATCCAAAACAAAGATCCTAAGGTCATCCGATTTCTATTAGTTCTTATCAAGAAGTAATTAAATCCTTCAAATGAAAGTATTCCTTTTCTTCCTCTTTGATTTTGCTTCGTCGCCAGGTATCGAATTTGCTGAAGAGTTAATGTACAAAACATTCCATCATCATCAATAATTCCCAAAATTTCTTCAAGGGACATTCTGCAAACTGCTAAATATGGCATTACTTCTGTTTGAACAGTTCCTTTATAAATATCCCTCAATTGACTTCTATCGGATATAGAAACTTTTCGACGAAATGGTGCAGATTCCAAAATTTCATCAGTTATTGCTTGACCTTGTTGTGGAATACATCCTCTTTCAGATTCAAGTTCTTGTAAAAATTCTGTTGGCCTTCTCTTCAGCCGATTGAGTAAGTGAGTTTCCGAACGTCCCCAATATGCAACCTCTGAAGGCGGTAACTTTTTAGCTATAGAAGCTATTACCTCTATAAACTGAAGTGCGTCAGCATTTTGATTGTCAGGCTTCATATGTTGTAGTTTTTGACAATCCTACTTAGAAATAGCGCTAAGTCAAGAATCTACATCAAACTCGCCAATGTATAATCCTGTATCAAATCAGTCTCTTCTGCTTTTGAAAATACTTTTTTGAACTTGGCGTTTTTTCCTTTGACGCGCTTCTCACACGCTGCCCAATCTTTGTCGGCGTACACCTTGCCATCGACAAGTGACACGTACGAGTAGGCTGGTCCTGTCTTTGCTTTTGAGGGAGATTTTTTCTCAGAGGTTGGAGGATTGTCGGCGAGATAGGTGTCGTATGCCTTTGTGCTCCCTTCAAAGAGATCTACCTTTTTGCCAAGTGCAGCCGTAACTGCAAGCTCGTCACATCGGTCGTTGTAGAGATGTCCACTGTGTCCGTCGACTTTGGTGAGTTTCAGATTTTTGCCAAAGTGATCACGGAGTGCAAGGAGCTCTTCCCATTGATCTCTATTTTCCACCGGCTTCTTGACCATTGTCATCCACCCTTTCCGGACCCATCCATCAAGCCATTTCTCAATACCATTAAGCACATAGCGCGAGTCTGCATGGAGCTCAACTGCCCCATCAGGGAAATGTTTCTGCGCATACGCAAGCCCTGCGATCACTGCTTGGAGTTCCATTTGGTTGTTCGTCGCGGGCTTCTTTGCTCCTGCAAGCTCAATCACCTTTTCATCACCTATCACAATCGCTGCCCAACCGCCTGGGCCTGGATTGCCACGGGAAGCCCCATCTGTATACAACGCTATATGATCTTTTTGGCTTTTCATTCCCACAGTATAGCAGTATCATAGTACCTATATGGAACAAACAACGAAAGACATGCGGACAAAGGCAGAGCGCAAGATTCGCCAGGTACGAAACCTCAATGAAAAACTTCTTAGCGAACGAACCTTTGGACAGCGGATGGCAGACTCGATCGCAAATGGCATGGGCTCATGGGGCTTCATTATTACGCAGACCGTATTTGTGGTCATATGGATGGCATTGAACATGGTGGCCTATGTGCATCACTGGGATCCGTTTCCATTTATCTTGCTCAACCTCGTCTTTTCAACACAAGCTGCGTATGCCGCACCAATCATCATGATGAGCCAAAACCGTGCAAGCCTGCGTGATCGTGAACAGGCACAAAATGACTACGAGACAAACCTCGCCGCCAAAGAAGAAATCGAACAACTCATGTCCCGCCTCGATTCTATTGAACAAGACAAACTCGACAAGATTATAAAGATGCTTGAAGAGAAGAAATAAAAAAATCCTCCCATTTTATGGAAGGATTAATGTGTGGAGATTATAGCCACGATTTCTTTAGAGCTTCTGATGGACCATTTATATTTGATCCATCCTGACGAACAGATGAACTACTACCTGAATTTGAATGGTGGTGATGTTGTACTACTGTCTTTTGTACTATCACCTCCTTTCCCGTACTCTTCAGATGCTCATCTACTGCGTTTTTAACTGTTTCTTTAAACTTCTTTTTACTAATAAAAAACATAACCTGATGATTTAGGTGACGAGATTTGTTTCCTTATACTTCTTTTGGATATTCATGTCAACAAGCTTAGTGTTGATCATTTTATAAATATGCTCAGCAACAAGTGTACCATCCTCTTGTTCTTTTTTATTTATTGCAACTTTTAGAGTGCAAAAATAGTTACAAACATCTAATGGTACAAATTCACTAAATTCCATTCCATGTTCTAAATACAACATGATTTCTTCGTAATGATCCTTAAATACGTCGACCAATACTTCATGTGCTTCATCGAACTTTTCACTAGAAAATAGTGTTGCTTTTTGTGCATGAAATGCAGCATATTCAAAAATTTTCTGAGCATACCATTCATATCGCTGTTGATAGATCATAGATACATTGAGCTGCCATCCAAGCTGATGCTTAGCAAATGCAGCCGTAATTTCAGGAAATAGCAACATCTGTAATTGTTTCCAGTTGCAACGATTGAGAATCGTTTCATTTTCCTTTGCAATAATTTTACCTTTACATTCTGTACCAGGTAACATATCCTTTTGAGTACCATTGAGTACACATCTAAGCATTTCTGTATTCTCAAGTATTTCATAGACCAAGCCATCATCAAACGGAACTACCATGATCATAGCGAGGATTTTCCCTTCTTCTTTCTCTGTAGGATAATACACCCCGTAATCCTTATATCGTTTGATTTCACCGTCTAACTTTATGAGATTGAAATGGTCAACAAGATATACTCCTTCTTTCAAGGAAACGACCGCGTACGGATGATCTGGTGTAATACCAAGTTCAACAGAAATTCCTTTCCATGTGCAATATGATCCAATAAGACTTGCGATACCGAAGCAGTTGAGACCCATTTGTAACCTATCGGTAGTTTCCCGATGAAGCGAAAGTTTTGGTGTAAAACCAAATGAACTATACACCCCATCATCAGCATGGAGTGCTGATTTTAGTAACTCAAGAAATTCAATATCCGGAAGGTTTTTATATATATCATCCGAAAGAGGTATCTTGATTATCTCTCGTTTGGGCATCTCTATTTTGTCTAGAATGATCCCATTCATATCAGCAATCATAATTGATAATTCGCCATGAAGTTCATCACGAAGATTTTGCTTATAGCAACGGAATCTCTTAATGAATTCAACCTGAATGCTCCGAGAAAATTCTCTCATCGTAATACGTTGAGGAAGATGTGTTTTTTCTACAAAAATGAGTTCTCTGGCTAATACCAAGAGCTCTTTGAAGCAAAGTTTCGGTATTTCTCTTCTTTTCATATTTGTTTGTTTTAGAACAGGTTAAAAATTGTTTCCACAAATACTACTATAAAGTACTGAGATGTCAATGGCATTAGTTAATCATTTGACAGTACGAAGCAATCCATATACCGTGTGTAATAACTAAACGCACATTACATATGGCACGCATATTAGATATTCAAGTGACAAAAACTGCTGAAGATTACTTTGTACAAAACTTCCCAAAGAAAATTTTTGAAAGTGAGGAGTTTAAAACTTTCATTTTCTTAAACACAAATGGGACAATTGAACATTCTTCTATCAAAACGAGCCGGGGACGTACTGAATTTACAGTAACTATCCTTCCTGAAAGAATTGATAACCTAAAAAACGGTTTGAGAAAATTTCTGTTAAAAAAGTAGCTTTCATTAAATACTGCCAAATCCTGGCAGTATTTTTATTTCACCTCCTGTATCCTGATCCGTACTCCTCCCCTCCAGCCCGCTTCAATGGTGCCAATGATTGTCACAGTATTGCCTTCGGTGAGTTGCGAGATGAGTTTCTCGTCTGCAAAGAATGTAAATGCAGTCGCACTTGCAGTCGAGTCACGAATCATGACTTCGATGTGCTCCTTTTGTTTCCCAAACATTTTTACTGACATGATGAGGAGCCCTTCAAACATAAAGTGTGGCTCGGTGTTGCCTACACCAAAGGGTGCAAACTTGCGCACCACAGAGAGATGGCGCGTCGTCGAGCTCACGAGCGGGAGCGCGATCACATCCAGCGTATCTTTGTCAGCACCAGTATGGTCGACACTTGCGATCGCAGCATTCAATGCTTCTTCGAGGAAGTGAATGTTGTCTTTGGAGACAGAGAATCCACCCGCTGCTTGGTGTCCGCCTGCATGGAGCACCATGCCTTCGGGCAATGCTTGGAATAGGAGCGCTGCATGGTGTTCATCGATCATGCGACATGAACCCTTGATCGTGCCGTCCCCTGCCTCGCCCCAGACAAAGAAGCTTCGGTTGTATTTTTCCTGGAGTTTGTTTGCCACAAGACCGAGGACTGCGGGTCGCCATTCCGGGTTGCCGATAACTACGATCGGTGAGAGATCATTTGCAACTGATCGTTGTTCGAGGCTTGCGTGCGCGGCTTTGACAATGCGAGCAACGAGTACCTTGCGATCGTTGTTGATGGAGTCGAGGATAGATACGATCTCTTTAGCACGCTCTGGGTCGTCAGTTGAGAGGAGCTCAAATGCAAGCATGGGTGTGTCCATGCGTGACGCGGCGTTCAGTCGGGGTGCGACAGTGAATGTGAGGTCTGTTTCGATCAGATTTGGGAGCGCGATGCCATTTTTCTCAAGCAACATCTTGAGCCCAATGCGGCGAGTCTTGCGCACGACATGGAGTCCATACGCAACAAGCATGCGATTCTCTCCGACCAGTGGCACCATGTCGGCAAGAGTCGCAAACCCGACGAGATCGAGTAGCCATTTCTCCCAGCCCTCTGGTATGTCGAACTCTGCGCGATATTTTTCGAGGAATGCACACACCACATAAAAGGCCATTGCAGCACCACACGGATCTTGGTTTACATAGTTCCCTTTTGCGGGATGCACAACTGCAAATGCAGCTGGGAATTCTGGAAGTGGTGCGTGATGATCGGTGAGGATGACATCGATACCGCGTGACTGTGCGTCAGCTATTTCTGCAATCGCGGTGATCCCAACATCGACTGTGAGCATAAGTGTCACGCCCTGCTTTTCGAGTTCATCGATCCCAATTTTGCTTACCCCGTAGCCTTCGTCATGCCGATCGGGAATGTACACATGCACGCGATCCATGATGCCAAGTTTCTTGAACAGATCGATGAACACCACTGCGCCCGGAATGCCATCACAGTCATAGTCTGAATAAATCCCGATGTGTTCCCCACCTGTCACAGCCTTGTAGAATCGCGCAACTGCGATCTGCATGTCAGTAAATGCAAAGAGGTCTCCGAGTTTGTACGTGGGCGCAATAAACGCTTGATGCTCGTCAGGCGAGAGCCTCAAACGCTTTGCGAGGAGGATTTCAAGCTCAGCAGGTGTCGGCAGAGTGGGGTTCATAGAGGATGATTGTAACACGAGAGGGTGCATTGGAATCTAATAATAGTGAATAAAAGAAAAAGCTGTCCACCTTGGGACAGCTTCAAAAAATACTGTGTTTAAACTTATTTACTCTTCATAAATTTTGGAACTCTTTCTGCAAGTCCTTCACCATTTAATCCAAGCTCATGGGCAAGCTTTAAAGTGTTTATAAGCATTTTTACGGTTGCTTCTTCAACCTTTGCTCCATCAGTTTCATTTATTTTCCCCGAATGATCGTAGTTTTCGCAAACTTCTGCTATTTTACCAATAGATTTTTGCATATGCAGCACGCTATGATTTAAGACAAACATTGCCTGCTGCGCCGCATCCATTCCTTTCATATTAGGGTAGTTTTCTTCATTAAAAACATACTTGGAGTTAATAAACTCCATAACTTTTTGTATAGTGTCCATTGCTTTAAATTTTGCTAACCTTAATACTTAAAGATAAGATTGTCAATCACATAAGCTTCCCCTATCGACAAATCGTGCAGGAGGTATACCATATACATATATGAATAAAAAAATGTGGATCGCAGGTATCGTCGTTATTATTATAATCGTTGCATTACTAGCTACTCACAAAAAGGCACCTATGGTGGACCCTGTCGTTACCCCTCCGACTCCGACAGAAACCACTACCGCTAAGCCAGGTACTCGACCAGCAACAAAACCAGTTGCAAACCCTGAGTCTCCAAACAAAACTGTTGTAGAAGTAAAGAACGCTAACGAACTCAGTAATGCTGACTGGCACATCGCCTTTACAAAGGGCGCTGACTGGACAGTAAGCAATGCACAGCTCTCCAACAAAATCGTCCTTTCT
Organism: uncultured Candidatus Saccharibacteria bacterium; assembly: GCA_964474435.1. GTDB lineage: Bacteria > Patescibacteriota > Minisyncoccia > Phycocordibacterales > UBA9973 > UBA4124. Next base: position 177,234 of record CAYYSI010000002.1, on the reverse strand, counting down.
GACACTGCAGGCGAAGGCAAGGGTGATAGTATGACGATCGAGTACGTCCTCGGTGACAAGATATCTGACACTGACTCAAAGTTTGGCAGCGTCACCTACTATTATGAAAAGAGTACTCAGCGATGGCTCGAGGTAAATAATTCAGAAACAAAGGATCCAAACCAGCTCTCAACTCCTGCTCCAGCACGCATCGCAACCTATACTGCGGACAAGCTCCCAGTATATGCAGGCACGAAGCGATGGTTGACGTATATCATCCCTCTCTCAACGAACACCTTCCTCAAACTCAACATCACTGGCTCTGGCGCAACAATGCCGCTCCAGGATCTCGTAAAGACGATCCACAAGATCTAAATAAGTTTCAAAATCAAAAGGCACCATACGAGGTGCCTTTTGCTATACTTGGAATATGCAAAATGACACGGTATTTGGGAAAATTATTAGAGGAGAAATCCCTGCGACCAAGGTTTATGAGGATGATCGATGTTTGGCATTTATGGATATCAATCCTGTATCAAACGGACATGTACTTGTCATTCCAAAAGAACACTATATATGGATGCAAGATGTCCCCGATGAGCTTCTGAGTTACTTGTTTACAAAAACAAAGATGTTGATGATGGGAATGATCAAAGGATTAGGGTGTGATTATGTGCAAATATCAGTACTCGGCAAAGACGTGCCTCATTTTCATATTCACCTCATGCCACGAACACTCAATGATCACCTGCACGGCTGGCCTATATTTCAATACAAAGATGGGGAAATGGCAGCGTTTGCAGAAAAGATACGGAGTGGATTGGGGAAATAAAAATGGCCAGTGATAAACATCACCGGCCTATTAAGAATCTCCCGATTCTGTAACCCCCTTAAGATACCAATATTTTGATTTTCAATATTTAATTATATGTTTTCATAGTTTTTGAAAAAGGGGACCTGATAGAAATCAAGTCCCGTATTAAAATCCAATATCCTATGAAAAACCAGCCTTTACTATAGCACAGCTCTCAAAAATGCGCAAGTACTAGAAAAGCCCGGGGATATGCCGGGCTTTTTGGAAGATTTATAGGAGATTGGATTGGGTGATATATGTGGTTTTTCTCCTCTGTATCATTCAAGACATTTTTACAGGGTTAGATTTCTTTAAGTCTATACCTCTCATACAAAATAGCAAGGCAAAAGAAAATGGGCCAGGATAGAAATCCAGCCCATTGTTTTTAATCCGTACCCTATGAAAACTAGTTTGAATATAGCATGCCTTCCGACCTTGTCAATCACTTGAGCGCCTTGATCCCCGGCAATGTCCCCTTTGCAAGGAAATCAAGTGTTGCTCCTCCGCCCGTTGAGACAAAGATCCGCTTGCTTTGATCATTGCCGACAAGTTTCTCGATCACTGCACCTGTGTCTCCCCCGCCAATGATTGCGGCTGTTCTGCTCTCGGTAATTGCCTCGGCAAGACCGGTTGTGCCTTTCGTAAAGCCTTTTTCATACCAGCCAGTTGGGCCGTTCCAGACGACGAGCTTTGCCTTCTGGATTTCCTTTACGATAAGTGCCACACTCTCGGGTCCAATGTCAACAATGACGTCCGTCTTTTCTATCTCAACTGGAGTCACCGTGAGTTTCTTTGTGCCCCGTGTCACGATGACATCGATCGGAAGAAGGAGCTTTTCACTCGCAAGGAGTTTTTTGATCGGTGCATCAAAGCCGTCTTCGACGACTGACTTACCTATTTCAAACCCTGCGACTTTATAAAAATTGTTTAAAATAGCTCCTGCAATGACGATCTTGTCAGCCTTTTCATTAAACTGTTTCAAGAGTGGAATCTTGGTTTCAAATTTTGCACCGCCAAGGATAAAAAGAAATGGATGCTTTTTGTTCTCAACTGCACTCGTGAGTGCTTTGACCTCTCGCTCTAGCTGGTAGCCTGCGTACGACGGCAGATACTTCGCGACACCCACCACTGACGCATGTGCACGGTGCGACACGGAGAATGCGTCGTTTACAAAATACTGACCATATGAAGCCAGTGTCTTTCCAAAGGCAACGGCATTCTTTTCTTCACCTTCATAGCGGCGGATATTTTCAAGGAGGATGACTGTCCCCTTTGGGACTTGCGCAATGATGTCATGCGTTCCTTTATCAGTGATGTCTGCGGTTATAAAGACAACCGGAAATGATTTCGAGAGATATGTTGCGATTGGTCGTAGACTTTCTTCACCCTTGCCGAGGTGTGCGAGCAGTATCGGTGTGCCGCCTTTTTTCAAAATAGTTTCAATGGTCTGATAGCTTGCATCGATGCGGCGAGTATCAACAATCTTTGTTCCCTTGAGAGGGACATTGAAGTCAACGCGAACGATGACAGAGGAACCTTTGAGTGATGGGAGTTTGGAGACTGATTGCATATTATTTTGTTGAAATACTCTGCGCGAGCTTTGCAAAGCGCTTCGGCTCGAGACTGACGCGTCCCACAAGCAGCCCGTCTGCTCCACCGTCAGTCACAAATGAGTATGCATTTGTTTCGCTCACCGATCCTCCGTAGAGCACCTTGATACTTGCGGCGACTTTTTCGTCATACAGATCTGCGATGATCTTGCGTATAAAAATAATCATTTCCTGACACTCTGCAGGTGTTGCCTCACGTGTTGCCTGTGCACCGATCGCCCAGACTGGCTCGTAGGCGACAACGACACGCTTGAGTGTTGCCTTGGGTACGTCGGCAAAGGCACTCTCGAGTTGGTCTTTGATCACGCTGAGATACCATCCTTGGGCATCACGCTCCTTTTCTCCAACACAGAGGATGGGTATGATCTTTTTCTCAAACAAACAGTCGATCTGTTCGCGCACGATCTCATTGGTCTCCCCTCGTGCGCGACTCTCTGAGTGACCCACGATACAGTACCCTGCCTTTGCACCCTTGAGCATGCTCGCACTGACGAGTCCTGTAGAAGCAACTGCCATTGTCGGTGCAATCGTTTGTCCAGCTAGGGGCAGATTTTTTGCAGCCTTTGTTACTGCTGCCAAATGAATAGATGGCACGGCAACAATGACAGAGAGAGATTTCTTGTATGTTCGAGCGATAGTTGCAGTTGCCTTTGCAAGAGATGCTGCCTGTACTGCGGTGTCAGGCGCCATTTTCCAGTTGCCGATCAATAGTTTCATTGGATCTAGTATAGCACGCACAAAAACTCACTCTGAAATGAAAAAAACACTGCGGATCAGGCAGTGTTTTCACGAGAGACTATTATTATGGACAAAAGACGATGTTGCCTTGATTGTCGGCACAGACTGGATGTATGGCTCCTGTGGCAAGGTCTTGGGCACGAATGAAGTCCTTGACCTTGATACTTCCATTACTTTGGACATACACGGTGTCAGTATCACCAAACTGGATCGTCGATACGGTATCCCCAAGTGTGCCTCCATAGATAGTTTGCTCTTCGACAAAGATGTTCTGGTCAAAGGCTGCGGTGGACTCAGAAACAAAGGTACCCGTAGAGAGTGCTCCGGCTCTATTTTGACTCATACCGGTATGAAGTGGAATGGCAATGTTGGCACCTGGTGCACCCCCAGTTGGGAGAGAGAATGCTCCATACGCATAACTTGCCCCAATCGCAAAGACGATGCCAAAGGCGATGAGTTTGATGTTGGTGAGGATTGTTTTTTTCATAGTGGTTTTCATTATATATATTATCCCTCAGTACAGATACGTCCACCTGGAAGGAGTGGCGGATTTACTGAGCTCGTATAGCCATGATCAAATCCATATGTACCTTCGATCTCACAGCCAATACCGACATTGCAGTTAGCTGAAGGGTTCAATGGTTTATAGCTTATATTCGTTGCATTTGCAGGAATGATAAATGCGACATCGCGCTCACCACCAGAAGTCACTGAAGGTACGGCCGTACCAACTAATGTAACAGTAATTAATAGTTCAGGATGGGTAGTATTTCCTCCTACCCCTGCAAATGATACTGAGCCCCATCGAATACCTCCCTTATTAAAACTAACATTGGCAACACACGGGATCGGGACACATCCCCCATCACCGTCTGGCTGAGTATTCACTGGACATTGCGGCTGAAGTGGCGGACATGTCAGTGTGAGCGTACCATCACTTGTCGCACAGACTTGCTTCATGGTCGGGTTTACAAGGTTGCTTGAGCGAAGGTGTTGGAGTGCCTTGGTTACATTGAGGCTCCCTGTCGTCGTGATACCAACGCGATAGTCGTCAGCAGGAGTTACGTAGTTGACTCCAAAGGATACGATTGATGTTAGGTCTCCGAGATGTCCTCCATGCACAGTACCCTTGAAATAGGCTTTCTTTTGCAAAAGCGATGTCTGATATGCGAGCAAGTTGTTCACCGAGAGGCCCCCGAGCGCTCCTCCAGTTGCACCCCCCTTGTCTTGGCGGATATTTCCGATATTGACTGGGATCTCGGTATTGTTTGATGCAGAAAAGCTTGCTGGCATACTTGGTGAACCAATACTTGCATACGCATAACTTGCACCAACCGCAAAGACGATACCGAAGGCGATGAGTTTGATGTTGTTGAGGATTGTTTTTTTCATAGTGTTCATAGATTATTGTTGCACACAGATCTTGCCTTCTGGAATGTATTCAGGAAATACCAGTGAGGTATACCCGTGATCAAAACCAGGCGTCGTTTCGATACCACATCCAGTACCAGTGTTGTACGGTATGGTATTGCCACATGCCACACCATTGAAATAACTCATCGTACTATCAGCTGGCATTGTAAAGGTTGTATCTCGAGGGTTACCTGTCGACGGCGTTGCATTTCCAGAACCCTCAAGAGTTGCAGTGATCGTCAACGCAGGGTGAATTGTTGTTGAACCTGCATAGGTCACGCGTCCATGACGAAAGGTTCCTTCGAATGTCAAAAATACAACACATGGGATCTCAATACAGCCACCTGTCCCTGAAGGAGTTGACCCGTATGGACAAGTATTACTAACACTACAGAGCACAAGTTTACCATCAGCATCGGCACAGACTGCGCCTCCTGGCATGAGCGTGTTGGTCTGCATGTCTTTCTTGGTCCAGACACTCCCTGTTGCTTCGACTGATACTGTGTGCCCACTATCACCAAATGCGATCACTGAGTCATGCGCATCTGGTCGGATACCAGCAATGAAGCCGTTGATGTATGTTTCTGCCTTGAAAAAGGCATCACCACGCACAATGAGTGGTGACTGGATCGTCAACCCACCATTCTTTGCTTGTGGATTGGTTCCGATAGTGATAGGTACAACTTCTCTGTTGTCACCTGTTGGACCAGTACTTGGATTGAAGTATCCTCCTGTTGGCACGAGCGCGTACGTCATTGCGGCGAGAGGAATACAGAGAGCGAGCGTAATGATAAATAGTTTGGTCTGTTGTTTCATATTATTGACTCAATCGGTTAAGCTCTGCTTCGCGTTCCTCGAGAGTTGCCGTCGGTGCAGGAGCTGACGCTTCGAGTGCCTTCATTGCCTTGGCTTGTTCCTCGGGTGTTGCAGTTACTGGAGTCGATACATTGACGAGCATTGTTTCGAGCTCGTCCATCGTATAGACCTTTTTGTGGAAGTATATATAAAGTACAGTCGCAAGTGCTGCTATGACGACAAAGATGATCCCGACTGTGACGAGCGTGCGTTTCTTGTCATGGTGCATTGGCATGATCACGTCGTGAGCTCCGTATTGTGTTGTGTTGTTCATTTGATCCATATGATGTTAATTACAATTACCTCCTAATTCACAGTACGTCGGCTTCACACATTTGTATTCGCCATTGAGGACATATCCTGCCACACAGAGACATCGGCCATCAGGAAGTGCTCGATACGGTCGAGTTGGTGGAACACCTACTCCGAGCGCAATCTCAACATCATCAGGAATGTTTGAACATTGGCCACCAGCTGGGCAAGTTGCTGTACTTGGATCACAGGCTGGGCCACTAGTAATACAGGCATTTGCTCTAGGGTCCCATGTTTGGCCGGGAGGACAGATATTTACACAAAGATGGGTAATAGGGTCTACTACTTGACCCGCGGGACACACTGGATCAGCTACACAGAGATGGGTTACTGGGTCTACGTGCTGTCCTGATGGGCACACTGGATCAGCTACACAAAGATGAGTTACCGGATCTACATGTTGTCCTGGTGGACATGTTGGATCCCCAGTGATACACGAAATACCATCAGTGTCGTAGTGGTACCCTGCTGGAAGTGAGGTATATGGTCCGCCTGGAAGGTTTGGACAGTAATAACAGTTCTTTGGTTGTACTGGATCATCAGGATAGGTGTGCTCTGGACATATAGAGTCTGACTCATTAGGATCCATAGGTTCATAACTATCTGGGTTATTTACATCAAAGTCCCAGTGACATCCTCGATCAGCTGCATCTGCTAGTTGATCCTCTGAGTCAAGATTGTCGACAGTGTCACTACATTCATATATATGTGGATCATACGTCACCCCAGAGAAGTCTACCCACCCCACAACGTCCGCTCCCCAGGCAAACCCTGCAAAACGTGCCGGTGTCCCCGATGCCACATCTACAGATACTCCAAATACTGCGCGATCGCCCTGGTTAGTGTCCGCAAGCGAGATAAATCCGTCCCATGTGCCACGATAGATGTCATTCCCTACGCCATCGTTCTTGAGGGGACCACTACAACCACTTGCAAATACTGAACACGCCCGTGCCCATCCACTAACCTCTCCAGAGTCCCAGTTTACTTGTGCCTGACAGTTTGGATTATCCGGAAACGTTGGACAACCGCTTGTAGCACCGGCTGTACCATCTGGATTTTTACTATTGAAACTCACCCAGCCGACGTTTGAGGACCATCCGTAGCCGCTGAGATTTCGGATTGAACCGGTTGTTGGCATCGTGACACCATAAGTGACAGGTGTACACGCACCCGCACTCGTGCAGTTGTTCATGCTGATCCATCCAATGTTTGGTGACCATGCGTAGCCATAGATAGTGTCTGATGTCGATGCGTGTGCCTGAGTTGGCGAGATAGAGAGAAGGGCGAATGCAAGAGCAGTACTTGCAAGAGCGATAAAGAGAGATTTGATGCTTCGTGATCGCAATATAGTCATGTTGATTCTAAGTATAACGTATGGTAGAATGCATGTGCAAGTGTAGAACCCGCCAAAAGCGGGATTTCTGTTAATAACTTTCTCCAAAACACTCGCGCTTTTAAAAAATTATTAAAATTAAATAACAAAAAAATATATGTTGGATATAAAAGCACTCAAACTCGCACTTGAACAACTCGAAAGTGAACGACGCATCGGCCGCGACAAACTTATTGATGCGATTGAACAGTCACTCGCTGCTGCATACAAGAAAGAATACGGTAAAAAAGGCCAGGTAGTCCGCGCACGCATCAGTCTCGATGCTGGTACTGTCGACTTTGAACAGGTAAAGACTGTTGTTGACGACACACTCGTTCGATTTGTCGCAGAAGACGGTATCGAAGAAGCAGTTGCAGAGGACGATGAACGAGAAGTCTATAATGAAGAGAAGCACATCCTCCTTGATGACGCACGTATCATGAAAACTGATGCTGCAATCGGTGATGAGATCGTATTCTCCCTCGAACCACGCGACGACTTTGGTCGTATTGCTGCACAAACTGCAAAGCAGGTCATCATGCAACGCATTCGCGAGGCAGAACGCACATCGATCCTCGATGAGTTTGGTACCAAGGAAGGCGATATCATTTCTGGACACATCCAAAAGGTGGAGCGCGGCATGGTGTACGTCGACTTCAACCGTGCAACTGGTGTGATCCCTCCCAACGAACAAATCCCAGGTGAGCGCTACGTGCGTGGTGCACGTATTCGTGGATATCTCTATCACGTAGAGGAATCCCCTCGCGGTATCACCCTTCGCATCTCTCGGACTCATCCCAAGTTCCTTGAGAAGCTCTTTGGGTATGAGTCTCCAGAGGTTGCAAGTGGCATTGTCGAAATCAAAGCTATCGCTCGAGAACCAGGAAGCCGTTCAAAGATCGCTGTCTGGACTGACGACGCAAACATTGACCCAGTCGGATCATGTGTCGGACAAAAAGGTGTGCGTGTCTCAACAGTTATGAATGAACTCGGCGGCGAAAAGATCGACATCATCGAATGGTCACCAGACCCAAGTGAATTCGTCCAGAAATCCCTCTCTCCTGCCAAGGTCCTCGACCTCAACCTCGATGACGCAGAGCACAAGGCAACAATCGAAGTCACTCCTGATCAGCTCTCTCTCGCGATCGGTAAAGGTGGACAAAATGTACGCCTCGCAGCACGCCTCACTGGCTGGAAGATCGACATCAAAGGCACTGAAGCAGAAGTAGAAACAACTGATGAAAAACTCGAAGGCGATGACTTTGTCTCATTGAAAAACTTCGCAGGCGAAACTGCAGAAACAACTGATGAGCCGATCACTGACGAAGAAGCACTCGAAGAAATTGCTTCTGATGTACCAGTCGAAACTGACAACCAGTCAGACCTCGAAGGTATCTCAACGGGTGAAATTATTACCAATGAAATCGAAGGCGCCGATGCCCAGATGGATAATCAAAACAACTAGTATGAATCTCCTCCACGAAATCACCGCGGGTGCTGATGTCCCAAACATCATCAACGTCATCATCGAAATCCCAAAAGGTTCAAAAAACAAATACGAGCTCGACAAAGAAACTGGTCTCATCATGCTCGATCGTGCAATGCACACCTCCCAAGACTATCCATTTGACTATGGCTTCATGCCACAGAGTCACTGGGAAGACGGCGATCCATTGGATGTGGTAGTACTCACAACGTATCCACTTGTCCCAGGCGTGCTTGTAAAAGTTCGTCCTGTAGCAGTCATCAACATGATCGACGATGGTGACTCTGATGCCAAAATCATTGCAGTTCCTGAAAAGGATCCACGCTTTGATGACATCCAAGACCTCAAGGATGTGAACAAGCACACGATCAAAGAAATCGAACACTTCTTCTTGACCTACAAACAGATCCAAAAGAAACCTGTCTCGATCGACTCGATCGGGGATAAGGCTGAAGCACTTGCGGCAGTTATCAAATCTCAAGAGTTATATAAAGAAAAGTTTCAGAAATAAGTTCTAACATAAAAATGCCCCGCAAGTCGGGGTGTTTTTATTATGAAAACTTTGGAAAAAGAATAAAATGGATATGATCTTTCTTTATTCCATCAAATTTCCCTGCAATAAAATTTTGAAAAATCGGCCACGGATTGTGGTATATGTATCCAACATCTTGTTTATTTATATATTCTCCAACAAATATCATAAACGTGAGCTCTGAAAGAAGATAGTGTGCACCAATTTCAATTTCTTTTTGTGTTATTGGTATTTTACGAAATGCATTATCGACAAGTACTGCTGATGTTGTATCATCCACTTCTTTTTTGAAATCTCCATTTGAATGGTAGAGATTTGTAATATACAAAAAACTATCTCTATACGATTGATTTTCTTGTATGTTTTCTCCAGACCAATCAAATATTCTCACCTTTGATTGATCAATTTCTTTTTCCTTGAGTGCGCGAACTACTTTATTTTTTAGTGCATTACCTTGAGGAATCGCCTTATCTCTTCTTGCTCGTGTCTGATCATACCCTAGGGCAACATATGTAGATATTGCTGGAACGTCAGGTATAAAAATACCAATTTCTGAATACTCTTTTATTGCTTTATCTAAGAGTTGATTTACTACTTCTTGTTTGAAGTAGCCATTTCCTGGACTCATTCCAATAATTGCAAACATATCGAGATACTATATTAATTACTATTTTTTAACAATTCGCTTCTTCGGTAACGCCTTCCCGATCGCAATTAATATGTCTGGTAATTCTTTGATCGTCGAGAGCTGATGTTCTTCGACGAGGTAGTGTGGTTTTGCACCAGGATACGGCGAGTCTTGTTCGCAGATATCAGCAAGTGCTGCGCTCTCGGGCATGATCTTTATATAGAACTGATCATCACAGACGAGCGCGACAACTTTCCCATCTGCATAGAGCGCATATTCCCCAAACATCTTGCGCGTCGTGAACCGCTCGTAGTCGCCGAGCTTGGCGAGAATGAAATCGATGGTTTCTGGTTTGGTAGACATTCCCCTTTTATCTTTTGCCCAAGAATCTGTATGAGAACCGTGGAGACCACTCAGGTGTCTTGGTATTTTGGGTCCAGGTGATACCGTCAGTTGTTGACCACAGTCTGTTGCTTGCGCCATCATAGGCTGCATCGCCAAGCCAGATCTTGCCATCAGAGACAACTGCATCTCGTACATCAAAGCCCGTATGACTTGGATCAGGAAGTGTTGAACTCACGAGTGTCCATGTCGCACCATCATATGATGCCCATACCTTGGGTGACTGCGCCCCACTTGTTGCAGTTTGTGTAACCCCTCCGAGGAGATATAGTCGATCGTTGTAGCTGATCGCCTTTGCATTGGCAAGTGACGTACCAAACGCAGGAGTCGCCGTGACTTGTGTCCAGGTTGCACCGTCCGATGATGACCATACCCCACTGTTGCCATATGAGTTCATGCCGTAGCGACCACCGATGACATACATCTTGCCGCTGTGGGTGACCAATGAAAAGAGTGTGCGACTTTCAAATGGAGCTGCTGCTGTTTCGACATTCCAGTTGGTGCCATCAAGGGATGACCACACCACTGCCTTGTTGCCGTTGCCCGGCTTGCCGCCGACAACGTACATTTTATTTCCCAATGTCGTTGCGCGGTATTCATAGTATCCGGCAAAGTCTGACGTAAATGGTGCGTAGTAGTTATCAAACGGAGGACGTGCGGTCGTCAGTTTCCAGTTGATACCATCAGGTGAATACCACACATCGTTGGGACTCGTTATGTTATTCGATGGACTATTCCAGTGACTCGTGCCGACAACCCAGTATTGATTGCGGAAATACACCGTGTTGGGATTCATTCGTGCAGACCATTTCGTCGTTGCAGCCGCGTTTGGAGAAATGAGATTCCATGAGAGTAGGTTGTTACTTGCGAACACATCGTTCTTGCTCGTCATTTGGGTTCTACCACCGAGTACGACGATACTCTCTGGTCCGCTCGGATCAGGACGCGCACCGATCGAGAGTGCTGCAAGCTCCAAATGCAAATCCGCTATTTCAACCTTGAGCAAGTCACGTTGTGCAACCGTGTTATAAAATTCGACGAGGTGCGCACGAAATGCCACCGCCCCTATCACCAACACTACTACCAATCCTGCCCATGCAACTTTTCTCATACAACGACTCTGATCTATTTAGAAATAATAGAATAAGTATACGCGGATTTTGTGTGGAGGACTAGAGGAAAGTACAAGACCCTAAACAGAATGACTCCAAGCTCCGTCGATATAATCGCCTAATTCTTTGCTATCAAACATTCCATCATCATAATTTTTCGTGAGAAATGTTTTTGTAAGCAATGCCCCCTCACTTCCATCTGCTTTGTATCGCTGTCCTGCAACAGTCAACAGGTAGGTAACATCATGCTCTTCATCACCTATTATCTCCTTTTCACCATCTGAAAATTCTATAAACATAAGTTCGCCTTTGATATTTTCTTTGCGTTCTTTAATATCAAGATTTGGACGCTCTTTCCCGTCAATCTGCATAAGCACCTTTTTGATTTCTTCTAGGCTAAACTCGTGCTTTTCTTTTGACTCCATATTGTGCCCTCCCTCGCTTATATCTGGCATTCTTTGAATATTTGGCATTGTTTCCATACAGCAACTATAGCATCTTATCCATCAATACAAACTCATGTCCACCGGTATGATTTGGCAAAATTGTTCGCACAGTGTATCCATGCTTTTCATAAAATTTCTTGGCTTCCCAAGTACTTCCCGTTTCAAGCCACACCTTGTGCACTCCCATACTTTTTGCCTTTTCTTCTGCGGCAGTGATAAGTGCGCTTCCAATTCCCTTTCCGCGAGGATGTACCATGAGTGGTTCGATCTGCGCAACACCACTATCGATGATCATCGATATGTATCCAATAATCTCATCATGTTCTTTTGCGATCAATGTGAATTCTTTTTTATTAAAATCTGGTTGTTTGTCCCCATAGTGTTCTGCATCTGCTGCCGGCCAAACTTTTGCGTTGAAGGATTCTAGATTCAGTTCATCATTTTTTACATATTCAAGTATTTCCATATGGAGAATCGTACCATAAATAAAAAGTACCCTCTTTCGAGGGATACTTTTAAATTCCTGATTTACGACTTACACGCAGTTTTTACAAACACTGGAGAGTTGTCGTATGACAGGTTGGCCATATCCAATGTCTCGGCATTGCCTTCGGTTTTGGTTGGGCCAAATCCTTGGACAAAGCCGTTGGCGACCTTTTTGAATGCAACTTGGCGGACAGAGTTCATGCCTTCTGAGGAAAAGCTATAGTCACCGACGAGCATGCTGCTGCTGTACGTCCCCACAAATGGGCCTGATGAACTATCTTTTTCGAAGTTCTTGTACGCGAGCGTACCTGTTACTTCTTGTTCATTTTGAGACTTGATTTCAAGTGTGTACACGTCCTTGGCAATAGTTGCGATATAGCAGCCTTCGATTGAGTCACTTTGTGTCACGGTCGTCCCTGGTGTCATAGGGTCAGCCTTGGTGCGAGGCCATACAACAAAGCCGATAATAAGGAGTGCGAGGATAATGAGAATGGTTGTTGATGCTTTCATATATAGATTGAATACTGGTAATACTACAGATTCTATCGACGACGCGAACCTGCTACTCTTACAGTATACCCGCTTTTAGAGAGGTGTCCCAATGTAATCCCCTATCCAATCAGTCGTCTGTATGGTATACCTATAAGAGTAATTTATGAAAAAAGGCCTTAATCTAACACTATTTGCCATCCTCGCACTTGCACTCCCCTACACAGTGGCCCAAGCCGAGACCACAGCCGTCGCTGGACAGGTGACTGTTGCTGCACCCGCAAAACCGGTCGTAGCCACAGAGGCAACTCCGGTTGCTCCAGAAACCATCAGTGAAAAGAAGGTTGCCGCAGAAAAGAACCTCAAGGCAATCCAAGCGCAGTTTTCGCTCTTTGCAACTCGAACGCAAGCAGCGATCGACCGCCTCACCCTCAAAAAGGTTGATACTACCAAGGCCCAAGCCGAACTCGCCCTTACCAATACATCCCTTGGCCTCACCAAGACGAACCTTGATCTCCTTGCAAAGGTTACTGTCACCGACGATATGACTGACACAACCGAGCTCAAGGCAGCGCTAAAAACTGTCGAGGACAACCTCAAGGACGCTCGTACCCATCTCATCAACTCCCTCACTGAGCTCAAGGCTGCAGTTGCAACAACCATCGACGCACAGGTACAATAAGTCGTATGAGACACGAAGGAGAAACAGTATTTCAACAACTTCCTTCTCGACACGCACAAAAGCCATGGGCTTTTTTCATTATTCTTTTTGTTCTGGTTGCCTTTGGCGCATTTTGGTACTATGAGCGTAGCCGTGAAGTCATCGATCCTCCTATCATCAATACTGCACCAATTACCCGCACTACTCCCCAACCAGAGTCTATACAAATGAATACTGATTCGCCCATACAAGCAGCCGATCTCCAGGCAGCCGCAATCAACACTGCAATCCCTGAGTATTCCGAGCAATTTTAAAATCCCCCAGATCGGGGGATTTTAAAATGTGTAGTTAGTTTGAGATCTTTACACTCAACGGAGCTGAGGTTGCGACATTGCCTTGGTTGTCATAGGCCTTGGTAGTAACAGCGTACGTGCCGTTTGCAACACTTGTACTATTCCATCCTGCACCTCCCGCGATGTCATATGGGCTGCGAGTCGTATCAGTACCGATCAATGTTGAGCCGAGATAGAATTCAACTTTGGTGATGGTGTTGATGCTCGTCACTGCACTTTGCACATTGAGGATACCTCCAGAGTTGCGCAATAGAACGAGTGGAGAGAAGGTAAAAGTACCTGTAGCGCTCGTGCTCTTGTTGGTGAGCTTGATTGTGTTTGATGTCGCAACATTGCCTGCTGCGTCATATGCCTTGGCAGTGAGATTGTATCCAGTGACTGCTGTTGGCATTGACCATGTACACGTGTACGCACTACTTGTATCAGTACACTTGAGCACGTCGTTGACATAGAATTCAACTTTTGACACGCCCACTGTGTCTGATGCAGATGCCTTGATCGTCACTCGTGTGCCCGCCTTGATGTATGACGATGCAGGGTTCGTGATCGATACGGTAGGTGCAGTTGTGTCAGGAACAACGATTGTTACTGATCGCGCTGCAGTTGTTGTACTGTTGCCGTTTGTGTCGTATGCCTTTGCAGTGATTGAGTATGAACCTGAGAGACCAGTTGTGTCCCATGGCAAGTCAAAGCTTGAACCAGGACCAGATGTCTGAATACCGATCAATGTTGTGCCTCCTCGGTAGAATTCAACTTTTGCCATAGCAACGTTGTCAGTTGCAGTTGCCTTGAGTGTGTAGACACCAGAGATCGTCTGACCTGCAGTAGCAGGAGCTGTGAGAGAAACAACTGGAGCAGTGAGGTCGTTGGCAACAGTAACTGTGATTGCTGCAGAGGTACCAGTGTTTGGAGTTGTTGCACCATCAGTTGCCTTGGCAGTGAGAGTATACGTTCCGTTTGCAACTGCAGTGGTATCCCATACGACTGCGTATCCAGGAGTACCTGTTGTGTCAGTGTCGATGAGAGTCGTGCCGCCTCGGTAGAATGAAACCTTTGCAATACCGCTTTCGCTATCAGATGCTGTTGCACCAAGAGTGACTGAGCCTGAAACAGTCGCACCATTTGCAGGTGTAGTGATCGATACAGTTGGTGCAGTTGTGTCCGGTGGAGGAACGACGACGTTGTTGACTGATACTGCGACTGCAGCTGAAGTCTTCGAATTACCTGCTGCGTCATATGCCTTGGCAGTGAGTGAGTATGCGCCGTTGGCAACGTTGGTGGTATCCCAACCTACACTATATGGTGCAATGGTGTCGCCCGCGATGAGAGTCGTGCCGCGGTAGAAATCAACGTGATCGATACCGACGTTGTCAGTTGCAGTTGCAGTGATCGTTGCAGTGTTTGTAAGAACTGCGTTTGCAGCAGGGACTGTGATGACTGCAGTTGCAGGGGCTGTGATATCAGGGTTGCTCAAGGTAAACGAGACTGCGCCTGAGGTTGCAACATTGCCTGCAGTGTCGTAGGCCTTGGCAGTGACAGCGTGTGAGCCATTTGCAACAGTTGTTGAATCCCACTGATAGCCATATGGTGTCGTTGTGTTATCAGATCCGATCAATGTGCCATCAACATAGAAGTCCACTTTGCTCATCGCAACGTTATCGCTTGCTCCTACGAAGAACCAGAATGTTCCTGATGTGCCGCCAACAGAGATTGCATCGAGGAATGTTGGTGCAGTTGTGTCAGCACCTGCGTTAACAACAACATTTACGTCATCAGTGGCTGTTGCGCCAGCGTTGTCAGTCACCGTGAGGCGGAATACTGAAGTGCCCTGTGCGAGACCCGTGATAGATGTTGATGCAGCAGTTGGAGCTGCGATCGTTCCCGAGCCAGAAACCTTGGACCATGAGTAACTTGCGATCGTACCATCAGAGTCAGTACCAGAGCCTGCAAGGGTGACAGAGTTTGTTGGTAATGTGATCGTCTTGTCAGTACCTGCATTTGCAGTAGGAGCGACGTTTGCTGGTGTTGAGTTCGACACAGTGACAGTGACTGCGGTAGATGTTGCGGAGTTCCCTGACGTGTCAGTTGCAACTGCCGTGAGGACTGCCGTGCCGTTACCTCCGACTGATGTGTTCCATGCCACTGAGTATGGACTGTCGACATCAGAACCGATGAGGGTAGCGCCGCGATAGAAATCCACCTTTGCGACAGCAACGTTGTCGCTTGCATTTGCGGCCATTGTTACAGGGATCGTTCCAGAGACGAGTGCACCGTTTGCAGGAGCTGAGAGTGACACTGTCGGAGCAATAAGATCAGATGGAGGATTCACAACTGCGCCAGTTTCGTATGCACCAAGGTCTGGAGCTGCACCATTGAATGGAATAACGACGGCGTTGGCATTGTTTGGTGTTGATGCATTGATGACGATACCTTTGTCCACAAGTGCTGACGTAGATTTGAGTTTCAAGAAGGTGAGATCTGGAAGAGATCCATCTGCCTGACGAGGACCATCAACGCCCACTGATGAGACACTTTGGAAGTCTGCAGCACTCACACTGAACCCACTACTCCAACTGTTGTTGGTATTGTACGTATTTGGTGCAATGTATTTGATGGTACCGCTCGTATTACTAAACGAGATGTTGTTGCGGAATGTCTGCGCTTCTCCAGGAGACACTTCGTAGTACTGGAACTGGAAGCCCCATCCTCCGTTCTTGTAGGCAGTGTTGTTGTACATCTGATAGAGCGATGTTGGTGTTCCGTTTTGATCAAAGCCATGTGACAAGTTTTCAAATGCAAGGTTGTTATAAAGGAATTTGATCTTTGTCGTGGTCATTGATGTCCCTCCTATGACTGTGTTACCAATCTTGATACCGTCACCGTTACCCGCAGAAATACGAGGTGAGCTTGGTGTTGGCTGGTAGTACCCATTCCAAAATGCCCAGTTGCCGATGAGTGTACGCACGCCGTTGGTACCGATGAAGTCCACACCGTCATCAGCATTCATCCAAAATCGGTTACCTATGAGGGTTGTGTTAGTAGACGTGTCCCCTCCTGTTGAGCTAAATCCGTCAGCATTATCAAATGCATCAGCACCGTTGTCGGTAAGCGCGTCAGCATTGTGGTGCATATCTGAGTTTATAAGTGTGAAGTTGTTACTTGCATCAATAGTGATACCAGTTCCTCCCATGTATGAGACTTCAACATTTTCAATAGTGACATTTGGTGAAGAGATAACGCGGATACCTCGACTGACCCCACAGCCGTTTGGTACCTGTTTGAGGTTGGTAAATATCATCTTTCCTTTCAAGTGGATGTATTCACTTCCTGTGATCACAAATGCTATAGGATTACACTGCCATGTCCCCGGTGTTGCGGTCGGCGTTTGGTGGTCGAAGTTGAAAATAGCAGTTTCTCCTGGGTATGTCTGTACAACGATAGGTGCTGCGGCAGTACCGTGGAGGTTTTGGAGCCATGAATCAAGTCCTCCACTGTTGCCTGCTGAGCGGTAGGTTCCTTCGCGCACATAGGCGATGTCCCCTGCATGCATCACACTACTGAGCTTGCCCACAGTTTTAAACGGTGAACCGATCGTTCCTGGATTTGAATCACTACCAGTCGTTGCGACGTAGTAGGTGTTACCCACTGCACGCACATCGGTCGGTGCAAAGAGTGATGCGCCGAGAAGGATGAATACCCCAAGCAACAATCCGTAGTGGACGACGTTGTGTTGTGGTTTGGTATGCCATCGGCGGTACCACGTGAGATTATTTGAAAGGTGCTGGTGTAATTGTTTCATGGGGTTTGACATGTCTATTGATTATATTGATATGTTACTAAGTGTACTATACATATATATGAAGATACAGCAGCACAATGTATGAGCTGGGGATATTTTTGCACAAATGCGCCCTTGTGCTAGACTGCCCCGTATGAAAAATGACACATCAACCAACCTCTATACTGCAACTGTGAACCACCTTCCCCAGAGTCGCGTGGAAATTGCGGGCGAAATCACCTGGGAACACTTCGCATCATTTGAAGACGAAGTATTTGCCAAGCTTGCCGAACATATCGAAGCTCCCGGCTTCCGCAAGGGCAACGTACCAAAGGATGTTGCCAAAAAGCAGATCCCGGACGGCGTATTACTTGCAGATATGGCAGAGCGCGCGATCAACAGCGTATTCCCTACCATCCTCAAGGAGCACAAACTCGACATCATTGGTCGCCCAGAAGTCTCTATTACAAAAATCGCTCGCGGCAATGCGCTTGGATTCTCTATTGGCGCAGCTGTTTTCCCTCCTATAACGCTCCCTGACTACAAAAAGATCGGCACAACCATCCCTCCCGAGATCCCAAAAGACGTCACTGACGCAGATACTGACAAAGTCATCCACGACCTCCAGCAAATGCGTGCCTATGGCCACGTCCATGGAGAACATGATGCTCACCAGCACGAGGAACCCCTCCCTGAGCTCAATGATGAATTCGCCAAGTCATTTGGCAATTTTGCGAACATGGAAGAACTCCGCACCAAGGTCAAAGAAAACTTGATGCACGAAGCAGACCACGCAGCGAACGATAAGCGCCGCGTGCGCATTATGGAAGCAATCGTTGAAAAGACGTCATTTGATATGCCAGAGATCATCATCCAGTCAGAAACTGAAAAAATGTTTGCTACCCTTGAAGCCGACATCGCACGTGCCGGTTCAACATTTGAGGAATACTTGAAACATATAAATAAAACCAAGGAAGAAATGGCAACTGAATTCAAACCCGAAGCCGAAAAGCGCGGACGATTCCAATTTGTCCTCAACGCAATCGCGCGCGATGCCAACATTGTCCCAAGTGACGAAGAAATCGAACTCGAAACACAGAAACTCATGGCAATGTACCCAGGTGCCGACCATGCTCGCACCAAGGCGTATGCCGACATGATGCTCACCAATGAAAAGGTATTGGCATTGATTGAAGGAAAGAAATAAAAAAATCCCCATCAAATATACTGGTGGGGATTTTTATTTTTCTTTAAAAATGGAGCTGCTAGAAATACATCAATAAAATGTAGACAGATCGCGATTGTTTGAAATGATGAATCTCTTTTGTTTTTTGGACGTACTGCGAGACTAACCAGGAAAAGTGCTGCTGTCACTGGTTTATACCCAATAATGATTAGTGCCCATAGAGGGAGTTTAAAAAACAAAGAAATAATTGCTATAACAATCATACCGAAAGTTCCAATACCGACTTCGAGCTGTCCATAAAGTGTTGATTGGTTTGTGCACCTATCTTGCCACTCACATAGCGTATTTATTTTTTTCATGAGCTTATTTTTTGTTTGATACTACCCTAGCAGGACATAAAGTCAAATAGTACCAACTGTATTTAGTTTTTGACTTTCACCATAAAAAGTGTAGGGTAATGAAAAACAACCTGCACATGATACAAAGAAAAATACTTACCCAAACCGTTACCGTCCTTGGGAAAAACCTCAAAGGACGAGAATCGAAAATCACTTTTTTACAAGCAGACAAACCTGGATGGTTTCTTCGGACTGCAGACGGAGATGTGCCGATAGACTTCAGAATTGCTTCATATAAAAAAGGAAGGATTGTACTGAAAGCTGGAAACATTACGTTGAACATTTGGGAACACATTGGAGTCTTGAGAATGCTTGGGGTAGATGGGGTTATCATCGTTGTACACGATGCCTGGCCGCCATATCTAACAGCTGGTCAATACTTTGATTGGTTGAAAGCTCATCTCAAAGATACAGGTGAAACACTCCCGATCATAACTCCAAAGAGGTCGCATTACTCACCATTTCCAAACAACAAGTGCGCATCTATTGAACCGTCTCCAGATTTTATTTTCAGTATACGTTCGAAATGGAAATGGTTACCTGAGTTCAGTAGAAATTTCTCCTTGAAAGAACTACTAAAAGACAAGCAATTCTTGAAAGAAGTTTTGTACGCAAAACCCCAAGCACTTCCAACAAGAAGGTTGGCGGCAAAAACTATTTCCGTGGTTATTAGATGGCCGCACATGAAAAATGTCGCATGGATCCAAGACTTCAAAACAAAAGAAGAAGCTTCACGTGCGTGGTGGCTTCATCGCGTACAAGACTCTCTTGGCGAATTATCACTATGTGATCATCGTGCAATCCCTGCTGTACATGTGTTATTCTGGAGCATAGGCCACAACGAAAGCCTAGAGTGCATTACAAAAGTATTTTCGTAAAAAATAATCCCCGCCTTATTTTAAGACGGGGATTTTTAATTTTTTTGTGATTTCTTACATACTATTAAATGAACCCTAAGGGACCAACGGCAACTGCTTGATCATCAGGAATAAAAAGTGAAATGTTGGGTGCATTTTTTTCTGGTATTTCAATGTCATTTTCCCGAAGCTTCTTAAAGATAAAACCTTTCTGAACTTTGAATCCTTTTGAAAATTCAAGTCCAAAAAAGTAAATCTTTTTAATTTTTTCTTCTAAAGCGGGGGTAATAGTGACTCCAGGAAATAGTTTTGTAAAGAAAGCTGTGTTGATTAGTTGGAAAGCGGTATACATAATGAATTAGTTTTATACAACTCTAGTACTTTTGCAAAAAAAGTCAATCGAGCGTATAGTGTCGGTATTCAGATTTCCTGTCACGGCTGTGCGACTTTTTATTCGATTTTTACTTTTTGAACCTATGATTATCCCAACTGTTATTGAAAAGAACCCAATGGGCGACCGAGCATACGACATCTACTCTCGCCTTCTCAAAGAACGCATTATCTTCCTTGGCAGTGCCATTGATGAAAACGTTGCAAATATTGTTATTGCACAACTTTTATTTCTCGCAAATGAAGACCCTAAAAAAGATATTCAACTCTATGTGAACTCTCCTGGCGGTCACATCAAAGATGGTCTTGCGATCATCGATACAATGAACTTCATTAAACCCGATGTCTCTACTATCTGTATGGGTATGGCTGCATCGATGGGGGCAATGATTCTCTCAGCAGGAGAAAAAGGGAAACGCTATGCACTCCCAAATGCTGAAGTTATGATTCATCAACCACTTGGTGGTGCAGAAGGTCAGGCTACTGATATTGAAATTGGTGCAAAACAAATCATCAAACACAGAGATATTTTGTACAAAATGCTTGCAAAAAATACTGGGCAACCACTCGCAAAAATTGAAAAAGATGCTGACCGAAACTATTGGATGATGGCTGACGAAGCAAAAAAATACGGCATCATTGACGCAGTTATTACCAAACCAGTAACGACAAAGTAACATGAATGAGCTATTGCTTGCCGGCGGGATGCTCCTGGGTGGAGCACTGTTGGGCTATAGCATCCGTGCAGTCATATTTATTGTTCGCAAAAACAACCTCGAGTTTTCTATCTCGGAGCGGTTGATGCATGCAAAGGAAAGCGCACAAAAGATTATTGATGAAGCAAATGAAAAAGCTTCAGCTGTAGAAAGCCGCTTGGTCAAAAAAGAAGCACTCCTTGATGCACGCCAGCTCGAGCTCGACAGTCGTGCCAACATCATCGAACAAAAAGCTGAGATCGTTTTTGAACAACAAAAAGAATCAGAGGCATTGCGCGCGCACCAACACGCACTCCTTGAGGATATTGCAGGCTTTAGTATCGAAGACGCGCGTGAGGCACTCCTAAAGGAAAGTGAGCGTCAGTATGCAGAGGACCTCACCGTGCGCATGCACAAACTCGAACGACAGATGCATGAAACACTCGAGGACCGTGCCAAAGACATACTGATGACGACGATCCAACGACTCGCAGTGCCCACAACCAACGAACTCTCAACATCGACTATTCCAATCGAAAGCGAAGAAATAAAAGGAAAGATCATTGGAAAGGAAGGTCGCAACATCAGAGCATTCGAACGGTACTCAGGGGTAGAAGTGCTCGTCGATGAAACACCTGGTGCAATCGTCGTGTCATGCTTCGATCCAGTGCGTCGCGCGATTGCAGTCCATGCACTCGAGGCACTCGTCAAAGACGGTCGC
This sequence comes from uncultured Candidatus Saccharibacteria bacterium, assembly GCA_964474435.1. Classification (GTDB taxonomy): domain Bacteria; phylum Patescibacteriota; class Minisyncoccia; order Phycocordibacterales; family UBA9973; genus UBA4124. The sequence continues at coordinate 155,479 of CAYYSI010000002.1, read as the reverse complement.
ATCCAACCTGCAAAGATCGAAGAAGAAGTCGAGAAATCTCGTGCGGCAATTCACGAGATCATCAAAGCAAAAGGTGCCGAAGCTGCGTACGAGTGTGGCATCTACAACCTTGACCCCAGGGTGCTTGCCATCCTTGGTCGACTTCATTTTCGCACAAGCTATGGCCAAAATGTCTTGCAGCACTCGATCGAAATGGCACACATTGCCGAAATGCTCGCATCTGAAATTGGGGCTGATACGTACATCGCAAAAGCGGGCGCACTTGTGCACGACATTGGAAAGGCCTTGGATCATGAATTCGAAGGCACGCACGTCGAGATCGGCATCAAAGTCATGCAGCGATTTGGTACCGACCAACGCATCATTGATGCTATGAAAAGCCACCATGATGACTGTCCACACGAAAGTATCGAAGCAGTCATCGTTCAAACTGCCGACATGATCAGTGGTGCTCGCCCTGGAGCACGTCGCGATACTGCAGAGCTATATCTCAAACGTTTGCACGACCTCGAGGGACTCGCATCACGATACAAAGGCGTCGAGAAGGCATACGCACTCCAAGCAGGACGCGAGATCCGTATCTTTGTCCATCCAGAAAACGTCTCTGACTTCGAAGCAAAAAATATGGCTCGCACCATCGCACTCTCGATCGAAACCGAGCTCCGCTACCCAGGACAAATCAAAGTGACAATCATCCGCGAGACGAGAATTACGGATTACGCGAGATAGTTAAATCCTCATCATTTTTTCTTCTTCTGGAGAGAGTTTTCTTTCTTTTTCGTATGTCTCCCAACGAGCCCGTGCTTCTTCTTCTAGATGATCTTTTTGATATTCAAGCTCCCATAACTCATCCATGACGCTCTGGGCGGATTCTCTCCAGGCATTTATAGCTTCCTTGAAACCCTCTTCGCTTTCATACTCAATATTCTCGGTTCGATTGTACGCTAAGCCGGCATCAAAATCACTGAAGCGATATCCAGCTTCTTTTGGCCTATCTCGCTTAAACGCAGCAAAATCATTCTCATACTGGGCCAATAGTTTTCGATAGAAAATGGCCTTTCCTTCATGATAGGCATCATGAAGATATGAACGCTCCATAAATTTTGGATTAGAAAATTGTTCCTTTCTCGTCTTTATAAAACTATCCCGAAATGACTCAAAGTCTTTGTAATCCTGAGGAAATAAACTAGTCTCAGGTATAGTACTCTCCAAAATCTTTTCCATTTCAACCAATAGCGGATGCATGTCGCCTCCGCCTATTCCCGTATGTAATGAATCTACTCTCTCTGGGTGAAATTCTAAGCTTAAATCTTGGAAAACTTTTAGAGGATTATAGTCGGGTGATTCGGGAGTGTAATACTTTGGATCATAGTGATTTGTTTTTTCTTTAGAAATACCATGTACTGTTTCAGTTGTAGTACCTACCCTATCTTGATTTTGCCCACTCGCATCTTTTGCAGCAAACAATCCTGTTAATAACATTCCCACCACAATAGGAGCTTTCTGCCACCAATGTTTTTTCGTAGAGTGAAGTTGCTGTTTCAGTTCCTGTATTTGCTGTTTCCGCTCTTCAATCGAAGCTCCTGCCATAGAAACATCGCCCCCAATTGCGCCTGGGGGAATATCATACCGCTTTGCATACTCAATTTTTGCATCTGCATTTTGGATTTCTTCTATTTCATCTTCAAGGTTATGTATATGTTCCCGAACTACTTCTTTGTCTTCTAACACAACTGCTTTTTCCAAAGGTTTTGTATCTACGACTACACCTTCGGGGCTTAGTATTGATTCTTTTTGCTCTAGCGCTTCTATGGATTTGGACATGATATAAGTATAACAAAACCCTCCTTAATTGGAGGGTTTTTTGCTAGGCTGCTTTTTGTTCAAGTAATGAAATGACTTCGGCAACAGATTTGCCTTCTCCAAGATCTATCTTATTTTCTGATGCAATTGAGCCAAGTGTTTGATAAAACTCAATTCTCGGTATATTTTTCCCAAGACCGAACATTCCCAGCATGGTGACTTTTGCAGTTCTTTTATCTGTAGTTGCGTATTTTGTCTTCCACATATCTGAGTTCGCATGATCTATGCGGACCCGGGTCTCCGGATCAATATCAAATAGCTTCATACCTTCCTGTAGTCCCGCAATATCCCTCCGTAGTTTTTCTGGATTGCTTGGTACTTCGAGTACTTCTTTTTCTACTGTATTCTCATTCGCGATATCTTCTCGAATACCCTCTGCGGCAACTGTGTCTCTGGCTTTGTTTTCCTGATTCTGGCGCTTCAGAGCAATAGAGGCTTCGAGAAAGGCTTTTTCTTTTGAATCAAGGTCTGGGTGTTGCAAAAGATACGCCTCAATCACCTCAATATTTTGCTGAGTTGATACACGAGTTGTCTCCCTAAAGGTCGGGCTTTCGGGATCCTGTGCGTCGTATGCAGTACTCCACTCCTCATTAATCCCGTCTTCGTGTATTGATTCTTTCATATCCCCCAGTATGCCAAACAAACAAGCACCTAACAAGGTATTGCAATATAATGACTACACATAAAAAATACCCCCTGTTATAAGGGGGCTTTTTTGTACTCAAATTCTTTTTTCAGCTTGTTACCTTTGAGATAAAGATAAACTCCGAGTGGAATGAGGGTCACAATAACTACTGTTGATACTCTCATGATCATAACTGCATGTTCTTCAATGAACGTTTTCATATTATATTGAGGATTTGGTGCAAATGAGTTCAGAAATCTGCTTTTATAATAGCACCTTATACACCAAAAGTCAACATTTTCCGTCTATTGCACCCAAAAACCCTTGGTATATAATGGTCAAAGCTCAAGCACCCTCGCTTAAGCGCACTGACAATTATTAGAGTAGTCATTCCAGGGGTCTCCCCTATCAATACTATGAATAAAGCAGCACTTGTTGAGCTCGTGCACGGACATATCGGCGGTACCAAGGTACAGGCCGAAGAAGTAATCGAGAAACTCATTTCAGAAATAACCCATACCCTCAAAAAGGGCGACGAAGTATCGATCGCTGGCTTGGGCATTTTCTCAGTGAAAACTCGCGCAGCTCGCATGGCTCGCAACCCCAAGACTGGTGAACAGGTCAAGGTTGCAGCAACTCGCGTTCCAAAATTCCGCGCCGCAAAGGCGTTGAAGGATGCAGTGAAATAAATTCACTCTTCCCACTTGCAAACATACTCCGATTAACTCGGGGTATTTTTGTTTTTATATAGAAATACACTGTGCAACAAGGTATACTACTGTCATGTTCGCTCCCAAAGAAACGCTGACAACACCTGCCCAAGAAATCGCATGGCTTGGTACTGAAGCGCAAAAAGAATATCTGCTGCAGAGTAAGCCACATGCAAATCTCGAAGCTGCCGCAAAGCACACGATCGAGCAGTATGCGCAAACTGAAGCTCAAGAGTTCCTTCATGAATCAAGCATGCTGCCGACACACGAAACAGAACGTATCGTGCTGCGTCTCAAACCTGAAACCCATGACCAAAAGATAGAGGAGCTCTTTGCGATCATGCTCTCCAAGGGTATCAAAAATGCGCTCGACATCGTTGCGGGCATGCACGACGCACACCTCGAGGACGACTTCCACCGATTCCTCGTGCAGTACCTCCATACGATCGGCGCAATCCCGGGACTCAAAGAACGAAGTGCCCTCCAACAAGAACTTCGCCACACCCTCTTTGCGGTGACCCTTCCTGCAGCTGCAAATACTGAAGGCAGTGATTTCAAAAATTTCATTCAGGCGATGAAGCAGTTCTACATGGGCATGTGGTCAACCATCAGCAACGGTGTCGACTATTATGTCCTCGAACTCGCCGTGCAAAACAACGGTCGCGACATTGGACTCTATGCATCGATCCCAAGTGTCAACGAATCTACATTTGAAAAGCTCGTGCACGCATACTACCCCACCGCCATCATTGATGAAGTCGTCGATGACTACAACATATTCACGGCTCAAGGCTCTGGTATTGCCGCAAGTGTTGCATCGCTCAAAGAGCCTGCAATTTTTCCATTGAACACTGACAGCGCATTTGAGCACGATCCTCTCTCAGCTTTGATCGGGTCACTCTCACAACTTGAAGCAAATGGTGAAGGCGCTGCAATCCAGCTCATCATTTCAAATGACACGACGAACACCAACACGCTCTACACATCGATCATCGACTCTGCACAAAAGGGTGGCACAACGGTCAAAGACTTGTACAAAGATGCAACGGCCTCTATCGGTCGCGAGCTCGGCAAAGGACTCATGGCCTTTTTTGAAAAAGACAAACCAGAGGACGACAAACCAAAACCAGTCGACACGCGCGGCATCGAGTTTGCAACCGCAAAGGCAAAAAGTCAGACCATGACTGCAGGTATTCGCATTATCGCAACAGGTACCACGGTCGAACGCGCAACAAGTATTCTCAATACGATCAAAGCATCGTTTGCGCAGTTCACATTGCCCAACTCAAACTCACTCATTTGGTATGACACGCGTGCATCTGCAATCCCTGCATTTGTGCACGACTTTACATTCCGTACACGCAATCAGAGCGAACAAATACCGCTCAACATCGACGAGCTCGCAACACTCTTTCACTTCCCTGTTGGATTTACGGCTGCGCCCGAGCTCAAGGAAAGTAGTGCTGCATCTGCGCCTGCACCGACAATGCCAAACACGAACGGCATCACGATCGGTACCAACACGTATCGCGGACAGACGACTGAGATTCATTTTGCAAAAGAAGATCGCGTGCGCCACTGCTATGTGATCGGACAGACTGGTACTGGTAAAACCGTGTTTTTGAAAAACATGATCATTCAGGATATCAAAAACGGCGACGGAGTGTGCTTCATCGATCCGCACGGCAACGACATCGAGGACATCCTTGCCAACATCCCCCCAGAGCGCATCGACGACGTCATCTATTTTGATCCGGCTCACACGGCGCGTCCGATGGGTCTCAACATGCTTGAGTACGATGCAAACTTCCCTGAACAAAAAATATTTGTCATCAACGAGCTCCTCTCTATTTTCAACAAACTCTTTGATATGAAGACTGCGGGTGGCCCAATGTTTGAACAATACTTCCGCAACTCTGCAGGCCTTGTGATGGAGGACCCAGCATCTGGTTCTACACTTCTCGAAATCGGTCGTGTCCTCACCGACAAGACGTTCCGCGACATGAAACTCGCCCGCTGCAAAAATCCGATCATCAAAGCCTTTTGGCAAAATGCTGAAAAGACAACTGGTGAGAGTGCACTTGCGAACTTCGTCCCCTATATCACCAACAAATTTGACGTGTTTATTTCTAACGACATCATGCGCCCCGTCGTCGCTCAACAAGAATCCGTGCTCAACTTCCGCGACATCATGGATAACAAAAAGATCTTGCTTGTGAACCTTTCCAAAGGCCGTCTCGGTGACATCAACTCCAACCTCATCGGTCTCCTTTTGGTCGGCAAGATCACCATGGCAGCACTCTCTCGTGTCGACATCATCGGCAAGGGTCCAGTGAACGACTTCTATCTCTACATCGACGAGTTCCAAAACGTCACGACTGACTCGATCTCGACGATCCTTTCCGAGGCCCGCAAATATCGCCTCTCGCTTACGGTTGCGCACCAGTACATCGAGCAGCTTGAGGAAGGCATCAAGAATGCGATATTTGGAAACGTCGGTACCATGGTCGTCCACCGTGTCTCTCCTGAAAATGCCAATATCTTTGAACAACAACTTGCCCCAACATTCACTCCGGCCGACATCATCAAACAAGAAAACCTCAACTGCTATATCAAAATGCTCGTAAACGGCGTCCCTGCCAAGCCATTTAACTCCAAGACCCCATTCCCACCCAAGGGTAACCCTGTTGTTGCCGAGAAACTCAAGGAGCTCTCCTACCTCAAATACGGCCGCCCGAGAGAGGAAGTGGAAGCTGAAATCATGGCGAGGTATCAGTAGCGTGTGGTATAGTGATGGCATGGAATCATCAAAAGAAAATCTTGAAGTAAACGAAAACGTTGCAGAAAATATCAATAAAGAAGATGTGGTAATCCATGCACGACCTGGCGAGCGAGTCATTGTTGAAATGGAAAGCTCTGAAGATCGCGAAGCACAAGTTGCAGAGACCATGGGAGATCTTGATAATGCCTACAAAACACCGAAGGAAACCCCTATGAAAGACAAGGTGGGCTCTATTGCATACCAGCGCGGAAATGCGCCAGCAGAGCCTTGGACATCATCAAAAAATTACATACCACAAACATCAAAAGTTGGTGGTTTTAGAAAATTCCTTACACTGCTTGGTTTTGGGGTTACGGCCGTTACAGCCGCAAACGCAGAGGACCTTAAAAAACTTCCGAGTGATACTACTCAAGAAAAAACTCAATCTATTGGCCAAGAAAAAATTGTTTTCACTGAAGCGAACCAAGAAGTAGCAGGTATCACATTCAAAGGGTCGTTGAATGTTCCCATGAATGACGCAAATTATGAATATGCTTTTGTTGGATTTGATGGAGATGATAGTCACAACGATGCTGAAAAAATTGAACATGTAAAGAAGGCAGCAAAAGAACTCGGGTTTGAACTTGCGAATACTCAAGATTTGCGTACAGCGGTTGCTAAAAATGGTCAGGAGCTTATTAATAAAATTGGATACGGTATGGTTATTGATACAACTCATTCTGAATCTGATGACACAATGGATAACAACGTTAACGACAAGGTTAGTGCGGGTGGCCTCGAAAACTTTGCGACAGTAAATCCATCAGGACAAATAAACCGCTATGAAAAAGATGCGATCCTTAAAACAGGTATAAAATATTCTGAATATGGATTCTTGGTAAAAAAGAAGAAAGCGGAAAGTACCACTGCAAACTATACTGATTTTGTAAAAGCTAAATAAATCTCCCCTCCCAAAATCCCCTCGCGGGGATTTTGTCGTTTTTGTTGACTTATTTTGGAAATAGAGTATTATGTTTGGAAACAAAACAACAATTTACTATATGTAAAAAACTGCTCTTTGTCACCAACTGTGACCGCGAAAGAACTACCATGACTGAAAATTCTTTAAAGGAAATTTATCTTAAAAATGATCCGAAGCCGGCACTTTCTTTTTCTCACAAAGGAGCCAAACCTTTTGAGATTGCTGAAGCCGCTAAAAAGAAAAAACATGCTGCAATCATTTTTGAAGAAAACGTGGCAGCATCTGACATTATCGCTATCATAACTGCGGTTAAAAGAAAAATGAACGGCAACTCCCCGAAATTCATTCACATCCATACCAAAGAAATATTGGTGGGTGTAGAAGCAATACCGGGACACGACAAAGTGTTAGCAACATTAGCTGCCTAACATTCTTACAAAAAACACCTAAACATAACCCTTCCATTCCGGAAGGGTTTTTTATTTTCATACTCCATAAATGGTACAATCGTTGTAATGGAAAAAAATGACTCTCAAGAAAAGATTGATTTCTTCCTCGTATCTGCACACGAGCTGCGCACATCTCTCACTGCGATGAAGTGGCTGTTCAAGATGCTCATTGATGGCGACTTTGGCTCACTGAACAAAACCCAAGTGGCAATGCTCGCTCAGGCCACCGACTCCAACGAGCGCATGATCACACTCATCAATGACACGATGACGATCATCCGTACCCAAGGCGGCAGTGTCCCTTATGCGACAGATCCGATCCCGCTCAATACACTCATCGATGTCTCTATCAAAGATTTCACGAGTGAAGCTGCTGCAAAAGGCATGCACATACGCTATACCGCACCCCCAAGCCCCATCGTCGTCATTGGTGACAAAGAAAAGCTGCGTATTGCGATCCACAACCTGCTGGAAAATGCGATCAAATATGGCGCTGCAAATACAGACATCACGCTGACACTCGCTGGCATGGGCGGCAAGGCCGTGCTCACTGTGGGAGACAAAGGTGTCGTTATCCCGCACGAGGAACATGCACGGATCTTTGAGAAGTTTTTCCGGGCATCCAATACCCGAGAAAAATACGTCGGCGTCGGACTCGGCCTCTATGCAACCAAACATATCGTCGAGCGCCAGGGTGGCACGCTCACGTTTACCAGTACCCCACTCGAAGGCACCATATTCACTCTCGCGCTGCCTTTGGGATAATTGAGCAGAATAGCGGATTTTCCAATCTGGGGTATACTCTCTGTATATGAAAAAAATCCTGATTATCGAAGACGACTCATTTTTAAAGAACCTCGAGAGTTCAAAGTTCACCCACGAAGGCTTTGCGGTGATTGCTGCAACCACACAAGCCGAAGTCGACAACGCACTCGCGCTCGGCACTCCTGACGTCATACTCCTTGACCTCATGCTCCCAGACATCAACGGCTACGAACTCCTTCAGAAATTCAAGGCTGATGAGAAAATAAAAGCAGTCCCTGTTATTGTCTTTTCAAACCTTTCTGACGATCTCGAAATGAAGCGCGTCCTCGATGCAGGTGCCGCAGAATACATGGTGAAATCAAACTTCACACTCAGCGACGTCATCGAAAAGATCCAAACTATCACCAAATAAGTACTTAAAGAAAAAATCTCCATCAATTGATGGAGATTTTTTCTTTTATACTTTGAAGTCTTTTTTCATATAACCTTTTTTCACTGCGACAGGATCTGGGATAGAGACCGGCGTATAGCTTTGATCGGCGTTCTTGCGATCGACGACGACGCGATAGTCACCATTTGCTACGAGCGCGTAGTACTTGCCGGTGGGTCCTGCGACCTTGTGCATGATCTCTTTGTTAGTTGCAGTCGAGACCACGCGCACCACACTAAACGGCAATGGCATATCAGTTGCAGTGTCTGCGACACTTCCCTTTGGTTGAATGCGAACCTTAAAGAGTCGCCCAAGTGCAGTGACAATATAGAGTCCCATGAGCACGATATTAAAGAGGGACGCAACGACGAGGACCGAGATCGCGGTGACGATGAAGCCGAGAATGAAGAATATATTTGAAAGGCGTGCAATAAAGAGATCTTGACGCTTGTAGTGACGGAGTCGATGCTGTTCATTTTTTGCATATTCGTTCCAGTCAAAGTTCTGCTGATCGAGTGGGATATTTTTTGTGATCAGACCATCTTGTTCTGTGATCACGATTGGTCCACCAAAGTAGAGGTCATCGTAGAGTTCATCAGATGTCTTGCCTGCAAGTTTCTTGGATGGGAATTCGTAGTTAGTCTTGTTCGCTATGATCGTATAGGTGCCAGGAGGTACTGCAAATCCGTATCGTCCTTCGATGTCAGTGATCGAGGTTGCAACTTCATTGCCCTGCATATCCATGAGCACGACGTACGCCGGATCGATTGGCTGTTTGGTGACAGAGTCATACACAGTCCCCCATGGATTACTCTTTTTCTTGATACCGAGGGCGATGAGCAAGAGTGACCAGAGTCGCATCAAGAGAAGGAGAAGGCTGTAGAGTGAGAACTGTGTTCCGACGAATGAAAGTGCGAGTGCACCAACGCCGACTGCAACAAGCCCTGTGAGTTTGAGTATTTTGCCGATTGTGCCAGTAACAAAAGATTTGGTTGCACCTTCGATTTTTGTTGGTATTTTTGGAGGGTAACATTCTTCGGGGTGTACCTGACAATATGATGGTGTTGTCTTGCAGGATGGATCAGTAGGATTCAGAACACAAAATGCACACGAAGGATCATTTGGGTTTGTTGTACAAAATGGTTGTGCTTGGCATGATGGATCATTCGGATACAGAGTGCAGAATGGCTGCTGACATATTGGCGCTGTTGGATTGGTTGTACAGAATGGTATCTGACATGACGGATCTCCTGGATTTTGATTACAGAATGAACATGATGGATCACCCGGGTTCGTCGTACAGAATGGTGGTTGCTGACAAGCTGGGTTGGTTGGGTTCAATGCACAAAATGAACACGACGGATCAGATGGATTTGCGGTACAGAAATCTATCGGCGCATTAAATTCATTTGTATCGTCTGCGTTATCGCAGCCTGGGTCAGATGGATAGTCGACAAGGTTGTCGCCGTCGTTATCACGCCCGTCCCGACATGCGGGAGTTCCCGGTCCCCCAGTTGTTCCACCATTTGATTCATCATTATCTGTCGCATTACTACATCCAGGATCAGCAGGATAGTCGATCAATCCATCTCCATCATTATCTACTGTATCGTTACACTGAAATGCTCCACCTGGTGCCCAGTCAGTTTTTACACAGCTTGTAGGACTACTGCAATCAAACTTGATGAAGCCAAAGTTTTGTGACCATGCGTAGCCCGCGCTTCCAAGAGTACCTCCAAATTGTCCTCCAGAAATTTTGACTGTTGAAATCAGAGGGTTGGTAAATGGCCCAAAATTGATCCAGCCCGTGTTTTCACCCCAGGCGTAGCCCGAGAGGTTGCCACTGCCATCATTGGCGATTTTGAAATTGCTGTTGGTGACACTGCAGCCACTCGTCGTATCAGCACAGTTGGTGACGATCCACCCTACCCCTTCGCCCCAAGCAAACCCACGCAGCTCTGTGTCAGAGACGGTGATATTTTTTGCAGACTGTGTCGTGAACTTCCCAAAGTTAATTGCGGTTGCGGCCCCCAGGTCAGTATTTTGTATAAGCGCCTTGTATGAGCCATCATTGCCTGGGTCGATCGTCCCCATTGCCGCGTGTGCAACACTCACGAATCCTATCGTGCACAGTGCGAGTACTAGTATGTTTCTAAATAGTTTATTCATTGTGTGTTGGTGGTGTATCAATTGTACTATCAACCATAGGTTCAGTCGCATCCTCAGTTGGTACTGGGTCAACCGGCTCATCTTGGACTACAGGTATTTCAGGTGTCGGTACTGGTTCTGGAGACGATGGAGTGAGGTGTGCATTTTCAAGAAGTGCGTCGAGGTCTGACTTCGTAATACATGTTCGCTCGCCTGTATCGTCAGAGACACACAAGTTCTTTGTCTCTACTTCACCCGCAAACATCTTTGCGATGCCATTTGAAGTGTTTGCAAACCATGCACGCATATTTCCGGCAAAGGTATTGTTTTTCTGAATATCAAACGCACCTTCTACTTTTAGATTGAGTTCTTGGATCGCCTTTGTGAGGATCGGTGTCATGCCTGCATAGTTGACCTGGAGATACCCATTTGATGCACGAGACACAAGTGTTGGGAAATACTCCTTGAGATCTTGTGCAAGAAATCCGATTTGCGCATTGGTGTTTGGAGTATTTTTCCAATTGTACATGACCGTGCGCACATCACTGAGTGTGTCGAGTACATTTTCTAAATCAGTAATATTTGTTTTGAGTGTTTGATCAGATGAACAGTTGATACCTGCAGTATCCGGGCGAATCGTACATGACTGCCCCCCAGTTCCGGTGATGACCATTTCATTTATCGGACGCGTTGCAGAACCAATCATAAATTGGTTTAGCGCAGTGTTTGTTGCGTATGCGCCGATTGCAATACTGTTTTCAAATCCTCCTGTTCCTGCACGAAGACCAATAAGTATTGAGTAGTCATCTTGGTCGGTAGTATTATCAACGGTATCATTTAGGCCAGCCTCTCTTCCTAGAAATATTCCATTCGTTGCTCCTGTAGAATTAGCTCCTGTCTGTGTTCCAATAAAGACTGAGTGCTGTGCATGGGTTGCGTTTCCACCTGTGTTATACCCTATAAAGGTTGAACTACTCGTATCCGACGAATTAAACCCTGCATTGTTTCCAATGAAATTAACGAAGGGTGCAGCAGTAGCACCAGACCCCGCACCATTACCGATGACGTTGGCAACAGCCACTGAAAAACTATTCAGTCCTGCCTGATAGCCGATGAGGTTGGATGTGGTAGCATTTATTGCATTGAGGCCCGCCTGATAGCCGATGAAGTTTGAACCCCCTGCATTTGTCACCGTTGATCCACTTTCGGAACCGATAAATACCGCATTTGAAGCATTACTCACTTGGTATCCAGCATTTGTACCAATAAATGTGGACGAGTGTGTCGTTGTCGACCCTGCGCCTGCCTGATATCCCATGAAATTAGAATACTCACTATCATTTGCACTTATCCCTGCATCAATCCCAATAAAAACAGTGTGATCAGTTGATGCCGCCCCAAGCCCAGCCACACTCGTCCCAAGCCACGTCTCTGTACCATTAGTAGATGTTGAACCAATGAGAGACCCCGCACTAATATCTACTGTACAAAATGCACTTCCTGGGACACAGATGGGATCGAGTGTTTCGGCGGGCGTATATGCACTCCCTGGTGGTGTCGCGTACGCAACAACCGCAGAAAATGCGAGCCCAAACATGAGTGCAGCAAGTGTGCGTCTATGAGTACTGAAAAGTTGAGCGCGTGAATGCGTCATTACAGTAGTAAGTATAGCAAGAAATTATGATTGTGACGTATCTGTGGGAATCTCAGCGGGTGTACTCTCTGGCACTAATTCAGGAATACTCGGATCTTGCGATGGTAGTGGATCAGGGGTTGATGGTACAACAGGATCAGGTGTGCGTGTCTGTGTATTGAGGAGTTGTTTCAATTGTCCGAGCTCTGCTTTGTTTAGACATTCCGATGTGCCGTCAGTATCCGTAAGGCAGATTTCACCCGTAAAGATGCGCGTGATATGGTTTGCAGCATTTGCAAACCATGCAGTGAGGTTGTCGCGGAGTGGATTTGCTTTTTGCATGTCATTGAGCTCGGTAACACGCAGATTCATTTCTTGAATTGCCTTGATCGTGTACGGGATCAGTCCAGTATACGAGACTGACTCCCAGCCGGAGCTATCAGTGGCAACAAGCTCAGGAAACACGTTCACGAGTTCTTGCGCAATGACACCTGTATGCAAAGGATCAGTATTTTCTTCGGCTCTCAGGTTGTATGTTACCAATCGAAGCGAAAGTATTTTGTCCAATATAGAATCATCAAGTGTCGTGATATTTTTCTTGAGCCGCTCATCGGATGTACAGGTTATACCTCCGATAGTTGACGGAACAACATCACACGTACCGCCCTGATTTTCAAAACGTGCAACTGTTGTACCGGTCGTGACCGCGGACGAACCAACATGGAGCAAATATCCCGGATTCGTATTTGCGATACCCACTCGCCCACTCGTCGTACCCAACAGCACGTTTCCTGTTGTATTTTCAAAGGCAATATTGGTTGTGCCGACCACTGCTGTAAGATTTGGATTATAGTAGATCCCCCGAACAGTGTTCGTGCCACCTGTAGCGTTAATAATAGGATTGAGGTTTATTGTGTTGTACGTATTGGTCCCTGTCGTTGGTGCATACTCAGCATAGTCCCCGATAGTAAATCCGTTTCCACCCGTCGTTCCGCCCGACAGTACATTCCTATCTATGGAAACAATACGATTGCCCGAAACAGTCGCATAATAGTATGAACCTTCTCCGTTATATCCCTGTATAGTACTGCCATTATACTGCGATGCGACTATAGATATAGCAGGATTATTTGGTTCATGTATGAGCGACATCGAACCATTGAGAGAATTATCTGCATTTAATACAACAAAGGTATTACCTGATCGTATACGGATGTCTCCATTAAATATACTCGCTCCTCCGGTTACTTCGAGCACATTAGACGGTGTCGTCGTCCCAATTCCTACGTATCCCTGACTCGTTAATACAAGCTGATTATCGGTGTACGCTCCCCCGTTGATCGATGATCCAAACCCGAGATACCCCGTAGGATTTGTCGTTCCTTGCACAGGAGTAACATACGCTCTGAAATCAACGGCCTGACTTGCCGCAGTACTAGCTGTTTTCCATCCATGACCTGACCATCGGATTGCGGGCGAAATCTGTTGTACTCCATTTACTGCCGGAGAGTGGTTTACGAGTGCAATACCGGAGACTGCAGTTTGTGTTTCACTCAAAGCATCCGTTGTCACATCAAACCTACTTGAGGGTGTGGCCGTACCGATACCAATACGGGTTGGTACTCCATATGCCGCCGTCCCTCTGGAAATCACAAATGAATTTTCATCAGCGGTATGTTCAATAAAGACCGCTGATTTATTTAAACCAATCCATGAGTTACTAATCGAAATACCAGTATTGAGAATATATCCCACACGTGAAAAGACTTGATTGGTTGCAGTATCTTTGAAATCGATCAGTGGTACCCCATTTTGTGCCGACAAATCTCCTTCCAATGAAAGAATACCTGAATCAAATCTGAGATATGTTGGTGTTCCTCCCACTGTCTGTCCTTGCACAACAAATCGCTGATCGGGTGATGTTGTCCCTATACCAAGCCTATTGTTTGCCTCATCATACACACTTGTCCCAAAAATAATTTTCCCTTTGGTTGCATTAGTCGTTGATGAAAGCGTGAGGTTGTTTGATGCGGCCGTACCGCCCACGACACTCTGCCCCCCAGATACACCAGTCGAGAGATTGTTCGTAATCGTATTTGCCGTATTGGTAAGTCCAGTAGAAAATGTTAACCCTCCCGCAATCGCAACGGTACAAAATGTATCTCCTGGTGCACATGTTGGGTCAAGCGTCTCACCTGGCGTATATGCACTACCCGGCGGTGTTGCGTACGCAACAATGATCGAAAACGAGAGGCCGAACAAGAGCGCAGCGAGTGTGCGTCTATGAGTACTAAAAAGGTGACCGCGTGAGTGCGTCATTACAATACAAGTATAGCAATAAAAAGTGCTTTACTCCTACGAAATTTTAGAAATTTCCTTGTAGAAAAAATGAAGTGTAAGGGATAGCATCTTTAGTAGTTTTCTGCTACCATGGCTTGTGCTACGGGGTGTAGTATATCGGTAGTATACTTGTTTTGGGAACAAGAGGGCAGGGTTCGATTCCCTGCACCCCGACAACGGTCGCCGAAGCCTTGGCGAAGGAGACCAAAGAATATAAAATAGAAATATTGCGGGATTAGTTTAATGGTAGAACATCAGTTTTCCAAACTGAGAGCAGGAGTCCGATTCCCCTATCCCGCACAAAAAAGACCTTAAAAAAGTCCTATCCTTTCGACCCCTACTCCCCCATTTCGGTCAAAGAGCACGACGATCCCCTCGACTCGATAGTCTTTGATCCCATGGGTCAGCGCATAGTGTTCTGCAGAAATGAGGAATTTCCGAAGTTTTGCCTGAGTGAGGTTTTCTGCCGGATTGATCCACCCTCCTGCATACCCTGCCTTTACCTCAAAGAAGTGCACAATCCCCTGCTTTTTGGCCACAATATCGATTTCGCCGTATTTGCCGTTCGCATTTCGCTCAATAACTGTAAATCCGTCATTTTCTAGGTATACGACCGCCTCATGCTCCCCTTTTTCTCCCAATTCCTGGGTTTTGGACGTAAAGACACGAATCATAGGGACAGTGTAGCGTAAAAGTCGTCCGTTATCCCACATATACACCTAGTTATCCACAGTTTCGTTGATTATTAAAGGTTTTGTCCCCATATTCGACAGGTTTTGTCTATGAGACATATCAACACAAACAAAAAGACCCTACATAATAAGGTCTTTTTGTTCTTTATATACTCTGTGCGATCATGGGTAATCGAAACCCAACCTACTCGTTGGCAACGAGTCGTTCTACCACTAAACTATGACCGCATATCAAAATTTCTCATTCTGTGCCAAAGAAAGCCACTTTAGTACCTTTCTCTTCAGACCAGTATTCGAGATTATACTCATACAGACACCATATTGCAATCTGGTTTCTCGCCCCCTTAGGGTCTGGGTTTTATAGAAGTCACCATCATCTAGAGAGAGCTCTTGTGCCCATTTACTCTTACAGACACCTTCATCCTGCCCTTCGTGCACCAAGAGACCATATTTCAATGATTTCTCCCCTACTGCTAGGTACTTTTGGGCAAAATCCCCAAAGATCCTATGGATATAGGTCTCACTGCTGCTTATACGAATCAAGCCTTTTGAGGTCTTCTCCCCTTCGCCTGCATAGAGCATAAGTCCTGCCCAAAAAAGCGGTTCTTTCTTGTAAAGCTCGTATTCCTTTACAGCTTCAGACTCAATAAGTGCGTATGCATACTGTAGCTTTAACTTTCGTACCATATTGAGGCGGATCATTCGCTCCTTTGAGCTTCTGGTTTCAATGTCAGTATGGACCACTTTTAGCTCCTTTGACCACTCAGTATTGCCAAACCACTTAGTAAGTGTTGCACGTGAAACCCCTGTTTTTGCCTGGATTTGCCTATATGAGTCCCCTCCTTTGCGCAATGTGAATATAAAATCTTTGTCCTTTCTCATCGTATTATATACTACTACATTGGTTTACAATTGCAAAAAACCTTAATAATGCTATAGTTGCAATACGCACCCATGGTGAAATGGATATCACAGCGCTCTTCGGAAGCGTCGTTTCAGGTTCGAGTCCTGATGGGTGCACTATATAGAATATCCCTATGGATACCTCAAAAATCCCACCATTTGTTACACGTGTAACTCGGACCCTGCAAGAAGCGGGTTTTGAGGCGTACCTGGTGGGCGGCTGTGTGCGAGATATGATCAGGGGAGTCGTGCCCAAGGACTGGGACATTGCAACCAATGCTCGACCTGAGCAGGTGATCACTACATTCCCAGAACTCAAGACTGTGAACGAAAATGACTTCGGGACAGTGACAGTGATCAACATATCCCCGGAGAGGAGCACGCGACTGTCCTCCGTAGCACGACCGGAGGGAGATGCGAAGGGGGAGGAAACACCTGATTTAGACAACATTGCCCAAGTTACGACTTATCGATCTGAGGGATCCTATAGTGACACCCGCCATCCGGACACCGTTTCATATGAAACAGATATCCGCAAAGACCTCGAACGTCGTGACTTCACGATGAACGCCATAGCTTGGGATCCCATAAAGGACAGTGTTATAGACGTATTTGGAGGTATAAAGGACATAAAGGACAAATCTATCAGATGTGTCCTTTATCCAGACGTACGCTTCAACGAAGACGCGCTCCGCATGCTCCGAGCAGTCAGGTTTTCCACAACCCTAGGTTTTGCTGTTACACATGAAACATTTGAGTCTATTACTACAAATGCCGACCTCCTCAAACACATCTCAGGGGAGCGTATCCGGGATGAACTGGTCAAAATCATTGATTCCGACAGCCCTGCCGCAGGCATTGTTATGCTCGAGAAGTCTGGACTCCTCAAACACATCATTCCAGAACTATATGAGGGGATTGGGTGTGAGCAAAAGGGTGCTCATATCTATGATGTGTACCAGCACCTCCTACATGCCCTCCAGCATGCTGCCGACAAGAACTTTTCACGTGAAATACGCCTCACAGCTCTGTTTCATGATATTGGCAAGCCCGCAACCCGTCGCTATGACCGGACCAAGGACAAATACACATTCTTTGGGCACGAGGTCGTAGGTGCGAGGATGACCAAGAAGATCATGGAGCGTCTCAGGTTTTCACGTGAAACGACTGATTTGGTAGTTACACTGGTGCGCAATCACATGTTTTTCTCTGATACTGAGCAAATCACGCTCTCTGCGGTGCGCCGCATCATCCAAAAGGTGAAACCTGAGCATATCTGGGAGCTCATGGAAGTCCGCGAATGCGACCGCGTCGGTATGAAAAAGGCCGAAGCGCCCTATAGACTGCGCAAATACCACGCCATGATCGACGAAGCACTCCGCGACCCGATCTCGGTTTCACAGCTAAAGGTTGATGGGAAATACCTCATGGAGGTATTACACATGAAACCAGGTCCTCGTATGGGCTGGATCCTGCATGCATTACTCGAGGAAGTCCTCGAAGATCCAACGCTTAATACCGTCGAAATCCTCTCTGAACGGGTCAAAGATCTGGATGAATTGGAGGATAAAGACCTCAAAGTATTAGGAGAGAAGGGGAAACATTCCAAAGATGAAGCAAACGACGAAGAAGTAGGGAAGTTGCACGTGAAACATGGAGTGAAGAAGAAATAAAAAAACCGGCCAGTGATGGTCGGTTTTTGAATTGTTAGGACTCGATAAAAATGTGGAGATTTTCTAAATTTTCTTTACCGGGCTCGTAATCATAAATACGATCTATGATCGGAAAACTACCGTCCCAACCCACGACATGATAAGTGAATGTTACAACTTTTAATTTCCCTTTAATTTTTAATAGAATTTTTTTGAAAAACCATTCGTTAGGAAAATCCATAGGGAGACACGCCGCAGATTCAAAATACGGAATAATCTTAACAGTATTTAGGAAAGATGCTTCAAAAGGGATAATCATGTTTGTATCGTGCTCACCTTTGATAAGTGTAAGAGTGATATTTTGATATTTCATATTATATTTTTTAAATGAACAATTTGTTTCACAATCAGACCACCAAGTATTTGATGAGCTGAATAATGAGAGCGAAACGGTATTATTTCGCTCAACTTCTTTTAGAGGGTTAAATAATTTTGTTGTACAGCTCCTGCACTCTTCTCCTGAGGGTGACAGTTGGATCGAAGTAATCGTCGGAAAACTGCGGATTTGCAAGATAGATATCTCGTTCGATGATTCCATTACTGGAACCCATGAAGCTAAGTGCCTTCTCAACAAGTTCTGATGGAGTGATCCAATAGGTCGGATCAACGTTTGTTGAAAATATAAATGGCCGCTCCAACATTTCATCCGCAGAGAGGATCGTGCTGGTGTTAAACAGATAAAAACTTGCGATCGAATTGTTCTGGGAGATCTCTTGGGAAAAAGTTTTCACAATTTCACGAGATTTCCTGAACGATTGAAAACAGGGAATATCATGTACATCAGCAAGAGAACCGAGCGAGGCTACTTTGAGCGCGGCATTGGTAGTAGCTGCAATCTCGATAAGTCCGGAGACCATATCTTGATATGCTTTTGCTACCAGTCCATGCACCGCGTCATCGATCCCATCTTCATCCAGATCGTTTTGAACCAACACTTCAAACCCCTCGGTTATTTCAGTCTTGAATTCACCAACTAAGTGGAAGTAAGAGATGCTGTCGTAGTGCTGTACGGGAATCTTGGAAACAAATTCGCTTATAGAAGCAGTGTTTCGAAGATCTACTCCAACAATCATATTGTGATTGGGTAGGCTAGAGAAACTGGAAACAGAAACACCCTTCCTTGAGATACCATAGATCAAGGTTTCTTTCTCCAGGAGATATTTCCGCAGGATTTCCTGACCTATAGACCCAGTAACACCTCCGATAATAATAAGTTTCATATAGTTTGTTTTAGATAAGTAATGTGTTCGGCCGAATCACACTACGAACCTAGAACCAATCTCAAAGTACTCTATCCTGCACATATTATGCATATATTTATAAGATTTGTCAAAATATAAGGGTTTTTGGATATATTTGTAAAATATTATTTTACTTTTATAGGAGATTTTGCTATCCTTAGGCATGGATTTCAAGCATCCGACAACTATAGAAGAGTCGATAATCGGCAAATTGGCAGGAAATGCGGCAACAGGCGCGCAATTGCTCCAAGCAGCTCGGGGAATCAAGAAAACCCTCACCAAACAAGCCCTCTATGTCGTGCTGCGTCGCTTGATCGCAGAGGAAGTCGTCGTGAAGCATGGGACACAGTTTTCGCTCTCGAACGTGTGGCTGGGCAAGATGGCAGATTTCTTTGCCAGAGCACAGGAGCGGTATGGTGCACGACGAGAAGGAGTAGATTTCCTCTCTCTGGATGACGGGGACAAGATCAGCTATGCATTCAAGAGTCCTCATGAAGCGGATAAGTTTTGGGGGCATGCATTTGATGTGCTTGCTGATACGACAAAGGAGCCGATCTATATCTACAACCCACATGAATGGTTCATGCTCGCACGACAGGAGAGCGAGGTGCACTTATTCAATAAATTAAAAGATATGAAACGACAGATCTGGCTCACTGTCGGGAGTAACGATCCGCTCGATATATATACCAAGCAGTTCTTTGACGGCACGTACCTCCAATACCACATAGTTGAAAAGCCAGTATTTGAGAAACGAAATTACTATCTCAACATATTTGGTGACTATATTATCGAAGCATCTATTGATCCGGATATTGCACAGGCCGTGGATGATTTCTATACATGGACCGAAGCCTTTGATGACTCGGTGATACCAACCCTCCAAGCACTTGTAGCCTATGGCAAGACCAAGCTCACGATTTCTCGAAATGCTCGCAAAGCACAAAAACTCAAGAAGATGCTTGGACAACATTTCTTTGTTGCTCACTAGTTGGCAAAGGTCCCAAAATCTGATTTACTCAATCGGATCAAAACGCTCATTATATGCCAAAAAAGAAAAATACTACCAAGAAACAGAAGAAAGTTATTAAAAAAATGAAAAAGAAAAGCATGTATCGAAAGAAACATCTTCCCACTTTTGCAGGCTAATACTTTCTTATTCTGAAATAAAAAAACCGGTTCATAAATATGAGCCGGTTTTTAATTTTTTTGATATTTGTAATACTCTGAATCATACGAGGGAGGGTGCTGACGAAATGAAGTATCAGTGTATTTCCAAGGAAAATGGAAATGGAATAAATCTATATCATTATTTACCATTTCTATCTTGTCTTGAATATATTCCAGATCACCACTAACTCCAGTTATCAAATTAGAAAACCTCCTTGTACTTTTCATTGTGCTTGTAGTATGCCAAGAGACTTTCCATATCTGATTCAAGGTAAGTGTAAGTTTTTTACAAAAATCTTCAATCATTTCGAGAATATCAATCGGACTAGCATTGTCAAAATAAACTATACTAGGATCGAGTTCATGGTGAACTAATTTGTCGTATATAGACCAATAGTCCTCTCGGTTTCTTTTACCTTCAGCAATCACATGGGTATACAAATCTTCAACTGGGTATGGCTTGTTATCTGAAAGCTCTGCCCATAATTTTTCAAGTTCAGAATGAGTATCTTTCATAACGATCGTTTTCTTCAGTCTACTCCTTTTCCTTTACAGCACAAGGGTTAGTTGGTATAACTAAGAAAAACATATATTTTATATGAAAAATGTTCCAAACAAGAAAAAGACGTCGATGAAACATACCGACGCACTAGTTACCGAAATTGCTACCCGTAAACAGAAAGTGTCGTATCGACGACCGAACAACAAAAGCCAGTCCTATCGAAGAGCTGCGTAACCAACTAAAAATATTTTTCATACAAAATCCCCGTACTTAGCTGTACGGGGATACTTTTTTTACGGGGTTATTTAATTTTGTGAAACCGCAGGATTGTCAAAAGTGAATTCGGTAGCTCCGGGATCAATAGCAACCATCTCTTCTTCTGTAAAAAATGGTTTCATAAACTCATCTTCGCCAGCATGGTTATGCTCAGTTGTTTCATCTGGTGATTCTTCATCTATTATCTTAATCTTCCATAATTTCGGAAAACACATAATACAGACTACGAGAATACCTACTATTGCTGACAATATTCCAGCGATCGCCATTGAGTTACTATCATCTTTGAGTACTACTACGACAATAGAAATAAAGAGTGCGGCTACTGCGTAGTAACCAGTAGTTTTAGATATTTTGTTAACGGGTATCATAAAGGAGGTTTTGTACTACATTACCACAAAACACACTTTTGTAAAGGAAATGGCTAGAGGTCGATGTCGAGGAGGATGGGGCAGTGGTCGGAGCCGTAGTAGTCAGTGAGGGTTTTGAATTCTTTCACCTTTGGCAAAAGTTTCGGCGAGACAAAGAAGTAGTCGATACGCCACCCGACATTGCGTTCGCGGGCATGTGAGTATTGGTCCCAGTAGGTATAGACATCACGTGCATCAGGGTGCAGATGTCGGAATACATCGATCCATCCTTTTTTTACTACCTTGTCCATCCATGCACGCTCGATAGGGAGAAAGCCGACATGTGTCGCATTTTCTTTTGGGCGAGCGAGATCTATTTCTGTATGCGCGACATTCACATCGCCACAAAATATCACCGGCTTCTTTTTCTCAAGCTTCTCGATGTGTTTGAGAAATTGTTCATAAAAGGCGAGCTTGTACTCGAGTCGTTCGGGCGCACCGCCACCGTTAGGGAAGTAGCAGTTGATGAAATAAAAGTCTTTGTACTCACACGTGATCGTGCGGCCTTCTGCATCGAGTGCTTCGTCTCCGATGCCATACACAACCTTGAGCGGAGACTCTTTGGTATACACACCGACGCCACTGTAGCCTTTCTTGATAGTAGGGAATGCAAAAAATGATTCGTATCCAAATACATTGCGCACTTCTTCGGGAAGTTGATCAGGTGTTGCCTTGGTTTCTTGGAGGCACAAAATATCCGGATCAAAGTCTCGAAACAGGGGATCAAAGTAGCCCTGCTTTGCAGTAGCGCGCAGGCCATTGGTGTTCCAAGAGATGAGTTTCATAGGATGAGTATAGCAAATAAAGAAGCGCCCATTTACTGAGCGCTTTTGTGTGAAAAAAATGGTTTTATTGTTTGATCAATACGATCGGGGATGTGAAACTCGAATCTGAAATAGAAACGAGGGTGTCCTTGTCAGGACGTTTCAATAATTTCATTGTATCCTTTATCAAGGATGTATCACCAGTAAGGGTGATCTTGAGTGTTGAATCAGGTTTTCCTGGCTCAGTCTTTGTCCAAATAGTGGTGTACTGATCACGATTTTCCCAAGCAAATATGCCTGAGACTGCTAATAGTGCGACAGCGATAAGTATCGCTTTCTTTCCATTCTCTTGTTTCATAAAAATAACTATTTTTTGTTTTGCCATACCTTATCATATTTTTCAGGAAATAAAAAACCCTTCCAAAAAATTGGAAGGGTTCGGTTTCAGAAGATGAAAAAATTACTGTGGCACCTGTTGCTTGTTTTCGTCTGTTTTTACTTCAGGTTTTGGAAAATCAACTTTCCAACTTCCGTCAGCTCTTGAACTAAAACTTCCACCACCTGCCGATGCTTTTTCAATTGCATCTTTTTTAAGATCGCTTGGATCGGATTTTGTTTCAACCACACTATGATGGCTTGTAACTTCCTTTTTTTCATCTTTCGAAGTAAGAGGAGTAGCCTTCATCTTTTGGATGAATTTCCAGAAAAGGATTCCTAACAATATCAGCGCTGTGACAAGAATTAGAAAAAGTACACCCCATAGGAACCCATCCACAAGATCAGAGAGTGGCGTCGAAACAGGTTGAAGGGGTTGGGTTTTTTGTACAACTTCAACAGGTGGATAGTATGGTGCGGGGTAATAATAATTATTCGTCGTCGTATTGAAACTGTTCGATATCGATGATGAATACGTTGGTATTACACTTTGGCGTGGTGCACCTGATGCTTTATTTTTACTTTTACCAATCGTACCTACCGGTGTAGGACATTTACATAATGAATCTTTTGGTTCTGCAGAAGCAGTAAAAGTAACAATAAGTATTGCTGCGAAAATACATAAGATTTTTTTCATCTTTTTAGTTGTTTTTTTGTTTTAAAAGATCGGCTCTTTTTAGAAGGTGAGGATTAACCTTATCTGAGTATATAATAGCATATATTATACTATTTGTCAATATACCCAAGCAAAAAGAAAACCCCTGAGAAAATAGGGGTTTTATATGTTGAGAAGTTTATTTACTTCATAAAGGAGTGGCAAATTGAAAAAGAACTACTGGTTTTGTTTGTTTGAATTATTAATCGTAAATGTATACGGAAACAATTAATGTTGTTAAACGACATGATGGTCGTTACGTAGGAAGTATTGGATTTTTGAATAACAGCGTTCTGTGTTCATTGTAGCAACAGCATTCACAACGCACAACTGTGTATAACCCCATTAGAAAGCAGTGTGTGCTTCCGCATCCTGCTTCTAACGGGGCAGGCCCCTTACTTTTTCGAATGAAACTTCTTGTGCACCTCACGAAGTTGTTTGTCGGTAATGTGTGTATAGACCTGGGTTGTAGCGATGTTGGCATGGCCGAGCATCATTTGGACACTGCGAATATCGGCGCCATTGGAGAGGAGATTGGTCGCAAACGAGTGACGAAGGACGTGGGGCGTGACTTTCTTGGAGATTCCAGCCTTTATAGAGTATTCACGCACGATGCGCTCGATCGAACGGGGGGTGAGGCGGCCAGATATCTTGTTTTTGGCAATATTGACGAACATTGCGTCGTCCATGTCCTTGCGAGCCTTGAGATATGCCTTGATTGCAGCTCGTGCATCGTCTGAGATGAACACCACACGGACCTTTTCACCTTTTCCGCGTATAGAAAACTCATCACGAGAGAGGTCGAGGTCGTTGTTGAGCGAGCAAAGCTCGGCAAGACGAAGGCCTGTCGAGAAAAAGAGCTCAAGAAGTGCTTTGTCCCGCAAACCTTTGAGCGTCGTTGTGTCAGGGGATTTCAAGAGACGATTGAGTTCGTCAGTTGATATAAGGTCGAGGTGGCGAGCGCCGACCTTTGCAAGCTCGATGGCATCCGGCGTCACAGCATCGATGTTTCGCTTGCGGCAGTATTTGAGGAATGAGCGTAGCGCGATCATATAGTAGTTCTGCGTGTTTTTCTTCATCGTTGCAGCAGATTGCCCACGGACTTTGACGCCTGGAGCACGGTTGAGGCGCAGGCGAAACTCGCGAAGTGTGTCTTCGGTGATATCCTTCACCTTGGATACCTTCATGTCAGTGGCAAAGCGAGAGAGGTAGTGATCGTAATTTTCGACAGTTTTGAGCGAGCGGCCCTTTTCGATCTCGATATACTCGAGGAATTGTCGTTTTGCAGTAGGGAAGTCCATATACAGAGAAGTATAACAAAATATTGTGCGACATAGATGCTGCTTCGGGTCGAAAGAGACATATTTTTTCCGCAAACTCGGCCTCTGGCCT
This sequence comes from uncultured Candidatus Saccharibacteria bacterium, assembly GCA_964474435.1. Lineage (GTDB taxonomy): Bacteria > Patescibacteriota > Minisyncoccia > Phycocordibacterales > UBA9973 > UBA4124. The sequence continues at coordinate 130,621 of CAYYSI010000002.1, read as the reverse complement.
CAACAGTGCTCCAAAAATACATCTCTTCCTCACCTCGCAGGCCCCACTTGCTTTTTTTGAGTGGGTGTGTTATGATGTCTCTACTATGTTATCAACGAAGAAAAAGTCAGCAGTCATCAAAAAGCACCAGGTTCACGCAACGGACACTGGTTCTAAGAAGGTGCAAGTAGCAATGCTCACCGAAAAGATCGACATGCTCGCAACCCACCTCAAGAAACACAAGAAAGACAATCACTCACGCCGAGGATTGATCAAGATGGTGGCAGACCGACGTGGTCACATCAAGGTGCTCGAGAAAACAAATCCGACACAACACAAAGAAGCACTCAAAATTATCAAGGACTAATACACAAAACTCCCGATTAATAAACGGGGGTTTTGCTATATACTACAACTATGGCAATCATCAAACAAAAAGATCAGCGCGTCGGCATTTTTATTGACGCCCAAAATCTCTATCACACCGCAAAAAATTTATATAAACGAAAAGTACACTTTGCAAACGTCGTCAAAGACTCGCTCGCCGGCCGCAAACTCATCCGCGCAATCGCATATGTCATCACGACTGAGAGCAATGACGAAGGAGCATTTTTTGACGCACTCACGAAAAACGGTATTGAAACCAAATCCAAGGATCTCCAGATCTTTTATGATGGCAGCAAAAAGGCTGACTGGGATATCGGACTTGCGATCGACTGTGTCTCTATGGCGCCCAAACTCGATGCAATCGTGATCGTCTCTGGCGATGGCGACTTCGTCCCACTGTGCAACTACCTCAAATACCATCATGGCGTACAGGTCGAAGTCGTGACATTCGGCAAGAGCGCGTCAGCATCACTGAAAGAAGTGGCCGATGACTTCCTCGACCTCTCGGTCAATGCCAAGAAGTACCTCATCGGGTATTAAGCAATTTATAATGCCGCCGACAACACCACAATCATCTCCTGTACCAAAGAGACCTGACGCTCCTGATCCGTCAGGTCGTCCTGTCGTACAAACGTATGAACGCGACATGTCGCTTGCGATGGACACAACTGATGCGACTGTTGTCCAAGAACTTCTCCAAACAGCTCGAGAACGAGAAACATTTGAAGCAGAAAAGGAAACAGTTCGTCACCAAAAAGGATGGTACACACTCGGGGGACTCATACTCTTGTTGCTTGCGCTCGGTTCGCTTGGGTATGGCGTGTACTATTATGAGCACCTCACCGTGCACGTCGCACCCAATGTCTCAGTCGGAGTCTTTCAATCGACAACTCCAATCATTGCAGCAGACACCACGATCGACGCAAGTATCGACACACTCATCACGCATGATGATTTGCCCGAAGGCAAGCCATTCCTTGTACCTATTGTGTCTGACACGACAACACTTACCCAACTTTCAAACGAAGGCATTCTCGAATTTATACGCGCCGATGCAAGTGAGCCATTTATTGCTGCAACTTCACTTGTCAGACTTGGCGTCATCAACACTGGATCCCAAGTCGTGCCATTCATCCTCTTTTCAGTACCGAATCCAGAGATCGCAACCAAAGAATTCTTGATCGCAGAACCGACACTTCTGTCGATGGTTGCCCCTGCACTCAACATCGATCTCTCGATGCACCAAAATGAGATTGGCAAAGGATTCACGAGCAGCTACATGTACAACTTGCCCGTGCGCACCCTCAAGTCATACGACATCGATATCCAAGAAGAAACGCTTCTCTTTTATTACGGCTATGCCACCGACAACACGATCGTCGTTGCCACAAACCCAAGCGTTCTCAAGGCCGTTTACGACACCATCATCAGACAACACTAAGAAGTATCCAGAGGGGAAAACGGACTTGTGCATTCCTGCCGGCATGCTACTATAGCCGGTAATGAAGAACACAAATCACTACAACGAAAAGCTATTGACCGAAAAGGCGAACCTCGAAGAAGAGCTCGGGTCTATTGCCATCTTTAATACTGAGACCAATGTTTGGGAAGCAACGCCTGACCAAGACATGATGGGCGAGATCGATGACAACGATGCAGCTGACCGATTCGAAGACTTCGAAGGACGCTCTGGCATGGTCACTACACTCCAAGCGCGCCTCTCTGATGTCGAAAAGGCACTCAAGAAAATCGAAGAGGGCACGTACGGTATCTGTGAAATCGGCGGCGAAAAGATCGAGCCAGAACGCCTCGAAGCAAACCCAAGCGCAAAGACGTGCAAGGCGCACATGAATGATTAAGATAAAACTATCCGCTCCGGCGGATTTTTTGTTACTATAAAAAATATGAAAACATTCTCACAACGAGTCGTCGAGCTCGCACTTATGGTCCCGAAGGGGAAGGTGACGACGTATGGAGACATTGCAAAAGCGGCAGGAGGTGGTGGGCAAGCCGCACGCAGTGTGACCGCAATACTCGGCAAGGCATATGATCGCGGCGAGAAAAAGATTCCGTTTCACCGCATTGTCTACGCTGGCGGCCGTGTCTGGATCAATGACGAATATCGCACAAAGCGCATGAAGCTGTACAAAACAGAAGGTATCGAAGTTGATAAAAAGGGAATGATTAAACATTTCTATGACATACTCTTTGTCTTTAAGTAGCTAGTGCATATCTCGTTTCACACAGTTTAGAAATAGTTTAGAACGAATTACTATACTTGTTTCATGTTCACGTACAAAACAGGTCGATCTTATTTCCATACCATACAACAGAGTATTCTGTTTCGTACGTGATGTCATTTTCTCGCATTCAGAGTGCGCAGTTGTCAGGACTGGGAGCAGTAGGAGTCGTCGTCGAGACCGATATCAATCGAGGGCTCTATATGTTCCAGATTGTGGGACTGCCGGACAAGTCAGTCGAAGAGTCTCGTGAGCGTGTGATCTCGGCACTGCGCAACAGCATTGATAAAAATCCAAAGGCAGAAAACCACAAAGTCATCGTCAGCCTCTCGCCCGCAGAGCTCCGCAAAGAGGGGGCGTATTTTGATATTGCTATCGCACTTGGGTATCTGACCGCAACAGGTGAGCTTGTATTTGATACGAGCAACAAACTCTTTGTGGGAGAGCTCGCACTCAATGGTGACGTGCGCCCAGTGAGAGGACTGCTCTCGATTGCGCAATGGGCACGAGACAACGGTATGAGTGAAGTATTTGTACCCGAAGGCAATGCCATCGAAGCGTGCCTCGTCGATGGTGTGACATTTTATCTCGTGCCCACACTTGAGGCACTGGTTGCACACCTCAATGACGGAGAACAGTTGCAAACGACGACCTATCAACCACCAGCAATTATCGAAACCTCAAGCGGGATTGATTTTGGAGACGTGCGTGGACAACTACAGGCCAAACGCGCGCTCACGATCGCTGCAGCTGGTGGACATAACATCGTCCTCTATGGACCACCGGGCACTGGCAAGACAATGCTCGCAAAGGCATTTCATGGCATCATGCCAGCGCTCACAAGTAGCCACTTCCTCGAAGTCGCAACGATCTACTCATCGATCGGACTGATCAATGATGCGTTACACGGCAAGGTACCGCTGCGCTCTCCACATCATTCTGCATCACATGTTGCGATCATTGGTGGCGGACAACAATTACGTCCAGGCGACATCACACTCGCACATCGCGGGATATTGTATCTGGATGAATTCCCGGAGTTTGATCGGCGTGTGATCGAAGCACTGCGCGAACCCATCGAGGACGGTGCGATCACAGTTGCACGCGCAAAGGGAAGTGTCAGATATCCTGCGCGTTTCATACTCCTTGCCGCAATGAATCCATGTCCGTGCGGCTATCGAGGCAGCGGCATCAAACACTGTAGTTGTAGTGGTGCAGAAATTGCACGCTACAACAAAAAACTCTCCGGTCCGATCATTGATCGTATCGATCTGTGGGTACCAGTCCAGCATGTCGAATATGCAACACTCCATGATGACGCAACTGAAAAAGAAAGTAGGAGTGTCCGAGAAAAAATAGAGTCAGTGCGCACAACCCAAGAAAAAAGATTTGGGAAACTCAACAGCGATCTGTCATCAACCGAAGTCCAACGCGAAAGCAGACTCTCGGATGACGCCCGTAAACAGCTCCAAGTCTATGCCGAGAAACTCAAACTCTCACCCCGCGTCTATATGCGCACTATCAAAGTCGCCCGCACAATTGCTGATCTGGAAAAGAGTGAGACAATCGAGATCCCACACATATTGGAAGCATTGCAGTACAGGCCGAAGTTTGAATAAAAAAAATCCTGCTCGTTGCAGGATTTTTTTATTAGTGAAGCGCGAGAGAGGCGAAGGGATTGCGAGGGCCGTTGATGATTTTGAAATGAAGGTGAGGACCAGTTGATTTGCCTGTATTTCCCGAGAGACCAATTGTTTCACCTTGATCTACTTTGTCTCCAGCTGCAACTGAGAGTTTTGAAAGGTGGCCATACAGAGTTTGAGATCCATCTGCGTGTGTGATAACAATATACGTTCCATACCCACCATTATTTCCTGCCTTTGCAATGATCACCGTACCAGCAGCTGATGCCTTCACTGGTGTTCCGATTGCGGCGCCAAAGTCGACTGCATTACCATCATGAATGCGCTGTGTGAGTACTCCGGCAGGAATAGGGTTTACGTATGTTGTCTTTGTTGGAGCAGGCTTTTCTTCGTCCTCTGACTTTTTGTCATCTTCTTTTTCCTTTGTATCAGTTGTTGCTACGTTTGCAGTTTCAGAAGACGTCTTTGTTGTTGTAGTAGTTGTACTTTTCGTTGCTGTTGGTTTTATAGGAGTTTTGGCAACTACTTTTGCTGGAGCCTTGGCAGGAGCAGTGATTGGCTCTGCGTTTGGAATAATGAGCTCTGTACCGATCTTGATCGCCCCCGCTTCGATATCGTTGTATTTCAAAATGTCGTCTTGGCTTGCATCAAACTTTAGTGCAATACCGGAAAGGGTATCACCTTTCTTTACCTTATATTCAACTCCTGTAACAGGAAGGATAACGAGCTCGTCTCCGATCGCAATCTTTGAGGTTTTTTCTGTAAGGTCGTTTGCCCAGCGGATCGTGTTGATAGAGATATTGAACTTGTCTGCAATGCCGGAGAGGGTATCACCACTTTTTACCTTATAAATAGTAATGACTGGCTGATCGTCCGCAACGATCTCGTCTTGGGCTGCAGTGTCATCGGCAACTTCGCCCTCATTCGCAAGAACCGTAGTGTCATCCTTGACCTCTGTCACGCTCGCATTTGCCTTTATCTTGATCTGACCAATGATCGTATGTGCAATGCCTGCATTAATAAGAAGAAGGGGAAGAACAATGTAGAGTATCTGTTTCTTGCCGATATGGTGTTTTTTGGAACGTTTGGGAACGTCTGACGACGACCCATTTGAATCTGTTGATGTCATAAAGATAGACAATCATTTTACCAAGGAATGCGAGCATGTTGTGATAGGACAATTATATTCATGGTTAGTCAATAAGGAATGCTGATTTTAGCCTTGTTTTAGCTATATTGACACTCTTTTGGAGTATTATCCTAATGCAATCCTTCCTCTAGAGCATTACAAAATAAGGATATTTTCGCTTTGTGAATAAATCAGCTACACTGTGAGTCATGGATTTCACCTCTGGACTTAACGATGCGCAAAAGCAGGCAGTGCTCGCAACTGATGGGCCACTTCTCATTGTGGCAGGTGCAGGTGCAGGCAAGACCAAGACGATCGTACATCGTATCGGACACCTCATCACAAGTGGTGTGCTTCCATCATCTATTCTCGCAGTGACATTTACCAACAAGGCGGCCAAGGAGATGCGCGAGCGAGTGGGACATTTGGTTGAGAAGATTCCGTTTATAGAACGCGGACGAGACGTGCCATTTGTGAGCACATTCCACAGTCTCGGAGTTTTTTTGCTGCGGAAGTTTGGTGTGTATGACGGTGTGAAGCGATTCACGATCCTTGATGACTCTGATACGACGTCCCTCATCAAAGAAGCGCTCAATTCATTTGGTCTCGATCCCAAAGAAAATGATCCGCGCGGTATCAAAAATACGATCAGTCGTGCCGCAAATGCATTCCAGACACCGGAGCAACTCGAAGGGGAAGCAAATCCGAGCTATCGCCTCGCAGGCCGCATCTGGAAAAAGTACAAGGCATTGAAGCATGAACAGAAGGCGCTCGACTTTGATGACTTGCTCACACATACTGTGCACCTTCTTGAAAAAAACATTGAGGCAAAGAAGTGGTGCCACGAAACCTGGTCACACATCCACATTGATGAATACCAAGACACGAACGAAGTACAGTATCGCATCGCAAAGGCACTTGCGTCACACACCAAAAACTTGTGTGTCGTTGGCGACTCTGATCAAAGTATTTATTCATGGCGTGGAGCAAATATCAAAAACATTTTGGAATTTGAACGAGACTATCCAGAAGCAACCGTTGTCGTCCTCGAAGAAAACTATCGCTCGACCAAAACAGTGCTTGCAGCTGCAAACGAAATCATTGAGAAAAATAACTATCGCACACCCAAGAAATTATTTACGAACAACACTGACGGGGAACAGATCTCTATCTATACGGCGTATGATGAAGTTGACGAAGGAAATTTTATTGTCGAGCGATGTGTTGAACACATTGATGCAGGCGTTGCACCATCTGATATTGCAGTGCTCTTTCGTACCAACTTTCAATCGCGCGTGCTCGAAGAATCATTTCTCTCATACAGTATCCCGTATCAAGTGCTCGGCGTGCGGTTCTTTGAACGAAAGGAAGTCAAAGACGTGCTCTGTTATATGCGCGCAGCGCTCAATCCCGAAAGTCTCGTCGATATCAAACGCATCATCAATGTACCCGCGCGTGGTATTGGAAAAGTAACGATTGCAAAAGTATTTGCAAAGGAAGAACTCAGCGGCAAAGCACAGCTCTCGGTAGAAAAGTTTTTTGATCTGCTTGCACGCATTCGCATCTATATGCAAACGCATTCGGTGTCAGAAAGTATCAAGTACATCATTATCGAAAGTGGTATGGATGCATCGTACAAAGATGAACCGGATGGTCAGGAGCGTTTGGAAAACTTGGCAGAGCTCGTCACGCTCGGTACACGATATGATCACCTTGGTGCAGAAGACGGCATTGAAAAACTGATCGAAGAAGCAACACTGATGAGTGACCAAGACAATCTGGAGGCCGCCAACGGCGTGAAGCTCATGACGATCCATGCTGCAAAAGGACTTGAGTTTGCAGTCGTGTTTGTCGTCGGACTTGAACAAGGACTCTTTCCACACGACAGAGATCGCGGTGCAACAGGCGCAGATGCCGAAGAAGAGCGCCGCCTCATGTATGTCGCACTCACACGTGCTCGCCAGAAACTGTATCTGACCTACGCAAGCATGCGCACCATATATGGTATGCGAGATGTGCGCATGCCAAGCGAGTTTGTGCTCGATATACCCGAAGAACTTGTATTACGGGAAACGCGAAGTGGGGAAGCGGGATTTACAACAGTGTTTCTATAAAAAAATAGTTAAGAAAAAATCTCTCCAAATACTGGAGAGATTTTTTCTTTATGATGTTCCTGTTCCAGGGTTTGCATCGAAGTATCCATCAGAGCTCATTTCGACACAGTCTTCGCCGACAATGTAGAGACACTGACTTCCGCTTGTGTATGAACCAAGGAGATATGTCCCATAAATATTATTGTTTGAAAACGTTCTTCCACTACCATTATAGACAAGTGCGAGCACTCCACCACTTGCGTAGTCATTAATATAAATGAGCGTACTGCCGCTGCAACTACAACTAAAGGTCGATGTTCTCATACCTCCAAAGTATCTGCCACCAACTGCCTCTGTATGATCCGGGCGAAGTGCGAGCGCAAACGCACCAACCATACTGGTGAGCAAGACTGCTGCGGCGATAGTTTGTTTGGTGAAATGAAATTTTTTCATAAAAGATTATTTGAGAAGCTCCTTGATATCAACCTGGACCGTGACGGCATTACTTTCGCCATTTGCATTCTTGATTTTGAGTATAGCACGTATGTAGGTGGTGCCATTTTGGCGAGTGACTGTTTCACCACCGAGATTTTTGACAAATTCGGCAAGTATCTGGGGGTACCGTGCGCTTCCTTTATATGGGACAAGTTGCGATTTCATCTTTTCACCCGTTACAAAGACAAATGGAAATGAAAGTGTTGTGCCATTGGTTGATCCGTATGATCCAACACCCTGATCACCATCACTTGCAATGATAAGTGTGTTGTCAGTGGTGGTGAAGCCTGTACCTGTGATGGTGAGAGTTTGTGGACTCGTCGTCACAATCATTGGGCTGACTGATGTGATCTTTGGCGGAATACCGGTGGGTATAGAAGGAGGTGTAACGGGCGTTGCAGGAGTCGGCGTCGTTGTGTGGATGATTTTATAAATAAGGTTGCGTGTGTAGAGACCGACAACTCCGGTTGGGGAACTCAGTCCAGCTGGCGTGAGGGTTTCATACGCATATTTGATCTGGAGTCGTTTCACTGCCGCAGCAGTGAGTCCTCCAAAGTATGTACTCTCATACCCTGGTGACCCAACACCACTAGTCGCAATGCGGGTGCCAGGATCGGAGTTCAGAAATACCTGGAGCTCTTTGACATCAGTCCCTCGGTCGCCAAGTTTCAACGTGCGCAATATCTCCGCATGCGCATATAAAGGAATGAAAAAAAGTACGATGGCTATGAAAAAGATGTTTTTGTTCACAAGGGGAGTATAGCATTTCGAGTATTTGACTTTGTAAGGAAAAAGAATAGAGTAGGGGAAATTTAAGAAAATGAAAAACAACACAAGTGCATCGTATTTTGTTAATAACGAAGGGCGACTTATTTTTACATCAACTGCGACAGGTAAAAAAACTATAGTATCTGAAGAAGAAGCCAAAACATTGATAATACAACGTATGCTTATTCGTACTAGTAGAAATCGTAGTTTTTCCAAGAAGTTAAAAAGATGGGGTATTGCATCTTTAGATGAATATGCGAAAAGATTAGAAACCAATCCGATCGTTATTAACTATGCTAAAGAATTAGTATTAAAACTAAACGCATTGGTATAGATACCTTGCTTTCAAAAGGTTGTTTTTAAAACAACCTTTTTATTTTCCCTAATTTAAAATCAAACCATTTTTCCGAAATGCGCTATAGTAGTGGCATGTACGCAAAGAAATCATTGGGGCAACACTTCCTCACTTCGACCAAGGCACTCTCGCAGATCATTGATGCGGGGGATATTGGTGCAGGTGACCTCGTGCTTGAGATTGGGCCAGGCAAGGGCGTGCTTACTGAGCGAATCCTTGAAAAAGGCGCAACGATCATCGCCATTGAAAAAGATCGTGATCTCATTCCACTTCTACAGGAGAACTTTGCAGAGAGTATGGCTTCAGGAAAATTAACACTCATCCACCAAGACATTTTAAAATTTGATCCACTCACGCTTCCACAAAAACCCTACAAACTCATCGCAAATATTCCGTACTACATCACCGGTGCGATCATTGAACAGTTCTTGAACACTGCGCATCAACCAGAACGCATGGTACTCCTCATGCAACGAGAAGTCGCCGAGCGTATTGTGTCCAAAGATGGTAAACAAAGCATTTTGTCTGTCGCAGTTGCGGCATATGGCAATGCAAGTATCGTGGGACGTGTACCACCTGGTGCATTTGTACCGCCACCAACTGTGGAGTCAGCAATACTTCTTATACAAGATATAAATAGAACATTTTTTATTGATTGCGATGAAAAGATATTTTTCTCAGTCATGAAGGCAGTCTTTGGCAAGAAGCGAAAACAAATCGGTGGGAGCCTTGCCGACTATCTGGATACCAAAGATCTGGCGCAACATATACTTGCATCGGTCAGCATCGATCCCAAAACGCGACCTGAAACCATAGCGCTCGATCAATGGAAAGCCCTTGCGCAGGCAATTGAAAAAATAAAATAGTGTACAATTGTAGACATAATGGAGCTATCACAACAATCTTCCCGTCCCAGTAAGCAGTTCATCAAGCGTGGCGCAATCGCGATCGGCATTGTTGCAGTTGTGCTCATCGTACAAACGGCATGGTTTCAGCGACTTGTCTTTAAACGAGAAAAGTCTGCAGTCGTTGTGTCTGAAACAGTGGGGGACATTGTGGGCAAAGACTCTAATGGCAACAAGATTCCTGACTGGGAAGAAAAGCTCTGGGGACTGGATCCGACTGTGCTCTATACTAACGGCACCTCAAATGCAGAAATCATAGCTGCAAAAAAGAAAGCGCTCGGCATCACTGACAGCATGAGCACTGAACCAACAGACGACACCGACCGTCTCGCACGGGAGCTCTTTACACTCACGGCGGCCCTTGGCCAATCTGACGAAGTCGACGACCAGACACTCCAGGCCATCTCTGCAAAACTTGCCGCATCAGTCGATATCAAACAGGTCAGCAATACGTATACTCTAAAAGATATCCAGACCGTGCAAACCAGTATCCCCACCCTCACCAGCTATCGCACATCGATGCGCAATATTATTGGTAAATACGATGCAAACACCCCCGATATCGAAGTGCTCGCAACCGCGCTCCAAAACGAAGACCAAACCGGACTGCCACAACTCAAAGCAAGCGCAACCACATACCAAAAGCTTGCCAAAGAGCTCGCAAGAGTCAAAGTCCCGGTCGGACTTGCCCAAGACCACCTTGGCATCGTCAACAGCTTCTCTGGGATCGCAACATCGCTCACCTATATGACTGAAATCAATGACAACAGTATTGCAGCCCTCGTCGGAGTTGCGGTATACAAGAAATATAGCCTCAAACTCAACACGTCGCTTGTAAACATGAACAATTATTTGGCAACATACGGTATACTATAGCCATCAACCATGCGCACTGCCTTCTTTAGTTTCATACTTCTCGCACTGTTGGCAACTCCAATGGTTGCGCACGCTGATCCGCTGTGTTCAGATGGATCGGTCGCACCAGGCGGCAACATCTGTAACTGTGCAAGTGCTGCATCTATCGGTGGAAGCAACTTCACTCCAGGTACAGGCTCTGGTCTTAGTGGTAATACATATAGTGGTATCACATTCAACGGTATCGGAGGTGCTCTTGCGAGCTGTCTCAATGTCGGCGGTGCTATTTCAGATGCGGCAAAGAGTCTTTTTAGCAGTACTAATAAGAAAACTAGTACGAGTAGCAACACCAATACCTCACAAACAGTGCCAACGGGGGACAAGCCTACACAGACCGCAACGGAGAAATCTCAGGCAGAGCTTGAAAAAACAACAAAACGTGAACAGTGTCTCAATGGTGCAGCAGATGCCGTTGCCAAGACCGCTCTTTCCAAGCTCTCGGACAAAACACTCAACTGGGTCAAGACTGGATTTGGTGGCAACCCCTTTTATGTACGCAATATTGACTCATACCTCAAGACTATTAAAAATGAAAAACTTGATAGCTATCTCAATACCTATGTCGGCAATAGTAATCCAATATTTGGCAATGCTCTCAAATCTGTACTCAAACAGCAGGCAACCGGATACTCTGATGGCCTCCTCAACAAGGCGATGAATACACCTGAAGGCAAAGCATACCAAGACTTCCAAAGCGACTTCACCAAAGGTGGCTGGAATGCATTCCTCAATCCTCAAAACAATCCTGTGGGCGCATATTTTAATGCAACAGACGAACTCAATAGCATCATCGACACTGCACAACAAAATGTAAAAGATGAACTTCAGCAAGGCGGGGGATTCTTGAGTATGAAAAAATGTGCTGAGTACGAGACAGCTGTTACTTCAACAGCTACAGCATCGACAACATACGGCGTCCCAACTGCAGGAGGATCTTGCAGTGTGATCATTTCCACTAACTACGCATCATGCTGCACCAGCGTTGGAGGTGCTGCAACAAATCAAGCACAGTGTGCTGCATATACAGGTGGATACCAAACAGGGACTCAAGCAGCATCTCCAACAAAAGCTCCAAAGTGTCTGCGCTACGAAACAGTAACTCCTGGCTCTCTTATTTCAGCTCAGGTTTCAAGTATCACTAACTCAACAGTGCGCCAACTTGAAAATACTAACAAGATCAACCAAGTGCTCGGTACATTCTTTGATCAACTCATGAATCGTTTGCTCACTGACGGCATCACTGGCTCAGGACGCGGCAGAGCAGCATCGACCGTACCCGGGGGGATCGGCAGCAATGTCGTCCTCGGTACCAATGGCCAGACACTTGCAAGCGCAACTGCCTGTCAGACACCGCTTGGATATGACGCAACAACAGGTGGATTTAACCAGGAGTTCGATATCAGTCGCCCCCAACAGCTTCGCGCAGTGATCCTCACTCAAAAGAACTTCCTCACTCGTAGCCAAGATGCGCAGCACGTCATGAAGTCGCTCGTTCCTCGACTCGGCGCGCTCGATTATTGTATCCCTGGACCAAATCCAACCTGGAACAATAACCTCAATGAAAATACCCAAACATTCCTCGAAGGTTTGCAGCCAGTGACCAAGACCGTTGATGGCCAGATCGACTACATTCACCATATCCTCGACCCAGGACAAACACTCGGTGGCAATGACACCAGTGACTTCGAAGAACTTGCAGGATACGCGCTCGTGCGATGGTCACTCTTTGACAAAGTTGACTTCGGTCTCAAGAAAATCAGTGACCGACGATATGCAACCAACGGCATCACGGGTTCAGACTTCATGGGATATTATTTCAATGATATCTTGACGCTTTTGAAATCAAAGTACAACGATCTCTATAGCGAAACAGCAATCACTAATGCCTTCCTTGCAACGGCGACCTCTCCGGCTGATGCAGCACTCATCACTGGCGACATCAAGGACTCGATCAAAGAAACAGGAAACCTCGTCGGCTATGCGCAAGGTGTCGCTGCATACAACGAACAGTACAATACCAACATTCAGACAACACAAGATGCGCTCACCGAACTCATAGCCATTGACCAAGAAGTAGAGCGTATTGTTGCGCGAGCAAAAGCAGACTATATCGATGCACAAGCAGCTGCTGGAACTCCAGTGAAGCTCTCATGTATCGACAATGCATACCAGATAGGTCCTATCCCTGCAGGGTTGTCACATCTCGAAGACATCACTGCAACTCCGGATCCATTTATTAAAACATCGGAGGATTCGAGCGTGTATTTCTATAGTCATCTATAATACTCATTATGAAACGATTCATCACTATCCTTGTCATCATTCTCATCGTGCTCGCGATCATTCTCGGGGGAGCATGGCTCTTTTCACGCCGCACCGCAGAGAAAAATGGTACTGCAAAACCAACATTCAGACAGTTTTTGAGCGGAGACACAAACACTGGCACCGGACTCACCCCAAACGATGGCAGCCTCTCATCAGTCTTTGTGGATGACAATCTCAGCTCTGCAACACCGGGCACGAGTGTCACCCCAACAATCGGCACCCAAGTTGCGCAGTTTAGCAGTGGTGCCTATACCCCAACGACATCCACAGGTTCTGGCACAGGAACTTCTGGTACGGGAACCAATGGCTCATCATCAGGAAGCACACCTGGATCTGGTGTCCCAGGAGAGACAACGGCGCCAGGATCCACAACGACCGTTGACCCTACAACCCAAACCCCCGCATCAGTACCTCCTACAGTCGCAGGGCCCGAGTGCAGCAGTGCAGATCTCAATATCGAATTCACACCAGAGCAGCTTATTCAGCTCCAAGCACTCCAAAATAGATTTTATGCACTATCCCAGACACTCCGCACTGATGCCGATGTTGCCACAGAAACAGGCAACCACGACAACTTCAAGGCAAAAGTAGACACTATTACGGGTCTGTATAACCGATGTGTTGCTCGCACTGCTCAGATCCCAGCCAACTCTCAATACAAACTTCGCGTCCCAACACCGTTTTGGCACGTCCTTGCCCAAGATGCTCAAGGATTTATCGGGGGAGTCGTCGCAAACAACGGTGCGTGTAGCTACCTCAACCCAGTCTGTGCCGCGATCGGTGGCGGCAACCCGTATGATGGCTTCATTGGTATCGATGGACCAAATGCAAGTGGTAGCTTCCTCACTCCAAACAATACTGCGATCGGATTGCGTACACTTGAACGCTCACTTCGACTCAATTTGTGGTAGAAACATCGCTCTGCGTGATACACTATATGCGTGAAAGCACGCTCCGTTCGAAGGATTAGTATTGCAATACTGCGATCATGCAAACGCATCTCAAAGACAGCGCTCTTAACGCTTGTCTTTTTGTTTGTGGTGGTAGGGAATGTGATGCCGGCGTTTGCGCAAGTAGGTGTATTTAATGAGTATGTGAATCTGTTTGACGGAACCGACCCTGCATTAAAATTGACAATGCAACAAGCGGTTACTGTGAATGCACCCTCCGGCTCTGTACTTACTCAAACACCAGGTACCCCTACAACAACTCCTCAATCAACAACGCCTGCACAGGCACTTAGTTATTTCAAATTCAATTTCCAAGGAAGCTTTAAGATTACCAACGATCAAAATAAAAAATGGCATTGGGATCATATTAAAGATTTTGCCCCTACCGCTACATCAAAAGTTTTTATTCTACGCTTGTGTGATGTGAGCGCTTCAACTGGTGCAGTAGACGAAAATGCTTGTCTTTTTTCTGTTGTACCATATAGCACTGCCCCTACTAATATCGATCAAAAAGCAGACGGTACTCCGTACTGTAGCAATGGTGTTTGTACGGCCCCCACAGAAACTGAACCAACAACAAAGATCTATCATTATCGAGCACAAGGAGTTAATGGTATTTTAAGTGCGCTTGATGATCAGTACTCAAAATTTAATGTTCAATTTAAAATCTCAGACCTTGCACCATTATCAAGCACTGGAACACTTGGAACAAATATCACAAAGGCAAATAAGTTTAAGATTGGTGATCCAACAAAATACCAAGCAGATCTGTGGTATTGCGGAGATAACACTAACGGCCAGACACTTGATTCAAATACTACGACATCAAGTATTCATAGTTTCAACAATCTCTGTGGTGACGGAAAACCCTACTTCAAGATTGCTCAATCAGAGCAGTTTCAAATGCCAGCAACTGATGCGGCCGCACTTTCCCAAACAGATACTCCTGTTACTCCAGTCAACTTAGTTGATTCACCGTCATCGACACTTCCAAACTGCCACATCCTCAACGGTGCCGGCCCTGGGGAAGGATCCTTTGTCGGCTGTATTGCATGGCTCGTATATTACGCTATTTATGTTCCGATCAGTTGGTTTGCAGGGCTCTTTGGTATGCTCTTTGATTTCTTTTTAGGGTATTCGCTTAACGACGCATCATACCGTGCCGACTTTGCAGTTCGTGGATGGCAGCTTGTGCGAGATATTTCCAATATTTTCTTCATTATAATTCTGGTGTACACAGGGCTCATGACGGTCTTTAGTAACAAGTCGAACATGAAGCAGGTGCTTCCAAACCTGATCCTCAATGCACTATTGATCAACTTTAGTCTCTTTGCGACACGTGTAATCATCGATATCTCCAATGTCACCGCTCGAGTCTTTTATAACTCAGTCGAAGTCTGTGAGGGTAAGTGTGTAAAAGCAGCAGATGGATCTATCACCAATCTCAAGGTAGGTGTTGGCAACTACAAACCACTCTCTGAAAAAATAGTATCCTCTTTCAATCCACAAAAAATATTCTCGACACAAGTTTTGAATGTAGAAAATGCAACAGGAAGTACCAAGGGGGTAAACGGAACAGTAACATTTGATGATACTTCGAGTGATAGTGAAAAAACTAATCCTCTCAATAGAAACGACTACGCGACATATTATATTATTGTGAGCTTGATTGCTGCGACAATCCTCTTTGCTGTCGCTATGATGTTTTGGAAGACCGCATTTTTCTTTCTTGGTCGCGTCATCGGCCTCTACATTGCAATGATATTTTCACCCTTTGCCTTTCTCAGCAAAGGTAATATGCCGATTGTAAGTAAGATAAAAGAATTTTCATGGGACAAGTGGCTCAGCGATACTACGATGTATGCCTTGCTTGCTCCTATATTTGTCTTTTTCTTATACATCATTTATTCATTTATTGATTCGGATTTCATTACTGGGTTTACCAACGTAAACTCGGGATCAAATTTCTTGGAAACTGTTATTTATATCGCTATTCCAATGCTTATTGTCTACATGATGATTAAGAAAGGTGTGAAAATTGCTGAAGACTATGCAGGTGAAGCAGGAAAACTTATCCAGGGTTATGCAGAAAAAGCTACGGGATTTATTGGTGGGGCAGCGCTTGGCGTTGCAACTGGTGGTGCAGCATTTGCTGGTACACGCCTTGCCGGCGCACTTAAACTTAGTGAAAACAAACGCGCTGACTTGATGCAACAAAAGGCAGAGGGAGGTATTAGTGGCAGAATCGCAAGCCTTCGTCTTGGATTCAATGACAAGGCACAGACTGGTAGTTTCGATTTTAGAAAGACATCTGCATTCAGTAAAATAAGCGATACTGCAAGCAAACAAATGGGAGTTAAGCTCAACGACAAAGTGAGTGGATTATTCAACCTTGGACAAGATGCAACAAAAGGAGGTATGAAAGCTGTTGAAAAGAAAGAGAAGGATGATGCTAAAAAGAAGATTGAATCTCTCAAAACAGATCTCAAAGATACTGATGCGAAGGATTTCTGGAACAAGAAACTCAGTGATATTGCACACAAAGAAGCGGAGTCAAAACGACTTGAAGAACTCAAGGCAGAAGGAAAGACTGCAGCAGAAATCGCTGAGATGAAGAAAACCAATAAATTTAAAGATGCAACATATGAAGATAATGTTGCTAAAAAAGTTCAAGCGCTCAAGACAGAACACGGTACAGTCGAAACCAACAAACAGCTCACTCAAGCATTGCGCGTTGAGTTTGCAAAGACTATTGCTGCAGGGCAAACATTTGGTCAACAAGCTGGAAAACCTCTTGCAGCGGTTGGTACAGCGGGTGGCGTAGGGACAGCACTTGGGGCTGGTGGCTTTGCCGCTGCGGGAGTTACTACTGGCGCTTTAGGGGCATTTCTCTATGATCAGAGTAGAAAGAATAAGAGTGATGTTTCCGTTGCAAAGAAATTTGTTGATGATGCTAAAGATCAAAGAGAGAAAGGTAAGTTTGGATCAAAAGAGGATCGAATTGAAAACGAAAAGAAAATAATCGACAAAAAACTTGAAGAGCTAAACAAACAACTTAACACAGTAACAAGTGGCTTTAGTGCATTCTTTGATCAAATGATTGATCGAGCAAACGCTGGCGAAAAAGCCTTTGAGAAATACAAAGGCAAAACAAAAGGTTCATATGACAGCGAAAAAGACAAGGAAGAAACTATGGAGATGTACAAGAGAGGTCTCAGAGCAAAAACTGATGTCATGGAAAATAATATTCGCGACTTAGATAATAGAGCAGGTATAGCAAGACGCGCAGGAAAAATAAAAGAAGCCGAAGATCTCGAGGCAGATAGAAATGATCTTTATATGCAGAAAGAAAAACATAGAGAAGACCTTAACAAACTTAACGATGAAACAAAGAGTCGTCTTGAGAGTGAGCTTGCAAAGAAAGAAAATGAGTTGGAAAAAATAAAGGAAAAGCGCGAAAATAAAGAGAAGGAGAGTGGAAAATAATATGGATGAAAATTTGCAAAAAATAGAAGAGTCTTTCAATAAAATTCCTGAGGAAGTGAAGGATTACATTTATAGTGATTCTTTTATAAAAGCGTTTACTGAATTCTGCCAAGAACAACGACTAACATCAGAGACGATATCACTATTTCGAGGAACTCTATATGGTTATATAGCACAAGTAGAAACAGAAGAAACTCTGGTTAATCGTATCCGATCCATTAGTACTTCACCGGAGATGAATCAGATAATTATAAATTGGGTTAAAAACAATGTGACTGATAAAATCTTTGATTTAGTTATAGATGGATATGCACAAAACGAAGAGGTTGAGTTGTCTGAAGCAGAGGCTTCTGGAAATAACTCATTTACTCGTCTCAACCAAACTATGACCGCTCCATCGACTCTTGCTCCAACCAAGCGTTCGTATGGTGAAAATACTTCACTCAATACAACATCGGCTCCATCAACTGCACCAAGTGGCATCAAATCGATCGATCCGTATCGCGAAATCCCCGAAAAATAATCAGAAATAAAGCGAAGTAGGGTACAATAGAGCTATGCAGTTCAAGGTTCCCCAATTTATCGACATCGAGGACAAAGTATTCGGACCATTTACGTTCCGAGAGTTTGCATACCTTGCCGGGGGAGCAGGCTTTGTGTATCTCTCATTCAAAATACTCCCAATCTACGTCGCGCTCATTGTCGCACCTGCGTTTGCCGCGCTTGCGCTCGCACTTACGTTTTTCAAATACAATGACAAGCCGTTTATCAATGTGCTCCAGTCATTCATCAGGTTTTATTCCAAATCACGCCTGTATCTCTGGCGCAAACAAGCACCTGTACCAGGGAAGCGTGATGTTCCTGAAGCTCAGGCAAGCAACGATCGTGCTACACTAACCGAGAGCAAACTCAAGACTTTGTCATGGAGTCTCGACGTTATTGATCCGAACAATACTCAAAAATAACTATGGCTACCATTGGCACACCAGCCCAACAATTCGTCCCGGTCAAAGAAGTACGCGATGGTATCGTCGTACAAAAAGATGGCTCACTCTGCATGGTCGTCCTTGTATCATCCATCAACCTCTCACTCAAATCCTATGATGAACAGCGTGCAACTCTCATGCAGTTCCAAAACTTCCTCAACACCCTCGATTTCCCTATAGAAATTGTCATTCAGAGTCGCCGCTATGACATCAGGCCCTACATTTTGACGCTGCAAAACCGCCTCAAGGAGCAGACAGAGCCATTGCTTCAAGTGCAAACACGCGAATACATTCAGTTCATTCAGAGTTTCACCGATCAGGTCAACATCATGCGCAAGTCCTTTTTCGTCGTGATCCCATATATCCCACCAATCCTCAGTCAGCAAAAGGGTATTGCAAAAGTGTTTTCATTTTTTAATAAGACAAGCACAGCAACACAGACCGTGAGTGATTTCGAAGAACAGCGAAGTCAGCTCGAAGAGCGCGTGAGTGTCGTTGAACAAGGACTGTCGCGTGTGGGGCTGCGTGTTGCACAACTAGGCACCGAAGAAGTGATTGAGCTTTTGTACAAAACATTCAACCCTGGAGAGAACACAACACAAGCAAAAGGACAATAGTATTGTATACTTGAGGAGTAATGGCACTCTTTGGATCGAACGACAAAAAAGTAAATAAAAAACTCCCTATTCTTCCCGAAGAAGTGTATGAATGGGCGACCATGGAGCTCGCAGACAAGATCGCGCCGTCTGCAATCGAGATCACGCCCAAGTCCATGCGCATTGGTGACAAGACCGTGCGCACATTCTTTGTGATCGCATACCCACGATACCTCACCGACAACTGGTTCACGCCAATCATCAACCTCGACAAGATCTTTGATGTGGCAATCTACGTCAACCCGATCGAGACCTCTGAGCTCCTCAAACATTTCCAAAAGAAAATTGCAGAGGTAGAAAGTCAGATCATCGTCCGCCAGCAAAAGGGACTTGTGCGCGACCCAATGCTCGATACTGCGTACCAAGACCTCGAAGAACTCCGTGACAATCTCACTCAAGCCCAAGAAAAGATGTTTAACATCGGCTTTTATATTTCGATCTATGCCGACAATGAAAATGATCTCTTCCGCACCGAGAGCGAGATCAAGAGCATGCTCGAATCCAAGATGATCTACATCAAACCGGCGCTCTTTCAAGAAGAAGATGGGTTCAAAACCGTCGTACCACTTGGGACTGACAAGCTTGGTATCACTCAGAAGCTCAACTCTGAACCAATATCGAGTATGTTTCCCTTCGTATCATTTGACCTGACAGGGGACACTGGCATTCTCTATGGTGTGAACCGTCACAACTCATCCCTTGTGATCTTTGATCGCTTTTCACTTGAGAACTACAACTCCATCATCTTTGCGAAGTCTGGTGCCGGAAAAAGTTATGCGACTAAACTTGAAATTATCCGAACGCT
This sequence comes from uncultured Candidatus Saccharibacteria bacterium, assembly GCA_964474435.1. Classification (GTDB taxonomy): domain Bacteria; phylum Patescibacteriota; class Minisyncoccia; order Phycocordibacterales; family UBA9973; genus UBA4124. Next base: position 110,504 of record CAYYSI010000002.1, on the reverse strand, counting down.
GATGTTTGATACCGACGTGATCGTCATTGACCCAGAGCGCGAATACGAATACCTCGCAGAAGCAATCGGGGGACGATATTTCAATATCTCACTTTCGTCTGACAACCACATCAATCCATTTGACCTGCCAATACCTCGTGTGGACGAGTCCCCAGCAGATGTACTTCGCTCCAACATCATCAACCTTGTCGGACTCTTTCGTATCATGCTTGGGGGACTAAGTCCTGAAGAAGACTCGATCATCGACCGTGCGATTACCGAAACGTATTCATTGAAAGACATCACACCCGAAAGCGACTTCGCAACAATCGAACCGCCACTCCTTTCTGACTTTGAAATGGTGCTCTCTGGTATGGAGGGGACTGAGTCCATACTTCAGCGTCTCACCAAATACACACACGGCTCATGGGCAACATTTATCAACCAACCAACAAACGTCGACATCAACAAAAAGTTCGTCGTGTTCTCTGTGCGCGACATGGAAGACGATCTCAAGCCAGCGGCGATGTACATCGTCACGCACTTCATTTGGAATGCAGTGCGCAAAGAACTCAAGAAGCGTCTACTTGTGGTGGATGAGGCGTGGTGGATGATGAAGTCAGACGACACTGCATCGTTCCTGTACTCAATCGCAAAGCGAGGCCGTAAATACTATCTCGGACTTTGTACTATCACCCAAGACGTGGGGGACTTCATGAAGAGCCCGTATGGCGTACCAATCGTCACCAACTCATCGATCCAACTTTTGCTCAAACAATCTCCCTCAACTATGGATGTACTCCAGAAAACATTCAACCTCACTGATGAAGAGAAGTTTCTCTTGCTCGAGAGTGGTGTCGGAGAGGGCATCTTCTTTGCCGGACTCAAACATGTCGCGATCAAAATCATTGCATCATATACCGAAGACCAGATCATCACATCTGACCCATCCCAAGTCATCTCCATACGTGCCGCAAAGAAAGAATTTAGCGAACAGAACCGATAGCGATACATATTCGGATACGGTACTCGATGATATACTAGATGCATGAAATATATATGGTCGATCATGCTCATTGTTGGAGCACTGCTCATTCCTCATGTCGCACGAGCACAAATTAGTACAGATATCTCTATTGATGTCATACCCAACAACCCCGAACCAGGGAGTACTGTAACACTCACTGCATCAAGCTATAGTGCAGACCTCAGCCAAGCCTCTATCACATGGACGTACAACAACGTCGTCATTGCACGAGGTGTAGGGAGAACGACGGTTAGTGTCATTGCTCCTGCAAGTGGTGCAACAGGTGTGGTCTCTATGAATGCAAGTGGTTCAGGTATCGAAAATGCGAGCACGAGTGTCGTACTTCGCCCAGCAAGTGTGGACGTACTCTGGGAAGCAGCAGATGCGTATACGCCGCCATTTTATAAAGGGAAGGCGCTCTTGCCCGTCAATGGACTCCTGCGATTTACGGCGATTCCTTCGGCAAGTGCTCCAAGCGGAGTCACCTATACCTGGTCACGCAACGGCTCTGCCGTACCCGAACAATCTGGATACAACAAATCAAGCCTTCTTGTTACACAAAACGAATTCACTCCCCAAGAAACTACTGAGGTGTCGCTCTCTGGCGGCGTCTTTGCAGGTACAGGACTTACTCGAGTGACCGCACTCCAGTCTCCATCGCTTGTTGCGTATCAAAACAGGGAAGGTTTTGTTGACTATGCCCATGGCTACAACAAAACTATCCCATTTACGCAAACGGGTATTGTGCTTCATTTCGAACCATACTACTTTAGCGCACCACAGGGCATTCTCAACAATCTCTCATTTGCAATGACCATCGATGGACAAACCGTAACCCCAAGTCGTGCAAACGAAATAGGTCTCTCTCGTCCAAATACTGCCGTACAAAGCACCATCAATCTTGCGATCACGACTGTCGCGTACAGCTTGCAGCATATTGAGAAACAGTTTACGCTTCTATTTAACTAATATGAATTCATTTTTTAAATCACTCTTCATTCCCATCGCGCTCATTCTTTTTTTGATCCCAACAAAATCTGTGGTTGCTTCGCTCTATCCTCTCACTGCAGTCGTGTCTGCGACAGAGATCACTGTGACAATGACGGGTGTGACCGACACTGTCAGTGAGTTTGAGCTCTACGACAATGCAGCACCTGTTCCTGCACCTAACAGCGCTTCTCCAACATTCGCAACTGACATGCGCAAGAAAGCAGTTGGTGGCAAAGTAGTGTGGCAGATAAGTGGCGGTGCATACAAAAATAACTACACATACTATTTGCATGCGATGAAGCTGCCACAGGCTCCGACTATCGGAACAATATCTACAAATATTGGGGCTCCAGTAAATGCATCTGATACTGCTGTTGCGATCACAGGAACCGGGGGGACAGCAAATTTTTATACATGGCCAAAAGAAGTAACTCCAAGTAGTGATGGACAGAAAGCGGTTATTTCTGGAAAAATCGATATAACAAAATATCCTTATATTAATGGCCTAAAAGTTGAACTACTCTACACATCACAATCAGGAGGTTTCACTGGGGCAGCACTCGCTATCGCACACACAACAACAAATGGGTCGACAGAAGGTGTAAACGATGATGGTTCATACTACTGGAATCTTGGCGGACTTACTCCAAATACGCTCTACTATATGCGCCAGACCATCAAAACAGGGAACACTGTCCTCGCAACAAAGGATGATAGGTTCAATAGTTCTACTGGATACACCCCTGCGGGAAGTGTCAAAGAGCAGACTGAGTTCGATGCAAAAAGCTACCACCTGCTTGCGCCATGGCCAGGACTATCAGTGCTTATGGATCCTGATCTTTGTGCACAACAAAAGCTTGATAAAAAAGTTCCCCAAGACGCAATCTGTGACATCAATGGTTTCCTCAATTTTGCGTTCAAAACATTGATTGGCCTCACGGCAGTTGTACTTGTACTCCGACTTATGTACGAAGGCTATCAATACCTCGTCACTGATGTGCCATTCCTCAAGGCAAGTGCCAAAAGTGGTTTCTTTACTGCACTTATGGGATTGCTTTTAGCACTCTCTGCATACCTCATACTCAATACTATTAATCCAAAATTGGTTTCGAATAGTATCAATGTTGCGAGTGTGGAGGTTGGGGTAGAAATTGTTGATTATCCTGATGCTGGTGACGATTCCAAAGAAGCTGATTTCAAATCAGGAAAAGTTACTTATTCAAAAGATGCATCTATTTCTCCTGCGGTAACAAATGTTGTTAATAAAATTAAAAATGAAGGGTGGGAAATTTCATATTTCAAAATATATACAAATAACAGGATGGTTATTGGACTTAAAAAAGGCTCGGCGGTAGATACAAATAATATTATTGATGTTGGACATGGAATCAATGGCTTTGCAAACCCTGGACAAGCACAAACAGGAGATAAAAAAACACCAATCGGTACTTGGAAAATTATAGACATAAGAACACCAAAAAAACCTGGGCAACCAGTATTTAATGCCCAAGGTTCAAACATGGGAGCTGCTTTCTTTCACCTAAGTCCTATGCAAAATGGTGAGAGAGGGATTGGTATGCACGGTAATAAAAACGGAACCCTTAGTGGAACAAATGGGTGTATTCGAATGAAAAACGCTGATATAGAAGCACTGCTTCCATATATAAAAACCGGAACACAAGTGGTTATTGGAAACTAATATTGTAGTACAATACTCTCATGCGGAAAATCTTTTTTATTATTCTCGGACTCCTCGTTGTTGCGAGTGTTGGGTGGTACATCTATGCCAAGCGTCATCAGACAGAGGATGGTATACCAGCAGTTACTGACTTTGGTGCCTTTTTCCCAATAGGCGCAAATACAACCCCCAACATTCCCGGCACTCTCCCAACAGGAGCTGAGACTGTTGCCGAAAATACCACCCCTATCGCATCTCCATTCAAACAGCTGAGTCCTGATGCAGTCGCAGGTTTTAGTGCATACACTGCAACGGTCACAACCACTATTCCTGCCGATCCGAGCATTCCCAAATCTAAACCAACGACACAGATCACGACGAAACACCTCCTGCGCTATGTTGCACGCAGCAACGGCTACGTGTACGAGATCGAGGATAGCTCTATGCCGCTCCAGATTTCAAACGTGTATATTCCAAACATTTACGAAGCCTCATTTGGAGACAAGTTTGCAACAGCACTCCTTCGATTCTTGCGCGCAGACCAGCGCACGATTGCGACCTATAGTGTCCCAGTTCCTCCGCCAAACCCAGATAACACCCGTACTCAAAAAGAAGGATTGTACTTCTCGGACAACATCTCGGCCCTTGCTCCATCTCCTGATGGCGCACAGGTCGCACGTATCACCAATGAGACAAATGGTGCACTCCTATCAGTGACAAACACAGTCAATACTAAAAAGATTGATATTCTCCGCACCCCGTTTCGCGAATGGATACTCTCGTGGCCAACAGCAAAAAGTATATACTTGCAAACCAAGGCAAGTGCACAAGTGCCAGGATTCCTGTATCGAGTTGATACCACTGAGAAGAAACTTCGTCGTGTGCTCGGCAACATCAACGGCCTCACTGCGTCAGTCAGTCCAAGTGGTACCTACATCATCTATTCACAAAACTCTGGCAACAGCTTTGTCACCAAACTTTTGAATACTAAAACGAATACGACTCGCAATCTCAGTCTCACAATACTGCCCGAGAAATGCACATGGCTCAAAAGCGAAGACCTCATCTGTGCAGGGAACACAAGTGTCCCAGAGGCAGCATATCCTGATGCGTGGTACCAAGGCACAGTGACATTCTCAGACCAACTCTATCGCATCTACACGAGTGCTGCGCTCTACGACACACTGTACGACAATAGTGGCACTTCATATGACATGACGAACCTATCTGTAGATGAAACACTTGGAGTCGCGTATTTCATCGACAAACAAACAGGTATCCTTTGGCAATATAGCTATTAACTGATAGTAGCTTTGCGAGCAATTTGCTTGCGGAAATACAACTCTTGAACGATGGAAAAGATGTTGGTGATAGACCAATAGAGTGCAACTGCTGCAGCAAGCTTGGTTGCAATAAATATAATAATGAGTGGCAAGATGTATTTGGTCTGGACTGCCATACTCTTTGCAAATTGACCTTGGAACCCATTATCAGTACTGACAGGCGGCTTTGGTGTGAGGAACGCTTGGATACCTTGGGTGAGACCCGCAAGGATTGCAAAGGGGATGAATGGTTTGGTGATATCGACGAGCCCGAGAAGTGTATTCTTGAGTCCTTCTGTACTCAAAAACAAGTAGAGATGTGTCGGCTGATCAACACCATTTCGGAAAACAAAATAGAGCGCAAAAAGGATGGGGAGCTGGATGAGGAGATAGAGACATCCAGAAAATGGATTGACCTTTTCAGTCTTGTAGAGTGCAAAGGTTGCCTTTGATTCTTCTTCTTTTGAGAGACCCTGTGCCTTGATTGCATTAATCTTTGGTTCAAGTGCGCGCATTTTGTACTGCCCAACAATACTTTTCTTGGAAAGAGGGAGGAGGATGAAACGGATAAGGATGGTGACGAGGATCACCGCAAGCCCGACGTCTTGGAGTGTGACGTGCTGGGCGATGAATATGAGTGCGTTGTAAATCGGGTTGTAGATAAAGGTATTCCAAAGGGTATGCATCCGTCTATTGTACCCGTAGACCTCGAAATGGCAATGGATTAGGGTAGGTCCACCTTCGGTTCGTTCCCCGGGTGACAGCGCCCGACACGGTTCGCTGTTTTTCGTACCGCAGTCAGGAATGGGTACTTTTTGAAGCATTCAATCCCGTACTCCGAGCATGTCGGATAAAAGATGCAGCTTGGGCGAGGATAGAAAGGTGAGATGCGTAGGATTCCCACTGAGGGCGACAAAATAGCTCGGTAGACATGGATCAGACCGATTGCGGCCTTATTTAGTAGTCTTTTTGAGTAATTCATTAAAAAGTGTTTGTATTTCAGGATAACTGAACGCATATGACCCCTTTGCAGTATAGAAAATGCCCGTTATAGCGCGTTTTTCCTTCCCAAATAGGGAATACAGGCGGCGGCGGAGCTTATTGCGGATTACGGCCTTTTTCTCATGCTTACTACTGGTGACTACAGAAAGTGCTTGTTTAGTACTAGAAGGCACATATTTGAGCGTCCCAAGACGGTTATAAATGGTCAAAAAGCCTTTATTTGTAAGGATTTCTGAGAACTGAGCACGAGAGAGCCGTTCTGTTTTAGGAAGCATAGGAGAGGGGTTAGACAGCGAGCTTGGCGCGGCCTTTTTGGCGACGTGCTTTGAGGACTTTGCGGCCACCTACAGAGGCAGAGCGGACCAAAAATCCGTGTGTTGTTGCTCGTTTTCGCTTATTTGGCTGGTAGGTTTGTGACATAAAGTAGCAACACTATACACAATAGTAGGGAAGTAATCAAGTCTCTCTAGTCCTGTGGTAATTCTGCTATAATCAACACTATTCACATGTTTTCCCCACTTTCAACAATAGTGTTGATGTGCGGTATGATAGGGATACGAAATTATGGATACATCAGTATTACAACTCTGGGAGACTTGCCTACAAGAAATCGAACCTCAGGTCACCAAGGCAAACTTCACTACTTGGTTTAAAAATACTGCAATCAATAAAGAGGAAGAGGGGATCATTTACATCACTGTCCCCAATGAATTCGTCCGTGAGTGGATGATCACCAAGTACCACAAACTCATCTTAAAGACGATTGTAGACCACTTGGACCATATCCGAGGGATTGAGTTCATTATCGGCCAAATCTCTGCTCCACAACCAGTACAACCAAAAAGTATTGAAGAAAAGCCTGAGCTTCCACTCCAACAAGTCTATATTAACCGCGACGACAACCTTAACCCTCGATACACCTTTGATCGCTTTGTTGTTGGACCATTTAATGAACTTGCGTATGCCGCAGCCCAAGCAGTCGTGAAAAACCCACAACACGCGTATAACCCACTCTTTTTCTATAGTGCGAGCGGTCTTGGTAAAACCCACCTCACTCAAGCAGTAGGGAACGAGATGAAGCGACTCTTTCCTGATAAGCGCGTCCTCTATACTACTGCGGAGAAATTTATGAATGATTATACGAGTTCTGTTCAAACTAATCGTACCAATACCTTCCGTGAAAAATACCGCAAGGTTGATGTTCTTATTATTGATGATATTCAATTTGTCTCAGGAAAGGAGGGGACCCAGACAGAACTCTTCCATCTCTTCAATGCGCTCTATGAGCAGGGGAAAAATATTATTTTCTCTTCTGATAAACACCCAAACCATATTATTGGCCTCGAAGACCGTCTCAAGACTCGCTTCAATGCCGGTATGACTATCGACATCCAAGAGCCTGATCTCGAGAGTAGACTTGCGATTGTGCGCGAAAAGAGTGCCCAACTCCCGCACCCACTCGACGAAGACGTCCTCCTCTATATTGCCTCAGTTGTGACAAGTAGTATTCGAGAGCTTGAAGGTGTACTCAATGTCATTTCAGTGCACACTGAGGTCAAACAAAAGCCGATAAGCTTGACTGAGGTGAAGGTATTGATTAAAAATAGCGTTAAACCACGACGAGTTGTATCGGTCGACACAGTTGTGAAGTCGATCTCTGAGTATTACAACCTTGATGAGCGAGTGATCTATGAAAAGACACGCCGTAAAGAGATTGTGAAAGCTCGCCAAGTGATCATGTTTATCCTTCGAGAAGACTTCAATGAGTCCTATCCATCAATCGGTGCAAAACTTGGTGGAAAAGATCACACCACTGTCATTCACTCCTATGAAAAAATTAAAAATGAACTTGATCGCGACCCACATCTCATGAAAGAACTCGAAGATATCCGTATCATGTTTAAATGATGTGGATATGTCGAGGAAATGAAGTGAGAATGTATTGGAAGAACTGTGTATAGTAAGTGTCTCTGAAAATAGTTATCAAAGATACTCAATACTTACTCACAGTCATGTCTCTGAAAATACTATTGAAATATAACGGTATTTGAAGAGATATCCACAATCCACACTCTATATTAGAAGCTTAGTTGAATTATTATGAAAGTTACTTGTTCAGTAGAAAAACTCAAAAATGCCGTAACACTCGCTGATCGCATGACGGGTAAACATCTCACGCTTCCTATTCTTCATTCCATTCTTTTGCAGGCCACAGGTAAATCTATCAAGATCCGATCAACTAACCTCACTGTCGGTATTGAAGTAGAGATCGCAGCAGCAGTCGAAACAGATGGTGTTGTCGTGATCAAAGGGGATATCCTCGCCAATGTCTGCAGTAACCTCACGGGCGATGTAACACTCACACTCGAAAACGATAATCTCACCATCACTTCCCAAAAGACGACCACGGTCATCAAGTCCCTTCTTCCAGAAGATTTCCCAGCGCTTCCAGTAGTTGAAGGAGATGTTGTAGAAATAAAGACAACAGTCCTCCAAGACGCGATCAAGTCAGTGTACTTTGCAGCAGCAGTGAGTGAGATCAAACCCGAAATCTCAAGTATTTATATTTATGCCGAAGGAGGCACACTCTATCTCGTTGCAACTGACTCATTCCGCCTCGCAGAGAAAAAGGTTGTCATTAAAAACTTCCCTGATATTTCCAAGATTTTAATTCCATATAAAAATATTGCCGATCTCCTTCGTGCACTCGAAGTCTGTGGAGACACTGCTCGTATCTCATATACTCGCAATCAGCTCTCAGTGAGCGGAAATGGTGTCTATTTCACATCTAGGCTCATTGATGGAGGATTTCCCCCATATCAGCTTATTATCCCAAAAGAAGAAAATACAAAGGTCGTCGTGATGAAGCAAGACCTCCTCAACACTCTCAAACTCTCCACTATATTCGCGGATAAATTTTTCCAAGTCATATTTATGATCAATCCCGAATCAAAACAGATCAGCATTAGTTCTAAAAATAGTGACGTCGGCTCATCACTTTCTATTATTGACTCAGTTGTCCAGGGTGATCCGATCGAAGTTGTTTGTAATCTTAAGTATTTCCTCGATGTGTTTCAAGCGCTTCCAGGTGATAGTGTCTCACTCTCATTTACTACTCCCAATAAACCGATCGTCGTGCGTAGTGTAAATGACACAAGTTTCCTCTATCTCTTGATGCCAACCAATCGTTAACATCTATGTCACTTTTTGACAGTATCCTTCATAACCTTAAAAAGAAAATCGATGCCGAACACGCGTACAAAGATGTCGTGATTGAGTGTGTTGCTTCAATACTCCATATCTCTCTTTCCAAAGATGGTATAACACTAAAAAGTGGTGTGCTCTACATCAACGCCGCACCTCCAGTAAAGATGGCAATCTTGTTAAAAAAAGAAGCGCTTATCGAAGCGCTTCGTGAAAAACAGATTAAGGTTTCGTCGATTAGATAACGGTAAATGTTTTTTCAGTACTTTGTTTTGAGAAAATACTATTAGTCCCTGTTGCTTTGAGTGTGTAGGTGCCACTACTATAGCCATACTCAGATGGAGTAAAGATGAGACGATATGGAGACGAGAGAGTGGTGAGGTATTTGTTGTTAATAAAGAGATCAACTGACGTGAGTGGGTATTGTCCTGTTGTTCCCACAGAAATAACAGTCGGAGTCTGTGCACTCATTTCACCTGAGACTCCACTGATCGTGATCGTTGACGCAGTATCGTTGGTGTGGACAGTGTCATATCCAGTCGGGATATCAGCAAATGTTGTTCCAGGATAGTTACTGTAGTTGTTTGCCCACCATGTCTGTACTGGAGGATTCCAAAGGTGAAATTGTGGGTCAGAGTTCGGGTTGCTTGGTGCAGGACCACGTGGATCTTTTTTATCTACCCAGTACAAGATGTCTTGGACATCAGTAATAATCTTTTCAATACGAGAGGCTGCAGGTGTGGCATCAGTTGCACGAAGTCCGGTCACACTATCTATCTCAACTGCGTGGTTTCCCATCCATTGGCCACGAAGGATTGGTTTAAGGGAGTCGTACTCTGGATCAGGTATTGGTTTTTCAAATGCAGGTGAGGGATGTTCTTTGAGATATCCTTCCATAAATGTTTTCCAGATTGGTCCAGAGACTGCACCACCACCAGAGTGCATCGATTTATTATCATTATTTCCAGACCATACACCCACTGCAAGTGTAGGAGTATAGCCCATAATCCACGCATCGCGATCGTCGTTGGTGGTACCAGTTTTCACAGCAACACCTGGGATCGTGATTGATGACCCAAAGGTTGGAACACGGGCAGTTGCATCAGAGAGGACATCATTGAGTGTTAGCACTGCATTTTTATCAATCACTTGTTGGGTGTCAGGTTCAAACTCCTCGAGTACTTTGCCAGAGTGATCAGTGACTGAGAGGATGCCAGTTGCTGGATTGCGCAGGCCACTGTTTGCAAACGTACTGTATGCGCTCGTCATATCGAGAAGGGTAACTTCGCCACCTCCGAGTACGAGCGAGAGACCGATTTCTTTTGGATTTTGAAGTGTTGTAATACCAAGTGCGTGCGCATTTTTCACGACATCATCGACTCCTGCGAGGTAGAGGAGTTTCACAGATGGTACGTTGCGTGACTCTGCAATTGCGCTTCGGAGTGAAATAGGACCTTTGAATTTCCCATCAAAGTTTTGTGGGTGATAACAATCCTTTGCAGTGTTTCCATTGATTGGGTTTGAACTCGCATCACAACTTGTTGAAAACTCTGTTGGTACATCAAAGAGTACGGTTTCTGGGGTATACCCTTCAGCAAATGCAGTGAGATATGCAAATGGCTTGAATGATGAACCCGGTTGTCGGTTTGCAGTCGCGATATTGTACGCTCCATCAATGTCCTTGCTGAAGTAGTCCTTTGAACCAACCATTGCGAGTATTTGCCCAGTGGTAGGATCGATTGCAACAAGTGCTTCGTTTGATGCATTGTATTTCTTGAGGTTTGACTCGGCGTATTGTGCGATTGCTTCTTCTGCCTTTTGCTGCATCTCGAAATCAAGCGTTGTCTTGATCGTAAAGCCTCCACTCTCCATCACGTCTTTCCCATACTTTTGTTCAAGGTAGTCGAGGATCCAAAACGTAAAGTGTGGAGCCTTGATACTGTTGGATGCACTAATGTTGAATGTCACTGTCTCAGTCTTTGCGGCGAGGTACTGCTCGTCGGTGATGTGTCCATATTCTTTCATTTTGGACAACACGAGATTTTTGCGTTCATCGAGCTTGTCCTTATGTTTCCCAAATGGGGAGTAGTAGCTCGGTGCAGGCATCATTGCGGCGAGGTACGCACTCTCTGCAACAGTGAGGTCTTTGGCATCCTTGAGGAAAAATGCCTTGGATGCTTCTTGAACACCATAGATCGTGCTTCCAAATGGTGCATCGTTGAGGTAGATTGTGAGGATCTGGTCCTTGGTGAAGTGTCGCTCGAGTTTGATTGCGAGTACCCATTCCTTAAACTTGCGCACGACAGTCTTATCAGTGTTGAGGAGGGTATTTTTGATGATCTGTTGTGTGAGAGTTGAACCTCCTTGTGAGAAGCTTCCTGAGAAAATGTTTACAAAGATCGCTCTGATGATCGATGTTGGACGTATACCTTTGTGGGTATAAAAGTGCGCGTCTTCGATCGAGACAACTGCGTGCTTGATATTGTCACCCATTTGATCAAAAGGGATCTCGGTACGTCGCACACCTTGGTTGATGTCATAGAGGACGACTTCGCCGGTCTTGTCGGTGATCTTGGACGAATTTGCAATCTTGCGAGCCTCAAATGTCGAGACATCAGGGAGCCTGATCGTCGCAGCCCATATCAACCCGAATCCTACAAGGACGAAAAATGCTGTAAGGCAGATGAACCAGATCTTCTTCCAGTGCAGGTTTTTGAACCATTCTTTAAGTGAGTGTTTTTTCTTTGGCATACTAGCTATCATAGCAAATAAAGCTATTTATAGAAGACGAAGCGGTTCATCACTTCCTTACAATCTGGTTTTATGTATGATGATCTTTGATTTGGGATTCGAGGTCGCCGAGTTTGCGGGTGATGGTTTCGATTTCTTCTTTGATCTCGGAGATGGCTGTGACTTCTGTCTTAAGGTCTGAGTCAGTCTGGCGAGTGATCTTTTTTTCTGTGCGGAGGCCCGAGAGGATGAGTTCGTTACCGATGAAGCTTGAGACAAATGCGCGAGAGATGTACAAGACGATACAGCCCACGACGAATGAGAGAGGACCGTCCCACCATGGATGCTCAGAGAAGTCGATGCTCGCAGTTGCATGATAGTGACTGATATAGAGATGGAGGAGGTCTACTGTGTGCCACACGCCGCGCCAAAAGAGGACGATGGCAATGCCAACAATGAGGGCATAGAGGAATGAGTGGTGACTGAGGTATATATGGAGCCGAGTAAAGATACGTTTCATACCGATAGTATACAAATATCCACCTATAATAGAAAATGCTACAATCTCTCCATATATGGAACACATGGACAAGGAGGAGAAAATTCAGACATTGCTTGAGAAGGGAGTTGCGGAGATATTACCAAGTAAGGGGTTTGTGGAGACAGCACTCAAGAGTGGCAAGAAACTCACGATATATTGTGGGTATGATGCGACCGCAGCAACGCTCCATATTGGGCATGCGATTACGCTTCGCAAGCTTCGCCATTTCCAGGACCTTGGACACAAGATCATCTTTCTGATCGGAGACTTCACTGCTCGCATTGGTGATCCAACTGACAAAGGTGCTGCACGAGCACAACTGACTGAGAAAGAAATCAAAACCAATCTCAAGCTATACAAAAAACAGGCTTCTAAATTTATTCGTTTCTCTGGTGCAAATGCTGCAACGGTGAAGTTCAACAATAAATGGCTCGGCAAGATGAAGTTTGCAGATGTACTATCACTCGCATCCAACATGACAGTGGACCAAATGCTCAAGCGCGACATGTTCCAGAAACGCATGGAGGAAGAGAAACCAATTTACATACACGAGTTCATGTACCCACTCATGCAAGGCTACGATTCGGTCGCAATGGATGTTGATGGAGAAGTTGGTGGCAACGATCAACTCTTCAATATGCTTGCAGGACGCACACTCCTCAAACAGCTAAAGAATAAAGAAAAGTTTGTCATCACAATGAAGCTTCTCGCAGATGCAAACGGCAAAAAGATGGGAAAAAGTGAAGGAAATATGATTGCATTTACCGATACACCTGCAGACATTTATGGAAAAGTAATGTCATGGACCGATGGTATGATTCTTTCAGGGTTTGAGCTCTGCACTGACTACACGCTCACACAAGTAAAAAATATTGCAGACGAATTGCAAAAGGGTATCAATCCACGCGACATCAAAATGCGCTTGGCATTTGAAATTGTGAAAACTTGTACAAGTGATGCTGATGCCGTCAAAGCCGAAGCTGCATTTGTGGCGACATTTCAACAGAGAGAAGTAAGTGATGCGATTACCGAATTTGTCGGCAAGGGTCGCACACTCGAAACCCTGCTCATTGATGAAGGAATCGTTGAATCCAAAAGCGCGCTCCGCAGACTTGTTGAAGCAGGAGCTATTTCAGATTTTGAATCAAAAGAAAAAATAACCGACACGACGGTTGTACTCACGGGTACCTACAAGGTTGGTAAAAATCGATTTATCAAAATAGTCTAGAGCCCGAGTGTCTTTTTCATCGATTCCTCCCATGTTTTTTGGAGATAGGTGACGATGAAAAACGCAGGCAAAAAGATCAGTGAGAGTATCACAAAGTATGCAAAGTTGAGTATTGCCAAAAGCACGGTTTCGGCGATATCGAGGAAGGTATCCATACGCCGCATACTAGCCTAGATCATAGGTTTTGCAAAACCCGGAAGTGAGCCTTGGGATTGTTGTTCTGCAACATGCACAAAGTGTTATACCAAGATCTACTTCCGGGAAAAGATGACGCCAGGGCTATTTTGTTGTGTACCACATACGGCTATGGAGGCGCGTGATACCATTAGACTATTATGACTATTGTCCTTACAGGAGGTTCTGGCTTCATCGGAACCCAACTCGCAAAGAAACTTCTCGCCCTTGGGGACACCGTGATCGTCGTTGATCGCTTCCCGCCAGTCTTTACCCATGCCCAACTCTTCTTCATCCAATGCGACATCACGACGCAGCAGCTCCCGTTCAACGTACTTGAGCACACCGATGCAGTCATCAACCTTGTCGGCGAGCCAATCAATAAAAAATGGACCCTTGAAAAGATGAAGGCAATTCGCGACAGTCGTATCATAAGCACGCGCCATATCGTCGAGAGCATGCAGGGGGCAACGAGCCGACCGAGCATCCTCATCAATGCATCTGCAGTTGGGTTTTATGGAGAGCGAGGAGGTGAAGAACTCACAGAGCGCTCACCGCAAGGCAGCGGATTTCTCGCCGATGTTGTGGCTGCATGGGAAGCAGAAGCACACAAGGCAGAGAGCTTTGGGACACGTGTTGTCTGTATACGCACTGCGCCAGTCGTGGGGCACGGCGGCATGATCGCCCAGTTGCGTCGAAGTGCACGATTTGGATTTCTTTTAAAGCTTTCCAAAAAAGATTTTTGGCAGCCATGGATTCACGAGGACGACATCGTCAACACCTACCTCTTTGCGCTTCAGACGTCGACACTCCAAGGCTTCGTCAATGCTGCAGCACCACAGCAAGTCATGCACACAACGTTTATGCAAATGCTTGGGCAAGCAATACATCGACGAGTACTCGGTACTATTCCAAAGTTCATCGCGAAGGCACTGTTTGGCGACTTTATGAGCGAACTGACACGAAGTCAGCGCGTGAGCTCACAACTATTGATCGACAAAGGCTTTGTGTTCACACATCCAACACTTCCCGAGGCACTTGCAGCTGCAGTTAAAAAATAATGAAACGAGAAGATGTGACAACAAAAGGGTGGGATCAATACGAGCTTATCGACTCGGGAGATGGCAGGAAGCTTGAGCGCATCGGTGGAGTACTCCTCGATCGTCCTGATCCACAAGTACTCTGGAATACTTCACATCCAAGCGCATGGGTAGATGCACAAGCACAGTTTGTCTGGGCAGATAAAGGGGAGCGATGGAAGCTTGGAAATGGTGTTGGAGAATCATGGAACATCGATTGGAAAGATATGACACTCGCGCTTTCACTGAAAGGATTCAAACATATCGGTATATTTCCCGAGCACTCACATCAATGGGAAGAATTGCTCGCACTTGGCAAGAAGCACACAGGGTTGCGCATGCTCAACCTCTTTGGATACACAGGAGCTGCGAGCGTTGCCGGAGCGATCGCTGGTATGCAAGTAACCCATGTCGATGCATCCAAAAGTACAATTGAGACAGTCAAAGAAAATATTTTGCAGTCAGGACTTTCAAAAGACTCAGTTCGAGTGATCTGTGAAGACGCATTTAAATACGCAAAGCGTTTGATACAGCGCGAGGAAACATTCGAAGTCATCGTCATGGACCCACCGGCATTTGGTCGCGGCCCCAAAGGGGAAGTATGGAAAATCGAAGAATCCCTCAAAGAATTCCTCACCCTCATCCCACAACTCCTCTCACCAAATGCAAAACTCGTCATCCTCAACGGCTATGCATCAGGATACTCCGCACGAACATTTGGAGAGCTTCTCCATGAAGTATTGCCGACAGGAACTATTTCATATGGTGATATTGGTATTATTCAATCAGAGAGCGATCGCGTCCTCTCGACAGGTATCTACGCCAAATGGCGAGCATAAGGTATACTTTTCACTCATGTCATCCCCAAAATATGTCCCCAAATACAAAACCCCACACGACCTCGTCGTCAAACGCGGCATCAATGGCCTCGGTCTCTTTGCAAAGGTACCGATCAAAAAGGGCGACTGTGTCATCGAATACTTCGGAGAAGTGATCACTGCCGCCGAAGCAAACCGACGTGGCGGACGATATCTCTTTGAGACATCATCCAATCGCCACATCGATGGCACCACACGCAAAAATATCGCACGCTATATCAACCACTCATGTCGCGCCAATTGTGAGCCTGATACTGCAGCAGGTCGTGTGTATATTTCTGCGATCAAGAACATTGCTCCTGGTGAAGAGCTCTGCTATGACTACGGCAAAGAATACTGGAACGAATACATCAAACCAAAAGGATGTCTCTGTCCCAAGTGTGTCGAGAAACGAGCAGAAAAGAAATAAATAAAAACTCCTCGATATGAGGAGATTTTATTTATCGTTCTTCCCAGCCGTTTGCTTCCATGAGCAATGCTTCCATTGCAGAGTAGTCATCATCAGGGTCTTCTGCTTCTTCACCATCTTCTTTTGGACGACCGTTGAGCCCAAACCCATCAGTTTCTAAAGCATCGTCTTCGACGACTGCAGGAACTTCTTCTTCATCGATTTCGACAATACCATCGGCATCGCCTGCACTCACATCGAGTGCATCAGGTCCTGTTAATTCTTTAAAATCGTCGTCTGTAGTCATTGGTGAAATAATTGAAATTAATTTTTATACACTATGTTGTAGCAAACTACTGTTTTCTTTGCAAGTGAACTTTTGTATTTATTGAAAGCTTTTAACACGTATTGCTTCTGCGGCTGCAAATCCAAGCGCAATCGCATCGATTTCATCATCGATTCTTTTGGAAATATCAATTTTCAGTGTGAGTTCTACCATCTTTTGGACCTGCTTTTTGTCGGCATTGCCCACTCCTGCCATCGCAAGTTTCACTTCTTGTGGCGAGAGTTCAATGAGAGGGAGATGATGTTGTCCTGCAATGAGTACGATCACTCCACGACTCTCCGCAACCTTCATCGCACTCTTTTTATTCACAGAGAAAAAGAGTGTTTCGAGTGCGATATGGGTGGGACTGTATTTTTCTATAAGCTTGGTGACTTGTGTATAGATCTGAAACAGGCGCACTTCTTGGAGATCTTTTTTACTGGTTTCAATACAGAGTGAGTCCACAAGTTTCGACGGTCGCCCTGGCTCCACAATGGCAACGCCGACGCGGTCGTATCCAGGATCTATGGCGAGAATGAGATTATTTTCCTGCATTTTCTAAATATTGCTTACCTTTTTCACTCAACACACGCCCTCTCGATGTTCTCTCAATCAATCCAAGCTGTATCAGATACGGCTCAACGACGTCTTCGATGGTGCCTTCATCTTCGCCAGTTGCTGCTGCGAGGTTTTTCACACCCGTTGGACCACCGTTAAATTTTTCTTTGAGTGTTTTCAATATAAGGATGTCGTTTGCAGAGAGTCCGTTTTCATCAAGGCCGAGGAGTTTAAATGCTTCTTTGATTGAGTCATCGCTAATATCTTTCTTTTGCATTTGCGCATAGTCGCGGACACGGCGCAGGAGGTAGTTGGCAATGCGGGGAGTCTGGCGAGAACGTGACGCAATAGAACCAAGCATTTCCTTTGGCATGTTGATATCGAGGATGTTTGCAGAGCGACCAAGGATCGTACTGATTTCATCATCAGAGTAGAACTCCAGTCGAAATGCGCCCCCAGAGAATCGAGAGCGAAGCGGAGCTGAGAGCATGCCAAATCGTGTTGTTGCGCCGACGAGTGTAAATGGTGGAAGGTCGAGTTGTACCGTGCGCGCACTCGGGCCCTTGCCGATCATGATGTCCATCTTGCCGGTCTCCATGACGGGGTAGAGGACTTCCTCGATCGCCTTGTTGAGGCGATGGATCTCGTCGATGAAGAGCATGTCGCCTGGTTGGAGGTTGGTAAGGATCGCTGCAAGGTCGCCAACGCGCTCAATCGCAGGTCCAGATGTTACACGAATGTTTGCGCCAACTTCTTTTGCAATAACATGTGCGAGTGTGGTCTTGCCAAGCCCTGGTGGACCATAAAAAAGAATGTGTTCAGGGGAATGTCCGCGCTCTTTTGCGGCACCGATGAGTATCGACAGGTTTTTTTTAATATGAGACTGGCCAATGTAATCATCAAACG
The DNA here is from genome assembly GCA_964474435.1 of uncultured Candidatus Saccharibacteria bacterium. Taxonomy (GTDB): domain Bacteria; phylum Patescibacteriota; class Minisyncoccia; order Phycocordibacterales; family UBA9973; genus UBA4124. Next base: position 92,495 of record CAYYSI010000002.1, on the reverse strand, counting down.
ATCCCGGACGCAACACAGTATCCGAAAATTGTTCGTCAGGTGCGCGTTCGAGAGGGTTGGGTGTAGGGGTTGACATAATATTTATATATGCTATGCTGTCATCAGACATTCACAAACCTATTGTATATCAAGAAGGCTCTAATCTCTAAGCAGTCAGCTACGGTTCTAGATCTCGGCGCAGGACGCTTTGGTTCCGACTGGTGCTATCCTATAAAGACATCTTACTTATAACGACTTGTTCTTATAAGGACTGTTTAGAGATTAGAGCTTTTTTGTTTCATAACAATTAAAAGCGAAACGACTTCTTTCAAAATTTAAATAATATAAAATGAAAAATTACATTCTCATTGCAATTGCAATAATTCTGACAAGCTTTGCTTACCATCCTGATTCAAAAAAGAAGTTTTGGTGGCCTGAAGAATTGCGGCCAATACTTGGGAAATTGAAACTTGAATCAACAAACAGTGTTAATATTCCTGAGACTTATCCATATCCTGCTTCTATAAAAAGAGATATCAAAGATATTTTGAAAAGAAGAGAGATAATGGAAAAAACACAGGTTTTTGATCCAAAGGCGCATCCTTTCCTGGATTTATACAATCCGGGCCCAGATGCTGTTAAGGCAACACATTGCAACAATACAGGAAAGCTTTTATGTAATTAAACAGAATTTTCAGAAAACAAAAGCAGTCTTTAATAGGCTGCTTTTTTATTTCTCATCATCCAAATCCACAACGCTTTTTACTTCTGCAAAATCGGTTTTTCCTTGTAATATTTTGATCAACCCGTCTTCACGCATGTCGAGTGTGCCTTGCGCATCAGCGATATGCTTAATATCACGCTCACTCGGACTACTGATAATTATCTTTTCAATACTTTCGTCATTTTGGATCACTTCAAATATTCCGAGACGGCCTTTGTAGCCAGTGTTGTTGCAGTGTTCGCAGCCTTTCACGGCCCACAGTGTGGTGATGTCGCGTTTGACGCCAAACTGTTCCATATTTTTCCCTTTTGCAACGGCATTGTCCCAGATATGTTCGATATATTTCTTTTCTTCGTCAGTGACAGGTCGTTCTGATTTGCACTCAGTACAGAGTGTTCGCACCAAACGCTGTGCGATAGAAAGCGACAGTGCAGACACCAAAATCTTGGGATTCACGTCGAGGTCGATGAGGCGGGGGATGACACCTGAGGCATTGTTGGTGTGCAGTGTCGAGAAGACTAAGTGACCAGTAAGCGCAGACTCAACTGCGATTTTTGCAGTTTCTGGATCTCGGATCTCACCAACCATGATGACGTCAGGATCTTGTCGAAGTGCTGAGCGGAGACCTTCGAGGAATGTGTACCCTTTTTTGTGATCAGTTTGAGTTTGGGTGATGCCGGCGAGGTGGTATTCGATCGGGTCTTCGATGGTGATAATTTTGATTTCGGGAGAGTAGATCTTTTGCAAGAATGCATACAACGTCGTGGTTTTACCAGACCCTGTAGGACCAGTGAGCAAGATCATGCCGTTTGGCTTTTTGATCTCCCGCATAAATATCTCGAACATAGGGGCCGAGATACCGAGGTCTTCGAGACCAACACGGATAGATTTGGGATTGAGGATACGCAGCACGATGCTCTCGCCATACGCACCAGGGATGAGCGATGTTCGGAATGAGATTTCAACTTGCTCTTCACCAATCCCTAGGAATGCACTGAAGCGTCCGTCCTGGGGAGTGGCAGAGATTGTGAGTTTTAGTCCGGAGAGGAGCTTGATACGCGTGTTGATTTGTTTGTAGGTTGCTGCATTGAAATACGTGACGACGCGAAGCACACCATCAAGCCTGAACCGCAGCTCAACTTTGTCTTCCATTGGCTCAACGTGGACGTCAGATGCACCAAGGCCGATCCCTGCTCCAAGGATGATCTCGAGAATGCGAGAGAGGTGGTGTGCGCCTGAGTCATCTGCAAGTGCAGTTTCGATTTCGCGTACGGCGTCGTCGAGGGTCTTGATCTTTTGTGAGAGTTCGACGAGCACATCAGGAGAGACATCAAGTCCGCCTGCGCGAGAGCGTGTCGCAAATGAGAGATCTTCGTAGCGACTCCAGACCTTTTTCATACTTTTTTCACTTGCCATGACAAATGTCACCTCAAAGCCTTTGGCTTCAAGCATTTCTTTGGCCTTGAGTGCGCCATCGGCGACAGGAGAACGTACTGCAAGCATCAATTTCTTGCCGATGAGTTTGTATGGTGCAACATCGAGTGCGCGAGCATCTTTTTCTTCCATCAAACGGATTGCATCGTTGTCGATAGGTTGTCCCGAGAGGTCAACTGACGAAATGCCGTATCGTGTCTGTGCAAGCATTGCTACCAAGTCCTCTTCTTCCTCAGTACGAAGGGTAGAAAAGCGCTTTTGTTGTTCTTCTTCATCAAAGTGAACCATTGTGCTCATAGTATACCGCATGTCCCTCTAAAATGACCCAACATAAGGGCTAATTTGACCCCAGAAAATGGTCCAGGTAAGGTGATTGACAATATCTATTATATATGCTATGATACGTTAGAAATAAAAAGAAATCACAACATTGTAAACAATTAAATTTTTCTTTATGAACGCTCTTTCAAAATGGATCCTGATGCTGATATTATTTGCATCACAAATCCTACATGCAGAAACAACAATAAATCCATTACTGGATCCGCCCCGTGAACACGGAGGATTCAGAACAAATTACCGTGATTTTTACGGGACAACTAAGGCAACATTCGAAGATTTTAAGAGAGATCTTTACGATGAATTTATCCGGTTTGGTAAGGGAGAGGAAAGCAGGATCTTTATGATAAACGATATGCCACAAAAAATAGTGGATATAAATCGTTACAATCACCAGGATTCTACTATTACCGCTCGTCAAATTTATGACGAAATGGTGATTGGTCCGGCCCCAACAGGGTTTATGAAAAGTGAAAATTCAACTTATGAAATGTCACGATGGAGCCCTGATCTTCAAACAATCAAATGGGGAGGGAGAGATCCTGAACCCGGTGAAGTATTCTTATGGTTTCGTGGCAAATGTTTTATGTCACTTAAGTGTGCGAATCTGATGTCACCTACTACTATTGTAGGGAAAGTACCGCAACCAGATCCTGGTCCAGCGGAAAACCCTGAAGAATATGTAGCGGTTAAGAAAAATCCATATGCCAAGTTCGCTTCAAATCCAGGTGGAGACATTTACATCACTGTCAGTGGGAATAACAATAATACGTTATCTCCAGGTGGTGGGGGCGGAGTTTCGACACTCAACATCCGGGATGATCGTGACGATCGTCGGCAAAATTATTCTGGAGACGGAGTTCAGAGAATCGAATACGTTCAAAAGACAAGAGCGATTGACTGGGTAAATACTGTGGGTGATCTTTTCTACAAAGGCGCAATAGGTTTATCGAGTCTGAAAACTGCGTATAATCCAGCAACAATAAAGATGCAAATCTTTGGTATGGCACCAACGTACAATATCAGGAATAATATCCTTGGTAATAACGGAGGTGGTAACGGCTATGACCTGAACACTCCATGGAGTGGAGGTACTAACCTCAACAACATTGCCGGACAATTCCAGCCAGGTATGTATGACAATGGTGGTGGCCAACTTGCCCCCCATATTTATCCCAATAACACTGGTGTTTTACTAAACGGTAATGGGTACAGTGGGGTAAACTCAACAAACAATGGGGCATATGGCCTTTATGACAACAGCAGGTCTGTTCAAAGCGTCGGTCTGGTTGGACGTGGGGGATATTGAGGTGGTTTCTGCATGAAAATCTATAAGGCGACTCTTTACAGAGTCGCCTTTTTCTATACTTGACTTATTTCTATAATATGATATGATGTATTTAGTCGAATTAAAAGACGAGAATGATAAAAAATATGAAAAAGATTATTACAACAATGCTCATCCTTCTTGGTTTCGTTATGACGAGCCAGGTTGCGTATGCAGTAGACAAATTTAATACCGACCCAGGCGACTTGCCGACGGTCATGGTTACCAACATCACCCAAAATGGTGGTTGTGAATCAGGACCAGGCGCTGGATGTTGGCACACTTCGGTGACTGCTAACCCAGGCGACACGATTGGGGTTCAGGTATATTTCCATAACTCAACTGCGACCCTTGCAGAAGATACCCAAGTTGGTATGTCTCCAAGAAACAGTAGTGCTGGAACAACTATTACCTTTAAGGGTGCGGTTGCATCAACTACGATTGCTCCGGCAACAGGTTCTGCAACAGTAACTCTTGGTTCTAGTCAGACGATCAGCTTTATCCCTGGAACTGTCCGTGCATATATTCATGGTCAGTCAGGTGGATACACTGTGTCAAATGAATCAGCTCTCTTTGGAGACGGTCTTCCAATCGGAAACGTTTCTCCAGGATGGGATACTCAGGGAACAATCACTGCGCAGTTTAAGGTAAGTAACAACAATACCCAGACAAACAACGATTGTGAAATCAATACCTTTGATGCCGATGATTACTCAATCGACGAAGGTGACTCAGCATACCTCACATGGAATACAACTGACTGTGATCATGTCACACTCAGTACTGTATCAGGTGAACTCAATGCTGACGGCAACCGTACTGTACATCCAACAAGTACTACCACATACACACTTCGTGCGTATGATGATAATGGCAACCTTGGAGATACAGACACCGTTACTATCAACGTTGATGACCGAAACAACACTCAGTGTGAGGTTGACTCATTCACTGCATCACCATCATCTATTGATCGTGGAAATAGTTCTACACTCCGATGGAATACATCAGGGGATGTCGACTACGTAACGATCAGTTCTCTCTCAGGAGAGCGCAACGAAGATGGATCAGTGAGTGTGAGTCCGTATTCAACAACAAGTTACACACTTCGCGTGTATTGTAACAATGGCGATACTGAAACAGATACTGTGACAGTTCGCGTAAACAATGTTGAAGTTTCTTCACAGCCACAGGCGATCACAACTGTTGCAGCCATCCTTGGTGGCACACAGGCTCGATTGAATGGTATCGCAGTTCCTCATACAACTCGCAGTACTACTGCATGGTTTGAATGGGGCACAAGCGGATCATTTGGCAACCGAACAAATGCGCAGTCAGTACAAAGTGGCGATGCCTCACAGTACTACAGTGACGTTGTTTCAGGACTTGTCCCAGGTGGTGTGTACTACTATCGTGCAGTTGTTCGAAATGAAAATGGTACTGCCTACGGCGATACTGTTCGATTTCAGACAACACGAACGACAGTTGTAACTCCAGTGATTGTACGACCGACAACGACAAGTGTTGTGGTAGCACAAAGTGCTCCATCACTCCTTGAGCTTCGTGTCGAAAGTGCATATGACCACATGTGTGTAAACGGCGCGATGGATTACACCATCACGTACCGCAACATCTCAAGTCAAACACTTGAAAACACCGTACTCCGATTCAATCATCCAAAGGAGATCTCATACCTCTCAGCTTCACGCGGTGAATATGATGTTGTTGATCGAACATTGACGATTGATATGGGCAACGTACGTGCAGGAGAGCAGGGAACGATCACGATCCACGCTCGAGTAAACGATACTGCAATCCGTGGTAATCTCACTGTTGCAACTGCAACTGTGGTGTACACGAACACTCATACCCATGCTCAAGAAGATGCAATTGCATACTCATTGATCACGGTGTCTGACGATTGTCCTAACCTCCTCGGAGCGAGTGTGTTTGGGTTCGGAGCATTCCTCCCAACAACACTTCTCGGATGGTTGCTTCTCATACTCATCATTCTTGCACTTATCGTCCTCGGACGACACCTCTACCGAAAAAATACCTCTGCGTAATATTTGGTCTCTCAAAAACACCCCCTTCAATTGAAGGGGGTGTTTTGTGTTAGAATCCGGATATGGATTTCCACTATACAGAAGCCGAAGTCGTACAGACCGCCAAGGCAGTACTCGAGCATATACAGCCCACAGAAGGCGCTGCGACAGTAGTAGGACTTACTGGCGACCTAGGAGCCGGCAAGACGACACTGGTCCAAGCGATCGCACGAGAGCTAGGGGTGCACGAAACAGTCGTGAGTCCTACCTTTGTGATTGCAAAATACTACGAAACTGCTGATCCAGCATGGAGTCAGTTAGTACATATTGATGCGTACAGAATAGAAGATGTTGGAGAGCTTGTACCGCTTGGCTGGGAAACACTTATTAGTACACCCAACACACTTGTGATCGTTGAGTGGCCAGAGCGAATTGTCGATGCACTTCCAGAAAGTGTACAGCGATATAGTATTTCGCATACTGAAACTGGGCGCCATATTAAAACCTTATGAATAAAACAGCGAAAAAATCTGACAGCAAAACACTCGTCATCCTCGACGCACACGCGATCATTCATCGCGCGTATCATGCACTCCCAAACTTTGCGAACGCCGCAGGTATACCAACTGGTGCACTCTATGGCATCACTGCCATGCTCATCCGGATTGTTGAAGAATTGAAACCGGACTATATCGTCGCAGCATATGACTTGCCGAAACCCACCTTTCGACACCTCGCATATGATGACTACAAAAAAGGAAGAGTAAAAGCAGAAGATGATCTCGTTGCGCAGTTGCAGAGCTCGCGCGGACTCTTTGAGGCATTTGGGGTGCCGTGTTTGGATGCAGAAGGATTTGAGGCAGATGATGTGATCGGGACACTTGTCGAGCAATACCGAAATGATCCAAACCTTTCGATCATTATTGCGTCGGGGGATATGGACACCCTCCAGCTTGTCGAAGGAACCAAGATCCGAGTATTTACACTCAAAAAAGGAATCACGGATACTGTTATCTATGACGAAGACGCAGTTGTTGCGCGCTACGGATTCAAGCCACTCCAGCTCGTCGACTACAAAGGCCTTCGCGGAGATCCGTCCGACAACATCATTGGAGTAAAAGGTATTGGAGAAAAAACCGCAACGACTATCATCCAAACATTTGGCTCAATCGAAGGACTCTATGAGGCAATTGAAAAAGATCCTGCAAATGCAAAAAAAGCAGCACTCTCTGATCGCATGCTCGCTATATTGCTCGAGCACAAGGACGATGCATTCTTTTCAAAGACACTTGCCACAATCCGTCGTGATGCGCCAGTGACATACACATTGCCCGAACACAGCTATCGTGAATCAATCAATCAAGAAAAAGTGCTTGCGACGGTGACTGAATATGAATTCCGAAGTTTGCTTCCGCGCATCAAGAAACTTTTTGCATTCGAGGAGACTGGTCCAACCGAAGAAGTGGATCCGGAACTTTTGCGCCGCGCATCGATCGCGCTCTGGGTACTGTATTCCGAAAATACGAATCCTGGATACGACGCAATTCTCGATCGCACTCGCAAGAAAACACTGCAAGAAGCATACGACGCAATTCTTGGAGAATTAAAAAAGAAAAATCTCCTTGACCTCTATGAGAAACTCGAAGAGCCGCTGATCCCGATCATTGCAGACATGCAGGCGTGGGGGATTTGTATTGATCAAGACTATTTCAAAGGACTGCGTGATCGCATGCAGGGACAACTTGCTGGTATTGAAAAAGAAGTGAGTAGCCTCACTGGTACAACGGTGAATCTCAACTCTCCCAAACAACTTTCTGAACTCTTGTTTGTGACCCTTGGGCTCAAACCAAAGGGTAAGCAAAAGGCGAGTGGCGCATACACGACTAATGCAGAAACACTGGAAACACTTGTCGACGAGCATCCCGTAGTCGCAAAAATTCTTGAGCATCGTGAAGTGCAAAAACTCCTCAGTACGTATGTCGAAGCGCTCCTTGAACATGTAAAAGACGACGGCTGTGTGCATGGGACATTTTTGCAACACGGGACGACGACGGGGCGATTTTCTTCGACCAATCCAAACCTGCAAAATATTCCCGCAAAAGGCGAGGGCGGCAAGGAGATCCGTCACGGGATGATGGCACGCAAAGGACATGTCTTTGTGGGGAGTGATTATTCTCAAATTGAACTTCGAGTCCTCGCCATGCTCTCTCGTGACAAACAACTCATCGACACCTTTGAGCGAGCCGAAGATATCCATACGCGTGTTGCTGCAGCGATGTTCAAAGTAGAACCACATGAGGTGACGAACGATATGCGCCGCAAGGCCAAGGTTATTAACTTCGGCATACTCTACGGGATGGGTGTGAGCGCACTGCAGAAAAACTTGGGATCAACTCGTGTCGAAGCAGCGCAGTACTACGAAGACTATTTCAAAACATTCCCAACCATTGCCGCATACCTCGAGTCAACCAAGGAATTTGCTCGAGAGTATGGCTATACAGAAACAATATTTGGACGACGCAGATATTTTCCGGCAATCAAAAGTGGTGCACCGTTTCTCCGAGCATTCGCAGAACGCATGGCAGTCAATGCGCCGATCCAGGGCACGAGTGCGGACTTGGTAAAGATCGCGATCTTGCTCATTGATGCAGATCTCCGTAGCGCAGGACTTATAGACAAGGTTCACCTCACGCTCCAAATTCACGACGAGCTTATTTATGAAGCTCATGAGTCCGTACAACAAGAGGCAAGTGAGATCATCACTCGGGCAATGCTCGACGTATTTGCACGCAGCCCAATTCCGTCTGCAGTAGAACCAGTCCCGCTCGCAGTGTCACTCGGTACGGGACACCGACTTGATGAGCTCAAATAACCATATACAATACTCGCATGGATACTCCCGAACAACAGTCAGTCCACAGAACTCTCGCACAGTCATACCTTATGTACTTTATTTTCAGTATTGTCGGGCTCTTTGTGGACACACTCATTGGATTTGATATTAACCTGCCATTTGCAAATCCGATCACACTCGTGTGTTTTGGGGTGGGAGCACTCCTGATACTTTGGGCACAGTACACATCGCGTCATCATACACAGACCGGGCAACTATCAGACCCTTATTTCTTCCGCGGACCATATCGGTATATGCGCAACCCAACACATCTCGGGATGGTGATACTAGTGACAGGGTATACACTGGTTTCAGGATCGATCGTGTTTTTCGGTGTGACAGTGGTGGGGTATATTATTTCCAATATGCTGTTTCAGAAATATGAAGCCATACTTGATCGAACCTATGGCGAAGAATATAAAAAGTATCAGGCATCGGTGCCCAAGATTTTATAAATGATTTTCCTCGTCGTTGCCGATGTGCAACAAAAGCGACAACAGCATATTGCAACCATTGTTACTCCAGAGAGTGAAGTACTTGTCTTTGATGAAACATACGGGACACTCATGGATCTGGAGCAGTATCTCTATCCATCACTCTTTTCAATTGCGCCACCGATCGTGCAAGTGAAATTTATGCTCACCGAACTGCTCGATACAGTGTTTTTGAAAAAACTCCTTGCGAGCCCAACGATATTTTTGTTTGAAGAAATGGTGCTGCCGTCTCCAATCATTACCGCATTCAAAAAAGCTGGCGCAGTAGTTCATACCGAAGAAAAGATAAAAAAGGAAACGCGTGGAGCAGATATCTTTGGAGCAACGCTTGCACTCACCGCCAAAGACAAAAAGGCGCGCTGGATGGCGTATCGTGCAGCACTCGATGAGCATCCAATAGAGGCGATCATTGGCATACTCTATTGGAAGATTCGTGATATGGCGACCAAGAATCCAAAAGAAAAAAGTCAGCACCTTGGGTTGTATAAAAAATTATTGAATGCACACGCACGTGCGTGGGAGAGCGGTGCACCACTTGAGTTGATGATTGAAAAAGTGATTTTGAGTTAAAAAGAAAAGGCTTCGTAAATATGAAGCCTTTATTATTTGAAATTGCCGAAGCAATAATATGGATTTTTAAAAGTGCTGCTTGGGGGAACAGGAAAATTGGATGTTACTCTCAACCAGCACTGACGCTTTGAATAAGGTAACGGATGTACACTTATCAATAAGTATAGGCTTATTTCTCAGATGCAACAACCTGGTTCTGTGGATAGTACTTGGCAAGGAGTGTGAGGAGGACACCTGCACACAGGACGGTGAGTGACATCATCGGGATCGTGATGTAGCCAAATTCATAGACGTAGCGTACGAGACATGAAGGTCCTGTTGCGCCACAGACATCGAGTCCTGTAGGGAATACGTCGATATAGACATGAAAGAGGGCGATCGCTGCTCCTGCAATAGAGAGAATTAGGAGCTGGGTCTGGAGAAGTAAACTCTTGCGGAGATTCGCAGTCCAGGCAAGGATGGCGATCGGGAATATAGCAATGCGCTGATACCAGCAGAGGAGGCATGGCTCATACCCAAAGCCGTATTGGTAGATGAAGCTCATGAGTGCTGCCGATGTAAAGATTACTGCAATACTGATACCCGCATAACGAGCAATGATGGAAATAAAGCGAGCATTTGCCGCCCAGCCAATGACGGTGACAATAATGCCAATCTGGAGTGCGATGATGCCGAGTGCTGCAATAGTGTTAAACATATAGTTAGATGGTGCAGTTTGTTTTGTCTGCAAGTTCTTGGAGTGTGCGTTCACCATTGAGCTCAGTGCCGTCAGTAAATCTCCACGTTGGGTATCCCTTGATGCCAGCTTCGTCACAGATTGGGAGTTGGCCTTTGCCGCTTGGTTGTGAACATTCAACATACGGGAGGAGTTTTGCAGACTTGCCGAACATTGCCTTGGTTGCTTGGCAGTGTGGACACCAAAACGCACCGTAGAATGTCGCACCACTGTCAGTGATACATTGTGCGAGGCCATCATACTTGCCTGGCTTCTTTGCTTGCACGACGAGGAGTGACACAAGTCCACCAACGATCACTACAACAATCACAATCCAGATCCAATTTGATTTTTTCATATACTAGTACCGTATCGCGCGCAGGCATTTTTTGCAACTTCCATATTTGTGAAATCGGTGGCATGATACACGGATGACTATCATAATCGCCATGTGTGCATTCCTCGCCACCTACCTCGGTGGGATGTTTGCGCTCAAGTTTAAAGACAAGCTTCACCTCATTCTCGGCTTTAGTGCTGGAGCGGTGATTGCTGTCGCATTCTTTGATCTCTTGCCCGAAGCATTCGAACTCGGCGGACGCGAACCTGGCGCAGTATTCCTCATCACTGCAATCGGATTTTTTGTCTTTATGATTTTGGATCGGTTTATTATTTTGCACAGCCATCACCATGATGATGGACACGATCATGTGCATGAACAAAAACAATCACGCGGCAAGCTTGGCGCAAGCTCACTCTCACTCCATAGTTTCCTCGATGGTATTGCGATTGGACTCGCATTCCAAGTCTCGGCTGCAGTTGGTGCAACGGTGACTGCCGCAGTGCTCGTGCATGATTTTTCTGATGGGATCAATACGGTCAATATGATCCTCAAAAATGGTGGAACCATCCAGACTGCTCGCAAATGGCTTGCGGTGGATGCGATTGCGCCAGTGCTCGGTATCGTTGCGACACTCTTTTTTTCAGTACCAGAAAATGTCCTCGGTATGATCCTCGCACTCTTTGCAGGATTCTTCCTCTACATCGGTGCAAGTGATCTGCTTCCCGAAAGTCATCACAGTCATCCGACGCTTTGGACGACGATTGCGACGATTGCAGGGGCAGTGGTGTTGTATGGGGCGATAGTGATTGCAGGGGTGTAAGTTGTGCCCCCAGTAGGATTCGAACCTACGACCGTCTCCTTAAAAGGGAGCTGCTCTACCAACTGAGCTATAGGGGCATGTTTATTTGCAAATTGCGTCAGAAACTATACCATTGCTTTCGTATGAAATCAATGACGGCCGATTCCAAAATTTTGATCCTGAATGACATCAGGAGCGCACAAAATGTCGGCGCACTCTTCCGTACAGCTGATGCTGTAGGAATAGATCGTATATATCTTTCATCTATCACCCCAACACCTCTTGATCGGTTTGGTCGCCCACGCAGTGACGTTGCCAAAACAGCCCTTGGTGCAGAAAAGACAATTGCCTGGGAAATGTACGACGATATCAACAATTTGATCCACACACTTCACATTCAAGGAGTACAAATCATTGCGATCGAACAGTCATCAAAAGCGGTGGATTATAAAATAGTAACCATAAAACCACCTGTCGCATTTATTCTTGGCAACGAAGTTGAAGGAGTGCCCCCATCAGTATTGAAACAATGTGACATTGTCGCTCAGATCCCAATGGAAGGAAAGAAGGAGTCACTCAATGTGTCTGTTGCCGCAGGGGTTGCACTATTTAGAATGCTTGGAATCTAAGGACGAGAACGATCTTTGAGTTCGTCGAGAGTATAGATCTCACCGCCTTCACTTGGTTGTTCGAGGAATGGATGAGTGCGATTTATATTAGTTCGTCCTGGGCCACCCGTCACGAGCCATGCAAGCCAGAGACCGACAAAGAGGAGGAGGAACCATTTTAATTCAGAATGCATATATAGAGTATAGCGCTATTTTTTCAATATCTGCAGTGCGGCAGTGATCTGGCGTTCGAGTGGGAGAGTGGTATCGACGGTTGGGAGTGCGTTTCGGATATCGTGTTCTTTGAAGCCCAGCGATAGGAGGGCCTCGACGAGATCGTTTGATCCGGCGTGTTCGGTTGCGGCGTATCCGGCAAGTTTGTCTTTGAGGTCGATGATGACTTTCTCGGCAGTTTTCTTGCCAATGCCTGGGACGAGCGAGATCGCTTTGGCATCCCCACTACGGATGCATCGCACGAGTTCACTGATCGGATACATCATCAGTATCTGGAGCGCACTTTTGGGACCAACACCGCTGACACTGATGAGTGTTGTAAAGAGAGACTTTTCTTCACTTGTCTCAAATCCGTAGAGCTCATGTGCATCATCTCTGATGACGAGGTGGGTATGGAGGGTGACCGTGCTGCCGAGCCCAAGTGCTGCTGGTGTATAGACCGCATAGGCAAGTGCGCCAGTATCAATGACGACACCTTTGTCATATATATCGACGACGTCGCCATGGATGCGGGCAATCATGCCACTATCATAGCAAATTTGGCGTCCCATTTGGGGCTATTGCGCAACCATTGCGTAAATAGCACAATCCTGCTATAGTTTTGCCACTATGCCTATCACCAGAAACGCCAAAAAAGCACTTCGCGTGTCCCTCAAGAAAAACGCGATCAATACTCGCACCAAGAAATCCCTCAAAGAAGGGGTAAAGGGTATCGAAAAGCTCGCAACTGCAAAGAAATGGAAGGATGCAAAGGCGGCACTTTCTGAAGCCTACAGTGCAATTGACAAGGCTGCAAAGAACGGTGTCATCAAGAAAAACACCGCATCTCGAAAGAAAGCCCGACTTTCAAAGATGGCAAAAGAGAAGTAAGGCGCTCAGCACCGCGTACATATTTATTTGCGAAAACCCTCTCCTGCGGAGGGTTTTCTAATCCTCGAAATATAATCCGCAAACGGATACCAAGCTATATTTCTGCGGACAAACAAATATGTACGCAGTGCCTCGCTCGGCGGATGCTATACTGTCGGAATGTTATATGAATTCTATGGTGAAGAGTGTCCACACTGCATGCGCATGCGCGAGCTCACGACCAAGCTCATGAAAGAGTATCCAGATGTCAAAGTCATTCGCAAAGAAGTCTGGCATGACAAACGCAATATGGAGTTCATCAAGGAATGCGACAAGGGTGATGCGTGTGGCGGGGTTCCATTTTATTTCAATAGCGAGACCAAGAAGTGGTTGTGCGGGGAAGTGGAATATGAGGAATTAAAGACGTGGGCAGAAGTGAAATAGATTGACTTTTAGCAGCTTGGGTATAGAGTAGGGAAAACCCTATTTAGATGAGTCCGTTAGAAAAGTTAAAAGAGAGTCAACAGAATCAATCAAAGAAGAAAAGGAATATTTTGCCAGGAATAGTAAAAGCAATAATTATCATTGCCCTAATAATTCTGGCAAGAGTTTTCTTTTAACAGCTTTGATTTCCCACAGCCTGCTCACGCAGGCTTTTTTGTTGGTTATATAAAATAAAAAAGAGCTCAAACGAGCTCTTTTTTCACGCAACAAGTTTTGTTTCTTTACCACACAGATTTTCTAAGTACCCGTTATCTTTACTATCCAGAAAACGGCGATGTTCTCCCCAGTGTTCAGTAAGTATGACCAGGATATTCGTTTGTCCTTCTTCTAAATCAAAAACTCCTTCTGGTGGAATAAGTGCCCGGATTGGTTCCTCAACATTAAGGTTAATATCATCATAAGGATCATCTGAAAAAATCCATGTTTGATTTTCAGAATCGAGTATTTTTGAACCTGTTGCCGCTTTAGCAAAATCTTCTTTAGTTATCATGACAATTGATTTGAATCCTATACTACTGATTCAAATTTAAATTGCAACTGGGCTTGTGCTCTCGATAGGAATCGAACCTATATCATAACTTCCGCAAAGTTACGTCCTATCCATTGAACGACGAGAGCGTATTGTGTTAGAAATTGAGGCGATCGGCGACTTTGGTGCCGAGCGACTCCCGCATTTCTACTTGGGGCGCATGCTTGGTCATTTCGGTCCGTACTGCCTCTGCCGTCACCCCAGCAAGGGGGACGGAGAGCATGGGCACGAACGAACCTTTGACGAGCAGTAACAGCTTATCTGGTTTCCCAGATTCGTCAATCCAGAACTGCTTGATGCGCTCGTAGGCGATATGGTCATTGTCGATCTGGAGCTCCTTTTCATGGAATGCCACGGTCATCATGTTGGGCTTGCGCATGGCAAACATGATGACACTTGCACCTGCGATCACGAGGAATATCCCAAAGAAAATGTTGCCATAAAAGAATGAAAGCGTTGCTGCGATACCAAATATGAGGGCTGCATACCAGAGCCAGTCAGGGTGGCGATCTTTTTCTTCAAATTCGAGCGCAGTCCATGAAAGCATTTCCATGGAGAAAGTATATCACGCGCTATGACTACTCTTTCTTTTTATCGAGTTTGTCGAGACCGAGGGCTTTGAAGCCAAAGTACACCACTGCTGCAATGATGACAAAGTCGATGATAGTAGAGACAAAGGCACCCCATTTGATCGTTGCATTGCCCACAACGATCGCCTTGTCGACGAGGTCAACTTTGCCCATGGCGAGTCCGACGAGGGGATTGATGATGTTGTCGACCAATGATGAGACTGTTTTTGATACTGCACCTCCAAGCACGAAACCGATCGCAAGCCCCACAACACCTTGTTCTCGTATGAAGTCCATAAACCCTGAAACTTTTCCTTTGATGATATCCATATATAGAAAGTGTACTACAAATTTGCGGAAGCGGTGAGATTCGAACTCACGGTCCCCTTACGAGGACTCCTGTTTTCAAGACAGGTGCATTCGACCACTCTGCCACGCTTCCTAGGGTGTGCGTGTCGACGCAGTGCCACTGTACCATAGGAGATATGGATTTTCAACGCCATTGTGTTAGGCTTTGCGTATGAAATATCTTGGGATTGATTATGGGACCAAACGCGTCGGAGTCGCGATATCTGACGACGATGGATCATTTGCATTCCCCAAGGCAATCTTTGAAACAGGGAAGTCTGTCGAAGAGATTACTACTCTCTGTGCAGAGGAAAACATAGGCGCGATCATCATCGGGGAATCAGTGGCAACTAACGGCGAACCAAATGAACTTACACAAGTCGTCAACGCATTCAAAGCAAAGCTTTCACTCGCAACATCACTCCCAATTTTTTTTGAACGAGAAGGATTTTCGACTGTTGAAGCACATCGGTATCAGGTAGACGCAGGGAAAAGAGACGATAGTGCAGCGGCGATTATTTTGCAGAGGTTTCTTGATAAGCAGAAAAAGTAACATACAATACACTCCATGGAAACTATATCTATAGATGAATTTAAAAAAGTAGAAGCGCGGATTGGGAAGGTGCTGGCGGCAGAAGCAGTTGAAGGATCAGAAAAGCTGATCAAACTCTCGCTTGATTTCGGAGAGGAATCTCCGCGACAGATTCTTTCGGGGATACGACAATGGTACACACCAGAGTCATTGGTTGGGAAACAACTTCTTTTTGTTATTAACCTAGCACCGCGATCAATGATGGGGCTTGAAAGTAATGGCATGCTCATGGCAGTTGATGGAATAGATGGTTCGCCGGTATTTTTGGTGCCAGAAACCGACGTTGCACCTGGTGCACCAGTGCGATAGCGCGCAACATAGCATATACTATGTAGTAATGTCGTCCGTACGTGTGAAATTTATGGAGCGTCTCTTTTCCGATCATGTCGGGATCGATTTTTCTTCGACGCATATTCGTGTGATGCGATTGCGTCCAAGTCGTGTGGGCATGGTGCCTGTTGCATACGGATCATTCAAATGGCCCGAAGGTGTTGTAGAAGGGGGTAGGATCATTGATCGCGCTCGCGCAGCTGCATACCTGAAACACGTAAAGAAATCTACAGGCATCCGTCGTGCATACGCGTCTCTGCCTGAAAGTGTGGTGACGACTGAGCTCATCATCCTGCCTTCAAAGACGCATAGCAATATCAGACATGCAGTCGGTGCACATCTCGATGCAGTAGGTCGCAATCATGCGACGACGATGTTTGATTATCGAGTGATTGGGCGAGCTCCAGCAGGGATCGCAGTGCAAGTATTTTTTGTAGAGCGAAATGTGCTCGATGCATACCTGGGCGCATGTGCGACCGCAGGTATTGCCGTGATTGGTATTGAGCCGAGGCACGCAGCGCTCGCGCGAGCAGTCACAAACAAAGACGAGCCATATCTCGTACTCGTCGACGTGCACGATACTGATACTGCGGTGAGTGTGCTTGCAGACGGCATGCCGCTCATGACAGGCGTTATGGCATTTGGAGGCGCAGACCTTACCGACATCATTGCACGCATCCATGGTGTGGATCATGATCGAGCACGCACACTCCGCGACATGCACGGTATCACTCCAAAAGGCGAAGGCGCAGCTGCATTTCAAGAACTCGGAGAGTCCCTCGTTGCCGTCGAAGACATGGTCAAGCGCGCATCGATCTACTGGCATGAACAAAAGACGTGGCATCCCGATGATGCAAACTTGGGCAAGTTCTTGCTCTCGGGAGAGCTCAGTGTGGTACCAGGACTTGCGGACTACCTCAGTGCGACGATCGGACACAACATCGTCGAAGCAAATGTCTGGGAAAACTGCTTTTCATTTGATGATGTGATCCCTGTCATCACTCGTGAAGCAGCAGCACCCTACGCTGCAGCGATCGGACTTGCCCTTGCCGCAAAACCATCAACCATATCACTGCTCCCGCCTGCAGCAGAGCATGCCATAGTCCACCGAGAACACATCCGCCACAGCTTTTTGAAAGCAGGAATGATTGCGTTGAGTGTTGTGCTTGCGGTGGTGCTGGGAGCAGTGTGTGTATTGGGATATCAATTTTTCACAAGTCACTACGCTTCACAAAATACTGCCTCAGTGGTACAGTAGCTTTGCGCCCTCGAGAAAGCCCCTGTAGTTAAATGGATATAACTGCGGACTTCTAAGCCGTTATTGTAGGTTCGATTCCTACCGGGGGCACAGCAGAACAATAAAACAATATGGAAGGAGACGCATAAATACATCAATATAATAACCACGCGCTCTTAGCTCAGTTGGTAGAGCAGCGCTTTTACACAGCGAAGGTCGGGGGTTCGAATCCCTCAGGGCGCACAATATGCAAAAAGTTATTTTCTTTGATCTCGACGGAACACTGACGCCACAACCAACTTGGCTTGCACTTAATATGAAGCTCGGTATATCTATCGAAGAAGATAAGGATCTCTTTGAAAAATACCTCAAAGAAAAATTGGCATACCGAGACTGGATAGACGCTCTTATGCTGCTTTATAAAAGGAACTCTCTCATCACCAAAGACGAGCTTGTTGCATTAGCTCAAGATGTTGTATTGCGTCCCGATGCGCAAGGAGTTGTCAATGATGCGAAAGCGAAGGGATATACTGTTGCAATAATTTCTGGCTCAATCGATAGTATTGTTGCAACAATAGCGCAAAAACTCGGAATAGATATTTGGTTTTCAAAAAGCACAGTCGTATTCAATGAGAATAATGAATTCATTAATATAGAAACGATGGTAGGAGATGAGCGAGATGGCAAACTTAAACTGGTAGGGGATTTTTGCGAAAAACATGGAGTTGATATAAAGGAAATTATTTGTGTCGAAGATGGGGGTAATGGCCTCGAGCTTTTCAAGCACGCAAAAGGTATTTTGCTTGGTGATAATAAAGAGCTCGCGCCGTATGCATGGAAACAGGTTGAGAGTTTGTCAGAGATACCAGAGTTGTTATAACGATATGTCACACGAAACATTTGCTTCGGCACTGCCACAAAAACCAGAAGTATTTTCACGACACGAAAAGGAATTTTTGAATACTAAGTTGCAGGAGATGCATGATGGCGCCCTTTTAGAAGAAGACTTCGGCACCTTTATAGATAAGCAGGGTGTAAAGCATGCCGGGTTATATTCTGCAGAAGAGGTAGAAAAAGATAAAGAAGAGATACTCTCTATAAAGAGAAATTTTGATATAAAAAATAAGTCCAAGGAACTTGAAGCAGATAACTACGAATGGCAGCAAGAGATTATGGAAACATCGCGATACGTTGAAGCTCTTTTTTATGAAAAACTTGGGGGTAAGGATGGTTGGTTGCCAGGAGCAATGGTCTATAAGACAGCAGAATATGATGATTTTAAAAATGGTATTGATTTCATCGTTGAGCTCGACCAAGAACAGTTTGGTGTGGCAATAGATGTTACGCTTTCGCGTCGTCCAGAAGTTATTATTAAGAAGCTTAATCGGGTCAAAAATCTTATAGATCACGACAAGTTAAGCGAGGCAAAGTATTATGAACGGGCTGATACTGATGAAAGTACAGCAATACCTCTTGCGGTGATTGCACTTGATTATGATCACGCAGTGCAGGCATTAAAGTTTTGGGCTGATGGTGATGATGCGTTGCTTGCTAAGCATCCCACTCGTGTGAAAGCATGGCTCGAAAAAAGTGCTCAATTCGATGCATATAGAACGTACGCAGAACACAAAGGTAAAAGTGGGATCGCTGAAGTATATGGGCGAGCATATATTGTGGTACAAAACATCATTGCAGACAACCAAGATGTTGTAGATAAGTACTGTGACCTTATTGAAAAAGATGAAGCATATCAGACGATAATAGGGTACTGTAACGACCTAAAGCAAGCTGCGTAATATGCCCATAGAAATCCTATTCGAAACCCCAGACCTTCTCATCATCAACAAACCATCAGGTCTGCGGACCCATGGCGATGGCAAGAGTGAGGTGCCGACAGTTGTGGACTGGGTTTTGAAGGAGCGGCCGGGTATTGTGGGGGTTGGGGAGAATATGGAAGTCGATGGCAAGGTGATCGAGCGTCCAGGGATTGTGCATCGGCTCGATGAAGAAACGAGTGGGTGTTTGGTCATTGCGAAAACTCAAGAAGCATTTGAATACTTGAAGCAGCAGTTCAAAGATCGCACAGTGCACAAGGAATATCACGCATTTGTGTGGGGACATTTCAAAGAATCAAAAGGGATTGTTGATGAGCCGATTGGTCGAAGTGTCGGAGACTTCCGTCGGTGGCAGGCAGGGCGCGGTGTGCGAGGCGAAGTGCGCGAGGCGGTGACGAAATGGGAAGCAGTGCAGCAGTTTGAATCTGGTGCTGAGCGTTTTTCATTTATGCATCTGTGGCCCCAGACTGGTCGCACGCACCAGCTCCGCGTCCATATGAAATATCTCCAGCGGCCGATTGTGTCGGACAGTCTCTATGGCGGCAAGGAGGCGCTCGGATTTGATCGAGTGGCACTCCATGCTCGGACTATCAGCTTCATGGCTCCGACAGGGGAGAATATCGAGATAACAGCGCCCTATCCGGAGGATTTTGAACGGGCTCTCCAGGTTGCTACAGGGAGTATTGCAGAAGCATAGCTTTTGTGATACAGTTTCGACCTATATGGAATCAACTACATTCACCCCAGTCGACGTCGCAGCTCGCCAGAAACTTGAGTTCACCTCAGGAGACACTGTGCGCGTCTGGTCAAAAATCGAAGATAAGGGCAAGTACCGTTTGCAGGCATTCGAAGGCATCGTCCTTGCGCGCAAGCACGGCACTTCTCCAACAGCGACATTTACCGTCCGCAAGGTATCAAACTCAGTGGGCGTTGAGCGTATTTTCCCACTCTATTCTCCAATGATCGATCGTATCGAAGTCACCAAGCATACCAAGACTCGCCGAAGCAAGCTCTACTACATCCGAGACAAGGCAGCCAAGGAAATCCGCCGCAAGATGAAACAGATCCTCGGGGGCAAGATCGCGGTTGTTGCCGAAGAAATGGAAGAGATGGAATCAGCTGCAGATACGACTCCAGAGATCGAAACAACAAATCAGGAATAAACAAAAAATCCCATCCAGGGATTTTTTCTTTGAAAAGTAATTGGTAGACGCTATTACCTTGAGGTATACTAGTAATAGTATGGGGAGGCGGGGACCAAAACCAAAACGGAACATACCGATAGAATGGTCAGCAAACTTTGCATATGCAATAGGGCTACTCGTTACGGATGGTTGTTTGTACAACGACATGCGCCATATGAGCTTTACTTCCAAAGATTTGGAACAAGCTGAAAATTTCAAAAAATGCCTTGGTCTCACGGTAAAGATTGGGGTGAAATCAAATGGGAGATCAACAGAGAAAAAATATTTCCATGTGCAGTTTGGGGATGTAACATTTTATGAATTTCTCCTTGGTATTGGGCTTACTCCTGCAAAATCAAAAACTATTGGGGCCGTTCTCGTGCCGGAAGAATACTTCTTTGATTATCTACGTGGATGTTTCGATGGCGACGGATCTTTTTATTCATATTGGGATCCTCGATGGAAATCGAGCCACATGTTTTATATTGAATTCATTTCTGCAAGTAGGAAACACGTCGATTGGCTCCAAAGCACAATACAGCGATTGATAGGAATCAAAGGTCATATAACTGGTACTCAAAAGACATCAGTTTTGCAGCTCAAGTATGCCAAAAGGGAAGCACTGGAAATAATTTCAAAAATGTACTATAGTCCCACTGTTGTTTGTTTGTCTCGCAAGCGTACAAAGGTGGAAACAGCTTTGGAAGTTGAAAGAAAGCAACAATTAACATACTGATGCGCGCGTGGCGGAACTGGTATACGCGTACGATTGAGGTTCGTATGGAGCAATCCGTGGAGGTTCAAGTCCTCTCGCGCGCACAAGGAAATTCCCGAAAGGGGATTTTTGCGTATCATGCTAAACTAACTCTATGTACGAACAATCCACGCGCAAATACTTTTATGCAGCACTGTTTATTGTCGGGGCCGGATTGGTTGCCGCAATACTCTGGCCCTTTGCCAAGGTGATCATTCTTTCTATAGCGCTTTCGGCAGTACTCTTTCCACTCTACAAACTGCTCAAGAAACACCTCAAGGTTTCATGGGTTGCGTCCCTTTTGACCGTGCTCATATTTATTATCGTTCTCTGTATCCCACTCTTTACGGTCGGCACGCTCGTCTTTAAGCAATCACAAAATCTCGCTGGATGGGTATCAGATCATGGGGGACTTGATAACATCACACGTGTGTTCAATCGCTCTATAACCAACTTGTTTCCAGGCGGCGCGATCAACCTCAAATCAAGCGTGACGGCTCTCACTGCAAGCCTGAGTAATGGTATTGGGAATGCATTTACGGCAACCCTTGCAACACTCTTTTCATTCCTCCTCGTCATACTCGCGATGTTCTATTTCCTCAAGGACGGTACTGATTGGAAGGAAACGCTTGTGAAGTTTAGCCCACTCTCTGATGACAGCAGTCACAAGATCCTGACGAAGCTCAATGCAGCAGTCAACGGCATCATGAAGGGCTATCTCTTGATCGCGCTTGCACAAGGGATACTCATGGGTATCGGGCTTTGGATATTTGGCATACCAAATGCCGCACTCTTTGGGGTACTTGCTGGTATCGCATCGCTTGTGCCAACGATCGGGACAGCTCTTGTTGCAATCCCTGCAATCCTTTTCCTTGTTGTCAGTGGCAACACCGGAGCTGCAATCGGGTTTGGTATCTGGGCAGCGGTATTGGTTGGCTCTATTGATAACCTTTTGAACCCATACCTCGTCGGCAAGAAAATAGACATTCATCCACTCCTCGTGCTTTTCTCAGTGCTCGGCGGTATCGCACTCATTGGCCCGATCGGCATCCTCGTCGGTCCACTTGCGATCTCATTTATGTATGCACTCGCGTCAGTGTACAAGACTGAAATAAAGGAATAAGAAGAGTGATGGTATAATTTAAAAATGCATTTGTATCTCGGCATCATTGGCGCACTCATCGGACTTTGCGTATCGCTCTACATATATAGACAAAAGAAAAAGAAGACGCGACTGGTTTGTCCGCGCGAGAGCAATTGCGAAATGGTGGTGCATAGTACGTTTGCAACGACGGCTGGTATCGACAATACATTGCTCGGCATCGCGTACTACACCATCGTCGGAGTGCTCTATGCGCTCGTCCTTGTGTTTCCAATACTTTTGACTGGAACGTTGCTATGGGTACTGTCGATCATGACAATAGGCGGTGCGCTATTTTCGATCTATCTCATCGCGCTTCAGGCACTCGTCATCAGAGCGTGGTGTGCATGGTGTCTCGGATCTGCATTTGCAACACTTCTCCTTGTGGTTGCGCTCTTTGGGCATGTGCATACTGATTTCTTTGCACTTCTTGCGTCGCAAAGGTTGTGGTGGGTCATCATTCATAACATCGGATTTATATTGGGACTGGGGGGTGCGACGATCACCGATGTCTTTTTCTTTAGATTCCTCAAGGATGACAAAATCTCCGAAGAAGAAAAGGGGACGATGGACACACTCACCAACGTGATCTGGGTTGGACTTGCAGTACTTGTCGTCTCAGGCCTCATGTTGTACTTGCCCGAACAAGCACGACTGAACGAGTCGCCAAAGTTTATGCTCAAGGTGATTGTGGTAGGAGTTATCATCATCAATGGACTACTGCTCAATATGAAAGTCGCACCACGCATGCGAAGCTTTTCATTCACGGACACTGTGCCTGCGCGACACTTCCGGTGTCTCGCATTTGCGCTCGGGGCAGTGTCGCTCACGAGTTGGTACACGGCATTTTTCCTAGGGTCATTGCGCAAGATCCACCTCTCATTTTATGGAGGGCTGGGTGTCTACGTGGGACTCGTCATCTGTGCCGTTATTGGTTCCCAGATATTTGAAGCAATCCTTGAACGCAAAAAGAGGGTAGTAATACCACCAGAACCTAGTCTTTAAGGGATAAATCTGGTATAACGAAAAGCGCTGTTATCAGCAACCACTCATGGGGCTTATGGTGTAACGGTTAACACTGAGGTTTGTGGAACCTTCGATTCGGGTTCGATTCCCGATAGGCCCCCATTTTTTCCTGATATACTCGTACTATGACATATAACACCCATCCCATCCTTGTTCATTTCCCCATCGCCTTACTTTTCGTGTATTCGATCATAAAAATACTACCGCTTCAGAAATGGTTTCCGACTGTTACTTGGAAACACATTGAGCGCACACTCCTTTTTCTCGGAGTACTTGGCGCCCTTGTCTCACTTTCAACAGGGGAAATTGCAGAACACATAGTGCGCCCCAACCGTGATCTCGTTGAAATGCACGCATTGTTTGCTACTGCTTCGACGTGGATGTACGGACTCCTTTTGATTGGCGAGATCCTTTCGGTGGCGATGCTGTGGATCGTTTCAAAAGTGAAATCACCGAGAGTTATAACGACAGTACAATTTCTCAAAAATCTTTTGACACACCCTGTCCTCTCGACGATACTTGCAGTACTTGGACTTATTGCTATTGTGATCACTGGGCTTTTAGGGGGAGTGATGGTATATGGACTAAGTGCTGACCCTATCGCAGGTATTGTGGTACAGATGTTAGGGATTACACTGTAATCAGCAGAGCTTTATAATAGTAATTTCTTTAATAGATATAGTCTTAAAACATATATGCAAAAAACTAATGTAATAGTGAGTATAATAGGAGCACTTGTCGTTGGCTTGTTTGCCGGGTATCTCATATGGGGGAGCACTCCGCACGGTGCACCACTCATGAGCAAAGGAAGTCATACAATGCCAGACGGTACGATGATGAACAATGATGGGTCTGACATGTCGTCAGCGATGATGGATATGAATGCAGCACTTCGAGGAAAGACTGGGGACGCATTTGACCAAGCATTCCTTTCTGAAATGATTGTACACCATCAAGGAGCGATTGATATGGCAACACTTGCGCTCACCAATGCAAACCACCAGGAACTCAAAGACCTTGCAAAGGCTATCATTGCTGCTCAAACAGGCGAGATAGTAAAAATGAAATCGTGGCAGAAAAACTGGAGTACTAAGTAATCTGGGCACCACATAGTCAGTAGTATTACCGACGAACGAGCTTTGGGTTACGCGCAATCAATACGGTCATGATCGTATTGGTGATGATCATGGCGATCGAGTGGAGTGTTGTCGCAATGTTATATGCTTGGAGAGAAAAGAGCATGAGTATGTGGCGCAAGACATTGGTGATATAGAGTGTGGGTGTTTCTGTTTTTGGGCTACGGAATGTCTTTCGAATCGTTGGAACAAAGGCGGTGAGATCAATACCGACTGCAATAATAACAGAGATCGTAGGGTCTTTGGTCATGATCCATGGAATGATGCCAAGCAAGGCAATGACTAAAAATAGAGTGTCGATCTTGTGAATATTTTTGAAGCCATATTTCAAAGAGAAGAAAAAGATGATGATAGTAAAGATCTCGGATGCAGCCGTCGGTAACGCGCCGATACCTGCACCCTTTGCTACTTGTCCAAAAAAGATGATACAGGACACGATGGACCAGACGAGCCAGGTATAGGGATGTGGCTGTACGTTCTTTTTAATAATATCGCGCAGATAGGGGACGTTGCCGACGATGGCCAGCAGGGCTGCAATAAGTGCAATCACTGTTTTCATGTATGTGCATAGTACCATTTTTAAATCCCCACTCGTCTTTAATCCCTGCTATACTCCCTATATGTTCAAGAAAAAAGCAGTATGCCAAAGTTGTGGGATGCCGATGTCGCAAGACCCGCAGGGAGGAGGAACAAATGCCGACGGAAGTCTCTCGTCTGAGTACTGTAGTTATTGCTACCAGAATGGTACATTTACACAGCCTGGTATCACTGCCGAAGCTATGCGCGAGCAGGTAAAGGAGAAGCTCAAGGAATACAAGATCCCAAGTATCCTTCGCACACACTTCACCCGCAACATCCCCAAGCTCAAACGCTGGAAATCATAATCTGCTATACTGGGCTCCTATGATTTACACCAAAGAAAACCTTGTCGCGTCTATTGAAAACGAATTCCGCATTATCAAACATCTATGGGAAAAAATTCCTGATGGTACATGGGGGTATAAGCCAACCGAAGGCCAGCGCACGACACTCGAGCTCCTCCAATACCTCTCGAGTATTTTTGCGAATGCAACACATGTGATCTATGAAGGAAATACTGACGCATACAAAACTGCTCCATTGAAGGCAGAAGAAACAACAGGGCAAAATTTTCCTGAAAAAATGGACGCACAACTTGCACTCTGGAAGGGAATGCTCGAGAAGTTTGATGATGCCCAAATGCAAACCGTGATCAATATCTATGGGATGGGCGAGATGACAAAAGGCCGCTACCTTGTAGAAAATCTCCTCAAATGGGCAGGTGCATACAAGATGCAGCTCTTCCTCTACATCAAATCTTCTGGCAACAGCGCAATCGGTACCTCCAACCTCTGGGGCGGCATGGACATGCCAGTGAAATAAATAAAAAGATAAAAACTTCCTGATAAGGGAGTTTTTGCTATACTGTCCACCTATGAAAATCCTCAAACAATACCTCCGCAAATACTGGAAAATGTGCCTGCTCGTCGTCGGCCTTGCCATCATCAACCAAGTCTTTTCATTGATCGAACCGATCATCTATCAGCGCATCATCGACAACTATGCTCTCAAGTTTGAGACGCTTACAAAAGCAGAATTCCTGAGGGGAACTATTAGCCTCCTCCTTGTATTCATCGGCACTGCATTCATCTCTCGTGTAGCCAAGAATTTTCAAGACTATTACCTCAATCGCGTCAGTCAGCGAAGTGGTGCAGATATGTATAGCTCAGGGGTTGAGCACTCGCTCGGGCTCCCATACGCCGTATTCGAAGACGAACGAAGTGGGGAAACATTGGGCAAACTCCAAAAGGCTCGTACTGATACTGAGAAGTTGTTGCAAGATACGATCAACGTGCTCTTTCTCTCAGGCATCATTTTGATCTTTGTCCTTGCATATACTGCAACCGTGTATTGGATTATCCCAGTCCTCTACGGTGCGATGGTGCTCATCATTGGTGCAATCACGCTCGTCTTTTCCAAAAAGATCAAAACAGTTCAGACACTTATTGTGGCAGAGACGACGGCACTCGCTGGTTCTACAACTGAGTCGCTGCGCAATATCGAGCTCGTAAAAAGTTTGGGACTTACCGGTCAAGAAGTCGATCGACTCAATCTCACGACTGAAAAAATTTTGAAACTCGAACTCAAGAAACTCAAATACGTCCGCACGCTCGACTTCATCCAAGGAACAGTGACCAACCTCATTCGCGCAGTTATCTATCTGTTCCTTTTCTACCTCATCTTTACCCGCAAGATCACGCTCGGTGAATATTTCTCACTCAACATTTATTCATTCTATCTCTTCTTCCCACTGACACAGATTGCTGGATACATTGCGACATATCGCCAAGCAGAAGCGTCGCTTGCAAACTACGAGATACTCATGAACACCGAGCCCGAACCTCGTGCGGCTGATCCAAAAAGTGTTGGAGACGTTACCACACTCGAGTTCGACAACGTATCATTTGGATACAAGTCCGCAAGCAACCAGGCACTTACCTCTATCAACTATGCAGTCAATCGCGGCGAGACGATCGCCTTCGTTGGTCCATCAGGAAGTGGCAAGACTTCGC
This sequence comes from uncultured Candidatus Saccharibacteria bacterium, assembly GCA_964474435.1. Taxonomy (GTDB): domain Bacteria; phylum Patescibacteriota; class Minisyncoccia; order Phycocordibacterales; family UBA9973; genus UBA4124. Next base: position 65,369 of record CAYYSI010000002.1, on the reverse strand, counting down.
TTGTGAAGCTCCTCGTTGGACTCTATGAACCAACTGACGGCACGATCAAATACAACGGCATTGCGTATGATGCGATCGACAAAGATGAGCTTCGCACGCAGATCGGCTTTGTGACACAGGACACACAGCTCTTCTCGGGTACTATTCGTGAAAACCTGTTGTTCGTTAATCCAAACGCAACTGACGAATCAATGCTTCAGGCACTTGAAAAGGCACAGTGTCACAACCTGCTTGAACGTGGTGGCAAGGGACTCGACACCGTGATCGGTGAAGGTGGTGTGAAGGTATCAGGCGGAGAAAAGCAACGTCTCTCGATTGCGCGAGCACTCTTGCGTGATCCAAACATTCTCGTATTTGATGAAGCAACATCTGCACTCGACTCGCTCACCGAAGAAGAAATCAGTAAGACGATCAAAGATGTCTCTGCCATGAACGAACGCATCACGATCCTCATCGCACACCGACTCTCGACCATTATGCATGCAGATCGTATCTATGTGTTGGAAAAGGGAAGTATTAGCGAAAGTGGTACCCACGACCAACTCCTCGAGAAGCATGGACTCTATCAAGCGATGTGGCGCCAGCAGGTTGGGGAGCGGTAGGTTTGACTTATTTAGAAAAATAAGTAGAGTAATTCAAACTAAACTTATTTAAAATGAAAATAATCACACTTAATACTTGGGGTGGATTGGCTGGTAAAGAAAAACTTTTGGCATTCTTTGAGCAGTATCGAAACACTATCGATGTGTTTTGTTTACAAGAAATATGGGCGGCGCCATATCCTGATCTTAAAGGCCAAAAAATTGCACAAAGAGAATTGGATCAGGAAAATATTATGACGCAAGGTAAACAGGAAATAGCATCAGTGCTCTCACATCATTATGCGTATTTCAGGCCTCATTATTTTGATCACTACGGATTACTTGTGTTTGCCCGCAAAGACATCAAATTTTTCGATGAAGGAGAAGTTTTTGTGTATAAACACAAAGGATATATCCCTACTGGTGATGTCGGAAATCATGCGAGAAATATTCAGTACCTAACTCTTGGAATTGATGGAAAGAAAATAACCATTATAAACTTTCATGGGCTATGGAATGGAAAAGGAAAAAAAGATTGTACAGAGAGAATTGAGCAATCGCAAAAAATCGCATCCTTTCTTAGATCGTTGAAAGGGGAAATAGTATTCTGTGGAGATTTTAACTTGCTTCCTGATACCTTAAGTATGGCAATACTTGAAAAATGTGGCCTGCGAAATCTTATCAAAGAGTGCGCTATTACTTCCACTCGAACCTCTTTTTATGAGAAGCCTGATAAATTTGCTGACTACATTCTTGTTTCAAAAGGAATAGTAGTGAAAAATTTCAAGGTTTTACCAGAAGAAGTTTCTGACCACTCTCCTTTATTGATTGAATTCTAAAAATTTATAAATCCGTCGAAAGGCGGATTTTTTACTTGACGACTATGCTACAGTTTATATATGGATAAGAATACACAAACAGCAGTATTTGGTGGAGGGTGCTTTTGGTGTACGGAGGCAGTGTTCAAGATGATGAAGGGTGTGAGTTCGGTTCTTCCTGGATACGCGGGTGGGACTGTTGCGAACCCAACATACGAGCAGGTCTGTGATGGCACTACAGGTCATGCAGAAGTGGTGAAGATCGAATACGATCCATCGCTTGTGAAATACGAAGACCTCTTCACAGTCTTTATGGGCAGTCATGATCCGACGACACTTAACAGACAAGGAAATGATATTGGCACACAATATCGATCAGTCGTGTTTTATACAACACCTGAACAAAAAGACATTGCAGAAAGATATATCAAGGATGCAAATGCTTCAAATGAAATGGGTGTACCGATTGTCACAACAGTTGAACCACTCGATACATTCTATGAGGCGGAGGACTATCACAAGGATTATTATTCCAATCACGAAAATGCTGGCTATTGCATAGCCGTGATCAATCCAAAGCTTGAAAAGGTGCAGGCGAAGTACGCTAATCTATTACAAGACATCTATAAGAAATAAAATCTATGACTGATAAAATCATCAAAACAGAAGAAGAATGGAAGGCAGAGCTCACACCCGAGCAATACGAAGTATTGCGGGGCAAGGGGACTGAGGCACGGATGAGTAGTGAACTCGTACATGAAAAGGCGAGCGGTACATATATGTGTGCGGCGTGTGGCAACCCACTCTTTGCAAGCGATGCGAAGTTTGATAGTGGCACTGGCTGGCCGTCATTTGATCAGGCGATCCCTGGAGCTGTAGAGGAAGTGGTTGATGACAGTCATGGTATGCGACGCACCGAAGTCGTATGTGCGCGATGCAAGAGCCACCTCGGGCACGTCTTTAATGATGGCCCAACCGCAACTGGTAACAGGTATTGTATGAATGGCGTATGTCTCGATCTCCAAAAGAAAGATACGACAGTTGACGAAGAACGAGAGCATAATTGGTAAGTCTACAAAATTCTGCTAAGCTAGCGACTATGGAATATCAGATTCTCTTATTCTATAAATACGTCCGTATCGAAAACCCCGAGCAAACTCGTGAGTGGCTTTTTGCGTTGTGTGAAAAGCTTGGGCTCAAAGGGCGACTGATCGTTGCAACCGAAGGGTTGAACATCACACTTGAGGGCGCAATAGAAAACACCGAAACCTTCATCAAGGAAATGGAAAAAGATGAGCGCTTTTTGAACATCCACATGAAGCGAAGTGTTGGGACAGGAAATGCCTTCCCAAGACTCTCAGTAAAAGTCCGCCCAGAAATCGTGTCACTACATCTCGGCGTCTGTGATATTGATCCGAACGTTATGACTGGTATCCATCTCAAGCCCGAAGAACTGCACCAATGGATTGCCGAAGGTAAAGAGTTCTATATAGTAGACATGCGCAACGCGTACGAGCATGCGATTGGGAAGTTCAAGGACTCTATCTGTCCTCCGATGAATAATTTCCGTGATCTGCAAAAGGTAGTGAAGAGTCTCGCGCATCTTAAAAATAAAACCGTGCTTACTGTTTGTACTGGCGGCGTGCGTTGTGAAAAGGCGTCAGGGTATTTGCTCAGCCAAGGATTCACGGATGTGTATCAGCTCGATGGTGGGATCGTGAGCTATATGGAGAAATATCCAAACGAAGACTTCGAAGGCAAGCTCTATGTCTTTGATGGACGTGTGGCGATGGGATTTTATACGGACGACCCAAAGCATGTCATTATCGGCACCTGCGAAAACTGTGGCACCAAATCAGAGAACATCGTTGACTGCCGAAGTGGTGCATGCAACGGCCAGTTCATTATTTGTGAATCATGCGAGAAAGCCCAGATGGATAAAAAGGGAATGACGTATTGTCCAAAGGGGTGTGCGGGGAAGGTGAAGAGTCCGTTTGGGAAAATTTTTGATAAGGTGAAAAAGATCTTCAAATAAATTGACATATCCATGACCAGGAGTAATATCTAGGCAAATATTAAAGCCATGGCAGAATGTCGTCGAGAGTTTTGTACTTGTACAAGTGATGAAAAATGGTCATGTCTAACAGATCAATGGAATGAATTCGATAAGCCTGCTGAACAAGAAAAGCAGAAAGAAACAAATCAGAAGTTTCTAAAGGCTGTAGAAAGCGGTAACACTGAAGAGGCTAAAAAATTGTTACCCGAGATCACGTTAGAAGAATGATCATTTGATTCAAAAGTTTTAATTAGCATCTCAGATTATATTGGGATGCTTTTTTATTTCCCAAAATTGTAAAAAACCTCCATTTTCTGTATAGTTTCCATACATGGAAATCCCCAAAGGTGCATTGCACCCACTGACATTGGTCACCGAAGAAGCAGTCTCTATCCTTGCTAAACAAGGCTTCTCGGTTGCGCTGGGGCCAGAGCTTGAGGATGAATGGCACAACTTTGATGCGCTCAATGTCCCGAAGGATCACCCAGCTCGTGACATGCAAGACACCTTTTGGATCAAGGACAAACCAGGATTTGTGATGCGTACACATACGAGTCCGGTCCAGATCCGCTACATGCAAAACCACACACCACCATTTGCGATCGTCGTGCCGGGCAAAGTATTTCGCAACGAAGCAACTGATGCGACACATGAAATGCAGTTTTATCAACTCGAAGGATTGGTTGTGGGCGAGGGTATCACGGTCGAGCACCTCAAGGGCACACTCCTTTCATTTTTCAAAGAGCTTTTTGGAGAAAGTGCAGATATCAGATTGCGCCCAAGCTTCTTTCCATTCGTCGAACCGGGATTTGAAGTCGACGTGAAGGTTGGTGAGAAGTGGCTTGAAGTCTGTGGTGCCGGCATGGTGCATCCAAATGTGCTCACCAATGCAGGATACGACCCAAAGGCATATACGGGATTTGCATTTGGTATGGGTATCGATCGACTCGCGAATGTGAAGTTTGGTATCTCTGACGTGCGTCTCGCGTATCAGGGCGATCTGCGGTTCAATCAATTTTAATAGTATGAGTGAAATAAACTTCAACAAACAATTTGAGCAGGGAAAAAGCATTGACGATGTTCAGATTAGTCTTCGCCTTGATCAATTGCTTCGCTCTCAAAATTTAATAAACCTTTCCGATATTGTTGCAAAGGGTGAGGCGTATTTTGTACATGAGAACATGCCTGGCTTTACCCCTAAAGACTTACGAGAATTAAAAACTATCCTTGCTGAAAATAATATAGATTTCTCATAACTATGAAATACTCATATAACTGGCTACAAAAACATATTGAGGAAAAGCTGCCTGATCCAGAATCGCTCAAGCAGACGATTATATTTGGTGCGTTTGAAGTAGAGGATATGGAAATGGTTGATGACGACACGATCATGGATATCAAGGTTTTGCCCGATCGTGCACATGATGCTCTGGGACATTATGGTATGGCACGTGAAGTTGCAGGACTCCTCGGACTCACACTCAAACCCCTTGCACCAACAGTGCTGCCTGAAAAGCCACTTGATCTCAAGGTTGAAGTGCAAAGCGAACTTTGTCGTCGGTACATCGCAATCAAGATGGAGAGCGTAAATGTCGGACCGTCACCGGCGTGGCTTGCAAAGGCACTGACGAATATCGGACAGAAAAGTATCAACAACATTGTGGATGCGACCAACTACGTGCTCTTTGATCGTGGACAACCAATCCATGCCTTTGATGCAAGTGCGATCGATGGAGGGATTGTCGTCCGCATGGCACATGAGCATGAACACATCACGACACTCTCTGGTGAAGAAAAAGAACTCAATCCAAGCATGCTCGTCATCGCTGACTACCTCGCTCCACTTGCGATTGCAGGTGTGAAAGGTGGCAAGAGTGCCGAGATTGTATCTGGTGCTCCGGAAAGTGCCGATTCAGAAGGATTAACAGAGGCCTTCGGGTCAGTACCAGACCACTCGGATGGGGCACTTTCCTCCGCACCCACTAAAACTATTATTATTGAAGTCGGAAATTTTGAACCAACATCTATCCGCAAAACGTCTCGCGCGCTCGGACTGATCACCGATGCATCCAAACGATTTGAAAATGACCTCACGTGTCAGATCGCATCATCTGCTGCGAGTCAGGTCATTGCACTGATCAAAGACATCGCAGGTGGAGAAGCAACAAGCATATTTGAATACTACCCAAAGCCAGTTGAGCAAACCATTATCACCTTCACCGTTCTAGACATTGCGCGACTCCTGGGACCAAGTGTCACCGCAGAGACGATTCACACCGTGTTCAAGCGATACCATTATGAGTACACAAATGATGGCGACACTTTTACATTGCACGCGCCGTACAAACGTATCGACCTTACTGGGGCACACGACATTGCCGAAGAAATAGGTCGCGTGATGGGGTATGACACGATCAAGTCTGCAGCACTTCCATTTACACTTCCTGTCGATGATAGTCCGACGTACCAGAGCATGCGTGCAGCTCGAGCATGGCTTGTCCATGATGGATACCGCGAAGTCATGACGTATGCATTTCGCAAAAAGGGGGATGTATATATCGCACGTGGCCCCAAAGATAAATCCGCACTTCGTACCAATCTCTCTGATGGACTCAAAGAAAGTTATGATCTCAATCGTTTAAACGCCGCACTCCTGGGTATCGAAGAAGTGAAATTGTTTGAAATCGGGACTGTGTTTTTTGCAGATCGTGAAGAAATCCACGTGGCAACTATTGAAAAGGGGAATGTTAAAGAGACGACATTGGAAGAATATATAAAGGAGCATGCGATCGTTACAGACAATGTTTCACTCGAACTCGCCTCCCTTTCACAACCATTCAAGGCATGGTCTCCATATCCATTCATCACGCGCGATATTGCCGTGTGGGTAGGGAATGAGCAAGATGAAAAGAAGCTTGCCGACCTTGTGCACGCATTTGCACAACAGCACTGTGCGCGCGATGCGGTGCAGTTTGATCGATTTACCAAAGACGGTCGTACGAGTGTTGCATATCGACTTGTATTTCAAGCTACCGACAAAACGCTGACCGATACAGAAGTAGAAGAAATGTTTGCGCCGCTCGTTGCAAGCATCAAGGCAGATCAGGCATTTGAGGTGCGCTAATCAGCCCCCTCCAAGGCGACATGCTATACTAGACTTCTATGAAGCATGCAAAAGTATGGATCGGTATCGTTTTGATCGTCGCCGTGATCGGCATTATTGGAGTACGGGCAGCGAAGCGTTTCGATGCCTCTCGAGCACAGTTGCCACCACCAGATGCAACACTTGCTGGTCCACAGGAGCCACTTCCAGCACCAACGTACGATGCAAAGCCGCCATTATCAAAAAATAAAATCACGTATAAAAATAATATGAAAATCGAAACAACAAAAGAAGGAACGGGAGAAAAAATCGTAAACGGACAGACTGCAGTCGTCAGTTATGTCGGCAAACTTGAAGATGGTACGGTCTTTGATGCAAGTGCAAAGCATAGCGCAGAAGGATTCTCATTTCCGCTTGGTGCAGGTCGCGTGATCAAAGGGTGGGATGATGGAGTGCTTGGTATGAAGGTTGGAGAGAGTCGGACGCTGACAATCCCTGCAGATCTCGCCTACGGTGCAAGTGGGGTGCCTGGAGCGATCCCACCAAATGCAACCCTTATCTTTGATGTAACTCTTTTGGCTATTAAATAGCTTGTGCTAGTATCACCCCTATGAATACACCGATCAAACAATCAATACCCAAGCGCATCTTGGGCTGGTGGAAACGCCAATCAACTCGCCGCAAGATCTTGTATGGCGTGCTTCTTGCCATCGTCCTTCTCATTATATTTAAACGTGGAGGCGATACAGGAGACACCGCTATTGAAACCGTGAAGCGCCAAAACCTCGTGCGCACGATTGCGGCAAGTGGGTCAGTGGTGAGCTCGACTGATCTCTCTCTCGGATTTGAGCAGAGCAAGATGGTCTCAAGTATCAAGGTAGTGGTCGGGACAAAGGTCAAAAAAGGGGACATCCTCGCAAACCTTTCAAATGGTACTGAGCGTGCAGCGGTGAGTTCTGCAAAAGGTGCCCTCCTTGCGGCACGTGCTCGCTACAACAAGGTCCTCGAAGGTTCTTCAAGTCAGGAAGTGAAGCTTGCGCAGGTACAACTCGAAAACGCTCGCCGCGCACTCATGAGTGACGACCTCTTTGCAAAGTCCGAAGATCCTTCTAATGCAAATACTGCCATCACACCCGTTATTTCTGGTACATACACAGGGACCGAAGGTGTGTACATGCTCGAGCTTGATACGACTGCGCAAAACACGCTTATCTATAGTGGACTTGAGCGTGGCAAACTTCGTGCTAGCGATCTGACACCAGTACCACTCGGTACCAAAGGGCTCTACATCCAATTTCCGTCAGGATCGCAATCACAATTTAGTAATGAAAAGTGGACCGTCACAATCCCCAATGTTGAGAGCGCGTCATACATTGCAAACAAGGCAGCAGTGGATGAAAAGCAGGCCGCCCTTGATATCACTCGCGCAACGGCACGACAACCCGATGTGGACGCAGCACTTGCAGACCTTGTGACTGCACAAGCAGGAGTCGACAGTGCAAATGCAGCACTTGAAAAGACGATCCTTCGCGCACCGGCAGATGGCACGATCACTGCAGTGGATGTAAAGGTTGGTGAAATACCACAGATTGGTAAACAGGCGATCGCACTCCAAGATGTATCCAACCTCTACCTCGAAGCAAACGTCAACGAAAGCAATATCAAAAGTGTTGCACTTGGTCAGTCAGTCACGGTTACCTTTGATGCATTTAGTGGAGACACGTATCAGGCAACAGTCTCCTCGATCGATCCTGCCGCAACGATTGAAAACAATGTCGTCAATTACAAAATCAAGGCACTTCTCACAGAGACTGATGGTATCAGACCAGGGATGACTGCAAACATGACCGTGCGCACTGCGTCGATCGATAACATCCTTGTGGTCCCAGGTCGCGTGCTCACCACCAAAGATGGTGTGACTACGGTTGCATTTGTCACTGACGAACGACACCAAAAGACATTTGAGCGTGTGGTCACTACAGGACTCAAGGGTGACGGAGATTTGGTCGAAATACAAAGTGGACTCGTCGAAGGTGACAAGGTGCTCTGGACTGCACCCGCTGCCAAATAATATGCCTGCAAAGAAAAGCTACTGGAAACGACTCCATATCGACGGTGTTGTCGGGCTTTTTCTTGCCAAGCGTGATCTCAAACGCGCCAATCCATGGACGACAGCACTCATCGTCTTTGTGATGTTGCTCACATTCCTTAACCTCGTCGTTGTCTCGGGTATCCTTGTCGGATTGATCGAAGGGTCAGTCAGTGCAGACAAACAATATTCATCAGGCGATATCTTGGTCTCGCCATTTTTGAACAAGGCATACATCGAACACACTCCCGAAGCCGTTGCCATCGCAAAGACATTGCCGGGGTACAAGGCACTCGCAGTGCGCTATACGGGAAGTGCACGTGTTGAATCAAATTATCGAACAACGATTCGTCCGGACGAACTTCGTGATGGAGCTGGAGGGTCGCTGTTGGGTATTGATCCAACGAATGAGCACGCGTTTTCTGGTGTTGATAAATTTATTGTCGAAGGATCATTTATCGAACCAGGGGATAGTGACTCAGTCGTCCTGGGCAAAAACCTGCTTTACAAATACACGCCAATCGAAGCGCCAGGATTTCAAACTCTTAAGGATGTCTCGATCGGGTCTCGTATCAAGATTACGATCGGTGATGTGCAAAAGGAATATTATGTAAAAGGCATCATCTCGAGCAAGGTCGACACCTTTGATAGCTCAGTGGTCATGCTCGACTCTGAGGCACGCAAACTCATTGGGCGCTCTGATTACAATGCAAACCAAATCGCCATCCAGCTCACGCCTGGTACTGATCCCGTGCAAGCCAAGGCAATGCTTATCCAAAGTGGAGTGGGTGACTATGGTCGCGTCCAAACACATGATGAAGCACTGCCAAAGTTCCTCAAGGATATCCAGGCAACATTTGGCATACTTGGAAATGCGATCTCCTCGATCGGATTGGTCGTTGCGGCGATCACGATCTTCATCGTCATCTTTGTGAACGCCATCACACGACGCCGATACATTGGGATCCTCAAAGGGATCGGCATCGCACCCCGTGCCATCGCGATCTCATACATGATCCAATCTATTTTTTATGCACTTGCTGGTTCGATCATCGGAGGATTCGTAGTGTTTGCATTGCTCAAACCACTATTCGTCGCACATCCGATTGATTTCCCATTCTCTGATGGTATTCTCGTTGCCACAGTCGGCGGCACATTTATCCGTATGGTGATCTTGCTCGTTGCAACGATCGTGGCAGGCTACATTCCCGCACGTATTGTCATCAAGCAAAATACATTATCAGCAATATTGGGAAGATAATCATGAACATTTCTTTTTCCGATAAATAAAATCCTATGATTACCGTCAAAAACTTATTCAAAATATTCAAAAGTGGAGAAGACGAGATTCGCGCCGTCGATGATGTGTCATTTGCCATACCCGAAGGACAGTTTGTCGCGATCACGGGACGATCGGGAAGTGGGAAGTCGACGTTGTTGTACCAACTCGGACTCCTCGATCGGCCAACGGACGGCACTGTGCTCATCGATGGTATCGATATAACTAAACTCTCTGACAACGAACAAACACTCCTGCGACTCCATGCGCTTGGATATATCTTCCAGGACTATGCGATCCTGCCGACACTCACCGCACTCGAAAATGTGATGGTGCCACTCCTTATGCAAGGCGTGTCCGAAAAAGAAGCTGTGAAAAAAGCTGCCGCAGCACTCACGCGTATCGGACTCGGGGATCGTATGCACAACTTGCCGGGACAGCTCTCGGGAGGTCAACAACAGCGCGTGTCGATCGCACGTGCGATTGGGCACAATCCGAAAATTGTCTTTGCAGATGAACCAACGGCAAACCTCGACTCAGAAACCTCCCGCAATGTGCTTGATGCATTCCTCGAGCTCAACAAGGAAGGCCAGACCATCATCATGGTGACTCATGAACCAGAATACGCAGCACTCACACACCGTATCATTACGCTTGGGGATGGGAAGCTGATAGCCGATGAAATGAACTAGTTGTACCAGATTTGGTATACTAGAGTCATGCAAACATTTATTGAACAAAATAAAGGTATTATCAGACTCATTGTTATTTTTGTTGCGATTTTCCTCGTTGCGGCTTCTCTTGGGAAACTCAAAGAGCTCAAATATATTGGCACTGGTGTGAGTGCAACTAACACCATCACTGTCTCAGGAACTGGCAAAGTTGATCGCGCGCCCGACACTGCAAAGATTTCATTTACCGTGCAAAACGAACAAAAGTCTCTCAAATCTGCACAAGACAATGTCACGACGAAAGTCGATATGATCACTGCAGCACTCAAGGCTGCTGGTATCGATGAAAAGTACATCAAAACTGTTTCATACAATTCATATCCGCAGTATGACTACGTCAACACGATCCGCTGCATCACAACTCCGTGTCCATCAAACAGCACACCTGTGCTTCGTGGATATCAAGTCTCACATAACATCACCGTTAGTGTGAAAAATCTCGACACTGTCCCAACAGTCCTCGAAATCCTCGGACAAAATGGCGTGACCGATCTCTCTGGTCCAAACTTTGGATTTGATGATGACACCACTATCGCTCGCGAAGCCCGCGACCTCGCGATCGACGATGCCAAAGAAGAAGCAAAAAAACTCGCCAAGAGTCTTGGTGTCAGACTTGTGCGCATCGTGTCATTTAGTGAAAATGGGGGAGGATACCCAGTGCCAATGTATGCACAGGATGCTATGTCTGGTGCCAAGCTCGAACGCGCCACAGCCCCAAGCCTTCCTGTTGGAGAACAGAATGTGCAGGCCAACGTGACGCTTGTGTACGAGATCCAATAAAATAGCTCGGAGTGACGAAGCTCACTATGATGTCTGGCGAAGCCTGTCTGAGGCGTAGCCGAGTTCTGCAGCCAGATATCATATTGGAGCAAGGAACGTCTATTTGACTAATTTACGTCCCCAGGGTATTATCAAACGGTAATGCCTCCCGGGGCGTTTTTTAGTAACCGAAAAATATCCATGAAACCAATCCAATTCCTCAAAGAAACACGAACCGAACTTCGCCATGTCGTATGGCCAACTCGACGCCGCGCACTGTTGTACGCGATCATTATCATTTTGTTTTCGCTCGCACTCGGGTATATGCTCGGGGGATTTGATGCGCTGTTCCGCGAACTCCTTAAGTCTGTTGTAGTTAGATAATATGTCAAAACAAGAACATTCAGGTGAACGACACTGGTACGCGATCCACACATACTCAGGCTATGAGAATGCGGTGTTGCGTAACCTCCGTCAGCGTATTGAGTCTCTCGGTATGCAAGACAAGATCTTTGGTGTTGTCGTGCCAACCGAAAAGAAAATCAAGATCAAGGCAGGGAAGCGTGTGGAAGTAGAGGAAAAGGTGTACCCAGGATACGTGCTCGTAGATATGATCGTGAGTGAGGAATCATGGTTCGTCGTGCGCAACACTCCTCGTGTTACGGGATTTGTGGGCGCAGGTGTGGTACCAGTACCACTTTCTCAAAAAGAAATTGATTTCCTTTTGGGACAAATGGATGACGATACTGTTACCAAGCACACGATCGACCTCGAAGTAGGAGAGACGATCATCATCAATGATGGGCCGTTCAAGGAACTCGAAGGTCGCGTGTCAGAAGTCGACTCAGAGCGTGGCAAGGTCAAAGTCTTTGTGTCACTCTTTGGTCGCGAAACCCCGGTTGAACTCGACTTCCTCCAGGTCAAAAAGCTCTAAAAACGATATCTCCCCAAACCCTTGCCAAAAGCAAGGGTTTGTTGTAATGTGAGGAAAAATTATTTATATGAAAAAAATGCTATGTTATCTGTTTGATATTTTCCCCTACGGAACGATTATCGATAAATATGAAAGTAATGGAAAATTTTTCTTTCAATGTGAGTGTTATGTTCCGTTCAGAAAGAAAAATCGTAAACCATCTCTACTTCTTGGTCACACACGAAAAATGACTCTACAGGTAAGTGCTGATGATTTCAAGAAATATGATATGTATCACGAGTACTGTATTTCACCATCTGAGGTATGTATCGAGCCCCAGCTTGCTGTTGCGTAAAAATTAATGCTTTTAATGGCCCTTTTTCCGAAAGGGGCCTTTTTGTTTACAAAATCGCCGTTTCTGCTATAGTGGCTGGGTTACGCTACTGCTTCTACATTAGCAATACATCCCTTCGGGGACACATATTTATGGCAAAAAACATTACAAAAAAGATCAAAATCCGAGCTGTGGGTGGCATGGCGACTCCAGCTCCACCACTTGGACCCGCACTCGGTCAGGCAGGGGTGAACATCGGTGACTTCGTTCAGAAGTTCAATGCAGCAACTGCTGACAAGCGTGGCGAGACTCTCGGGGTCAAGATCGACGTCTATGACGATCGCACCTATGACTTCCGTGTGACTGAGCCAACAATGACCTCTCTCATCTTCAAGGCCGCAGGTATTGAAAAAGGTTCTGGAAAGGCTCGCACCTCAAAGGTTGGCAAGCTCACCCGAGACCAGGTTCGCGCAATTGCAGAACGCAAGATGCCGGACCTCAATGCCAACGACATCGACGCCGCAATGAAGATCGTCGAAGGATCCGCACGAAGTGCTGGGATCGAAGTGATTGGATAAATCATTTTCATAAACTCGAAATAAAAAAAGCCGTTCCTGAAAGGGGATGGCTTTTTTGCAATGAACATGTTGTTTATGCACGCAGGCGGACATAGTGATCAATATCGAATCCGGAAGGATTTCGTTTGCTTTTGTAAAAATGAGCAAAAGGGGCTCTCTCATATTCCGATAGATATAGATTGGGACATTCCGTGTCTCCTTCAAACTCACCTTGGATCTCGGTTATGTACATCTCATCGATGATAAATTCTGAATGTTCAGCTGCTAGGGCATAGAGCTGAGCCCCGCCAATAATCCATATCCTCTCTTTGTCAGTTTTATGAGCCTCTCTCATTGCTTCTTCATAACTTGAACACACAATGAAACCAGCAGAAATGAGATGCTGCAATTCTTGTTGTGACTTTCTTGATATCACAATATTGATCCTGCCGGATAACGCTTTTTTTGTTTTTTTCAAAAGCGATTCTGCCGTGAGTCTTCCCATGATTAGTACCCCTCCCATGGTGATAGACATAAAGAAATTCATGTCGTCTTTGTGTAATCCCCACGGGAGATCATTGTCGCGACCAATCATACCGTTGATACTGCGAGCGATAATAAGCAATATTTTTTTCATAATGTAGTTTTTAATTTATTTCACCTTACCAAGGATTGGATTTTTGTCAAACACTGTGCTAGAGTTGCCAAAACTCATTAGTATGAACATTTATATAGCAAAACCCTTTTATGGAGAAAGTGGTTTACAAAAATCGATCCGGGAACTGAAAGAACATTTCAGTGTATGGGAATGTCATAAATGGAAAGATATAGCATTACCAGACACGAGGGAGCTGCTGGATGCGGTGGATCAACAGGAGTCTCTTCTGTTTTCATACTTCCTCGAAGATGCAGATGTGTTGATCTTTGAACGAGGATTGGTTCAATATGATGTTCGCAATCCAAACACACCATTCTTTAGTGATCTTGCTCAACATCGCGTGCTGCTCATTATTTGTAGTGAGGCAAATGGTAAGGCGGTTTCACCTGACAAGCTCAATATTGGAATCGATAGAAACAAACTGTTTTTACTCGAGTATGAAAAAAATATGATTGAGCTACAGAGCTACATACTCAATGCTATTTCAATACACAGCGTCTTTCTCCAAACAACAAAGCCCTTACTTATTAAGTAAGGGCTTTAGATTTTCTCTACTACACCGCAACCGGTGCTTTGATAGCAGGATGGCATTGATAATTTTCTAAAGTAAAATCTTCAAATTTAAAATCGAAGATGCTTTTCACCTTAGGATTTATCTTTACTGTTGGCAATGGAAACAATGATCGTGATAGTTGCAAGTCAACCTGGTCGAAATGGTTGTTATAAATGTGTACATCACCAAAACTGTGAACGAAATCTCCGGGCACACAATTTGTAACTTGTGCAACCATCAAGGTAAACAGTGCATATGATGCAATATTGAATGGTACTCCTAGAAATACGTCAGCACTTCTTTGGTAGAGCTGGCAATCGAGTTTAAACTTCGGTACACCAGCTTCGTCCCAATTTCCTTCGCCCAGATCCATGTACTTATATTCTATAGTTTCATTTTTTATACCGCGATCTAATGCAGCTTCTCGTTCTGAGAAACTCAACGGGCGTGTATTGAATTGAAACAAACAATGACACGGCATAAGCTTCATTTTCGGAAGATCTGCGACGTTCCATGCACTAATGATGAGCCTGCGACTATCGGGGTTCGTTTTCAGTTGCTTGATAAGGTCGGTGACCTGATCGATTTCAACTCCATCAGCTCCTTCCCAGCTACGCCATTGTTTGCCGTAAACGGGTCCAAGGTCCCCGTTTTCATCGGCCCATTCATCCCAGATTTTTACATTATTTTCTTTGAGATATTTAATGTTGGTATCTCCGGCCAAAAACCATAATAGTTCAATAATAACGCTTTTAAGATGAGTCTTTTTAGTTGTTAGTAATGGAAATCCCTTACTAAGGTCATGCCTCATTTGATATCCAAAAATGCTGCGTGTACCAGTGCCTGTTCGGTCTGTTTTATCAGTGCCCTTGGTTTTAATGTGCTTGAGTAAATCAAGATACTGCTGTTCCATATTTATTTTTTTAAATGAAAAATAGTTGTTTCGTTTGCCCTTACATTACTGCAAAAGAGGGGAAAGTCAAATAAAAAAAGCCGACCCAAATTGGGTTGGCTTTTCATTTAGATCATCGGGTCAGTTCCTTCAGTGATTCTAATTCTACAAAAAATAGCATAGTTCATGATGTCTTTTAAGATTTCGGAAAGCTTGGGTTCGGTCAAGGCTTTGTTGTTCTGCATCATTTTTCCACGAAGGCATTTGGCGAGGGATAAATCAACCATACTGCTAACATTAAGCAGTCGCCACGCTTCACCATAATCATGATTTTTACTTTTACATAAATCCAATACAGCATTAGTTGTTGTGTCGTATTGTGTGCTCAGCTCTTCTTTTGAGAAGTCGGTTTGAGGCTTTATGTTGATAAGTATTAATCCAAACGTGCAGTAGTTAATGATGTGGTAAAAATCTTCTTCTATCGGTTCTTCTTTGATTTCCTGGACACCTTTTTCCTGGATAGTACGAATACGTTGCAATTTGATGAATATTTGATCCAACATCGAAAATGGTCGAAATATTATCCAGCTTTGCCCATACTCGTCGTTTTTTGATAAGACAGTTTCTTTTGCAGTAGTAGTCACTTGTTGGTACTGAGAGATTGTCTTCTCAATATCTACTTTTGTCATAGAAGGTAATTTGTTTGAAATACTACAGTTAAATAACTCAAAGTCAAATAAAAATGGCCCGCAATATGCAGGCCATCAAATCAGTCTTTTAGTGCCAATATCTGTTTTTCATACTTCTGATAAAGAGCTGGGCGATTTATCCTCATGACATCTAAGATTTTCATGAGATCATCAATACCTTCTTCGCCTTCAACATCAAAATCATGAAATAATTCTTCAAATTTTTCATCAGATATTTCATTAGTGGCAATACCGGCTAATTGGAGTTTCCCGAGGGGTGTATCGGGGTTAATCTTTGAAAGTACAATCATAGTCGATTAATTTCCTTTAATACTATGTTTTAGAAAAGGAAAGTCAAATATTGTCACTTGGTACTTCAGTGGTACAATTTCGCCATGCAAATTCGTGTCAAAAAACTCGACCCAATGCTTCCAGACCTCCACTATGCCAAATCTGGTGATGCGGGGTTTGATGTATATGCGAGGGAACGGACGGTGATGAGTCCTGGTGTGCAGTCGGCAATACCGACAGGTGTGTGTATTGAGCTGCCGACAGGGTATGTAGCGCTCGTGTGGGACAAGAGTGGGCTCGCGATCAAGAATGGCCTCAAGACACTTGGTGGGGTGATCGATGCGGAGTACCGCGGCGAATATATGATCGGTATGATCAATCTCTCGGACACAGAATACGTATTTGAAAAGGGCGACAAGGTAGCACAGGTACTGATACAGAAAGTCGAGCAGGCGACATTTGAAGTCGTGGATGAACTCAGTGATACTGAGCGGGGAACGACAGGGTTTGGGAGCTCGGGTAAGTAGTGCAGAAGGTGCGCTGTGAAATAAAGGATTTTCTGCTAGAATCATCGATATGAACGACTATCTCCAAAAGGTTGTGGCCAAGGCTCTGTCAGAGCTTTTTGGTGTGTCGGATGTGGCATTTGTCATTGAGCACCCGAAGGACATGAGTCATGGGGACTATGCAACCAACGCAGCACTTGCCGCATCCAAACAGCTTGGCAAAAATCCAACAGAGATCGCAGAGCAACTTGTCGCATATTTGAATGAACACAAAGAAAGTTTTGTGCAATCAATAACGATCGCAGGTCCAGGCTTTATCAACTTCACCCTTGCCCACACGCACTTCGTCGATGCAATTCGCGAAGCGGCAAATGTCGAGACGTATGGCCATACCAATGTGTACACGGGCAAGAAAATTTTGGTAGAGCATTCATCGCCAAACCTGTTTAAGCCATTCCACATCGGGCACCTCATGAATAACACGATAGGCGAATCGATCACGCGACTCGCGCAGTATAGTGGTGCACAGGTGAACACGGTGTCATTCCCGTCAGACATTTCGCTCGGTGTTGCCAAGGCTATATTTATACTTCTTGAGAAATACGGCGCAGACTTTGTACCGACTGATGTCGCAGTACTGGGGGACGCCTATGTCGAAGGAACGAAACGATATGATGATACGGAGAGTGAGTCGTGTGGCAATACGCAGTATCGAGTGAAGGAAATTGCTGATAATTTGTACGCGGGTAGAGAGTCAAATGAGCTCAAGCTCTTTGCGGCATGCAAGGCGTTTAACATCAACTACTTCGAAGGTATCGTTGCAAAGCTCGGCTCACACTTCGATGCATATATATATGAAAGCGAAGCGGGAGTAGTGGGGAAAAAGGTTGTGCTTGAGAATATATCATCAGAAATATTTGGGTATGGAGAAGGTGGAGCAATTATCTATGCGCCTGGAAATCGACTTCATACTGCAGTATTCATCAATTCCCAAGGCAATCCAACATACGAAGCCAAGGACATTGGGCTCTTGGATTTGAAATTCAAAAAGTACAATCCCGATCTCTCAATCTTTATCACTGACGTGCAGCAGGTCTCACACTTCAATGTGGTCCTCGATGCTGCAAAGAAAATTCATAAAGAATGGTCTGACAAAAGTTTGCATCGATATCACGGACGTATGTCATTCAAAGGGCAAAAGATGTCGTCTCGTCTCGGAGGAGTACCGCTTGTGTCTGAAGTGCTCGACACGGTGATCGGCGAAGTCAAAGAAAAAAATGCTGATATCACTGATACAGCTGCACAGCAAATCGGTATTGCATCAATCAAGTTTGCGATCCTGCGTGCACAGGCCGGCAAGAACATCGACTTTGATCCAGAGACATCACTTTCATTTGTCGGCGACTCAGGTCCATATCTCCAATACACAGCAGTGCGTGCAGGGACACTTTTGAAAAAAGGAAGTGAGCAAGGCATCAATCCCGATGCGACAACTCCAGTCCTAGGTACTGAAATGTTGGAACGCCTGATTGCTCGACTCCCAGAAGTCATGACACTTGCACAGCGAGAATGGGCACCACACCACCTCGTCGGCTACCTCCTCGACGTCGCACAGGCATTCAATACTTGGTACGGCCAAGGCAAGATCATTGATGAAGACACAGCTGCAACTGCATACAGACTCGCAGTTGTGAAGGCTACGAAACAGACACTAACGAATGGACTTCATATACTCGGAATTGAAGTGCCAGAGAGGATGTAAGGGAACACTTATATCCGAAGGATAAGTAGGATTTGCGGCTTTTTTTATTTCCCTATATGATGGGTCGGTATGATTCACGAAACAGAAGAGAGATCCCTCATTATTATTAAGCCAGACGCAGTACAGCGCTCACTTGTTGGAGAGATTATCAACCGCTTTGAACGCAAAGGTCTCAAGATCATTGGCATGAAAATGATGCACCTCAAGGACACACTCCTCAAGGAGCACTACGCACACGTTGCTGACAAGCCATTTTATCCACGTATCGAGCGCTTCATGATGTCGAGTCCTGTCATCGTCATGGCAGTTGCAGGACTCAAGGCGATCGATGCGATCCGCGTCATCGTTGGCCCAACCAAAGGCTATGAAGCAGCGGCAGGTACGATCCGTGGCGACCTTGCACTCTCGATGCAATCAAACGTCGTGCATGCGTCAGACTCAGTGGAGAATGGGAAAGCTGAGATCAAACGATTCTTTGCAGATGATGAGATCGTGGACTATGACAAAGTTGATACGAAATTCATTTTCTCTGACGACTTGATGTAAAAACTATCTGTTGTCTACTTGTAAGGCAACTCAACAACACACTTATCCACTGTCTATCTTGTGGGGAAGTGTGAGAGCGATATAATAAAAGTACGGCTATTTAAAAATAGTACTTAGAACAGATCTTTTTGGGAAACCGTTGTGGGTACCTCAAAACCATGTCATTCGATTTATTGTCTGACGAGGAATTGTTGTGCCCCACGTGTCCCACCTGGCTTAACGCTAAGGTACTATTTTCTAAATAGCCGTAAGAAATGTCCCCTAAAGTAGGGGATTTTTCTATTGTTGTATGCGATACTATTCCTATGTATCGTCGGCTTATCGCATATGCAGCCAGTGTGGGGATCGGAGTGCTTCTCTTGAACAGTGTTGCCAACGCATTTTATTGGTACGTCTCTATCCAATGGTTTGATATGTTCATGCACACACTGGGGGGCGTCTTTGTCGCTCTTCTTGGAGGAGCATTCCTTGCACGCAAACTTGTCGAGCTCACACCGCGAGAATTATTTATTACGGTCGCACTCTTTGTTTTTATCATTGGACTTGGCTGGGAATACTATGAGTACATCGTGCAGTTTTATATCAAAGGTGTGCACTTGGCAGATGTGTCGGACTCTATTTCAGATCTCATTTGCGACATGATCGGCGGCAGTGTTGGTGCACTCTTTGTGATACGCGCACAAAAACGGTACAATAGATGACAATGAGCGATACTCCAACCAAACCGTACACATTGAAACTTACATTCGCAGGTGGCACAGGATCAGTGACTGGTGCAAACTTCTTGCTCGAAGGTGAAGGCAAACGATTCTTGATCGACTGTGGGCTCAATCAAGGCACCAAGATGGCCGATGACAAAAACTGGGATCCTTTTATCTATGATCCAAGCACGATCGACATACTATTCATCACACATGCACACATCGACCACATTGGACGCATCCCAAAGCTCGTGCACGATGGATTCAAGGGGCAGATCTACTCGACGATACCTACCAAGGACATCACTGAGCTCATGCTCGAAGACACTGCCAACATCCTTGGGCATGGTGAGAACCCAATCCTCAAAGAAATCTATAGTCCAAAGATCTTGGAACAAGTATTCCAAAACTGGAAGGTGATCGACTATCATCAGGATTTGCCTATCGGTCCATTTATATTTCGCTATCGTGACGCTGGGCACGTGCTCGGCTCTGGCATGCTTGAGCTGATCTACAACAACAAGAAAATTGTGTTTACAGGCGACCTCGGCAACTCCCCATCCCCACTATTGCGCGATACCGAGGAACTCAAAAATGTGGACTATCTCCTGATGGAAAGTGTGTATGGTGATCGCAATCACACTGAGCGCAGTGTCAGACGAGAGAGACTGGAGGCAACGATTGAAGACAATTTTAAAAAGAAGGGAACACTCGTGATCCCAACGTTTTCACTTGAGCGTTCCCAAGAACTCCTTTTTGAAATCGATCAGCTCGTCGAACACGACCGTGTGCCGCAGATGCCAATCTTTTTTGATAGCCCGCTTGGCATCAAGCTCACCGCCATCTATCACAAATATTCTGCATACTACAACGACTTTGCGCGCAACCTCATCAAGGGCGGCAACGACATCTTTAACTTCCCAGGACTCAAATCCACATTGCTCACCGAAGAATCCAAAGACATTCTGCATTCAACGAATCCTAAAATTGTGATCGCAGGTTCTGGGATGAGTAACGGTGGGCGAGTGCTTCATCACGAAGCCAACTATTTGCCCAACCCTGCCAACACACTCCTGCTCACTGGCTATCAATCTCTCGGCACGATGGGTCGTGCGATCCAAGACGGTGCAAAGGAAGTCCACATCAATGGGCAGACAGTGCCAGTACGTGCCAACGTCGTATTCATCGATGGATATTCAGGACACAAGGATTCGGATCACTTGGTTGCATTCGTTGAGTCTATAGCTGACACAGTGAAGAAAGTATTTGTGGTGATGGGCGAGCCCAAGAGTGCATTATTTCTCACGCAACGACTGCGTGACTATCTCGGAGTAGAGGCGTATGCACCAGAAGAGGGAGACGTGGTAGAATTGGACTGTAAATAATATTTTGAAATAAGTTTTTCTCAATGGACCAACCAACACCTTCAACAAATCAATACGTCTGCTACAACGGTCCGATGGACAATGATGAAAAGCACGGCCATATCAAAATAAAAATTGGCGTCTCTGGCGCCGCAGAAACAGGGCACTGCGGACTAAACGCTTTGGATAAGGCAAAAGCACTTGGAAGTGAAGTCATCAAACAAGGCGGCATCCTCATCACGGGTGCAACAACAGGTTTCCCATTATGGGCAGCAATGGGAGCAAAGGATGCACGAGGTATTTCGATCGGGCTCTCTCCTGCAATGAACGAAAAAGATCATGTCGAAGTCTGGCATCTCCCCGTCGACTATATGGACCTCATTATCTATACGGGATTTGGATTTCCTGGACGAGATCTCCTTTTTACACGCAGTTGTGATGCGATTATTATTGGCTGCGGGCGTATCGGGACGATTCATGAATTCACGATCGCATTTGAGGATGGCAAGCCACTTGGCGTATTGCAGGGCCCATGGACAATGGCAGATCAGATCAAAGATATGATTGAAAAGAGTAATCGCCCGGGCGACCGTGTGATCTTTGATGACGACCCAAAGCGCCTGATCGAAAAGGTGATCAAGATGGTGGAAGCTGACAAAGCGGCACTCGCAGAAGGGAGGACAATATAGACGAGGTGTGATAGGATAGGGGAAGTAGCGTTTGAGGAACTATCAATTCCAAGCTCTGGGAAGAAATTCGCAAGAATCTAGAACCCACGGGTATGCCCGATATAGCAGTCAATGAGAAGTAACCAAGGTGGTACCACGAGAAACTCGTCCTTGGAAAGCAATTTCGATTGTTTTCTAAAGACGGGTTTTTTATTTTTATATATGGAAAAATCAAATACAAACAAATTAACGGAAAAAAGTAACAGCGCGCTTCGCGAAGAAGCTGTTTTGGCATTCTGGAAAGAGAGGGATATATTTCACAAGACTGTTGCAAAGAATAAAGGACAGAAAGAGTTTGTGTTTTTTGAAGGGCCGCCGACGGCAAATGCAAAGCCGGCCCTTCACCATCTCGAAGCTCGCGCATTCAAGGACGTGATCCCGCGATACAAAACCATGCAAGGATTTTATGTGCCACGTCGTGCGGGATGGGACACGCACGGACTGCCAGTTGAACTTCAGATAGAAAAGAAACTCGGGCTTCAGTCCAAAAAAGAAATTGAAACCTACGGCATTGCCGCATTCAACAAAGAGTGCAAGGACTCGGTATTTACATACATCAAGGACTGGGAAGACTTCACCGATCGCATCGGCTACTGGGTAGACAAGGAGCATGCGTACTACACATTCAATCCGTCATACATGGAGAGCCTATGGAATATCGTCGCAGAAGTCGACAAGAAAGGCTTGCTCTACAAAGACTACAAAGTTGTGCCATGGTGCGCACGATGTGGTACGACACTTGCGTCACACGAGCTCGCGCAAGGATACCAAGATGATAAGGATTTATCAGTAACTGCAAAGTTCAAGATCGTCGGTGTTGATAATGGATATTTCCTCGCATGGACGACGACGCCATGGACACTCCCGGGCAATGTTGCGCTTGCAGTTGGAAATGATATCGACTATGTCGAAGCAAAGGTGGGAGACCAGGTACTCGTACTCGCAAAAGAACGGCTCAGTGTATTGACTGATCCATACGAGATCATTACGGAACACAAGGGAAGTGAGATGGTAGGCATGCAATACGAACCACTCTACCCATTTCTTGCCGAGCAAATCACTGACAAAGAAAGTTTGAATACTGCGTACAAGGTATATGCGGCTGATTTTGTCACAACGACTGATGGTACGGGCATCGTGCATACGGCAGTCATGTATGGAGCAGACGACTTTGAGCTCGGGACAAAAGTGGGGCTGCCCAAGTTTCATACAGTAAATCCAGAAGGGAAGTTTATCTCAGGCACTGGATTCCTCGAGGGACGATTTGTAAAGGACGAAGAAGTTGCAATTGATATCATCAAGGATCTTGCACATCGTGGACTCCTATTTAAAAAAGAAAAGTACGAGCACTCATACCCACATTGCTGGAGATGTAAAACGCCGCTTATTTATTACGCGCGCGACAGTTGGTACTTTGCGATGGAGAAAGTACGTCCTGCATTGCTTGCAGAGAATGAAAAAATTAATTGGGAACCACAGCATATCCGCGACGGACGATTTGGTGAATGGCTCAAGGGCGACAAGGACTGGGCGATCTCACGCGAGCGATACTGGGGGACACCACTGCCGATTTGGATTGCCGAGGATGGTGAGCGATTGGTCGTGGATAGTATTGATACACTCAAGAACTATTCCAAGAAATCAGGGAACACATATACTGCAGTACGACATGGTGAAGCAATCCACAACCTCACTGAGGTATGGAGCTGCGTACCAGGCGACAACGATGCCTTGACTGACACAGGCAAGGAGCAGGTGCGCCAGAGTGCTGAAGCCTTGAAGGGCAAGATCGATATGATCATAAGTTCGCCATTTACACGCGCACAAGAAACGGCTCGCATCATTGCGGACACACTTGGGATCAGTGATGTTGAGACCGACCCTCGCATTGGTGAATGGAATGTCGGAAGTGAATATAGTGGCAAAAAGATGGATGAATTCTTTGCGGTGCGTAACACCTCTGCTGATCGCTATCAGTTCAAGACTGTTGATGGAGAATCCTATGCAGATGTATTCACTCGAACAGGAGCATTCCTCTATGACCTTGAGTCAACATATCAAAACAAGAATATTCTCGTAGTCACTCATGGAGGTGCGGCACGAGCTATGGAGTTCGTTGCGCATGGTTTCGTCTACAACACGCTCTTTGCATCGACTCGTGAGTATCGAAGTTTCAATAATGCAGAAACTCGACACATCGACTTCGTTCCATTGCCACACAATGATGCATTTGAGCTCGATCTGCATCGACCGTACATTGATGGTGTTGTTTTGCAAAAAGATGGCAAAGAATTCCATCGCGTGAAGGAAGTGATGGACGTGTGGTTCGACTCTGGTTCAATGCCATTTGCACAGGATCATTATCCGTTTGAGCACAAGGATGATTTGCCATATCCTGCAGACTTCATTTCCGAAGCGATTGATCAGACACGCGGTTGGTTCTATACACTCCTCGCAGTGGGAGTACTTATGGGTCGCGGCACGCCGTACCAAAATGTGATTTGTCTTGGACACTTGCTCGACAAAGACGGCAAGAAGATGTCGAAGTCCATCGGCAATATCGTCGAACCATATGAACAGATCAGCAAGTTTGGTGTCGATGCAGTGCGGTTTTGGATGTACTCAGTCAACCAACCCGGCGAGAGTAAAAACTATGACGAAAAGTCCGTTGCCGAAATCAATAACAAAGTATTCAATTTGCTCGGCAACGTGCATTCGTTTTATGAGCTCTATCGAGACAAGACACTGGAAGGGGAATATAAGGAGAGTGCAAACGTACTTGATCAATGGATCATCGCACGACTCAACCAAACTATTGAAGCAGTGACCAAAGGTCTCGATAGCTACGACCTCTTTACACCCACTCGCACGATTCGAGAATTCTGTGACGACCTCTCGACGTGGTACCTGCGCCGTTCACGTGACCGACTCAAGGATGGAGACGTTGCTGCAAAGCAAACACTCTACACAGTACTCAAAACGACCGCACAACTCATTGCACCATTTGCGCCATTTACCGCAGAAGATCTCTGGCAGAAACTAAAGACAGATGCTGACGAAGAAAGTGTGCACTTGAGTGTGTGGCCGAAAGCGGAAAAAGTTGTTTGGTCAATATTGCACGATATGGAAAAGGTGCGCGAGTTCTGCAGACTTGGAAATGCAGAGCGCAAGAAAGCAAACATTCCAGTGCGGCAACCACTCCAATCAATCGGTGTGAAATTTAAGTTCACTGACGATCAATTGATTCAACTCATCAAGGACGAGCTCAACGTCAAGGAAGTCACCTGGGACATTCCACCAAAAGCTGATGTCGTACTTAATACTGAGATCACTCTCGATCTCAAACTCGAAGGCGACTATCGCGAGCTCATCCGCACGATCCAAGACCTCCGCAAAGACAAAGGCCTTGCACCGGCTGATGTGATCACACTCACACTTCCAGCTTCAGCAAAAGAAATCGTTGAAAAGTTTGGTGACGACTTGAAGAAAGTTGTAGGAGCGAAGGAGGTTGTGGTTAGTGGGGGAGAAATAAGTATTCAGTAATATGAAAACCGCAATCATAATTCATGGTCGACCAGAAAAGGAAGAATATTTTGATTCGACACAACCCAAACCTGTAGATGCGCACTGGCTACCGTGGTTAAAGAAAGAATTGGAGACAAAAGGTTTTGTTGTTCATGTCCCCGAAATGCCAGTTCCGTACCAACCTGTGTATGAAGATTGGAAAAAAATATTTGAACAGTTTCCAGTAGATAGTGACACAGTACTTGTCGGGCATAGTCGAGGGGGAGGATTCTTGCTGAGATGGCTCTCTGATCATAATATTCATGTAGGAAAGGTAGTACTTGTTGCACCATCAATCATGCCCAATCCTGAAAAAGTTACAGGGTTTTCGGATTTTACAATTGATCTAAATCTTCTATCAAAAACAAAAGGTATAACAGTTTTTTATTCCACAGATGATGAAGAGGGAATATTAAAAAGTGTTGAGAAGATAAAAATTGAACTTCCTGTTATTGAATTCAAAGAATTTTCTGACAAGGGGCATTTCACAACAGGTGACGGTGTTTCAGAATTTCCGGAGTTGTTAGGGGAAATAGTATAAGTACTCATGCACACCATCCATCACACCAAGGCGGTAATTATCAAGAGTCAGCCGTCGGGAGAATCCAATAAATTGTTTTGGCTGTTTACGCAGGAGATCGGGCTTGTCGTCGCAGTTGCCACAGGGATCCGCAAAAGTGGGGCGAAGCTCAAGGGGCAACTTGTCGACTATGCATTCATCGATGTCGACCTTGTGAAGGGCAAGGATGTCTGGCGACTGGTTTCGGCAACGCTCGAGTTCAATCCGCTTGCTGACGACCCAACGCAGTCACTTGCGCGCCCGTATGTGCGCACCCTTGCAACCCTTGAGCGATTTCTCATTGATGAGGGCGTGCACGAAGAACTCTTTGCGCATATCAGGGAATGTGCACTGTGCCTCAATACCGAAGGGGTGGATGCAAAAATATTTGATACACTCGCGATTTGGCGCACACTCGTGCATCTCGGGTACATTGCAGTCGAAGAAGATGAAGTATTGCTGTTTACTGCATCGTTTCAACAAACACTTGCAAGCGTCGATGAACCAACGATCAAGAAATTTATCATTCTCGTCAACGAATCCATCAAACAAACGCATCTCTAGAGTATTATTTGGTATACTAGACGCATGGCAAATGAAGAGATCGATCACATTGCAGAGTTGCAGCAGCGTCTCTATACCCGCGATCCCGAAAACGTTCCGAAACGAAAGTTCGGTATCCTTCGACCTGTCAAACAAAACACGCAGTCGACATGGGGTCAATCAGAACTTCCCAAAGAAGAAACGGTGCACCACGTGAGTGCGGCAGGCTACAAACGATTCTTTCTCTTTGCAGTACTCTTTTTTATATTCGCACTTGGGGCTGCACTGTTTTCGTTTTATAGAGGTGCGGTGACACTTTCGAGCAAAAACGTCGACCTCGCAATTTTGGGCAATTCATTTATTGGGGGAGGAGAAGAGTTGCCGATACAAGTTGAGATTACCAACAAAAATGCTGCAGCTTTGGAGAATGCTGTACTTGTTATCAATTATCCAAAAGGCGCGACTGATGAGACGGGGACTGATGTCGTGCGTATTGAGCGACCTATGGGTACGATTGGTAGCGGCAAAACCAAGAGCGAAGAATTCATTGCGATCCTTTATGGCGAGCAAGGCATCAGCCGCGAGATCAAGGCAGTGCTGACATACCAGCTTGCAGGCTCCAGTGCTTCATTCCAAAAAGAAAACACATTTTCGGTGATGGTGAGCTCAAGTCCGGTCGGCCTCACAGTCGATGTGCCGACTGCGGTTGTGTCCAACCAACCATTTACCCTCAATATTAAAAATACATTCTCGGGTGACAAACTTTTGAATAATGTCATCACGCGTGTCGAATATCCCAACGGCTTTATCTTTGGATCTGCAACGCCTGCACCAATTTCTGGGAACAATGTGTGGAACTTGGGTGATCTCGAAAAAGGGGATGAACGCACGATTGCAATCCAAGGCAAACTGATCGGGGAGCAAAATGATGAAAAGGCATTTCGTATTTATGTCGGTACTCCCGAAAGCGAGACGAGCAATCGCATCGCAGTCTCATACAACTCAGTACTCTCGACACTTACTATTGCGCAGCCATTCATTGCAGGAGTGATATCAGTAGGTGGCAAGGTTGATGATGTTGTTGCACTAGGTATAGGAGAAAATGTTTCTGGATCGATCAACTGGGTCAATAACTCGGGACAGACGATCACGAATCCGACATTCACACTCGCACTGGGCGGAACTACGATCGACACTGCATCAATAGTTGCAGCTGACAGCTACTTCGATCCGCTTGAGCGCACGATCATCTGGACGACGGATTCCAATCCAGGCCTCACAAGTATTGCTCCGGGACAAAAAGGCGTGCTTCCATTTGCATTCAATGTCGCCCCTGGATCGGGAAGCGCATCACGCGACATCACACTTGGTCTCTCAATCAAGGGCAATTTCCCTGAGCAGGGTAATGTCGAGCAGGTGATCAACACGATTGATCAAAAGACGATCAGGTTTGCATCCAACCTTCAGTTTGCCGCACAAGGTCTGTACTCCATCGGCCCGATCAAAAATACTGGCCCATACCCACCCAAGGCAGATGCAGAGACAACGTACTCGATCAACTGGACGATACTGCCTACTGACAATGCGCTGACCAACATCACCGCTACTGCAACGCTGGCACCGGGTGTGAACTGGGCAGGCATCATCGTGCCCTCATCAGAAAATGTCACGTACAATGCTGACTCTCGCACGATCACCTGGATGATCGGCGCAATGCCAAAGATGACGTCGACGCCCAAAAATCGCACCGTCTCATTCCAAGTCAAAGCAAAGCCAACCAAATCTCAGGCTGGCAACTCGCTTGTCCTCATGGGGGAGACAACGATCACTGCGACTGACACGGTCGCCAACGTCCAGATTCAGACCACTCGCAGCACCATCACGACCAAATTTGACTCAGATCCTGCCTATACCGAAGGAAAGGATCGTGTGCTACCATAGGATCTATATGGAAAATGTCTCAATGGAAACCCTCGTCAGTCTCTGCAAGCGCAAGGGCTTTATTTTTCAAGGATCTGAGATCTATGGAGGTCTCGCCGGTACATATGACTATGGGCCACTTGGGGTCGCGCTCAAAGACAACATCAAGCAGCTTTGGTGGAAACAGTTTGTGAGCGATCGCGAAGATATGTATGGTATCGATGCAGCTATTTTGATGAACCAAAAAGTATGGCAGGCGAGTGGGCATGTGGGAGGATTTTCTGATCCATTGGTTGAATGTAGTAACTGCAAATCACGATTTCGCGCTGACCATCTCGAAAGTGATGTGTGTCCAAATTGTGAGAAACAGGGAACATTTGGTGAAGCGCGACAATTCAACATGATGTTCAAGACCGCAGTTGGCGCAGTTGAAAGTGAAGAAAATATTTCATACCTTCGCCCAGAAACCGCCCAAGGCATGTTTGTGAATTTCAAAAATATTCTTGATACGTTTTCGCCCAAGCTTCCCTTTGGTATGGCACAGATTGGTAAAGCATTTCGTAATGAAATTGCACCGCGTGACTTCATATTTCGTGTTCGTGAATTTGAGCAAATGGAAATCGAATACTTCGTTGATCCTCGCGATGCTGCAAAAGTGAATGAAACATTTGATGCCCTTTTTGATGAACAAATGAAATTTTTGCACACTATTGGTTTGGATAAAAATAAGATTCATAAGATCGAAGTACCAGAGAATGATCGCGCACATTATTCAAAGCGAAGTGTTGATACTGAATACGATTTCCCGTTTGGACAAAAAGAATTGCTTGGACTTGCGTACCGTACCGACTACGACCTCGAAGCACACCGCAAGGGAAGTGGCGCAGATCTTCAGTACTTTGATGAGGAAACAAAGGAGCGATTTACGCCGCACTGCATTGAACCAACATTTGGTGTTGATCGTCTCGTACTCGCAGTACTTGCAGAGAGTTACAAAACTGATGGCGAAGGCGACAATGCTCGAACATATCTCGCACTTCCTCCACTCGTTGCACCAGTCAAAGTCTGTGTTTCCCCACTTTTGAAAAATAAACCAGAACTCGTCGCAAAGGGGCGCGAAGTGTTCACCATGCTCAAGAAAAAGTTTGGCGCAGTCATGTGGGATGACAACGGCAACATCGGCAAGCGATACCGACGCCAAGATGAGATTGGTACGCCATGGTGCATCGTCATCGACTTCGACACTCTCGGTGAAAACCCAGAAAACCTCGACACTGTTACTATTCGTGACCGTGACACAGGAAAACAGGAGCGTATTGCTATTTCAGAACTTGAGTCATATATAGCTGCAAAGCTCGCATAATGAAACCAGTACTTAAAACACTCCCCAACGGCCTGCGCGTGCTCGTCATTGCACAGCCGACGGCACTGACTGCAACGGCAATGATTCTGGTAGGTACAGGATCAAAGTATGAATCAAAGGCAGAAAATGGTCTCTCGCACTTCCTCGAACATTTGTGTTTCAAGGGCACGGAGAAACTTCCATCTGCAAAAGCTATAACGGAAAGCTTCGAGCGTATTGGTGCATTTTCAAATGCATTTACATCTGCTGAGTACACAGGCTACTTTGCAAAAGGTGGCCCAAAAAATATTCCAACATTTCTTGAGGTGCTTGCAGATATTTATTTGAATTCCACCTTTCCTGAAACAGAAGTTCACAAAGAAAAAGGGGTCATCATCGAAGAGATCAATATGTACGAAGACCTCCCGCAGCAAAAAGTGGGAGAGACGCTCATGCGACTGATGTACGGAGATCAGCCGGCAGGATGGACGATCGCGGGGAGCAAAGAAAATGTCTCCGGATTTACCCGAGATGATGTCATAGGATACAAACACACTCACTATCACGCAAGCAACACGCTTGTCGTTGTGTCAGGGGCAGTTGATGCAAAGAGTACTATCCGATCAGTGGAGAATCTTTTCAAAAATCTCGATGCAGCAAAGACAACTAAAAAGAAAAAGACAGTTGTTGAAAAAACAGGCATCAAGCTTGCAGTTGTACAAAAGAATATTGATCAGGCACATATTACAATTGGATTTCATTCAGTGCCGTTTGGACACCGCGATCGATACGCACTCTCACTCCTTGGCACGATCCTCGGACGAGGGATGAGTTCACGTCTGTCACAAACGCTTCGTGAAGAGCTCGGTGTTGCGTACTATGTCAACGCGGGCAATGACGCACAGAGTGACGTCGGGTTGTTTGAAATATCGGCAGGGATTGATAAACGACGTATCAATGAGATCATGAAGGTGATTGCAGCGTTGCTTGCAGATATTTCGCAGATACTTGTTGGAGATGATGAACTCTCCAAGGCAAAGGAATACACATTTGGCATGCAGCGCATTGGACTGGAATCCAGTGATGACATCGCAGGATTTTATGCCGCCCAAGTCATGATGGGGCAGGAGCTCCGGTCACCGCTTGAGGTTGAGCGCGGCTATCGCGCCGTGACCGTACAAGACATTCGCCGTGTTGCCCGCAACGTCTTTAAGGCTGCCAATACCAACATTGCCGTCATTGGTCCTTACACCTCCAAAGATATCGATACAAGCCCGTTTCTATCCTTGTAACCCACGGGTGCCAGTGGTACCATGGGGGTATGCACGAAGCCCGAACAATCCGTATCAGTACGTCGACCATGATTCGGGCGATTTTACTCATTCTCGGGGTCTATGCTCTCATCCAGCTTCGCGATATTTTGCTCCTGATCCTCGTCTCGATCGTGATCGCGTCATTTGTTGAGGCAGGGGTGCACGCCCTGGCCAAATACAAGATGAATCGCATGCTCTCCGTGCCACTTATCTTTGCAGCAACGATCCTCATCGTCTTTGCGATCTTTTATGCCTTTGTGCCGATCATTGTCCGCGAGCTCTCTGATATGATTGCGCTCTTGTTCCAATACTTGCCAACGGGGTCAACTATCAACAAGCAGTCCATCGAAGGTGCAACACAGTTTGTGAACACAATCGCGACCAACACTTCAACGAGCGACTTGCTCACCAATATCAAAAGTGCGGGCTCATTACTATCGCAGGGCGCAACGTCATTCATCGGGTCAACGTTTGGCGGACTCCTCGACTTCATCCTTGTCGTCGTGATGTCATTTTATCTCTCGATCCAGGAGAAGGGTATTGATGCATTTTTGCGACTGCTCACTCCTGCAAAAAATGAGCACTACGTCCTCGATCTCTGGAGTCGCACCCAGCGCAAGATTGGTCTCTGGTTCAAAGGACAGCTCTTGCTCGGACTTTCGATCGGCGCGATTACGTTTATTGTCCTCGCATTGCTTGGGGTGAAGTACGCATTCCTGATCGGACTCATCACAGGTATTGCCGAGCTCATTCCGTTTGGGGTGATCTTTGCGGCGGTGCCGGCAATACTTTTGGCAGTGATTGATGGCGGCGCATTCCTTGGTGTAAAGGTGCTTATCTTTTATATTATTATTCAGCAGATCGAAAATTACGTGCTCAGTCCGATCGTTGCGCGACGTGTCGTCGGTATCCCGCCACTTGTCGTTCTCTTGGCATTCTTGATGGGTATCACGCTTGCAGGCTTTTGGGGAGCATTGGTTGCGATGCCGGTTGCTGTGTTTATACTTGAATACATGAGTGATGTTGAGAAACAAAAGCTCGTCCCTGTTACTACCAACCCAATCCAAGATCCACTCAATTAACTATGTCCAAACCTTTTTATATTACGACCACTCTTCCGTATGTGAATGCGGAACCCCACGTTGGCTTTGCCATGGAAATTATTCGTGCTGATGCTGTTGCGCGCTATCAGAAATTGCAGGGAAGAGAAGTCTTTTTTAATACCGGTACTGATGAACACGGCCAAAAGCTCTTTGACGCTGCTCAAAAAAATAATGAGCCAACACAGGCCTATGTTGATCGCTATGCTGTATCATTTCGCAATCTTAAACCACTCCTCACTATTTCAGATGACGTGCACTTCATCCGTACAACCGACGCACATCATGAAGCCGCTGCGCAAAAGCTCTGGCAGATCGTTGCAGACAATGGCTATATTTATAAAAAGAATTATGAGGCGAAGTATTGTGTTGGGTGCGAACTTGAGAAAACTGATAGCGAACTCAACGACCAAGGCCGCTGCCCAATACACCCTGACCGAGACCTTGAACTCATTAATGAAGAAAATTATTTCTTTGCATTCTCAAAGGTTGCACCACTGCTTGAGAAGCTTTATACAGAGAAACCTGATCTCGTCATTCCAGACTTTCGGTTCAATGAAATGAAAGCCTTTCTATCACGTGGGCTTGAAGACTTTTCTATCTCACGACTCAAATCAAAGATGTCATGGGGTGTGCCAGTACCAGGAGATGAAGACCATGTCATGTATGTGTGGTTTGATGCACTCACCAACTATATCTCGACACTTGGATGGCCTGAGGATACTGATGGCAATTATCAGAAGTTTTGGCACGAAGGAGAAAAGATTCAGTATTGTGGCAAGGACAATGTGCGTCAGCAATCAATGATGTGGCAAGGCATGCTCCTTGCAGCAGGGCTACCAACGACTGATCACATCATCATCAATGGTTTCATAAATAGCGGCGGGCAGAAAATGAGTAAATCGCTTGGTAATGTTTTGAGTCCTGCGGAAATCATCAACCTCTTTGCACCAGCTGCAGGGGACCTTGCAACTGATGTGCTTCGTTATTATCTCTTGCGACACATGAACTCATTTGAGGACTCCGATATGACTATTGAGAGCATCAAAGACGCCTATCAACCACACCTTGCCAACGGTCTCGGTAATCTGGTGTCGCGCATCCTTACCCTTGCGGAAAAGCATATTGATCCGTTTGTACCACCAGAAGCAAAAGAGGAATTCCCATACGACTACGCAATGAATGCCTTTGATTTGCAAAAAGCGATGAATGAGATCTGGAATGGTATCGGTGAGCTTGATGTATATATTGCCAACGAAAAGCCATTTTCTGTGATCAAAGAAGACGAAGCAAAAGGGAAGGAGATGATTTATAAACTTGTGAACGATCTCTATTTCATCGCGACCGCACTTGCACCATTTATGCCGACAACATCTGCAAGGATCTTGGAATTGATTAAACAGAATAAGAAACCTGAAGTATCACTCTTTGCAAGGTTGTAATATGAAAAATATCTTCGAAAATTTAGACAAAAAGGAAGTCAACTTTGTTAAACCATTGCTTGATACTGAAGCTGGTGAAATACGACGAGTAGCTGAATTATTTTCGCCATCAGATCACGAAATTTTTATAGAGAATTTTACAAAGGTATACGAAGATGCTCAATTAGTAGACCTTACAGAACAGGATTGGAAGATATTAGATAATACAGATTCATTTGATATTGAATATGATGATTGGGATACAGTTGCGATGCATGCAAGTCAGGGAAATCGAGACTGGGAGTCATTGAAATTAAAGATGGAATCAGAAGGGGAAATAGATGCGCCAATTATTCTACGAAAGGGCGGAACACTACATTTGGTGAGCGGGAATACTCGCCTCATGATTGCGCGAGCTCTGGGTAAAACCCCTAAAGTTGTGATTGTCGATATGGTATAGTCGGGAGATGAAGGTCATAGACACGCACTCACATTTCAATCTCTCGCAATTTGATGCCGATCGCGATGAAGCGATTGGACGAATGGTTGAAGCGGGGATCGGGACGATTTGTATCGGGATCGATTATCCGAGCAGTTTGCGGGCAGTGCAGATCGCAGAGATCCACAAAGATATCTATGCGATCGTTGGTATTCATCCGACGCATTGGGAAGTGGAATACAAACACGATCTGCTCAAGGCACTTGCGGCACAGCAGTATGTGGTGGGGATTGGGGAGTGCGGCCTCGACTATTATCGTGAGCACGATCGCAAATCAAAACATCCGCAAAAAGCACTCTTTCAGGCACAGATCGATATTGCACGAGAGCTCGACCTGCCACTCATGCTCCATATCAGACCCGAGACAGGGAACATGGACGCATACGAAGAAGCACTCCTCATGCTCCAAGACGCGCGTATCACATGGCCATCTATGCGCGGTACCGCACATTTCTTTGCGGGGACGAAGGAGATCGCGCAGCAGTTCCTCAACCTCGGATTCCATATTTCATTTAGTGGTGTGATCACAATATTCCCAGAGTATGCAGATGTCGTTGCAAGTGTGCCGATCGATCGCATTCTCCCCGAAACCGATGCACCATTTGCAGCCCCCAACCCATATCGAGGCAAACGCAACGAACCAGCGTACGTCGTCGAAGTCGTCAAAAAGATTGCCGAAATCAAAGCCCTTTCTGTAGAGGAAACTGAGGCACAATTACTCAAGAATGCGAAACATTTATTCAATATTTGACAAATCTCATCTTTTCTATAAAGTTACGAAAAACGTAACATGAAAAATAAATACTACTTTGCAGTATCTCTTGAAGGTATTGCACACGAGGGAATGTTTGTAGAAAATCTTTACAAAGAAATACAAACAAATTTGCAAAATTTCTTTGATCTCCCAGTATTAATTCCAAAAAAAGATTTGCATGTCACACTCATACCTCCATTTGAGGTTGAAGATACGGTTTTTGAGCCAAGAATGGATTTCATTGCTCGATCGCTGAAACAAAGAAAATTAGGAAGGATATATTGGGATGAATTTATTGAATTAGATCATAACGGAAAATCATTTGGATGGAAGTTTGAAGCATCTGATGTAGTTGAAAAAATAATTAAAATACTACACGAGATACTTAGAGGGCAGCAAATAGTGTTGTCAAAAAATGTAAATGCTACTCTTGAAACATTACATGCAACTCTTATTAAGGAATGTGATGACACTGCTGTTTATCAAAAAGCTGTTTCCTATATTAAGCTTCATTATCCAAAATTTGATCATCGTCTCATTGTTAAGAGGGTATTTTTGTACAAAAAGAATACCGATCAAACATGGGAGATTGTCCAGGAGTTTTCTACTAAAGAATCATTTTGAACGTTTTGGCCCTCTCAATCGGGGGTCTTTTTTTATTTTACAAACCCCGCCTTTTAGGGTAGTATGTGCCCGTAGCCCTATTTCCTGCAGTGGCCCCAGGCCGAGGAGTCTAGAGACCCTCTTGCTGTAGGATATGTCCGAAATAGGCCTTATTTATTATAAAAACAAAATACGTATGACAGAAGAAGCAAATACACGATTGTATGAGCTTGGGTATCTCGTTGTGCCAACAACTCCAGAAGTGGAAGTACCGGCAGAAGTAGAGACACTCAAGGCTGCAATCAGCAAAGTAGAAGGTACTATCACAACCGAAGGTGCTCCAGAATTCATTGACCTTGCATACACTATGGAAAAGACCGTAGGAAGCAAGAAGTCAAAATATGCACAAGGATACTTTGGATGGATCAAGTTTGAGGCAGACCCGGCCGCTCTCGAAGTTTTGAAAAAGGCACTCGATGGCAATCTCGCACTCATCCGGTACATCCTGGTCAAGACTAATGCAGAAAACACCGTTATCTTTAAAAAGCCAAAGGTAGACGCAAAACGCGACGTGTTCATGAGTGACGAAGAGCTTGCCGAACTTGAATCCGCAGTCGAAGAACCGATTGAAGAAACCAAGGAAGAGCACGAAAAGCTTCCTGCACTCGAAGTAGACACTGCCGCAGAACCTGTGGTTTCAGCTGATACCGAGGAAGCAGAAGCGTAGTATACTGGTACCATTACGAGACCAATTATTCACAAAACATATGTATCTCAACAAAGTAATCATCATGGGTAACCTTACCCGCGATCCCGAGCTCAAGTCACTCCCAACAGGTACCAAGGTTGCAAGCATTTCGATGGCAACCAATCGTACCTGGAAGGATGCACAAGGCGGCAAGAAGGAAGCAGTCGAATACCACAACGTTGTGGCATTTGCCCGCCAAGCCGAAGTCATCGCGCAGTACTGCAAAAAGGGCTCATCCCTCTACGTTGAAGGACGTATCCAGACACGAAGCTGGGACGCTGCTGATGGTCAAAAGAAGTACCGCACCGAAGTCATCCTCGAAACATTTCAGTTTGGTCCAAAGGCAGGCGGTATGACTGGTGGCAACGGCAACTTCAATCCAAGCAATGGCGCATCTGGCATTAGTGACCAAGAAGCACCGCAAAAGGATGCACCAGCAGACCTCGACACGATCGAATATCCTGATGAAGAAATAAATCTCGAAGATATACCGTTTTAAAAAGCATTTTAACTTATTATGAAAAACGATTACTTTAACGCAAACAACATTCGTTTCATTGACTACAAAGACATCGACAGTCTCAAGAAGTTCTTGAACCCCAACGGCCGCATCCTCGGGCGCAAGCGCACAGGACTCGCAGCCAAGAATCAGCGCCAGCTCGCAGAAGCAGTGAAGCGTTCACGATTCATGGGACTCTTGCCGTTCGTAGCCAACTAATGAAGCAAACAATTACCCCGTGAGATGCTCCGCAAGGACTATCTCATGGGGTTTTTGTGTTTCTGGAGGAACGTGATAGTATCATGAAAAATTAACATATATGAACAATCCAAAATTATTCATGCTCATGCTTGGCTGTAAGCCTGAGGGAAGAAATACTGAACAGCACGATGTAACATTTACCATTGCAGAAGATTTTCCAGGCACAGAAAAAGATGCGAAAGCATTTTGGCCAGAAGCGGAGAAAATTCATATTGACGCATATAGGGAAGTAAAAAAAGTAGCTGGGTATAAGGTCACTGTTGTTCCAAAAAATCAGGTTCCGCCCGAACAAACAAAGAAATTATTTTTCCTTAACCTTGGCGGGTACAAACCAGATGTGTTCGATGAGTTTCATTACAAGATGCTTATCGTTGCAGATGATATCGTTGCAGCTAACAAAGAAGCAACAAATAGTGCCTTTTTTCTCCATCATCCTCCAACAACAAAAACGAACAGGCCACATATCGATGATAAATATGGTGTCGATGTCGATGATGTATATATTGTTGAGGATATTCTTCCACAGTATATAAAGGATAACTTCTCACTTCTCATCGAAGATATTCTTTTTGAGGAAGATATAACTGAAGATCAAATCTTCACTGGGTATCAAAAGTATGACAAGTTGAGTTAGTAGCTCTACAAAATAAAAACTGGAGACTAATGTCTCCAGTTTTTTTAATTTGCCCGCTCGACGTATTCTCCCGTATCCGTATTAATACGAATCTTTTCGCCGATTTCGATAAACAGCGGCACGTTGACTGCGGCACCTCCTTCCACAATCGCAACTTTGTTGCCACCAGTGACGGTTGAGCCTTTGATAGATGGGGGAGCATCGATGACTTCGAGGTCGACTTTGACGGGGATTTTCACACCGATCACGAGCTCTTCGTCTTCGTCGTCAGTATAAATCGTGAGGTCGACAGGGTTGTTTTCCTTCACATATTTCATCTTGTCGCCAACGATATCTTCTTTGAGAGAGAAACGCTTTGCCTTATCAGATGGGTCAGTGAACCAGACTTCACCCTTGGCTTTGTAGAGGTAGGTGACGGTCTTGGTCGAGATGTCGGCTTCTTCGGCTTTTTCTGATCCGCCAAATGAGATCTCGGCGACACGTCCGGTGATGAGGTTCTTGAGCTTGGTCGCGTTCACTGGCTTGCGCTGTTGTTTGCGGAAGACGTGAGAAGATACAACTTCGTGTGGTGCGCCGTCCCAGACAATGATCTTTTTCTCCTTAATTTCGTTATATTCAAGCATACTCATAGACCGAGATTGTAGCCGAAAAGGGGAGGAAAGTCTACTGATATATATTGACTCATTTTTGGTATTAATGTATAAAGCAGAAGAATCATTAAAATTTTATATATGAAAAAAGGTTTAATACTAAGTTATCTTTTCGTGGTCATGCTCGTATGTATTGTGTGTGTCATAGAAAAAAACAATTCATCTCAAGAGGTGTATGTTAGGGAACTTACCAAAAAAGAACTTTCCTCAAAAGAATTAAAGATGCTCTGTGTTGAGGGAATGAAATGGATTGAGGTTAAGAAACAGAACGGGGAATTAGTTCGTGTTATTAAACAAGCACTTGTTCATGTGGAGATAGGAGAATCTGTTAATTTTTCAAAAGATATTGTAAGTTTAAATCATTTTTACCATCTCGTATAAAGTATGGTACAAAAAATCCTGACCAAAGATCAGGATTTTTATTTTTTCTATTCTCCCGAACTATCTGCTACTACATCTTTCATTCTCTTCCGGACATCTTTGGTGATCGCATCACGGACTTTTGGATTCTCTCTCATGAATACTCGTGAAGCATCATAGCCACGTCCGAGTTTCACTTCTTCTTTGCCTTCTGGGGAGTAGGTGTATGACGTGCCACTTTTTGTGATCACATTAAGCTTTTCACCAAGTGCGAGGAGTTCGCCTTCGAGTGAAATGCCTTCACCATAAATAATATCGAACTCGGTTTGCTTGAACGGGGAAGCGACTTTGTTTTTCACAACCTTTACGCGAGTGCGAGAACCGACAACTTCTTCACCCTTTTTGATCTGGGCAATACGTCGGATATCGAGACGCACTGAGGTGTAGAATTTGAGCGCCTTACCACCTGGAGTTGTTTCAGGGTTACCAAACATGACTCCGATCTGCATACGGATCTGGTTGATGAATATGACGAGGGTCTTGGACTTGTGGACGATCGCTGTGAGTTTGCGAAGTGCTTGTGACATCAATCGCGCTTGTTTACCCATATGTTGCTGACCCATGTCGCCTTCGATTTCGTCCTTTGGGGTCAGTGCCGCCACTGAGTCGATGACGATGACGTCGATCTTGCCAGAGCGTACGAGTGACTCGGTGATCTCAAGACCTTGTTCTCCAGTGTCGGGCTGGGAGATGAGGAGCTCGTTGATACGCACACCAATCTTGCCCGCATACTCAGGATCCATTGCGTGTTCTGCATCGATGTATGCACATACTCCTCCAAGCTTTTGTGCCTCTGCTACTACGTGGAGCGCGAGTGTTGTCTTACCAGAGGATTCCGGTCCAAAGATTTCGATGATGCGGCCGCGGGGAAGTCCGCCGATACCAAGTGCGATGTCGAGTCCGATTGATCCAGTGGGGATCGTGCCGATATCAACCTTGGGTGCATCACCAAGTTTCATAATCGCTCCTTCACCAAATTTGGTCTGGATAGATTTGATAGTATCTTCGACAGAAGAGTCCATTGTCTTTGCTTCTTTCGCTGCTTTTTTTGCCATATGTATTAAAAATTAAATCTTGTAAGTAGGGGGCGATTACTGATACGGGATACCAGTCGTCGTAGCAACTGCGGTAGGGACATCGACGACGACGTGATACATCTTTACTTTTTGTTTGCCAAATTGATCTTTGAATGCGACTTCGACGATGTTGTAGCCTGGTGAGAGGAGGACTTCGTCGGTGAAGTTGCCTTTGGGATCAACCGCAACTTCGCGGCCATTGATGAGGAGTTCTCGTGCGTGTCGTGCGATACCACTGATTGGGAGGAATGGCGTTGCAAGCGTTGCACCATCAGTTGTAGTCGAAATAGAGAGCGGGGTCCCAAAGACGAGATCACGGACGTTGTAGGCAACGAGACCAAACACAACAAGTGCGATC
This sequence comes from uncultured Candidatus Saccharibacteria bacterium, assembly GCA_964474435.1. Taxonomy (GTDB): domain Bacteria; phylum Patescibacteriota; class Minisyncoccia; order Phycocordibacterales; family UBA9973; genus UBA4124. The sequence continues at coordinate 25,195 of CAYYSI010000002.1, read as the reverse complement.
GAGCAATAAAGGGCGGTTTTGAGAGTCAGCTGTTTCATTGATGGTTTCCGGTGTATTTCCATATTATATACCCATTTCGTCTGCAATGGCATCACTTGCAGCATTTTTCATGCCTGATTCGAGGACTTCTCGAGGTTTGGCACCATCTGATGCGCCGATCACGCCGCGCTCCTCAAGCATGTCCATAAGGCGAGCTGCGCGTGCATAGCCCACTTTGAGCTTGCGCTGGAGGTATGAGGTGGACGCCTTGCCAGCCTCCATAATGCACTGACGAGCGTCTTCGTAGAGGGCATCGTCATCGCCGTCTTCCATTGAGTCCCCAAACATCGCCTTTTCGCCAGTGACAGCGCCAGAGAGTTCGATTGTGTCACGGATGTCATCACGAAAGGCGTCTTTGAGGTATTTCACAACCTTTTTTACTTCGTCTTCGGTAATGTATGCACTTTGGATACGAGTCGCCTGAGAGTCACCAATGATGGCGAGCATATCTCCTTGACCCAAGAGTTTCTCGGCACCAGTCGTGTCCAGGATCGTGCGAGAGTCGATACCAGTTGGTACGCGAAGGGCGATACGAGCAGGAACGTTTGCCTTGATAAGACCGGTGATGACGTTCACTTCAGGACGCTGAGTAGAGAGGATGAGGTGAATACCAACGGCACGAGACATCTGAGCGAGACGGACGATTGCTGCTTCGAGCTCGCGAGGGAATGCCTGCATGATGTCGGCAAGCTCATCGATGATGATGACAATGTATGGCATGCGATCAGGAGTGCCATCAGTGTCTTCGCCGGCAGGTTTTGCAAAGATGCTTGCGTATTTTTTGTGATACGAGTCAATGTCGCGGGCAGATTCACTTTCAAGAATGTCGTAGCGTCGGTTCATTTCTGTCGCTGCCCATTTGAGTGCAAGAATCGCTTTTTTAGGTTCAGTGATCACAGGTGTGAGGAGGTGGGGAATGCCGTTGTAGAGAGTGAGCTCGACGCGCTTTGGGTCGACAAAGATAAATCGGAGATCATCTGGTCCATGTTTATACAAAAGGGATGCAATAATTGCATGGATTGTCACAGACTTACCAGATCCTGTTGTACCAGCGATGAGCAAGTGGGGCATGCTCGCAATACTTTTGAGTACTGATTTGCCAGCAATGTTGCGACCGAGTGCAACCGTGAGCGGCTTTGCTTGTTGAAATGCAGGATCAGAAAGAAGGTTTGAGAGACCAACGGTTGCCTTAGTTTTGTTTGGGATCTCGATACCGACGAGGCTCTTGCCAGGAATCGGTGCTTCGATACGGAGTGGGTGTGCGGCAAGTGAGAGCGCGAGGTCATTTTGAAGGCCGACGATGCGAGAGAGTTTGACTCCCTGCGCAGGCTTGAGTGCGTAGCGAGTGACAGTTGGACCGATCGTGATCTCATCCATTTCAACTTCGATGCCAAAGTTGCCGAGCGTGCGGCGGATGACATTTGCATTTGCCTTCACGTCGCCGACATTTGCCTTGCCGCGATCGCCTTCGAGAAGTGAGAGTGGGGGTGGCATGTATGCACCAGTACTCTTTGTTCGTTTGGTATCGATGACAAAGTCAGGAGTGTTGGCAGATGCGTCGGTGACTTTCATCACAGCTGGAGCAGCAGGTTTTGGTTCAGATGAGTCATCTGCTTGGATGGTACGAGGAGATTCATAGTCTTCGTCATCGATGGGTTGCTCGAGATCTTGCTTCATAAAGAGGCTCTTGATACGTGCCCACATCTTTGCAAAAAATGGGAAGAGCTGCGGTGTCCGATCAAAGAACATCGCAAATGAACAGACGATAACAAAGAGGAGAATGATCGTCGCAAAGATCGTCTCAAACCCAGCTACGAGCGGCATTGCTACCAGTCGGCCAATGAGTCCACCATATGCAGGGTTCCCAATCGCAAGAAGTGTCAGGAGCGACACAATGCCGATTATCCCAGTGATGATCTCTCGTGTCGTTATCTCGAGTGGTCTGTTGCGGATCAAGAGGATACCTGCGGTGCCCAGCGCAAGCGGGAAGATGATCTCTCCTGCCCCAAAGAGTCCGTATGCAGCGCGCGCCACGACAAAGCCTCCAATACCAGCGCCTCCTGCCATACCACCAAGCGCAATAAGCGCAATAAGGAGTAATACAAGTCCGAGCACAACATGATTGGTCCTTGAGTCACCTTTTGATTTCTTTTGAGATTGTTTCTTCGCCATAGAATAAATACCTGTATGAGTATAACACTGCAATTGGTGAAAAACTATTGCTACGTAAGGTTTATTTCGACACACGAGTGGGCTTGTACAAGGACATCGTGTCCGTTATACTGAAACCATCGAATTGTCTTATAAAAGACAATAAAGGACGTTTGTAAGGGACATCAAAGTATGGAAAAAACATATACAATACAATCTATAAAACATAAGTCAGACGTCTCAAAAGGACAAAAGATTGTAGCGGCGATGTATTTGGTCACGAATCATCTCTCGGACACTGACCCACTCAAACAGGCGATTCGTACACGTGCGATCGAACTCACACATTCTGGGGATCGCTCAGTGATTGTCGACCAGATCGGAGTACTGCTTGGTGCTGCCGCGCTTGCGCGAGTCATAAGTGAAAAGAATGCTGCCATCATTTCCCGAGAAATCAGTATCTATGCAGTGGGATCTGGTGCACAAGCAGAGGACACAGTTGGTGCGCTTTTTGATACTGAGCACAAACCACTGTCTCTCATGAAAAGGACAGAACATGCACCAAGAATGTCTTTTATAAATCCTGAAATGTCTCTGAAATCAAAAAAACAAGAAGATATACATGACAATAAGAACAAGCGTCAGAGCCACATATTGTCCTTTATAAATGACCGTAAGTCAGTGAGTATCAAGGACATATCCGCACTCTTTACTGACGTCAGCGAAAAGACAATTCAGCGTGAGCTCGGAGCCCTCGTTGCATCTGGTCAGATCACCAAACGCGGCAGCAAACGATGGAGTATTTACATGGCGCTTCCGGCATCGCAATAAGCCTGTGTGGTGTAATATATCTCATGCTCAGCAGTCTACACTACTAGGTGGGAGACCATCCCTCTTTTTGTCTCAATTGATACGTTGCACCCTGGTTTCATACTGAAAGGTGTGGTACTATAGTAGCTATCTTTTGTACCCAT
>CAYYSI010000002.1:16954-21931 GCA_964474435.1 uncultured Candidatus Saccharibacteria bacterium | reverse complement strand
ACCCTGGTTTCATACTGAAAGGTGTGGTACTATAGTAGCTATCTTTTGTACCCATCTGTGCTTGCATAGGTGGAGCCAAAAGGGATGGTGGTAGCCCACTAAAGGCTCGTTGAAAATTCTATAGCGAAATCAAAAATGACGTTATCGAACTTTTCGACGGGTCTTTGATTCACTCTAGATGTACTCGTACAACTAGAGTCGATATCGGCCTTGTCGACACGGCAGATACTGCAGCTCGTTACTGCATTCTGCAAATAACTAAACCGTACCTTGCCCTAGGGTGATAAAGACCCCGGGTCCTCGTACACACGTCTCACTCATATATATAGTGCGTGGACGATTACAAACAATTAATTAATCTATGAAAACATTTACAAAAATTTTCGTAGCTACTCTTGCCCTCGTTGCAGTTCTTGCAACAGGTGCTAAGGCAGCTTACACACACACTGGTCTTCTCAAAATGGGAATGACTAATTCACAGGTTATGAGTCTTCAACAGACTCTTAACGGCGGCGGATTCTTGGTTGCTACAACCGGTGCTGGATCTCCAGGAATGGAATCTATGTACTTCGGTGCAAAGACTAAGGCTGCTGTAATGGCATTCCAGTCAGCTAAAGGCCTCAAGGCTGATGGCGTAGTTGGAACACAGACAGGCACAGCTCTCGCAGCTATGACAGGTGGTTCTGTTAACTTCCCAGCAGGTTGTACTTCAACTTCTGGTTACTCAACAACTACAGGTCAGTCTTGTGCTTCAGCAGGTAACCTTCCAGCAGGTTGTACTTCAACATCTGGCTACAGTTCAACAACTGGCGCTGCATGTAACGGTACTTCAACTGGATCAACAGGTCCTCTTGCTGGTACAGCTGGTGACATCACTGTTTCTTCTTACACATCTGGTCTTGAAACACAGGTTGGTGAAGGTGAAAGTAATGAAAAGGTTCTCGGTTTCGAAATCGAAGCTGATGCTGGATCAGATGTTGCTATCACTTCTGTAAAGATCAATCTTGAAAACCAGGGCTCAGGCTCAAAGCGTCTCTCACGATACGCTGACACTATCTCAATCTGGGATCAGAATGGTAACAAGATCGGTTCATCAGACACTGATGACTTCTCAGAATCAGCAAACGTGTACTCACGCTCAATCTCACTTTCAGGTGTAGTTGTTCGTGCAGACAAGGATGCTCGATTCTTCGTTTCAGTTGATGCTGCAGAAAACATTGATTCATCTGACTACTCAGCTGACAGTTGGGTAGCTACTCTTGACAGTGTTCGCTTCAGTGATGCTTCAGGTGCGATCCTTACAGAAGACACTAACATCACAAAGACTTTCAACTTTACATCACTTGCATCAGCAACTGACCTTGAATTGAAAGTTAACCTTTCAAGTTCAAATTTGAAGGCTCAGACTGTTAAGGTTTCTACTACTACAACTACCAACAATGTTGAACTCTTGAAGTTCACTATGAAGGCACAGGGTGGCAAGATGAACATTGATCAGGTCCCAGTTCTCTTCACAACAAGTGATAACGATCTTGATGATGTAACTGGTAACGTAACACTTAGTATTGATGGTTCTACCTTCAGTGAAAGTGTTTCTACTTCTTCATCAGCATCTTCAACAATCACCTTTGACGATCTCGATCTCGATATCGACGAAGGCGACACTGTTACTGGTACTATCACTGCTGACCTCAACAGTACTTCTGGTTACTCAGAGGGGACAACACTCATGGCATCTATCCCATCTAGTTATGTAACTGCAACATCAGGTACATTGGCTATCGATGCAGAAGATGTAAACGGTGACGTTGTTGTTACTGGTGACCGAACAGGTTCTGCTACTGGTGAACTCATGACTCTCCGCTCAACTGGCGTGAATACAGTTATGGGAACTCCTAGTTACAACCGAACTACAAATACATCTGGTGACGTTACCTCAGTAACATATACTATCCCTGTATCTGTAACTTCATTCGGTAACACATTGTACGTTGGTCAGTCAGCATCTTCTGCGTTGACTGTCGGTGGATCAGATGCATTTGCGCTCGTCTTCCAGCAGTCAGGTGCTCCATCATCAGATATCGTTCTTAACTCATCTTCAGCTTCAATCGCCCTCAGTTCATCTGATGCAACAATTGAATCAGGTGCGTTCCGTATCGATGACGGTTCTACTAAGCACTTCACGATTACTGCAACACTAAACAGTGGTTCAGTACTTAACGCTAACTACCGCGTTCAGCTCAAGCAGATTCAGACATTTACTAACGCTGCCCTCTACACTGGCGCTGCGTCAAGTAGTCTTCTTCCTGTTGAGTCATACCGCACTGACTACCAGTTCCTCAATAACTAACCGTTCTTGATTAGCTGAGTACTTCAGTACGAATGCAAAAAACCACCCTTTGGGTGGTTTTTTGTTTTTCGGCTATACTTGGGTATATGGAATCATCAACAGAAAAAATCCTCAGATATGGATCATACGGAGTAGCTTTTTTTATACCGTGGATAACTTTTGGCAAATGGGTTTTCCCTCATATGACATCAAAGGCATTTGTATTCTATGGATTGATAAGTATCCTCATTGCGCTGTGGGTATACATGTTTACTACTGATACACGATACCGCCTCACTAAAAAGGAATTACTGATGATTGCTCCCCTTTTACTCTACGTACTGTGGATGACAATAGCAGGCATTGCTGCCAAAAATAGCGGCCTTGCGCTATGGGGATCGCTTATGCGTGGTACTGGGCTGATGACTCTCTATGCGACCAGTCTCTATACCTTGATCATTGCTTCACTTTCGAAGCGATATGAAGGATATATGGTAACACTACTCGGATGGATAGTGGGAGGTGGTGCGGTGGTAGCGGCAAGTGTGTGGATGGGCGACGAAGGATTCAATACTGCGATCAATGTCCTGCGCAAAGGAAGTGGAGGCGGAGTCACTGGCAACTCATCGCTTGCGGGAGCGTATATGATATTCTTGCTCGGACTCACTGCGTTGTTGATAAGTATGAAGAAGAAAACAACATGGCTCTGGATTTTGACTGTATTCATTGTATGTTCACCATTGTTTATCAATGTCTACGGGTTGCTTTCAGGTAAAAGTATCTTGGGAAGTGCTCGTGGGGCACTGCTCGGTATGGTTGTTGGCACAGCTGTTGCGACTTTTATATATTGGACGTTTTCTTCCAAGAAATTCGTTCGTGTCATTGGTATTAGTGGATTGTTTATTGGGGCAATAGTCTTTGGAATTATATGGAAACAACTAAACACATCAGGTACCTTGGTGCATGAAAAATTCGTGAATGCTGCATCAGCTACTCGCTTTGCATTTTGGGATATTGCACAAAAAGCAATGAATGAACGACCGCTCGTAGGCTATGGACCGGAGAATTTCCCTATAGCTCAAGCTCGATACTTCGATCCCAAGTTCCTCTCCAAAGATCTCGCATTTGAGGCATGGACTGATCATCCCCACAATGTGTACTATGACAACGGCGTTGCGGCGGGATATCCTGGTATAGCATTGTACGCAGTATTCGTAGGCTCACTTATATATATTCTGTATAGAAATAAAAAGCTTACCTCGCTTCAAAAAAGTATTTTGATCGGTACGCTGATCGGATATCTCTTACAGGATTTGGTTGCATTTGATGGGTTTATCACAATATTTGCACTTGCGGTATTTGCTGGGATTGTGTACGGATCTTCATCGTCGATCGAGCGCGAATCAAAAATAAACCAAAAATCATGGCATTCGTTGCTGCTTTATGGTCTTATGGCCATCTCGCTTATTGGTGTGTACCATCTCTCTTATCGACCCATGCATAAGGTAAAAATGTTTGGTGAAATACTCGGATCAAAACTTAATGAACGATATGTTCGATATCAAGAATTTCTTAAAGGGTCGTCAGTAGGAAACTATTGGGATGTGAGCGGATTTGGCTATGATGAATACAAGCTCTATGTGCGAGACCCTGTCGCAATCAAACAAGATCTAAAACTTCTTCCTCATGCAATCAAAGATGTCGATGCCTATATTAACTACCTTGAGGGAGTAACCCAAACTAATAAGACTGATTATAGACTCTACTATACACTGATAAATTTATACAATACAAAAATTTATCTGGCAGATTTACCTTATGATGCAGTTATTACAACTCGAGTAACTGAATTGATTCAATATGCACAAAACCTTGCACCGACTGACCCGCGCATTTATTGGTTGTATGCACAACTTGCTGCATGGAAAGGAGATATGCCCGGGGTGATTGCTGCGTATCAAGGGGGTATTTCTGTTGATCCAACACTGTCGATATCACACAGATATTTCTTACAATTTCTTAAAGCAACAGGAAACCAAAAGGAATATACGAAGGCTCTTCAGTACGCCCAACAACAAATCCCTGGATTTATGATGTAATAAAAACGCCCGATAGTTCGGGCGTTTTGCTTAATAATATTCAGTCACTAGTACAAGACCATTACTCCCGTTACCTCCATTTTTATTAGGATTTCCGTTACCATTTCCGCCACCGCCTCCTGATCCATACCCTGTAGCACTGAAGCCGTTCCCGGAAGTTTCTTGGGCAATAGCAATCGCTCCTCCTCCAAAATAAGAAGATGCGCCAAATTGTATGGGTTGTCCAGAGCTTGTAGCACCAGCACCTGGTGAACCATTACTGTTAACGTCTCCGTTTACACCCACGCCTCCTACAGATCCATCAGTAGTATTTACTGTAGACGTCTGTGCCTTACCGCCTTGTCCTCCTGTCGCAGAGCAATACGTTCCAAAGGATGAAGTTCCACCATCTCCACCCGGAAATTGTGGGGTACCTCCAGCTCCTCCAATGCCAACAAAAATATTTTCAGAAGCACTAAGGGAAGCTGCTGCAATAATTTTTCTCGTGTATCCACCTGCGGCACCCGCTCCGCCTCCATACTGATAACATCCACCTCCGCCACCACCTCC
>CAYYSI010000002.1:0-16854 GCA_964474435.1 uncultured Candidatus Saccharibacteria bacterium | reverse complement strand
TTCAATATTGAGGCATATGAGGACACAACTCCGAGACCGTTTCGGACAACCTTTCCGATCCGTAGCTATGATTTAGATCTCTTCAATACGGACGGACGTGTTGCCACCAAGAAAGAAATACCATTTCTGCATCGTATGTATGGTAAGGGAACTCTCGCACTTATTTTTGATGCAGTACGACGACGTGTGCTGAAATATATTTTTCGACAGCGTGCACAAGAGTTGTATTTCTCACGCTACAACCCCAAGTATCTTTCACTTGGCCCCAACGTATACCTTGACGGCTTTTATCAATCACCAAAATATTTTGCACATATCGCAGATACCGTTAGAAAGGATCTCACGCTCAAGGAACCACTTCCTCCTCATATTCAAACACTCATGAATGAAATCGTTGCAACGCAATCACTGTGTGTGTTCTATCGGCGTACGGACTTTGTGGGGCAAAAGGGGTATGACTATGTCACTGATGAATATTATAAAAAAGCACTCGCACATATTCGATCTCGCACAACGATTGAAAAAATATATGTCTTTTCAGATGATATTGAATGGTGTAGAGAACATGTCTCGTTTGATCTCCCAACAACATTTGTTGATAACGACTATGCAGGGGAGCGCTATACGGCAAAACTCATGCTTATGAAGGCGTGCAAGCATTTCATCATTCCTAACAGTACGTTTGCGTGGTGGGGTGCGTGGCTCTCAATCAATCCTACGAAGGAAGTTGTCGCTCCTGGTCATTGGTTTCCGGGTACTGACATTCATGAGGTTATTCCGCCAGAATGGACTATTCTCTAACATCTATGCAAGTTTCAATTATTCTCCCAACCTACAACGGCGCAGCGTATATTCGTCGAGCGATTGATAGTGTGATCGCGCAAACGTATATAGATTGGGAACTCATTGTCATTGATGATGGATCTACAGCAGATATACAATCACTTCTTCCAAGCGATGCGCGTATTCGCTATATAAAAAATGAAATAAATCTTGGTATTCAAAAAACGCTCAATCGAGGTCTGGTAGAAGCAAAAGGAACGTACATCGCGCGCATTGATGATGATGACGTCTGGAATGATCTCGAAAAGCTTGCAAAACAAGTTGCATTTCTTGAGACACATCTGGATCACACACTTGTTGGTACCGGAGTGATTATCGTAGATGAAAAAGGGAAAGAGCTACAGCGATATCTATTGCCCCAGGCTGACGAAAATATTAGGGCAAAAATGCTCCGCAAAAATTGTTTCATTCACTCATCAGTTATGTTTCGAAATACTGGTCTATGGTACTCAGAAGATAGCGAAGTACGACATGTCGAAGACTATGAGTTATGGCTCAGGCTTGGACTTCAGGGAAAACTCGCAAACCTTTCGACACACAGTGTCACCTACACCATACGAAAGGATTCGCTCACTGTGCGCAATCGCCGCATACAGGGATGGCACATGGTCAAACTCGCATTGCAATATCGAACTAAATACCCAAGTGCATTATTTGGACTTGCTACGTCGATGACCCGGTATCTCTTTTTTGTGAGCCAGGCAATCATTCCATTTCCCTCAAAGCTTCGATATTGGATTCAGAAGAAACAAAAAAGTATGTAGCTATTTACTGAGCAATGTACGAATGACTGAGTTTGCGATTGCTTTTAGAAAATGAATTTTGATTGTTGCGTAGAGTACTATAATTGAACCTATATTTTTTTGAAGACTGTACTGACGGAGCATTCTGTGACCGATAGCAAAGCTTTGGCGCACGACAGGAAACAATGCTTTCAATGAAACTCTATACTGCGCATGAAATCGATAAAAGGCATCGACGAGCTCTGTCCTTCCTCTATACAATGAGAAATTGTTTTTGTATGTTTCAAAGACACTTTCTTTGATACTCTCTGCCTTAGTGAATGAATAGTTTGTCGCATGTTCTCGATAGTGAAGCAAGACTTTGGCGATGTTGTGACCTCGATGGCTGTGAATGATACTCGAGAGAAATGCGAAGTCTTCACAAACGACAAGTGGATATTGTGCGATCGTAGTGAGCACCCCCTTGCGAAAAAGTATGGTCGGATGACAGAAGTATGTGTTGCTCAAATATTTCCATGCGATGACAATGCTGTTACTTGGATGCTTGCGAACTTTTGGAGCCTTCCCATTTCCAAATGTTTGGTACCATGAACCGACGATGTCTATGGTTGGATGGGTTTGCAAATACTCGTATTCGATCTGGAGTCGTTCTGGCGCATTGATGTCGTCTGCATCTGCTCGTGCGATGTATGCGCCTCGAACGTGCGAGAGTGCGCAGTTGAGCGCACCCGCAAGTCCCTTGGAATGTGTATTGGGGAATACGACAATACGAGCATCGCGTGATGCGTATTCTGTTGCGATTGCATGGCTTGTATCAGTCGATGCATCATCAATGATGATGAGTTCCCAGTCAGTGAAGGTCTGCGCAATAATACTGTCGAGAGACTCGTTGAGGAACTCTGCGCCATTGTAGACTGGCATAATAATACTGATTGTTGGATTATCTTTTTCCATATCGTTTGAGGCTTGCGGCCATGCGTCGACGCATTTCTGCATTCGTAAATGCTCTTAGGATGAAGTAAATGCAGGCGAGCATCAAAGATCCGTAAGTTTGAGGAAAGAGCTTCTTGCGAATGTCGTATGGAAGAGATTGTTTGGCAATATGAAATAATCGAAGTTTTGGTAACCCTCTAATAATATTAAATATGATCCTATCTCCCCATATCGAAGGAATGACGTACTTCCCATCAATGAAAGGAATCCATTTCTTGATGAAGGCACTATCGCCCTTGATCAATGTTTCAATGTTATTGGTCTGATTACGCTCGTGCCGGCGAATGGCGACGGTTACAACATCGACATACTCGATAGGGAACTTTTCTGTAATGCGCAGCCACATGTCCCAGTCCTCGCCAACCCGAAGTGTCTCATCAAATACTCCTATAGTATCAAATACTGATTTCCGAATGAGGACGTTGCTTGCGCTGCCCAATATAAGATTTCCTGGCAGAAGTTTCTCAAATGCATGTCCTCTCACTTCACGATTGAGTGGAACAGTAGGAATATCGGGACAGTCAGTTCCAGTGGTATCAATAATTTTATAATTGCCGTACACGAGTCCAAGTTCAGTATCTTTGGTCAAAGGTGCAACCTGTTGCACGAGCTTGGTCGGCTCCCATCGATCATCAGCGTCAAGGAATGCGACGAACTCACCGGTTGCTTTTGCAAGGCCAACATTACGTGCGCTGTTGGGACCACCGTTTTCTTTTTTGATGTAGTGAATTGGAACAGAAGACTTTTCTTGTATTGTTTTGACCACTGTTTCTGTATCGTCAGTTGAACCATCATCAATGACAATAATTTCTTGGACTGGATAGGTCTGTGATTGCACTGACGCAATTGCTTCTGCAATAAATGATGCATTGTTGTAGGTCGGAATGATTGTAGAGATTGTCGGCTGCATAGCTAGTACCACTGTGGGATATCAATAATTTTCTGATACTGCTCGACCGAAATTCCTGGCAATGTTTCATTATAAAAAATCTTGCGAAATAATGCATAGCGATCGAGCGATGCGTCGACGTAACTCTTGGGCACATTCTTTGCGGCATCAGGATGATGATAAAAGTTCATGCCACTGCCCACACAAGAAAAGTGCACGAGTTTATTCCCAAAATCGAGTTTGTATTTCGTCGGGAAATCATTGATGTCTGCGTGCACATTGTCGCGCTTCCCAAAGTAGTTGCATCCGCCAACATCATTGAAATCAAGGTGATAGATACTTGCACCATTTTTCACCATATCAAACATAACCGGATCAAAGAAGTCGATCGTCGGAAAGGGGAATGGGTTGTAGGTGCCATGGATCATCTGTGCAAACTTGCCCACCTTGTATGAACCGAGCATGTGCTTGAGCTGCCACTTCATACGTCGCGCGATCTGGAGCGGTGAAAGTGTTGCAAGATTTTTGAACCATGAAGAAATAGACGCCTTGCTATGGAGATACTCTGGCGAGATGCGATCTTTGTTCCAGAGTGTGCAGTTGGTCTGACAGATATCGGTGAGGTGGCGAATTGTAGGATTATGGTGAGGATTGTGATGATAATTGCGGATGGGGCCGATGAGGTCGTACTCTGGAGTGAGTGCGATCATTTCGTCCACGATGTTCTGCCGAAAAATCACGTCACTGTCGAAATGGAGCATGTATTTCATAGGACAAGTCTTGATAATGTGTTCCCAAAGCAGTGCAGTGCCAACATGACCGTGCTTGTATGCAGGAAGTATATGAGCTGGTACTTCTATCAGGATATTATTCTCGTTGGGAACGAGATGGGTGAAGTCTTCTTTGGTACCGTACACGTGCACTTTGTAGGTGTGGTACTTGTGAAATGAATCAAGCGCAATACGGCCAATGGGGCCGCATCCTACGATCTCTGTGAAAATAAAGACAGTATCTTTTTGCATACTCGTTTGATACCCTTCACTATACTCGATTCAGATTCTGGGGCAAGGGTAGTAAGGACTTTGGTATTACTTAGAGGAAGACTGTTGGCGTAGGCGGCAAGCATCGGAAAGAGCTGGTATTTGGTGAGGATGAGTTGTTTTGCATTTGCTAATGCCGAGATAGATCGCTCGTACGTATTACTTTTGATTATTTTTTTAATGGTGGACAATGCTTCTTGTGGCTTTGTGATATCGATCGGAGTAAGTGTGTTAGGAGAAAAATATTTCTCAATGTTCGGTGCACCGTGATATATCGGGTATGATTCTCCGAGGAATGCATCAGTAAGTTTCTCTGTCCAATAATCAGCAACTGCTGCATTTTCGATCACGATATGGTATTTGTACGGCGCAATTGCGTCCCACTTGTCCTCAAGGGGTTTATCGATGCCAAAAATATCTATTTGATCTCCCAGTTCATGTTTCAAGAATTGTGCAAAGTCATAGCGCTGTCGATGCCCTTTCGTGAAGCGTTTGTTTGAAACAATGATTGAAAGAAGTTTCGTCTTTGGAGGGGTCGGAAGTGACATGAGTTCGTCATATGTTTTTTCATACTTCACATCATCACTCCCATCAGCTCGCATCTTGTGTCCAACCCACCACGGCAGTGCTTGTTGGGAATGAATGACGTGTGGATGTCGGATATTGTGACAGGTGAGTACTGTGCCAAATTGATCGGTAAACTTTTTGCTATATGTTTTTACACTTGGAGGTTCGTTGGTGATGAGGAGGGTTGCACCTGCATGTGTTGATTCTACTTTTCCAAGCCCTCCGTACACGACCCAGAGATCACATTCCTCTATATCTGTATTAATAAAAAATTCGCAGTTTTCCCAGACGGGCACCATGTGTGGGGCTTGTTTAATGAATGGAGTACCGCCACCTGCGGTCGAGAGTTTGATCTTGAGAGTATTAGACATTTCGTTTCCAGTTTTCCCAGACGAAGGGGAATGAATACGTGAGTGAGTGTGTCTTTTCGAGTGTTTGTCTGATCGCATTCATGCGCTCTACGGCATTTGGTGCAAATGAATGGAATTGTACTTGGATGTTATCGATGTTTTGTATGAAGTCATGCTTGATCAAATCCTCAAGGAGTGGGTACTCACCACCTTCGATATTGAGTTTGAGGAGGTCTATGTGAGCGATATTATTCTCTCTGAGGAAGTCACTTGCGCGTACCATGTCAACGACTTCTCTTGCGGCATCATGTACAAATACGGAGGAACGATCATCAGTGAGTGCAATAGAAGCTTTCTCAGTAGTGTCGGAAAGGCCGATCGTATGCACGTGTATGTTGTCATTGCGTGCAAATCGTTCCCTGATGTCTGTTGCAAATTTTTTTACCGGTTCAAAGATATGAATCGTCGGCTGATACTTCGCAAAGATATCGCTTGCCCATTGGCCTTCAAATCCTCCGACATCAAAGACAATACTCTCTGGAGTGAGCGGATAGGTGAGTCGCAGTGTCTTGTCGCCATTCGCGGCATACCACTGTTCAACTGTTTTTTCAAACTCACTTTTTTTAGGAGGGAAGAGAGTGCGACGTATTTTGTTGTACAGCGTTGTGAGGTTATGCATGAGAGATTAGTGGCCATCGCGCCCTGTCTACAAATATACTGTTCACATATGTATCGGCATAGTGGAGGTATCCTTTTGATTTCAAATACTCAATGATGGTTTCATTTTTATGAAATGATTTGTCGGCTGACTGCTCGATGCTTTCAATGCAGATCACAAGTGGGCGAAATCGATCAAAGTCTATTGCGTGTATGATCTGTTCATCAAAGCCTTCGGTATCGATCGAGAGTAAGTCGCCGTTTTTTGCAAAGTGCTGCGCGAGGACGTCATTGATCGCTATGAGATCGATTGACTCTGTGCGCTCTACTTTTTGCGCGCCGTATACTTCGGGAGCGTTTTGTGTATCGGCTGCATCTTCTTTTGAAAAGGTGTTCATAGTCTGTGCAGTCATAACATAATAGGGGACGTTTGCTTTTGTTTCGGCTGCGATGCCTGCAGTGATACAGATGTCGCGAGGACGGACGCGTTTGATTTTTTTCATGAGCTCACTGCTCGGTTCGATACAGACCCCGGACGATCCGCGTTCATAAAAGTAGTACGTATTGCTGAGTAATGTCGGATGATGCGTCCCAATGTCGATGTATCGTGGAGTCTGTAGTCCCATCGTATCAAAGATGCCCTGGATGATCAGGTCTTCGCCGTATTGTGCATATGACACGCGTCCTCCTTTGTGCAACAGCAATGAAATAATTGTTCTTATTTTTCCCATACTATGATTGGAGCAAGTATACCTGGTCTGCGTTGATTCCAGTAGGGGTGGTCACCAAACTGTTTGTTAAGTGTAAACGAAATAGTCGGATTCCCTTTGCCTGGCTCAAAGAACCATTTCTTGCCATGGATACCGCCAATGAGTTCCAGTGAATACGTGCCGTTGTTGAGCATGTCGGTCGGGATCACAGAGGTAAGGGTATTGTTTCCTTTGTGAAGCGAAAGCATTGCGTCACTATCGGTCTGGTATGACCAATATACGAGATCGCCTTCTTCGGTATAGAGTGCGTACCCGAGTGTAATATCAGCAGTGTCTTCAATGAGTGTTGCTTCAATACGTACAGTGTACCCATCTTTGGTATGTACAATTTCAAATACTTCAGGTTGAAGAGGGTTCGGGTACACGATACTAGTATCTCGATTCCATCGATGCGATCCTTCATGAGTGGTGCGGTCAGTGTATTGCTTGATTACGGTTTCAGTGTCATCAAATGCGACGACGCGACCTTTCTCAAGGAGAATTGTCTTGGTGCAAAGACGTCGGATTGCATCCATGTTGTGACTGACAAAGAGGATGGTGCGTCCTTCACTTTGCGTGAGCTCCTGCATTTTGCCGAGGCATTTCTTTTGGAATTCTGCATCGCCCACCGCAAGCACTTCGTCCACGATCAGTACGTCTGGCTCGAGGTGTGCTGCAACAGAGAATGCGAGACGCACATACATACCACTTGAGTAATACTTCACTGGTGTATCAAGAAACTGCTCGATCCCTGCAAAGGCGACGATTTCATCAAATTTACGAACGATCTCTTTCTTGGTCATGCCGAGGATTGCGCCATTGAGCATGATGTTCTCGCGTCCACTGAGCTCTGGGTGAAAGCCGGTCCCAACTTCGAGCAGACTCCCAACGGTGCCATGAAGTTTGATCTCGCCAGTGGTAGGTGGTGTGATCTGCGAAAGTATTTTGAGTAATGTCGACTTGCCGGCGCCATTGTGACCAACGATTCCCACAACTTCACCTTTACCCACAGTGAAGCTCACCTCCTGCAGTGCCCAAAAGATTTCTGTATTTTTCCCAAGTGTTTTTTTTGCAGCACGCTTGAGGAATGCAAACGGATGTTTCAATGTGTTTGTTATCACATCACGCAACGCAACATAACTCCCGCGCTGATGCGTGATCTTGTATTTCTTGCCAATGTTGTGGACTTCGATGATCGGTTTCATATTAAATAATGTCGGCAAAGTACCGTTCTGTTTTTTTGAATATATATACTCCAATCACAAGCAGTGCAAAGGTCGCTGCAAATGAAATGCCGATCAGTGTCCAGTTGAGCACGGTGGTACCGAGAAGTGCAGCGCGAGCGCTTTGGATGACGCCCATCATCGGGTTGAGTGCGAGGAGATATGAATACTTGCCCGCGATGCCTGCAGGATAAATCACCGGTGTCACAAAGAGAAGTATTTGAATAAAAAATGGAAGCACATAGCGCACGTCGCGATACTTTACATTGATTGCAGCAAGCGTGAGTCCGAGTCCGACTGACGCCATGAATGTAATGAGGAGGAGCAGTGGAAGGATCAAAAGCCCCCAGAGGTGTGGCGTGTAGTTGTAGTA
Source organism: uncultured Candidatus Saccharibacteria bacterium (assembly GCA_964474435.1). Classification (GTDB taxonomy): domain Bacteria; phylum Patescibacteriota; class Minisyncoccia; order Phycocordibacterales; family UBA9973; genus UBA4124. The sequence goes on along the minus strand of CAYYSI010000002.1, from coordinate 8,427 downwards.
GAGCATCATTCCGACGAGAATGATCGCTGCAATAAAGAAGTCAACAAACTTCGTTGCAACAGATGAGAGTGGTAGGAGTAGTCGCGGGAAGTAGACTTTGGTAATGATCGGCTGGTTTGTGATCAACACATTGCTCGTGTCGGCAAGTGCAGTTGAAAAGAATTGCCAAAAGAGAAGTCCGGTGTACACAAATATTGGGTAGGGTACGCCATCCGATGGGACCTTGAGGAGCCCGCCAAAAAACACGCTAAATACCACCATCGTGAGAAATGGTTGAAACACGGCCCAAAGCACACCGATCGATGTCTGTTTATACCGAACCTTAAAGTCCTTCCAAGTGAAAAAATAGAGGAGCTCACGGTATTGCCAGAGCTCTCGGAGATCTTTGAAACTGACAAGTTTCTTGGGGCGGATAGTAGTAGTCGTCACTGTCATACAATAGCACTTATATTAATGAGTGAAAATGATCTGCGCAGTCTTGAGCACGATACCAATATCGAGCAATGGGGATTTGTTTTTGAGGTAATAGAGGTCGTACTCAAACTTCTCGCGGGAGTCCTCGACAGTGCGTGCATAGCGGTATTTGATCTGTGCCCAGCCCGTAAATCCAGGTTTGATTGTGTGGCGCAAATAATAGTACGGGATTTGCTGTTCGAGATCTGCAACAAATTCAGGGCGTTCTGCGCGCGGGCCGATCCCGGCGAGATCTCCGCGGATAATGTTGTACATTTGAGGGACTTCATCAAGGTGTGTGTTGCGCAAGATTTTTCCGACTGTAGTGATACGAGTGTCTTGTTTATCAGCCCACACGACGCCGTGTGTTTCGGCATTGGTGCGCATTGAGCGAAGTTTGTAGATGTGAAATATCTTGCCGTCTTTGCCGACACGAGTCTGTGTATAGAGTACTGGGCCACCATCTTCTGCCCATTTTGCAACTGCGCCAATGAGGAGAAATGGAGAGGTGACGATCAGTACAAGGGATGCACCAAGGATCTCAAGGAGTCGATAGAGTACATAGAGCGCAGAAGTTGATTGGCTGTTGAGGTATGCAAGCGCGCGCTCTTCGGTCATGAGCTCGACGGGGATTTTGGTAAGGATGAGTTCGTATGCCTCAAAGAGCGAGAGTGGTTGTGCGCCACAGCTGCGTGCATACGCAATGAGTGTCTGTGGATCAATGTGGTCTGCGATGATCAGGTCGACACGACTCTCAGGTAAACTAGAAGGAATAGTAGGGTAGGCTGCAATGACTGATCCAATATTTGGATTGCGCGCAAGTTCACGTCCAAGTTCTGAAATATGGGGGCCTTCTCCAATCAATACAATCTTGCGGACGAAGCGTTTGGTAAAGAGGACATAGCAAATACGACGCCATGCCACGATGAGGACAGTCGAGAATGCTGCGACGATGACGAGGTTGGTTTTTGGAGAAATGCCGGCCGTTGATGATATATAAAAGAAGACGACTCCGAGGAGGGTATTGGTCGCCATGGCTGCAAAGATGAGGCCAATGTTGCGAGGGTTGGGATTGATACGACGTGCTGTGTAGAGATCAAATACAAAAAAGATGACGAGCCATATAAGGAAGAGAACTGCGAACAATTGAAACTGTGATGACGTGCGAGTAGGGAAGGTATCGAAGCGAATCGCACTCATGAGGTAAAACGCACCAATACATGCCGCAAAGTCGCCGAGCATCAAAATAATCTTTTGGTGAGAAAACATATAAATATTATATGACACTTTATGACTTTTGTACAGTACTCGATAGATGACTTCTTGGGTACACTACAAGCATTACTATAAGTGGATAGAAATATGAGCAATCAAGAAAACAACCCCGAATCACAGGACCGAAAGAAAAAGATCATGCGCGTAACCGCAGTCATCGTTATTATCGTCGTCATTGCAGCGCTCGTGGCAGGTAGTGCGATGAAGCGTCGTGCAGCTGCTCCTGCACCAGTGGCAGCAGAGACAGTCGAAGGATGTAAGCCAGGATTTCTCTTTAGTGAGACTAGTGGTAAGCCATGTCCAAAGGATGTAACAACTGTCGATACTGATACAAAGGCAAAGACCGCAGCTGCAGCACCAGGTGGCTACGAAGAGGCGATCCGCATGTACGCAGGCAAGGTTGTCGTATTTGACGCAACCTGCAAGCCAATGCCAGCGGCTCCAGCATTTGCGCTCGGCGACCGTGTCCTCGTTGCCAACAACTCTGACAAGGAAGCAACGCTCTCGCTCGGTGGACGAACAGAGAAACTCGACGGCTACCACTACTTCACTGTTTCATTGAAAGCTCCAGGAGAATTCAAGGCACAGTGTAATGGTACTGATGCAGCGACAGTGATGGTTAAATAAAAATTCTTTATAAACCATTTACGCAAAACCGCCTTATAGGGCGGTTTTGTCTTTATTGACGAAACACCGTTTTCTGCTATTATCCTCTCTGTGTAGATCAAAGACAGCAGGAGGCGAGAGCCTTAATATCCTGCCGAGGTCGAACTCTAGTTTACGACTACACCTGCTAGTAAGGAGCGAAATCAAAGTTTACTTTTATTTCGTCTGAGCGACGCAGAGGGTATGGCGCAGCCATACTCAGAACGCTTAACAAATTACAAAACTCTATGGCAATTACAAAAGACAAAAAGCAGTCTATTGTTGCCTCGTTCAAAGACATGCTCTCAGGCGACAAGTCTGTAGCATTCGTCCAATTCAACAAGCTCACCGTAAAGGAAGCAAACGCACTTCGCCGCGCACTTCGTGCAGAAGGTGTTGTGTATAAAGTTGGAAAGAAAACACTTCTCAAGCGTGTACTCGCAGATCTCGGCATTGCCGGCGACCTCCCAGTCCTCGAAGGAGAAATTGCAGTTGCTGCAAGTTCTGACCAGCTCGCTCCCGCACGTGTCGTGTATGAATTCCAAAAGACTCACAAAGAGATGATCTCTCTCGTGGGTGGCATATTTGAAGGAGCATTCAAAGACAAAGACACCATGCTTTCTATTGCAACGATCCCGTCACGCGAAGTACTCCTTTCGCAGATTGCATTCCTCCTCAAGAGTCCAATGCAGCGTTTGGCTATCGCCGTGAACGAAGTGACAAAGAAGCAAGGCTAAGTACCTCATTACTATTTACTAAATATACATATGGCAAAATTTGATTCATTTCTTACTGAACTCGAAGGAGCATCAGTAATCGAACTCAACGATCTCGTCAAGGCGATCGAAGAAAAATTTGGAGTATCTGCAGCAGCAGTTGCAGCAGCTCCAGCAGCAGGTGCCGGCGCAGGTGCAGCTGAAGAAAAAGACGCATTTACTGTAGTTCTTGCATCAGCAGGGGAACAGAAAATCGCAGTTATGAAGGTTGTAAAGGAAGCTCTTGGACTGGGTCTCAAGGAAGCGAAGGACCTCGTTGACGGTGCTCCAGCAACTCTCAAGGACGGCATGAAGAAAGACGAAGCGGAAGCCCTCAAGAAGGCTATCGAAGAAGCGGGTGGCAAAATAGAATTAAAATAGTAGATTTTAATTTATTTTGACAGCCGTGTCGGAATTCTGCTCACACCAGAATTCCGACCAGGAGGACACTATATCAATACAAAAAACCACTTACTTGACGTAGGTGGTTTTTTGCGTAGAGTAAAGAAAAATTATCAATTATGGAAACAACTGCAAAGTTAGATTTCGGAACACTTGCAATTTCACTGAGGAACGATAAAACCGCTTTGATGGATGCACAAATAGACGTTGAAAATAAGAAAGAAGCTCATCGTATAAGTTTCTGGAAGCTTCGCGATTGCGTATTTGAAGAATTTAGGAAAGTACCCGAGGGTTCATTTCAGTACTTGGAAGAAGAGCACGTATCTAGCAAGTCGGAGAAACATCACGGCAAAAGAGTTCTCGAGGCATTCATAGATGCAATAGTATCTATGACAGAGTATCCAACACTTGAGTCTCAGGAGTTTCAAACAGGTGATTTATTACCTCGAGACTTGGAAATGTTCGGCGAGATATTTGCTAGTGAGACAGTGAAAACCGCATTGCAGGATATGCTTGATGTGCTCGAACTAAGTATCGGTATGATCCCAAAAGAGAAGGTCGCCGTTTTTTCTGTAGTAAGAGTTCCCAAAAAATAGCACAGTACAACATCAACTGAAAAGCACCCATTTCGGGTGCTTTTTGACGTTTTGGGGCAACTATTGCCTAATATTGACAAAAGGTTGGTTTTGGTGTATGATAAAGCTTGACACAGTTATTTTAAAACAATCAAAAAATAAAACTAATGAAAAGTTTAACAAAACTACCAATTCTTTTGGCCGTTCTTATTATCTCTTTTGCTTCATGTAAAAAAGTTGATCCGCTTCAGGTGCCTGATACTCAGGTATCACAACCTACAGGTATTGAGCAAAAGCAGACAAAACAGCAGTACACATTGTATCGTATTGGTAAATCAATAACGCAGGCATCAGATCAAAAATCAAAGTGCACGGCACTACAGCCAATAGGATGCTGGGTAACCGATATTGTGTTTAATCCAAACGGAACAACATTTACTGCCAACACTGCCGGGTTCTCAACCTTTAACAAAGTACAGAGACCGATAGAAAATGGTATTTCCGGCGTTATTGTGTATACCACCAACGTATTGCGTCCGTTGAAATGGGGAGCTCAGAGGGTTCAAACATACACTGATCCAAACGGGTACATTCAAACAGATGTAAATAATGTTGAAATTCCACTCAATACAGCATTCCATGTGAAAGTTATTGGATTGAATCAATGTTTACAGACAGCAGAATACACCGGTGATTTCATTTTGGCACTTAGACAGCCAGAGGGTGTGATAGCTGAACCAGTAATGGATTTCAGCAATCGTACCAGGTACAGTGGCATAACCGATCCTTCTGTGAAATTAGAAGAATTGATCAAAACAAAGTAATTTAACTTACGCCAGGACTTTTCAAAGCCATTTCTTTTACAAGAAGTGGCTTTTTTATTTGTTACAACCTAAAAGGCGCTTGTACGCAAGGCGGGCAGGAGACTATAATAACTCACAAGTGAACGTGGAAAGATCGAGTAAATGATATGGAAATACTAGGAAAATTATTGGGTGGAATTCCCCGAGTAAAAATAATGCGACTCTTTCTGCTCAATCCAGAAAGCGGGTTTGAAAGCGCGGACATCACTGACCGCTGCCGCATTAGCTCTGGGCACTCACGTCGTGCGCTCACACAGCTTGCTGCCATGGACTTCATTTCCAAAAAATCATTCACCAAGGAGGTGACCAATGGGCGTACGGGCAAAGTGTCCAAGAAGCGCATCCAAGGATGGTTCCTCAATCCCAACTTCCCGTATATAAGCGAGCTCAAACAATTGCTCGTCGAAGGAGAATTCTTTAAGCATGCAGAACTTGCCAAGAGATTTAAGCCGGCAGGACGCATCCATCTCCTCGTCGTCTCTGGACTCTTTATCCAAAACAGTGAAAGCCGTCTCGACATATTGATCGTTGGCGACAACCTCAAGAAAAATGTCATTCAAAAAACCGTGAGTGTACTCGAGAGTGAGCTGGGCAAAGAGCTCTCGTATGCGACCTTTGAAACTGCCGATTTCAAATACCGAGTATCTATGTATGACAAACTCCTGCGCGATGTCTTTGATTATCCACATGAGCCCCTCATTGCAAGCAAGGAATTCTCTATTTTTACCTTACCAAACAAACCAAGGTAGGGTATACTTGTAGTACTACTGAGGGCGGGTACCCAGAGTAGCCATTATTTCAATAACCCTCCGCCTCAAAGCGGACAAACAATTATTATGCTTATACAATCATGGAGTCAGGTATTTTTGCTTTCGCTCCAAGGACTCTGGTACGGCTTTATTGAGTCGTTTCCACGAATACTTTTGGCGATCGTAATCTTTATTATTGGATGGATTGTTGCTACAACGATTGGCAAACTTGTTATGATGGCGATCGATGCCCTCAAGCTTGATAAGGCATTCCGAAACACTGGAGTGGACGAAGCGCTTGCGCGTGCAGGTACACGCCTCCACATCGGCAAACTCCTCGGAGAGCTCGTGAAGTGGTTCATCGTTATCGTATTCTTGGTTGCATCTCTCAACATCTTGCACCTCGACCAAGTAACTGTATTCTTGCAGCAAGTACTCGCATATATCCCACAAGTGATCGTTGCAGCACTCGTTCTCGTTGCAGGTACAATCCTCGCGGACTTTGTTCGCAAACTCGTTGCGGGATCAGCTGCAGTTGCAAACGTTCGCTCAGCAAAGATGCTTGGTTCAATCGCGTACTACGCAATCTGGATCCTCGCATTGGTTACTGCACTTGATAAGCTCGGTATCTTTGGATACTTTGGACAAATCCTCTTCACTGGTCTCGTCGTTATGATTGCCCTCGCATTTGGCTTGGCATTCGGACTCGGAGGCAAGGAAGTGGCTGGCCGGTGGCTCGCTCGAGTATCTGACGAACTCTCTGCACGAAAGCACGACTAATACACAATTCAGTGTATGAATTTCAAAAAGCCCCGCAAGGGGCTTTTTGATTTTTGTCCAAACTATTTTATACTTATGGAGTACACATTATTATTTTTAGTATTTCTATGAACAAAACATTACTCGCAAGTCTCGCTGTGCTCGTTGTTGGTTTTTCTGTTGTACAAACGCTCTCTATTTCAAATACGAAACAAGAACTCGCATATCTACAAAACCAGATCGCTACCCTGCAGCAACAAAATCCAAATGTGCTTGGAGCTGCGGCAATTAATGCGACTACGACTACTACCACTACGGCTGATGCATTCATCAAAGCTATTCCACAGAAAATAGCAGCGCTTCAGGCAATACAAAAAGATCCAGAAGGCTTCAAGACAAAATATGTAAAAGGAATTACCACGATGACCCCTGGGTTCCTTGCCGCAACGACACCAACAACAGCGAAAATGGCGGAGGGGCTATGTTTGGTTGATATCTTTGGTCAAGGACAAGTGTTTGTGTATTCTCCGTATTACCATACATGGGGTTTTGCATATACCAACCCTACTGGTTGTCCACTCTATACTCCGTCAAGCGGTAACATGCCCTTTGTCTATCAATAAGGAATCTGTAGCAAAACCCCTCTTTTTAGAGGGTTTTTTGCTATTTTTACGCCCTAGAGAAATAGGCGAGAAAAAAGTTGACATTATATAGGCAGTTCTATATACTCTTCCCACGATATGATTAATCACGAAAAAGCAACCAATATCTAGGGCATTAGCCGCAGACACGTTGCGCCGCCCTCCCGGGTGGCATTTTTCGTCCAAATCATAGAGTGCGTTTTTTGAAAACTACATGCTGTCCTCCTTTGTTTCGGTGAGTAACCGAGACAGCAGGTGGGAGAGACAGATAGTCAACTCAATGTACCAGCGGTGGTACGGCGACGAGACGAACATAGTCTCTGTTTTAAGCGACAGAGTTATGAGAATGATTTCTAGATTTCCTAATAGGAAATTAAGAGCATATGGTGGATGCCTAGGTTCTACATGGCGATGAAAGACGCGTGAGGCGGCGATACGCTTCGGGGAGGTGCCTACAGACCTTTGATCCGGAGATTTCTGAATGGGGAAACCCAAACGAGCAAACCTCGTTTACTTGTATCCGTAAGTGATACTTGTGCGCACCCAGGGAAGTGAAACATCTCAGTACCTGGAGGAAAAGAAAAAAATGTAACGTATGTTATAAGATTCCCTTAGTAGCGGCGAGCGAAACGGGAACAGCCCAAACCGGTGCAGCACTGAGTGTGTGAGTAACTAATTTATTAGCGACTCGCATGCTCTGTGCTGTGCCGGGGTTGTAAGGCAGTGATGTCGTTTTACGAGAAGAGTTATAAAGTGTATGTATAGAAGAAGTTGTTGGAAACCAACGTTATAAAGGGTGATAGCCCCGTATTCGAAATGCATATACCTCTTTTGTCACTGTTCTTGAGTACTTCCGGACACGAATAGCCGGGAGGAATCCACCAGAACTAACTGGTAAGGCTAAATACATTGTAGAGACCGATAGTGAACTAGTACCGTGAGGGAAAGGTGAAAAGTAATCCGAAAGGATGGTGAAATAGAACTGAAACCATATGCTTACAAGGAGTCGGAGCGGGTATTTATATCCGTCACGGCGTGCCTATTGAAGAATGAGCCAACGAGTTAATATGTGCGGCTTGGCTAAGGGGTAAAGCTCCGGAGCCATAGGGAAACCAAGTGTGAATAGCGCGTAATTGGTCGTACATATTAGACCCGAAGCCAGGTGAGCTATCCATGAGCAGGGTGAAGTTGCACGAAAGTGTGATGGAGGCCCGAACCGGTAGATCGTACAACGTCTTCGGATGACTTGTGGATTGGAGTGAAAAGCTAATCGAACCTGGTAATAGCTGGTTCTCTCCGAAATAGCTTTA
>CAYYSI010000001.1:42300-353375 GCA_964474435.1 uncultured Candidatus Saccharibacteria bacterium | reverse complement strand
TCTTTTATGAGGGAAGAAGTTTATTGACGGTACCTCATGAATAAGGGGCTCCTAACTCTGTGCCAGCAGGAGCGGTAATACAGAGGCCCCGAGCGTTATCCGGAATTATTGGGCGTAAAGGGTGTGTAGGTGGCGTGATTAGTCGTTTGTGAAAGATCCGGGCTTAACCTGGAAAACGCGAACGAAACGGTCATGCTTGAGTATGTGAGAGGTAAGCGGAACTCAAGGTGTAGGGGTGAAATCCGTTGATATCTTGGGGAACACCAAAAGCGAAGGCAGCTTACTGGCACATTACTGACACTGAAACACGAAAGCGTGGGTAGCGAATGGGATTAGATACCCCAGTAGTCCACGCCCTAAACGATCTCCACTAGCTTTTCGGAGTATCGACCCTCTGAGAGGCGAAGCTAACGCGTTAAGTGAAGCGCCTGGGAAGTACGGCCGCAAGGCTAAAACTCAAAGGAATAGACGGGGACTCGCACAAGCGGTGGATTATGTGGTTTAATTCGTAGGTAAACGAAGAACCTTACCAAGCCTAGAAATCAACGTGAAATCCCGGAGAAACTCGGGACCTCGCAAGACTCGTTGACAGGTGTTGCATGGCCGTCGTCAGCTCGTGGTTTGAACTGTTCCCTTAAGTGGGCTAACGAGCGCAACCCTCGTCGTCTGTTACAAGTGTCAGGCGAGACCGCCCAGCCCAAAGACTATATCCGGGCACTGTGTGGAAAAACAAAGTATTTATATTTTGTTTTTCCACACAGTGCCTCGATACCCGGGTGTTCTGTGGTGAAGCACAGTATTTATATTGCGCTTCACCACTGAGCACCTGGCTCACTGGAGTTCGAGTGGAATGAAAAAGTATTTATATTTTTTCATTCCACTCGGATTCTAGCCGATGTAGTTTTCGGGCTGGGAGGAAGGAGAGGATGACGCCAGGTCAGCATGACCCTTGATGGCTTGGGCCACACACATAATACAATGGTTGCTACAATAGGCAGCGACGGAGCGATCCTGAGCCAATCCTAAAAGGCAGCCCTAGTTCGGATAAAAGTCTGCAACTCGACTTTTTGAAGCTGGAATCGCTAGTAATCGCAGGTCAGCCAAACTGCGGTGAATACGTTCTCGAGTCTTGTACTCACCGCCCGTCAATTCAAGGGAGCCGGTAGTACCCGAAGGCTCTCCACAAGGAGGGACTACGGTAAGATCGGTGACAGGGAATAAGTCGTAACAAGGCACGGCTAGCGGAAGCTGGTCGTGGATTAACTCAAATTGAGATGTTGCATCATTTGTCCTTCGGGATAGTGATACAATTGATACGGTTGAACTGAAGTAATTCAGAAAAAGGTTCTGGTGAATGACTCAATATTCACTCCTTGCCCCTAGGTTATGGGGCGCAAATCCAGTCGTGTGTATCTATAGAGCACAGGACCGGTAGATCGAGGCAAAAGAAAGATGCGGTTCTTCTCGAAGAGAAGGTTCGTCCAGCGAAGCTCGCAAGAGCTGAGTCGGAATAATCGTATATAATATATAGATGGCTCGCATTCTCAATGCAATAGCAATTACAATCGCAATAGGAGCGCTCTTCGGAGTGCTCTTTTTGCGTCTCAAGCCCGAGGAAAACATGGCACCCTATATTATTGCAGGAGATCGTGCAATTCCGGTTTCTATTGCAGACACTCAAGCTTTACGAGAAAAGGGCCTTTCGGGGACAGAATCCCTTGCGGCTGGCACTGGCAAGCTCTTTGTGTTTGACGCACCAGGGGTGTACTCCTTTTGGATGAAGGATATGAAATATCCCATAGACATAGTCTGGATAGATAGCTCGTGGCGGGTTGTAGATATCACATCTGCCGCTGCTCCGGAGAGTTATCCCACGCTTTTTTCTCCACATCGAGAGATTCAGTACGTGCTCGAGATCAATGCCAACGAGGCAGCAGTGGATAACCTCTCTGTTGGCGCGCAGCTTCAATTGAAAAAATAAATTCTTTCTAAACTCAAAACAAAAAAGAAGGCTATATAACGCCCGTTTACCACATTTCTTTACAACAGACTCATTCTATTTCTTTTTATAGTTTTTCAAGCAAAAACTTCTTGTTTGCCAGATAAGTTTTGTATAATTGTGTATCAATGATTGCGTTAATGGTTCAAAAAAGAAGTGGATCGGTTGTCAGTTTTGACCAAACTCGTATCGAGCAAGCTATTGCCAAGGCGTATGCTGCTACCAACGTCGGTTTGCCAGACACTGAGCTTCAAGGATTGGTCGAACGCGTGCTCGTAGAGATCAATAAAAGCTATGGTGAGCAGCTCGTCCCATCTGTCGAGGAAATCCAGAACATCGTCGAGAAAGAAATCGCAACCAAGGGCGATTTTGACGTTGCCAAGGCCTACATTTTGTACCGAGAAGAGCGCAACAAGGAACGCCGCCGAGATATTTTCAAAAAAAGACTCCATCTCAAGCCCTATGAATACCCGGAGCTCTACGAATACGTCAACGCCGTGCGTCATTCATACTGGATCCACACTGAGTTCAACTTTGTCGGTGACGTTCAGAACTTCAAGGTCAATGTCGATGAAAAAGAGCGCAATGTGATCCGTAATGCCATGCTTGCGATCGCACAGATCGAAGTCGCGGTGAAAACATTTTGGGGAGACGTGTACAAAAAGCTTCCAAAGCCAGAGGTTGGTGCCGTTGGTGCAACCTTTGCCGAAAGTGAAGTGCGTCACACTGATGCCTATGCACACTTGCTCGAAATTTTGGGACTTAACGAAGTCTTTAAGCACATTGACCAAATCCCGATCCTCATGAAGCGTGTGCAGTACCTTGAGAAATCTCTGACCAACGCGCGCAGTGAAGACAACCGCGAATACGCTCAGTCCATCCTCCTGTTTTCATTGTTCATCGAGCACGTCTCACTGTTCTCACAGTTCCTCGTTATGATGTCCTTCAACAAACACAAAAACTTGTTCAAGGGTATATCAAATGCCGTCGAGGCTACCTCCAAGGAGGAACAAATTCACGGACTGTTTGGGATCGAAATCATCAACATTATAAAGGCCGAGCATCCCGAATGGTTTGACGAGGCGTTTGAGGAAGATGTGATCAAGATTTGTCAGGAAGCAATGGAGAGCGAAACAGGAGTTGTCGAATGGATATTTGAAAAAGGGGATCTCGAGTTCATAAACCGTGCCGTCGTCATCGAGTTCATCAAGCAACGGTTCAACAACTCACTCCAAAGTATCGGTATCCGCAAGATCTTTGATACTGACGAGGCACTTCTCAAGGAGAGCGATTGGTTCTATGACGAAGTGATCGCCACCAAGCACGGAGACTTCTTCAATAAGAAATCAATCAACTACAACAAAAAGAGCAAGAGTATTACGAGCGATGACCTTTTTTAGCTAAGAAATAAAGAGAAAAAGAGAGAAATTATGACTATTACCCGATTAATGCAACAATAAACCTATGTATTGGCTCAACGAAAACAGTAGAACATTTTTGGCAAAGGGATACCTCATGGGTGGACAGACTGCCGAGGACCGCATTCGCGAGATCGCAACGATTGCTGAGCGACATTTGGGCAAGCCTGGCTTTGCTGACAAGTTTTATGACTACATGTCAAAAGGGTACTACTCACTTGCGACTCCTATCTGGGCCAACTATGGACATACTCGTGGACTTCCGATCAGTTGCTTTGGAAGTTATGTTGCAGACGACATGTCACGCATTCTCTACACGCATGCAGAAGTCGGCATGATGACGAAACACGGTGGAGGCACATCTGCATACTTTGGCGGTCTTCGTCCGCGAGGAGCCGAGATCAAGGGCAACGGTCACTCATCAGGATCAGTGCATTTCATGGAGCTCTTTGATGGACTCATCAACATCGTCTCACAAGGCACGGTGCGTCGCGGACACTGCGCACCCTATCTACCAATCGAGCACAGTGACGTCGAAGAATTTTTAAATATTGGAAAAGAAGGTCATCCGATCCAGGAATCAACCTATGCAGTGACCGTCGGTGACGACTGGCTCAAGGCTATGATTGCGGGAGATCAAGAGAAGCGCAAGATCTGGGCCAAGGTGATCCAGCGCCGCACCGAGATCGGCTACCCATACATTCTGTTTAGTGATACTGTCAACAACAACACTGTTGATGTGTACAAGGATAAAGGGATGCGCATCCACAACAGCAACCTCTGTTCCGAGATCTGTTTGCCGACAAGCGACGAGCTCTCATTCGTCTGCTGTCTCTCATCGATCAACCTCCGTCACTATAATGAATGGAAGGATACTGATGCAGTAGAAACACTTGCGATGTTCCTCGACACCGTGATCGGCGAATTCGTCGAGCGACTCGAGAGTTTCCGCGACAGCGACGACGAGCAAAAGAAATCAGCATTCTATTTCATGCAGCGTGCACACAAATTTGCCAAGGAACACCGCGCACTTGGACTCGGAGTTCTCGGCTGGCACACATTCCTTCAGGAAAACAATATCCCATTTGAAAGCCCTGAAGCATCAGCCCTCAACGAAGAAATTTTCGCCCTCATCAAAGACAAGGCATATGCTGCATCTGCACAAATGGCCAAGGAGTATGGAGAACCAGAAGTTCTCAAAGGGTATGGTCGACGTAACACGACACTGCTTGCGATTGCCCCAACGACATCATCTGCATTTATCCTCGGACAGGTCTCACAAGGTATCGAGCCACTCATGAGTAATGCGTTTGTGAAGGATGTCGACAAGATGAAAGTCACCATCAAGAACCCAACGCTTGTCGCATTGCTCGACGAAAAGGGACTCAACACCAAGGACATCTGGGACAGCATTCGTGACAACGATGGCTCAGTCCAACACCTCGAAGGCCTCACTGATCACGAAAAGAAAGTATTTCGCACATTTGCCGAGATCGAACAACGTGCAATCATCGACCAAGCTGCCGCTCGTCAGAAATACATCGATCAAGCACAGTCGCTCAACATCATGATCGACCCGACTATCCCTGCCAAGGATCTCAACTCACTCTATCTCTATGCATGGGAAAAGGGGATCAAGACGCTCTACTACCAACACTCAATGAATGCCGCACAACAATTTGGCCGCAAGAAACTCCAAGAACAAGATGTCAAAAAACCAAAGGTAGTAGTGATGGGGGAAGTGTGCGTGAACTGTGAGGCGTAGTTTCAATAAAAACAAAAAACGAGAAACCACCGGCAATCAAGCGGTGGTTTTTTCTTTCATAACTTTGAATCTTACTTTTGGTAGACGGTTTGTATCTATAGAGGGGATTCTGGTAAGTAATATAGGGCGTAGTTCCTCGATAACTTCTGATCTATACGCTTTTATTAATCCAAGACCAAGCTCTGTAAATTTGAATTTGATTTTGCCGCATCCAACAGGGAACCATTCAATAATTTTTTCGAAATTTTCTTGTATGATAAGTTTATGTTTATCTAAGAAGTTCCGGTCTTCACTACTAATAAACAGTGAATTGTCTGTTCCGGGCGATATTAATAGTTCGATAAAAATGTTTAAGGTTTCTTCCTCCGCCTGTGTAAGATTTATAAGCGTACTTATTTTCATAAATGTATTTTTCTTCACTTTACATTTATTGCATTTTTTGTCAAATACTGTATATTTCTTTTGTTGTACCGAATGATCGCGCTCGCAAGAGTGAGGAAAGTCCGAACACACAACAGTTCATTCTGTACAGGTAGCGGGTAATGCCCGCCGCGCGCAAGCGTAGGACTGCGAACAGAAACGATCCGATTTAGTTCGGCTGAAACGGCTAAATGTCTATCCGTGTGCAAGACCGTGCCAGATATCCACGTGGTCTCTGGAGTGTCGCTTGAGGTGTATGGCAACATACATCCTAGATAAATGATCACTAAAACAAAATTCGGCTTACGAGTACAACAATATGAAAAAGCACTCCTCCTGGGGTGCTTTTTCGCGCATGGAGGTTATATAAACAAAAAAACTATTGCGATTTAAATTATTATTTGAGATAATACATGAGTTCGTGATTTGCCATCGGCGTCTGTCACACTCGTGTGATCACTCTCCGTTGCCAGGCCGTGAACAACAAGGCATAAACGCAAAAAAGAACCTACTTATGTAGGTTCTTTTTTGTTGTGTAGACTAAAAATAAAAATATATTCAAAAAACTTTTTAAAAAATAAAATAAAAAATATTTTTATAATTTTTTTTCAAAAATAATTTCAAAAAAATAAAAAGTTATCCACACTTTTATAAAAAAAATATTGCATGCATGTGTGTAGTGCGCGATAATTAAATTACATGTGGTGATAACGCGTTCAATCACAATACAGTGGTCGATCATCACAGATAATTATCAGAACATCAAACAATTCTATGGCAGCAAAAAAGAAAGCAGCAAAGAAGAAGTCAGCAAAGAAAGCTACAAAGAAAGTAGCAAAGAAGAAGGCTTCAAAGAAGAAGCGATAATCGTTTACTCTCTTTCCACTTAACAAAAACCCTCGCGTGTCGGGGGTTTTTGTTTTGCGAAAGACGGCTCACGCACTCTCTATTCTTTCTTTTTTTAACCTTTTAAAACCAGGCATTTCGTGGTACTATGGGCTTCTTATGGCAGTCCAATTTTTACAGTCTTTTTTTGACCGTGGCGCAATCAGCAAGTACCAGAAAAAGGTATCTGAAATCAACGCGCTCGAAGAAACTATAGCAGCGCTTGCCGATAGTGACTTTCCTGAGGAGACCGCCAAGCTCAAGGCTCGCATCGAAGGCGGTGAATCACTCGACAGTGTATTGCCTCACGCATTTGCACTCACACGAGAAGCATCCAAGCGCACGCTCGGCAAACGTCATTATGATGTGCAACTTATCGGTGGCATGGTGCTCCACGATGGATCGATTGCAGAAATGCGTACCGGTGAAGGAAAGACACTCGTTGCAACGTTGCCAGTCTATCTCAATGCGCTCGCAGGCAAGGGCGTGCATGTAGTCACCGTCAACGACTATCTCGCGCGACGTGATGCAACATGGATGGGAGAGATCTATAGTTTCCTCGGACTCTCGATCGGGGTGATCAATGATCAAAATACTTCTTTTATATACGATCCTACTCACGAAGAATTTGATCAGGAGCGTGATGAAAAAGGCGCATTCAAAGTCGTCAAACAATTCCTCCGACCGGTGACACGCAAAGAAGCATATGCAGCAGACATCACGTATGGGACGAACAGCCAATACGGATTTGATTATCTCCGCGACAACCTCGTCTCTGACAAGGATCAGATCGTACAGCGAGGACATGGCTACGCAGTCGTGGACGAAGTAGACTCGATCTTGATCGACGAATCTCGCACCCCACTTATCATTTCAAGTGCCGTTGCCGACTCAGAAGCACTCTACAAAACCGTCAAAGGTGTGGCAGCACAACTTGAACCCGAGATTGACTTCACAATGGACGAGAAGCAAAAGGCGATCCAGCTCACTGATGACGGCATTACCAAGGCAGAAAAGCTCCTCGGTATTTCCGATATGTATACCGAAAAGAGTATCAAGTACGTCCACTACCTCGAGACGGCGATCCGTGCCCGGGCACTCTTCCAAAAGGACAAAGATTATGTCGTCAAAGATAATGAAGTCATTATCGTGGACCCATTTACTGGTCGTATGCAACCAGGTCGCCGATGGAGCGAAGGACTCCATCAGGCTATCGAGGCCAAAGAGGGCGTAAAGATCGAGCAAGAAACTCGCTCAGTCGCATCGATCACCTACCAAAACTACTTCAAGTTCTACGACAAGCTCGGAGGCATGACTGGTACTGCCAAGACTTCTGAAGAAGAATTCATGAAAGTCTACGGTCTCGGCGTCGTATCGATCCCTCCCAACAAGAAAAGTCTCCGTATCGACCACAGCGACCTCATCTTCTTGACCGAAGAAGGGAAGTTCCAAGCGATTGCCCGCAAAGTCAAAGAGCTCAATGAAAAGGGCCAGCCAGTGCTCATCGGTACCGTCTCAGTTGAAAAAAATGAGCTCCTCTCTGCATACCTCAAACGAGAAAACATTCCACACCAAGTCCTCAATGCCAAGAATCACGAATCAGAAGGTTCAATCACGGCGCAAGCTGGGCAAAAGGGAAGTGTCGTCATCGCAACCAACATGGCAGGACGAGGTGTCGATATTATCTTGGGGGGCAATCCATCAACTCCAGAGGAACAAGCAGAAGTTAAGGAGCTCGGCGGACTCTATGTCATCGGTACTGAGCGTCATGAAGCACGCCGTATCGACAACCAGCTCCGTGGACGATCAGGACGACAAGGAGATCCTGGAGAAACCCAGTTTTATGTATCGCTCGATGACGACCTCATGCGCATCTTCGGCTCCGAAAAGATCAAGGGTATGATGACCCGCCTCGGCATGCCCGCAGATCAGCCGATCACCAACGGTATTGTCTCTCGCGCGCTCGAATCAGCTCAGAAAAAGATCGAAGGATTCAACTTTGACGCCCGCAAATATACCCTTGAGTATGATACCGTCTTGTCATACCAGCGCTCTATCGTCTACGGCCGCCGCCGAGCAATGGTATTGGGTGATCGCGGTCATGTGGTGAGCACTTTCTACGCATTAGGTGACGGCACTCTTGAGGATATTGCCAAAGACAAGATTGCCTTTATTGGCGAGGACACCTTCTGGGAAAACGTCCGCCGCATCGTCCTGTATACGACTGATAACCTCTGGGTAGAGCACATCGACACCATGGAACACATGCGCCAGTCCGTCGGACTCAGGTCATATGGCCAGCGCGAGCCCCTGGTCGAGTACAAAAAGGAGGCAACTAGACTCTTCAAGGAGATGGAAGAACGCCTCAAAGAGCAAGTAATTGCAATGGTTTCCAACATTTCGACTCAATAATTCCTCCCAAAGCCCCCATTTCCAGGAAACCGTTACAGGGGAGTGAAATACCACAATTTTATTGCCATTCTGTCAAAGAACATTGTCTAAAATACCCTTATTTTATAAGGGTATTTTTCATTTGACACACCTATTTTTCATTGTATAACTATTGACATTTTCTACCCAATATGCTATTGTATTGACATTCCTTACACCCTAATCGGTATAAGGGATTTTTTCTTCTCTGCCCGCTTAATGGGCAAAAGATGAAAGTCCACTGACACGAAGTTCCTCCGGAGCTAAACCGGAATTTATGACAACTACAACAAAAAAACTCATTCAGTCGTTCATTATTGTTCCACTGGTTGCGACAACCCTCTCGATGAATACCTTTACGGCATCTATCAACGAGGCAGTTCTCAAGGCTACATCTGCTGAAACAGCGATGTCTCCCGAGGAACTCAAGCTCCAGGCAGAACGCGAATCCAACGCTGCAAAGATCGATGCATACTTTGAGAAGTACGATCTCCCGCTTGCGGGCCATGGTATGCAATTCGTTCTTGCCGCTGAGAAGTACGACCTCGATGTAAACCTTCTCCCTGCGATCGCCATGCGCGAATCAACAGGAGGTAAGTTCTTGATCAAGGGTACCTTCAACCCCTTCGGGTGGAACGGAGGTAAGACCAAGTTTAAGGACTTCGACGAAGCAATTGATGTAGTCGGAAGCCACCTTGGAGGAACCAACGAACGGACTCAGAAGTATTATGCGAACAAAGATATCACTGGTATCTTGAAAGCATATAACTCTGTGATCCCAGCGTATAAGACCGAAATTCTCGGTATTATGACAAAGATTGATAAAATGGATGCCTAATAGCTCCGCATTATACCTAATCCAAAACCCCCACAGCGATGTGGGGGTTTTGATATGGGAAATAAAAAAACTTCTAGACATTGGGATGCTAGAAGTAAGTATCGGGATTCAAACCAAGATCGCGTACCTGTTTTGATGTAAAAGATGCACAAGATTTTCCATTCAAATACTTCTTTTTAAAAATATTAAACGGATTTGGTCGTACAATAACTTTTTGTTCAGGTTGTTTTATTACTCCACTCATGACCTTTTTAACAATGTCTTTAAATTCGCTAAGCATGTCATAAATGTCATTATATTGAAGTGAGTAGTAATAATTTTCAATTTCTTCATTTGATCCTGAAAATTCCTTTTTGGCACAGAGTATCCGTGCTTCTTTTACAAGTACTTCCATTTTTGTCATGGGAACAAATTTAGTTAGATTTATTATATATCTAAATCTTTAAGTGTCAACTCAACACCTTCGCCTTATCAATCAAAAGTGACTTTCGGTCATTCTTTTCAGAAACACTGCAGAGGACTGCGAGCGCTGCGCCCTCGGTAATACTGCTGCCAAATTCCTTGTAGGCTTCGGGGAAAATGACTGCTTCTGCCGTACCGGTTTTGTCCGACAGTGTCACAAACGCCATACGAGTATTGGATTTGGTAATGAGGGGCTTCACGCTCTCAACCATTGCCACGAGCATTTGACTACGTGCCTTTTTCTGTGCCATGAGAGATGCAATAGTATTTCCCGACTTTTCGATACGCTCCTCAAATCGATCAAGTGGATGTCCAGAAATATAGAGTCCGAGGAGTTCTTTTTCCCAAGCCAACTTTTGTTCCATAGTTGCAGGGTCTCCTGGTGCAAGTGTCAGGACACTCTGTGGTGCACCATCCATGCCTGCAAAGAGGGAAGACGACTGTTGTTCGTTGTGTTTCCCAAGGTCTTTGTGGAATGTCAGGAGGGATTCGATATTTTTCATGAGCACGCCGCGTTCTCCAAATGCATCCATTGCACCACACATAATGAGGGCCTCGAGGGATTTCTTGTTGAGGTTTTTGTGAGTGACGCGTTCGAGGAATTCTTCGATGGTTTTGTATGGACCGCCTGACTTGCGTTCTGCGATGATGGCCTTGCCGATCTCGTCGCCGAAATTTTTGATATTACCAAGCCCAAAACGAATGTTCATTGTTGGTTTGCCGGCCTCATCTACGACAACCGTGAAGTCAGAAAATGATTCGTTGATGTCTGGTGGCAGGATCATAAAGCCCATACGTCGTGCCTCGGCAATGTATTCACCACAACTTTCGATATCACCGGACTCAGCCGTCATACACGCCGTCAGATACTCTGCAGTGTAGTTTGCCTTGAGGTATGCGGTCTTGTACGCAACCATTCCATAACTCGCCGCATGGGCCTTGTTGAACCCGTACGCGGCAAATGGCTCGATGAGTGCCCAGAGTTCATCAATCTTTTTCTTTTCAAGTCCGCCGTGCTCTTTGCAGCCTTTATAAAATTTATCTTTTTGTTCTGCCATTTCTGCGGGGATTTTCTTACCCATGGCCTTACGGAATTTGTCCGCATCAAGCCAACTGTAGCCAGCAAGTCGGATCGCCGTGATCAAGACGTCGTCTTGGTACACGAGGAGGCCGTATGATGCCTCAAGGTCATCTTTGAGTCGAGGGTCGGGATATTTGATGAACTTTGGATTTTGTTTGCGTTTAATGTACTCAGGGATTACTTCCATTGGTCCCGGACGATAGAGCGCAACCATGGCCATGAGGTCGTCGACTGTTGTTGGTTTCAAATCTTTCACATATGCAGTCATGCCGCTTCCCGCCATTTGGAATACGCCCACAGTCTCACCGCGAGAGAGCATTTTAAACACCTCTTTGTCATCAAGGGGAATGTTGTCGATATCGATATCAATACCTCGAATCTTTTTCACCCGGTCAATCGTTCCAGAGATAAACTGCAGGTTGCGGATACCCAACATGTCAAACTTTGGCAGGTTCACGACGCCGTCACGTCCGCCAGAGAACATATCGTACTGTGTGATGATCTTTGTTTCGCCCTTGGGGTCGTATTGGATCGGCGTGTACTCAGTGATGTCGGGAGTAGGGGAAATGATGACACCTGCGGCGTGGACGGAGATGTGGCGGACGTTTCCTTCGATTTTCTTGGCCATGTTGATGATCTCGGTCGTTGCACGATCAGTGTCATACTGCTCTTTGAGTTCAGGAACGATCTCAAGCGCATGATCGATTGTCATTGGGAATCCTTGTGAGCCCATCGGGATCATTTTAGAAATCTTGTCACCGACGCCATAGGGGTAGCCAAGCGCGCGCGCGACATCACGCACACTTCCGCGTGCCGCCATCGTTCCAAACGTACAGATCTGTGCGACTGCGTGCATTCCATATTTTTCTTTTACATACCCGATCAAGTCATCGCGACGATCGTCGGCAATATCAAGGTCGATATCAGGGATACCTGGACGAAGTGGGTTGAGGAATCGTTCAAAGGGGAGTTTGTATTTGATTGGGTCGACGGTTGTGATACCAGTGAGGTATGAGACGAGGGAGCCTGCAGCAGATCCTCGAGTGTTGGTGTAGATACCCATACGACGCGCAGCCTTCACCAAGTCTGCTTCTACCAAGAAGTATGATGAAAATCCTTTGTTTTTGATAATGTCGAGCTCAAAGTCAATGCGTTCTGTGACGACAGGTGTTTCTTCGTATCCCATTTCTTGCAGGCCTTCCATGGTCGATTTGCGGAGTTCGTCGTCGTAGTTTGAGTCTGCGGGGATTGGGTATGTTGGGAATTTCCACGGAGCCATCTCTATTTCAATATCAACTGTTTCGGCGAGTTTGAGAGTATTCTCTATAGCACCAGGCACATCTTTGAACATTTCTTTTGCTTCATCAGGGCTGATGAATGAATAGTTGCCGGCCTTCATCGATATCTTGCTCTCACCCACAACTGTACCGGTGTTGATTGCCACAAGTGTGTCGTGTGCCTCCGCGTCTTCGGGATGAAGGTAATGTGAATCCCATGTGCCCACAATCGGCAAGTCCATGGCGTGTGCAATATTTATAATAGTTGGAATGAGTGGAATGTACCAATCAACTTCTTTGTGGTTCATCACTTCGACATAGGTGTTGTCTTTTCCAAAGGTGTCGATATAAAACTGCAGAAGTTTTTTTGCTTCCTCGATATTGTCATCACGTACATACCTGATGAATCGACTTCCTGGGCAACCTGACAAACAAATGATGCCCTCGGAGTGCATCTGGAGGAGCTCAGTGTCCATGCGCGGTTTGTAATAGTAGCCTTCGAGGTTTGCTTTTGAGACGAGCTTCATGAGGTTTTTGTACCCAGCATTATTTTTCGCAAGGAGGGTAAGGTGATAGCGCTTACTATCTATTCCAGACTCTTTGTCAAAGCGTGTGCGTTCTGCAATATATGCTTCGACGCCGATGATCGGTTTGATGTCATGTTTCTTGCATTCGTTATAAAACTCAATCGCACCATACATGGAGCCGTGGTCGGTGAGCGCAAGTGCGGGCATGCCAAATTCCTTGGCTCGCTTGACCAAGTCTGGGATCTTGGAAAGGCCGTCGAGGAGGGAATAGTGGGAGTGGGTGTGGAGGTGGACGAATGACATGTGCCGACAGTATAGCAGTGGAGCGCCTCCTCTGTTATATTGACAATACATGGTAAAAAAGCCTTTGTGGATAGTCGGCATAGACGAAGTCGGGAGAGGTCCTCTGGCCGGTCCAGTGATGGTGTGTGGGGTTGGTATGAAGTATGCAGAGTACAAAAAGGCGCGATGGACAGGTCTCACGGACTCCAAGAAGCTCTCAGAAAAGAGGCGAGAAACATGGCACACCAAAGCTCGAGAACTTGAAACACAAGGCAACATTCGCATTGCTATCGCATCGCAAACAGCTTTGCAGATCGATAAAAAAGGAATTAGTGCGTGTATCAAAACCTGCATCAAAACCATTCTCATTAAACTTAACCTTGATCCAAGAGAAACACTTGTGCTGCTCGATGGGGGACTCAAGGCTCCTCTAGAATACATTCATCAGCGAACCGTTATCAAAGGCGACCAGAAACACAAGATAATTTCGCTTGCATCTGTTATTGCAAAGGTCACACGAGATGCATATATGACCAACATCAGCTCAAAATACCCAGGGTATGGATGGGAGAAAAATAAGGGATATGGCACCAAATCTCACCAAAAAGCACTCAAAAACCTAGGTTTTACAAGGCTCCACAGGAAATCCTTCCTCACAAGGATACTTGACTTTTAGTACGATATGTGCTAATATGTTATAGAACTAAAAAAATCAAATTCACCTTTAAAAAAATAAATAATGAAGAAATTACTTACAGTACTCATACTGATTGCTTCGACACAGTTTGTGCGAGCTCAAAAAATTGAGAACCTTGCGGAAAATGGCAGGGTATACTTATGGGACAAACCAGTAACGGACGGTTTCAATTATAAAGGCGTTCTTCCTGGGAACATGCATCCGGTCGTTGTATATACAGCAATGGGTACTCGTGTATTAGCTCTTTTTAATGATGAGCAATTCATACAGGCACAGGGATATTTCACTGATAGTTTTATGACAGCGAATAGTTCTCGAATTGTTGGCTATGAATATGTTGTAATGTACATAGGTAAATTTTCATGGATGACCAAAGGTCAATTAAGAAAATTATCTGGTATGCAAAAAGTTACAGCAAAAGGTTTCAATAGTACCGAGAAATATACCCTTATGGCACAGGCCCCAAGAACAGTGTTAGGCACTAGAGAGGCTGGTACAGGTAAAATTTTATTGGCCGGTAGTACTCCGGAGCCACAGCCTGCATCACCAGAGAGACCTGTTGATGATGCATCAAAAAAGGTTGAGACAAAAAAATTTAACCCTCCTGCACCAGGTGGTTCTGATAAAAAAACAGAACCGGCAAAAACAATAATTCCTCGAGGTTTTTAATCAAACGGAATATATTGATAATCCCCCGTAATAATTACGGGGGATTTTTTATTGCACCGATATGAGTACGATTATGCCAATAACGATACGATACCACCCAAACCATGAGAGCGGCTTTTTGGTGAGGAGATTCATGAAGAATTTGATCGTCAGGAGTGCGACGGCAAATGAGACGACGGTACCGAGCACGATGAAGCCCCATTCACTTGGGGCGATGTCATGCACATGCCTGATTTCGACAACGCTTGCGCCGAGGATAGTAGGGATGGCAAGGAGGAATGAAAAGGTGACGATAGTAGTACGTGGAATCTTTAGTAATGTGCCACCGATCAACGTTGCCCCTGCGCGCGAAATGCCGGGAATGAAGCTCGCGATTTGTATGAGGCCGATCCAGAATGCTTGTTTGTATGTGATATCGGCAGGAGTTGTGGGCTCATCTACGGGCTTGATGAGGAGCAGTCCAATACCTCCGAGGATGAGCGCGCTTCCGATGATAGCTGTGCTTCCGAGGAAGGATTTGATAAGCGGATAGAGGAGGAGGCCTGCAATACCTGTTGGGATAAATCCAACGACAACTTTCCCGATTAGCTCTTTATTCTTGAGAATGAGGCGAGAGAAATAAAATACTGCTGCAAGGATTGCACCGCTTTGGATACAGATGGAGAGTGCTTCGATAAATTGTCCGTCAGGAATCCCGAGAAGTTTGCCCGTGAGTAATAGATGGGCTGTTGATGATACCGGAATGAATTCCGTCAGCCCTTCGACAATACCAAGGATGATGGTTTGAATAATCATTTCAATAACTCGTATGCAGCAACGATTGCTGCAGTTTCGGTACGCAAGACATGAGAACCCAGGCTCCTCCATTGTGCATCGTGTGCATCAAGGAGCGCAACGTCCTGGTCACTCCAGCCGCCCTCGGGACCAATATATATCGTAACTGGTACTTCAATTGATCCAATGGTTGTCGATGCTCCTGCTTGAAATGCAATGATAGGGAACGTGAATTCTTTGAAGGATTGCTCCAGTGTCATTGGTTCATGGATCGTCACTCGCGCATTGCCACCTGATTGCTCCAGTGCTTCGTCACTAATCGTTTGGAGTCGGTCCATGCGCACTGCTTGTTTAACTGTGCGAGTCGTGATGAGTGGCACAATTGTCGTGACGCCGAGCTCAGTGAGCTTTTGGACGATGAGCTCGAATGTTTGACCCTTTGCTATGGCGATTGCCGCAACGATATTTTTTGATGAAGGTAGGGGATCGCGTTCATCTATTTTTTGGAGCGTTATGCTTTTCTTGTCACGAGCAGTGATCTCACTTACAACATCTGGTCCACCATCTACAAGTACAATGAGTTGCTCGCCAGGGGCCATTTTCAGCACCTGGAGGGCTTGATGAACAAAGCGCTCATCCTCGAGTGTGAATGTGTCAGTCGACGGGATATGGTCGACGAGGAAGCGATGGAGCTTTTTGGGAGTCTGCATAGAAACAAGTATACTATAGGTATGCATATTGATTCCTTCTCGGGCGTGTTGCTCTATCTGGTCAGTTTCCTCATTATCTTTTCGGAATCAGGGGTGTTTTTCCTATTCTTCCTGCCAGGGGACAGCCTCTTGTTTGCCCTGGGGCTCTTGGCAAATCAGGGTTCGGTAAGTTTGGTATACCTTATACCCATACTTATCATTGCTGCAATTTTGGGAAATTTTGTGGGGTATTTCTTGGGGCGGCTCACACGTGGAGGTCTTGAACATGGGAAATATCTGCCAAAGGTGAAACAAGAGCACCTCGATCGTGCAAAAATCTTTTATGACAAATATGGGATATACGCGATATTGTTTGCGCGGTTTATTCCAATCATTCGCACATTTGTACCATTCTTTGCCGGCGTTGTGGCAATGCACAAGAAAGTATTTTCACTTTGGAGTATTGTCGGTGGGATCGCGTGGATAACGATTGTGACGCTTGCGGGATATTTCTTTGGCAAGGAATTCAATTTGCAGAGTGTGGCGTATGTCGGCACCTTTGCGATCATTGCCGCAGTTGTTGCAACCCCTGTATTTATTGGACTCATCAAACGCTACGTCCGCTAATCAAAGATCTGGAGGAGATACTCGTCAATCGTGCGTTGGTCAACATCATATAAAAATGTTTTGTCGTCATGGAGTTTGGTTGCAAGTGCGACCCCGACGAACCGCCAGTGCCATGGTTCATAGACGTAGTACTTATTATTTTTTGGATATGAAATAACGAAGCCGTATTTGTATGCATTTGCAACGAGCCACTTTGACTCGGGTGTTGTATCAAATGTTGTGGTGAGGCTTGCACTCTTTGCAGTACTGAAGTCCACCGTCGTACCAAGCTGGTGTTCAGAATACCCTTGCTCTGCAGAGAAACGGTTTGCTGCAGTGGTGCCATACGTCACTTTGTATGCAGCTTTGAGAGAGGCTTGTGTCCCGTATGATCGGTATGCACTTTGAATGCGCAATGCCACGCCATCTGCTGTGGAGTCATTCAACAAATCTTGGAGATAGGGCGATGCATCGCCATGGAACTGCAGTTTGCGACCAGCACCACTGACATATTTTTCAGAAATATCTATGAGAGACGTTGGCACGTAGTGTTCATTCAAGAAATATACTTTGGAATATTTCTTCAAAAGCTCGGGATCAAGTGTCGTCAATTTTTTAAGAGTATCAACTGTGCCCGCAAGCTCGGTCTTTTCTGCTTCCAGGGTGCCTGCCTTTTGCTCAGTTTCGCCCAAAACAGTCGTGAGTTTGTCGCGTTCGTATTCGGTGAGCGAGAGGTTATTTTGGAGGGCGGCAATCGTGTCACGCAGGGTCGTTATTGTGTCTTGCTGGGTGAGGGAGGTACGGTTGAGATTGTGGTATCGATATCCACCATACCCTAGGGTTCCCAATAACAAGACGATCACAATAGAAAATATCCAGGCAGCTCTCTGGGGGTGATGGGTCATACGAGGATTGTACCATGATGCAAAAAGCCTCCGTGAGGAGGGGTATTGCACAAGGTAATTCCTAGAAAACTTTCATAGCGGGTGAGAACTCAGTTCCGAGGAATGATGGATGCATTGCTGCACATACCATTCCTTTTCCGTGAGCCTTCCAATCAAGCGAGAATATGAAGGGGGTAACCTTGTACTGAGCATACGCTCATCTAGAGATAATAGATAGTATCTATTATCTACTTGTGTGTCATAACGTTTACTTCTTTTTCTTTGAGGCCTTTTTAGCAAGCATGACTTTCTTTACAGCCAGACGCTTTGCAGTCTTGTGTGAACGTGTTGATTTTACTTTTGCTCCAAGAGCTGTGGCTCGTTTTCCCATAGTATGTAATAGTTACTTGATAATACCCACAGAGTATACTCTAGATCCGGCATTTGATCTATAGGGCGTATGGTCCGCTATTTGCTAAGATATATTCATGAGTAAAACAGAGATTGCGAGCGGTGTTGTACATAGAGTACCGGCAGACCTCAAAGTCACACTTCTAAAAGCACCAAAAGTACTGGCTGTATGGAACACGCTCACGCCACTTGCACGTAACGAGTGGATTTGTTGGATCACGTCGGTGAAAAGAGAAGAGACTCGTATCGATCACATTCACCGCATGCAAGAAGACCTTTTGAAAGGGAAGCGACGCCCATGTTGTTGGGCAGGATGTCCGCATCGCTAGGAAAGCGATTGGAAAAACTTAGAAACTGCATCAACGGCAAGTTCGGCCCAGAGTGCGAGCGTTGCAAGGATGACGAGTAGTGCGATCCCGATCCGTGCACCCTTGCTCTCTGCTTTGCTTGCGAGGAATTCATAGACGAGTCCTGCCCCAAACAAGAGCGCAAACATCACCAAGAAATCCACTGGTCCCCATTGCCACCCTCCCACCTTGAACAGGGTTAGCACTACGGGTATTACCAGTATGAGTGCGAGTACTTTCGCCATGCGAACAATTCGTTTCTTTTGCATATTGGCATTATTAAAGCAAAAAGAAGATGGGCTGTCTATGCGTATGTACCCCAATACTAAAACCGTTCGATAGTTTCAAACGGAAGTTCCGGAGGAGTGTATTCTGGGGAACCTTCTTCAAATGTCTTGCGCTGTACGAGGTAATGTCCATTGTCCTGTACCACTTTGTAATAGTGTCCAAGTCCCGCCGCATAACAAATGATCATGGTGGAGCGGGGATAGACGTTGGCATCAGGGTTCGCATAGTCATTACAGCTTCCATCAGGGGTGTCTATATCTTTTGAAATACGAGTAGTGTCAGGATATGTTGCCGTCAGGGTAATCTGTGTCTTTGGGAAGTCACGATCATTGACTGGTGTGTATTGCCAAGAAAATATTGGTGTGCCAACAGGAGTATTGCTTGGTGCAGGCGTAGGAGCAGCAGGTTTTACTGAATGGAATACATAATACAGCAGAGCCGCGACAATAAGTACTATGATCCAAAGATATTTTTTCATAAGGGTACTATACCTTATTTAGCAGCAGAAAACTCAATTATCCACTCAATACCGTATATATCTCGAAACATTCCAGCATACGTACCCCAAGGACTATCGCCCATAGGACCTTCTACTTGTCCGCCCGCTGAAAGGCCAGCAAATATTCTGTCAGTCTCTTCTTTGCTTTCAGTCCTGACGACTATTTTACTTCGATTTTCATTTTCGCTTACAGTGCCCATAAAAGATGGCACGTCATTTCCCATGAGTACGCTCCCAGTACCGATCGGCAAGGCGATCATCATAATTTTCTCTGCTTCTGTGGCTGGTACCTGGAACTCTGCACTCGCGAGATCTTTGAACCGAACGATCTTTGTAAACTCACCGCCAAATACTGATTTATAAAGTGTAAATGCTTCAAACGCATTGCCGTTGAAATTAATCCAAGGATTTATTGTTGTCATACCGTAACGATATCAAATTAAAGTAATTTGATAAAGTTGTTTTATTTGCTCCGAACCCTGGAGAATGTTCGAACTTCTCTAAATCTGCTAAAATAGAAGTATGAA
Organism: uncultured Candidatus Saccharibacteria bacterium; assembly: GCA_964474435.1. GTDB lineage: Bacteria > Patescibacteriota > Minisyncoccia > Phycocordibacterales > UBA9973 > UBA4124. Next base: position 333,600 of record CAYYSI010000001.1, on the reverse strand, counting down.
AGCCTTTAAACAAGTAATAGGCACTCTAACCCTTCTGGGGTATACACTCCTATCTGTATTTGGGTTACTTGCTATGGGTGAAATGCATCACCACTCAATGTCCTCAATGGATAACTGCCCGTTCATGGTTGGCGAGCATTCACTCTGTACAATGGACTTTACTGAACATATCACTACATGGAATACACTCACTACAATCACTCTTGTAGAATTACTCATTCTAGTACCACTTGTTTTCGTCTTTTTCTTCCAATATCTCCGTCCGCCAAATCTTGCCCGTAGCAAACTCTTTGAAAAACCGCATCGAGAGAGTTTTATCACAGCACTGTTCTCTCAGGGTATTCTTCACCCCAAAGCACCATAAAGATTGATTGACGTTCTTATTATTTAATTAACTCAATCAAAAATATGGAAAATAAAAACAATGTAACAGCTATCGTTATCGTCGGCATAGTAGGTATCTTCATCGGGTGGCTCATTTGGGGACACACCGCACCACAACAGCAAGCAATTCAAACAAATAGTGGTACAGCCCACATGATGCCAGACGGCACGATGATGGGCGGAAATACAAGTATGGCTTCGATGATGACAAGCATGAACGCAGGACTTCAAGGAAAGACAGGCGATGCCTTTGACCAAGAATTTCTTGCAGAAATGATTGTGCACCATCAAGGAGCCATCGATATGGCAAAGCTTGCGCTCATCAATGCAAAGCATCAGGAAATTAAAGACCTCGCAACGGCGATTATTGCCGCCCAAACCAAAGAAATTGGAGAGATGAAGCAATGGCAAAAGGCTTGGTATAATAAATAAAGTCTAATACAAAAACACCTCCATATTGGAGGTGTTTTTGTTATTTAGTAGGATGACGCTCAAGGAAATCTGCAATCATTACTTCTTGTTCTTGTACGAACTCTGGTCCACTGTGTTTTTCCATGTACCTACGCAGGAAACCGACCTCTGCTCGAAGTGCCATAAATACTCCCTGGTCTTCACCAAAACGCTCTGTAAGTTCTTTTACAAATTCTGGGTAGGTCATACTATAGACAGTATAACATTTTTTGCTCCCCCGGTAGGGATCGAACCTACGACCAATCGCTTACATTTATTCTCGCATTACTGCGGGTATGGACTATATCATCACCATTCTTTTTAAAAAGGGAAGGTGCGAAGCGCTTCCGCCGACATATTGTCGGAGTACTCCCGTTAGGGATAGTCTCTGAACCTTCAATTGTATTTCTACAAAAGCTTGGCTGCTGATTATCCTATGTGTTTAGGACTTCCAGCAATTCACTTCGTTTTTCGACCTGCCTTTCGGACAGGAAGCTGCGTAATACCGTCGTGGATTTCCATATGACAGTTTGCACACAATAAAATACATTTATCTATTTCAGTCTTGGTCTTTTCCCATGAACGGGTAAGTCCTTTGTCTGATAACCCAAAGCTTTTTTGTTTTGGATCAAGATGATGAAATGAAAGTGCGCGGCTGCATTTAGCGTATCCACAAATTTCACATCGGCCACCTTTGTATGCGCGTGCCATTTCGCGAAGTTTAATCCTTCGTTTTTTGACAGCTTCGCGCATATAGGCGGCTCGATCGGCATAGGTTCGGGTTTCTGGCATACTCAATAAAGTATACCATTCCACACCTTTCCACAGGCGACTGCTCTACCGCTGAGCTACAGGGGATTGTATTTGTGCTCCCCGAATAGGATTCGAACCTATGAGGAGCTCTTTAAAAAGAACTTGCAGACTATACCATTTTTCACCTACCACTTCAACCGGGAAGTGAGCCTTGGTATAGTAGCTTTATTACATGCCCATATAGTGCGATCCCAAGATCTACTTCCCGGTCAACCGAAAGTCGTCCTTTTCTACGGTGCGGCCATAGGGGCTCGGATTGTTCCAAAAGTCGAATCGGAACCAGCCGTAGCCCTGGGGAGGAGTGGCGAGGTAGTCCTGCCCATGGCTTGAGACATAGTCTGACATCCATGTGTCAGGGGCGATAGCGGTAGGCGCGATGAATTCACCCGCACGAACATGTGGGTACATGACCCAGACGAGGAGGATGACGCCAATTATTGCCAATACTTTGCCCATATCTGTATACAGAGCTATACTACCTAGCATTTTCAAATATTCAACCCATACCACTTCTATGCATCATTTCACCAAAAAGACCAAAATTGTCGCAACCATTGGACCTGTCACCGAGACCAAAGAGATGTTCGCCAAGGTCCTCAACGCCGGTGTAAACGTTGCCCGCATCAATATGAGCCATGGCTCATACGACGAGCAGTCCAAGAAAATAAAGACGATCAAAGCTGTCGCAAAAAAGGAAGGATTTACACTCGGAGTACTTCTGGATCTCGCAGGGCCCAAGATCCGCATTGGAGATTTTGCGGAGAGTGTTGTCGAGCTCGTGCCGGGCGAAGAACTGATCCTCACAGGAGAAAAGATATTGGGAAACGCACAGCGTGTGCATTTCAACTATCCCCATATTGCGACTGATATCAAACCAGGCATGATACTGATGCTCGATGATGGCAAGAAAAAACTGGAAGTCATAAAGGTGAAAGGTGTCGAAATATATACCAAGGTGGTCATTGGGGGTACGACCAAAAGTCGTCGTGGCGTGAACATTCCTGGCGCATATCTCTCGATCGATGCACTGACTGCCAAAGATAAAAAAGATCTCGTCTTTGGACTTGAACAAGGAGTGGACTTTGTGGCGCTGTCGTTTGTCCGTACTGCAGATGACATCATGGTCCTTCGCAAACTTCTCAAAAAGTACAACTCAGACGCGCAGATCGTGGCAAAGGTAGAGACACAAGAGGCGATTGATAATATTGATGCGATCATTGCGGCAACGGATATCGTCATGGTTGCGCGCGGAGATCTCGCGATCGAAGTCGGTCCCGAAAAAGTGCCGTCACTGCAGAAACAAATCATCAAGAAATGTAACGACATCGGCAAACCGGTGATCGTCGCGACACAAATGCTCGAAAGTATGATCATGACACCAGTGCCTACACGTGCCGAAGTCTCTGATGTTGCCAATGCGATCTTTGATGGAGCAGATGCCGTCATGTTGTCCGAAGAAACAACGCTCGGCAAGTATCCGCTCGAAGCAGTCACCATGATGAGTGATATTGCTGTTCGAACAGAAGCAGAGATTGGTACACATCGTCGACACAAAGTACACGGAGGTGATGTTGTTGATTCGATTTCTTCGTCAGTCGTCCACAACGCAGAGGATGTGCACGCAACGGCAATCGTTGCGCTCACTGAGACCGGCTCAACGCCGCGCATGATTGCTCGTTACAAACCACAGCAGCCAATCATTGCATTCACCTCACACGAGAGCGTCATGCGCCAGCTCCTCCTCGTCTATGGTTGCTACCCGGTCAAGATCAAGCCATTTCACTATGTCGCGGAGATTATACCAACGGTGAACACAACGCTTAAGAAGGAAGGTGTTGCAATCAAGGGAGATCATATCGTTGTCTCTGCGGGAGTGCCATTTCGGGTGACTGGGAGCACCAACATGCTCATGATACTCACGGTTGAATAGTGCTATACTAGGAGTATATGAATATATCAATTAACGCACACAGTATAGAGCTGACATCTGCATTAAAAGAATATGTCGAAAAGCGCTTTTCGGGTCTTGCCAAATTTACGGGCAGCGAACCTACCGTTACCATAGATCTCGACAAGACAACTGGCCACCACAACAAAGGAGAAATATTTGAAGCCAAGGCGCATATCGTGACTCCGCTCGGCAAGCAGTATCATGCAGCCTCACAAAAAGCAGACATGTATGAAGCGATCGACGACGTCCGCAGCGAAATCGTCCGCGAGCTCACCTCTGCCAAAGACAAAAAGACCACACTCTTTAGACGTGGTGCACAAAAAGTGAAAAATATGTTGCGAGGGTTTCGAAGTTAAGATCGAAATACACTATATGGCATTCGTTTGCCATTCTCGGGTATCACTTCATCGATCACAAAAGTCTGCGCCTCAAGATGAGCTTTTGTTATTTTGACCCGCTTTCCGTTGTCGAAAAAATATGATCCCGGCCAGCCATAGTATGCACGGTATTTGCGGTCATTTGTGATTGCATTATCGAGTAGATTGATTTCGCCATCTTCTTTGGAAATTTTGGTGCATGTCGTGACGAAGGATTCATCTTGCGCAGTAGGTGCAATGGTTCCATCAATTATTTTTTTGACGGTTTCTGGAAGAAGGGTGAGCGCTTCAGTGTTTAATTTATCGCGCAGTATTGGAGTTGTGTCAATTGGATCAATAGCTATTTCTTTTTTAGATAAAATATTGCCAGCGTCGAGCTTGTACACCATTTGTTGGATAGTTACACCTGTTGTTGTATCACCGTTGAGGATTGCAGACTCTGCCGGAGTCGCGCCACGATATTTGGGAAGCAGGGAATAATGCACATTGATTGTTCCATACTTTGGTAAATCAATAACTCTTTGCGGCATGATCTTGCCATACGCGACAACAACAAAGAGATCCCACTGTGTTTGTGAAAGCTCTGCAAAAAATGCATCGTCGAGCTTCTCGGGTTGGAGTACTTTGATAGTGTGTTCATCTGCCCACACTTTGGGAGCAGGGGACGCGAGTGTCATACCGCGCCCAGAGGGGCGATCAGGGCCTGTGACGACGAGAGAAGGGGGATAGCCGCTTGCCACAAGGGTATAGAGAAAGTCAGTCGTAAATGGCGGGGTGCCGAAAAAAGCTATGTTCATAATTTCTAATAGTGTAGATTATCGAGTATAAGAAATACTTTTACAGCTACTACTATACACGTCTACCTTGCTACATATTGGTGCAGGAGCAGGCCGTGGATTATTTGGATCAGGCAGAGTCATGCCACCACCACAATCTGCTGATAAGTTACCTTGTGTATCATAAATAGATAGAGACCCATCAACTGGTCGATCATCAGAAGCAAAATACGTTTTGCTTTCAACACTACATTGATAAATTGTCATTTTGTCACCTTTTCGATTTCCTTTAGAAATTGCTATTTTTTCTAGGGCGGCATTGTTATTAGAAGTAAAAGGTTTGGTAACTACTGGTTTTGAAACAGGGTCAATAGTTTTTGGTTCTGTATGAGTTGGGCTAGTAACTATGTCTTTTTTTTCGAATCTTAAGTAAGCAAGAACTGCAATAATAAGCAAAAGTATAATTATAAGAATATTCTTTTTATTCATATTGAGGATTGTACCACAGAGCCACTCCTATTTACTCGGTGGCACATCCTGCACATTGGTTGCCTTATCGATGAAGAGAATGCCGTTGAGATGATCAATCTCATGTTGGAATATTTGTGCAAGGAGGCCGCGGCCGCTGATGACGAATTCGTTACCTTCTGCGTTGAGTGCTCGGACAGTACAGCTCGTTGAGCGCTTCACGACTCCATATTTCCAACGGACAGAGAGGCAGCCTTCCGACAGGTCTTCTTTCTTTTTCCCAATACGAATGATTTCGGGGTTGATGAACACTGTGTCATCGCTCAGCAATTTGGATGCGCGTGCTGCGACGACGAATATGCGCAGGCTATGTCCGATCTGTGGAGCTGCGATTGCGACACCATCTGCTTCGAGGCTGAGTGCCTCTTTCATATCCTTAATAATTTTTTGAATCTTTGGAGTCGTGATGCTCTCCTTTGGCACTACCTGTGCGGTTGCGCGCAATACAGAATCTGGTTCTTGGACAATTTGTTTTGCCATGTTACTTCAAATGCTTGATATAGCTCGCGAGTTCTGCAATCGGTACGGTGTCCTGTGAGCGCGTTTCCATATTGCGCACGATGACAGTGTTGTGCACTGCTTCCATTTGGCCAAATATCATGACGTATGGAGTCCCACTCTTTTCTGCAACGGCGAGTTGTGAGCCGAGAGAATCTTTGGAAAGGGATTGCATGATCGGGATGTGAGCCTTGCGGAGGATTTCGACGATGTTGAGGCTCTTGAGCTTTGCCTCCATGCCGACTTGGATGAAGTACACCTTTGGTTTTTTCATGATGCGTGGGGTGAGGTCCTTGAACCATGGTTGATCGATGATGCGATCGATGCCTATTGAGCCACCCATTGCAGGGATGTCCTTTTTGCTGCCAAGTTGTTTACCAAGATAGTCGTAGCGACCACCACCTGCGATCGTCATGTTCTGACCTTCTTCATTGGTCTCGATGATCTCGAACACTGTGTGCGTGTAGTATGAGAGGCCGCGCACGAGCATCTTGTCGATCTGGTATGGGATCTCCATCTGGTCGAGGTATTCGAGCACTTCTTTGAAGTGTTTCTTGCCCGCAGCAGAGAGATAGTTGACTGAGTCTGGTGCACCTGCGTTGATCGCAATAGTTGCAGGTTCTTTAGAATCAAGGATGCGAAGGGGGTTTGTTTTCAATCGTTCGCGATCGATTTCGGGAAGCTCGTCCATATGCTTCTTGTAGTAGTTGGTGAGTTCGCGGATATAGGTAGGACGAGAGTCTTTGTCGCCGATCGAGTTGATCGTCACACAGATATTTTTTGCCCCGGCTTCTTCGAGGATCGTGTAGATTGTCTTGATCACGAGTGCATCAACGATACTTTTTTCGCTGCCGATTGAGTCCACATCAAACTGATAGAACTGTCGATATCGGCCGCGCTGAGGTTTGTCGTGACGAAACACTGGCCCTGAGTGATAGAGCAGCACTGGCTGCGGTTGATTTTGCATGCCGTGTTGGATGTATGCGCGCATGAGGCCAGCAGTTTGTTCGGGACGCATCGCGAGATGGTCGCCACCCTTGGTCTTGAGGGTGTACATTTCCTTATCGACGATGTCAGTACCCACTCCTACTGCAGTGGTAAATGTTTCTTCGTGTTCAAGGATAGGTGTTTCGATTGGCTTGAATCCATAGTACACGGCGACTTCTTGCGCTTTTTCAAAGAAGCCTTGGAACTTGTAGTAGTCGTCGCCGATAATGTCGCGCATGCCTTTGGGGCTTGCGAGTTCTTGTTGTGTCTTTTTTACAGGTTCTTTATTCATACGTTACGTGTGCTGGCAGATAATCAATAGTACTGATAGGAAGGAGTCGGAGGAGTGCTCGTCCTCGAATGTTCGCCTCGGGGAGCATACCCCATGAGCGTGAGTCGTAGCTGCCGCTGCGGTTGTCACCCATGACGTAGTACTGGCCGTCGGGAACGGTGATATGGACATTGTCACTGCTCTTGTGAGTGATGAATGATTCATCCAGGACAAGTCCCTTGGGATGGGCTGTATTTGTAATAGTGATCGTAGAACCCTTGATGTCGACAGTGTCACCAGGAAGGCCGATGATGCGCTTGATGTAGTACTTGCTTGGCTCTGGTGGTGCCTTGAACACAATCACTTCGCCGCGTACTGGTTCGCGCACTTTGTATGAGATTTCATCAATGATCAAGTACTGGCCATTTTTGATATCAGGATCCATGGAGTTGCCAGAGACAATAAAAGGACGCACGACGAATGCTTGGATGAGGAGTGCGAGTCCGATGGCTGCACCAATGTACAAGATATTTTCGATAAATATCCAAAAACGACTCTTTGGTGACGGCACGCTTGGTGCTGGAGTGAGCAATGGATCCATAATGGCGTAAGTATAAACGATTTATCATCGCGGGACAACCACGCATTTTTGTAGTTTAATAGGTGGATGCAAAGTGATACAAAGATAATTATTGGCTTGGGGAATCCAGGACACAAATTCGCAGGCCATCGGCACAATGTCGGCTTTATGGCACTTGATGCGATTGCAGCAAAGGAAGGACTTCACTTCGTTGAAAAGGATCTCTTTCATGCACACCTTGCACAAAACGGCCCTCAGCAACTCCTTGCAAAGCCTGACACGTTTATGAATGACTCGGGCAAGGCTGCACGCATGCTTGCGAAACAATATGATGCTGGGATCGTTGTGGTCTATGATGATGTCGATATAAACATCGGCCTTGTGAAGTGCTCGTTTGATCGCGGTTCTGGTGGACACAATGGTGTGCAAAGTGTCATCGATCACTTGGGTACCAAAGAATTCTTTCGTATTCGCATCGGTGTCAGACCTGTCCACGAAGAGCTGCTCCCACGTATTGCTCCACCCGATGGATTTGAAAAGTTCCTCCTCTCAGATTTCGCTCCAATGGAAGAAGAGTTGAAACAAGAGGGGATTAATCGCGCAATAGAGATCATTGATGCGCTCAAAACAAAGAGTTTTGATGAGGTGATGAATCAATACAACTAATAAAAAATCCCTGAATCAAATCAGGGATTTTTTATTTCTATAATTATTTCTCTTCTACCTTTTCATCTTCTACTTTCTGTTCTCCAAAGACGAGCGTCATGCGCTGTTCTTTTGGTTCAAAGAGAGTAACGGTGAATGGATAGGTGCGGCCGAGCTGAAGTTCTGCACGAAGCTTTTCTTCAGAACCAAATGTTGAGTGGTGGACGAGTCCAGCAACTCCTTCTTTGATAGAGACGAGTGCGCCGTGTTTGTTGTATTTGATCACAACACCTTTGACGACGTCGCCTTTCTTGAGAGATCCTTCAAATGCCTTCCAAGGGTTGTCCTTGAGTGCCTTGATAGAAAGTGAGATCTTGCCATCCTTGATGTCGATGATCTTTGCTTTCACCTTATCTTTCAATTTGAACATTGAGCGAGGATCTTCAACAAGTCCCCAGTCGAGTTCACTGATGTGTACGAGTCCTTCGAGACCATCCTCAATCTTGAGGAATACTCCGAAGTCCACAATACCAGTTACTTCGCAGTCGAGCTCATCGCCCACTGCATATTTTGAAACGACTTCCTGACGTTCTTCGGGATTGTTATCCTTCTCAGAGAAGATGAGTTTGCCATCCTTTGGATTTGCAGAGATCATCGTCACTGCGAGCTTGGTGCCAGTGAGTTTCTTGAGTTCGCGTAGGATCTTGTCCTTGTCAGAGTCTTCGACGCGTGGATAGTGCTCAGCCTTGAGCTGACTTGCAGGAAGGAATCCTGACACACCTTGCCAGTCAATGATAAGACCTCCTTTGTTCGCATCCTTGATGGTGAGTTCAAAGACCGTCTTGTCTTTGATCGCGTTCTCAGCGTCACTCCAGAGCATTGCTGCCTTTGCTTCCTTGAGTGAGAGTTCGATGTATCCATCATCGTTTTCAGTTTCGACAACCTTTGCCTTGATCGTGTCGCCGATGTTGGTTTTCTTGATCAAGTCCCGTGCTGCGATGTATTCGCGGCCGTAGATGATACCGGTACCAAATGGTGCAAGGTCGATGTAGATCGCTGCCTTTTCGACGCCGATCACTGGACCTTCGACGAGCTCGTCCATCATTGGTCGGTGAGGACCCATGTCGTCATTGTTGACTACCACATCAGTCGGGACTGCTTGGGGCTGCATTTCTTCGAGGTCATTCTTTTTTGTTGTTCGTGTTGCCATAATTTTAAATAAAAAATTGCCACAGAGGTGGCGATCCGGATGAGCCTATGTTTTGGGCTCCCGAACTGCCTACCAAGATTTCATGAGCCATTTCGTGCGCCAATGAGGTTATTCCTGCTAGGTTAATTGTTAACTCTTTCGAGTAGGGAAATACTAGCATTTACGAGGGGAAATGGGGATATTGACATATATGTAAATGTATGCTATTATATACTTAAGAAATCAATTATTTAATCATATAAAATAAAAGTTCTTTGTTATGAAAAAGTCATTACTAATGATAGCTAGGTTGAGAAAAATCGCTCCCATAATCCAACCAAATAAGGAGGTATCTCTTATAGAAAGACTGGAAAAATATGCCGAAGTGATTTTACACTTCTGGATTATTTTCATAAGTATTGTAGGAGTGCTTACTAATCATGAAGCTTATAAAATGATTATATGTGCATTGGTTGCATCGATCGCCCTGATTAACTTCCTTAATTCAGTGAAAAGGTTTTTTAAGATGTAGGAATGGAGAAATTAAATAATATTAAAGCGTGTTCCAAAAGAACCGCTTTTTTTATTGCCTAATTTTTGCTAGGATAGCTTTATGGTTATCACATACTACGGCCGACAATACTTCAAGCTCACCCTTGGTGACCTCACCATCGCGACCAATCCACCATCCAAGGCCTCAAAACCAGCGCGCTTTGGTGCCGACATCGCACTCATCTCGCTCAACCATGCCGATTACAACGATCCAGAAACAGTGACGATGGGAGACCGCGAACCGTTTGTGCTCAACTCTGCAGGCTCATACGAAGTCAAAGAACTCTTTTTTACTGGAGCTGGATCTACTGTAAACGTGGATAAGAAAGATTTTATAAATACTGTGTATGGATTTGAGCTCGACGGTATCAAGATCGCCTTTCTCGGTGCTGCATATGACGAAAAGACACTCTCAAGTGAAGCCAAAGAAATCGCAGGACAAGCAGATATGATATTTGTTGCGATTGGTGAGGACCCAACACTTGCCTACAAGACTGCGACATCATTTGATCCCAATGTCATCATTCCGATGGATTATACTGACGAGTCACTCAAGAGATTTCTCAAAGAAGGCGGTCAGGAGAAAAATGAAGTCCAAGACAAACTCACCCTCAAACGCCGTGACCTCGATGGCAAAGAAGGCCATATCATCGTCCTTGCACCACAAGGCTAACCATTATGCTTGACCAGCATCCTCCTCACATCAAAAGACGGATCGCACTCGGCATCACCGTGGGGGTGGCAGTCATCCTTTTCACCCTTCTCATCCTCATTTATACCAGTGACAAAAAGGCGACTGTGGACAATGGGTCAGGGAGTGCATTATCCAATTTTTACAACACGATTTTGCGCACTGGACAATCATACTTTGGGGGAAATTAATGCTATAATATAGGTCTAAAATCACGATAGTATGGCCAAAAAGACCCCTCCAGAAACATCTCCAGAGACTCCTCTAACACCTCGTCAGAGTGTGTTGCAAGTAAACATTGCAAATGAAATGCGTACGAGCTTCATCGACTACGCGATGTCGGTCATTACCGATCGTGCATTGCCTGACGTGCGTGATGGTCTCAAACCTGTACACCGACGCATTTTATTCTCAATGTATAAAAACGGTATTGTTGCATCTGCAAAGTTTCGTAAAAGCGCATTGATTGTCGGTGACGTGCTCGGTAAATACCACCCGCACGGCGACCAGTCAGTCTATGATGCAATGGTAAAGATGGCGCAAGAATTTGCGTATAGATACCCCCTTATCAAAGGACAGGGAAACTTTGGATCGGTTGATGGGGATAGTCAGGCTGCGATGCGTTATACCGAGGCGCGTATGAGCAAGCTCGCAATGGAAATGATTCGTGATATCGAAAAGGATACGATTGATTATCGTCCCAACTATGATGCAACAATCAACGAACCAACAGTGATGCCAACAGCTGTCCCAAGTTTGCTTCTCAACGGTACGCTCGGTATTGCAGTGGGTATGGCATCAAACATTGCGCCTCACAACCTCGGCGAGATCGTCGACGCCGCGCTCTACATGATCGAGAACGATGGTGCAAGTAACGAAGACATCGCAGAGATCGTGCAGGGCCCTGACTTCCCAACAGGCGGCATTGTCTTTAACAAAGCGGATATCGCACACGCATTTGCAACCGGTCGTGGCGGAGTTGTCTGTCGCGGTGAGGCAGAGATTGGAGAAACAAAGAGTGGTATGTATACCATTACGGTTACGTCGCTGCCATACCAAGTCGTGCGGTCAAACTTTGTTGAGTCCATCGCATCTCTTGTGCAAGACAAAAAGCTCGAAGGCATCAAAGGTCTCGAAGATCACTCAGCGGCAGATATGCGTGTTGTGATCACTCTCAAAACAGGTATCAATCCCCAAAAAGTCCTCAACTATTTATATAAGCACACACAACTCGAACAAACATTTCACTACAACATGGTTGCCCTCGTTGATGGTGTACCTGAGACATTATCAATCAAATCAATTCTTACTTCATTTATTGCACACCGTGAAGTTGTCGTGCGCCGACGCACTGCATTTGATCTCAAAAAGGCAAAGGATCGTGAACATATCTTGCTGGGCTTGAAAAAGGCACTCGATCATATCGACAAAGTCATTTCAATTATTCGTGCATCCAAAGATGCTGCTCTTGCAAAGCTCAACTTGATCAAGGAATTCAAATTCTCAGATCTCCAAGCAGATGCGATCTTGGAAATGCGCCTTCAGAAACTTGCAGGACTTGAACGCAAGGCAGTCGAAAATGAACTCAAAGAAAAGCAGGATCTCATTGCAGAGCTCGAAAGTTTGCTTGCAAGTACCAAGAAAATTTTCAAAGTGATCGCAGATGAGCTTCGTGAAATCAAAGATAAATATGGTGATGAACGCAAGACCAAGGTTATGAGTGGTGGCACAAAAATGATATCTGACGAAGACCTTATTCCTGAAAAAGAATCAGTACTCGTGCTCACTGCAGGTGGCTATGTGAAGCGCACTGATCCGAGTGAATACAAACAGCAAAAACGTGGAGGTGTCGGTGTGATAGACCTCGAAACCAAAGAAGAAGACTTTGTCACGATGCTTCTCACAACTGATACTCATTCAGACCTCCTCTTCTTTACAAACAAAGGAAAGGCATACCAGATCAAGATGTACGAAATCCCTGAAGGCAAGCGTGCTACAAAAGGTAAATCGATCATGAACTTCCTCTCACTCGCAGGAGATGAACAAGTCACCTCTATCCTTGCAGTACCAAAGAAAGCAAAAGAAGAAAAAGCATCACTCTTTTTGATTACGAAAAAGGGAACCGCAAAGAAGGTGACGTACGATAGCTTCAAAGACGTCAGACGCAGCGGTATCATCGCCATCCGTTTGGATGCAGGAGATGAGCTTGAGGCAGTGCTTCGTGTGCAAAAAGGGCAGAGTGTGATCCTCGGTTCAACCCTTGGACAATCAATCCGATTTGAAGAATCAGATATTCGCGAAATGGGACGTACTGCAGGTGGCGTGCGTGCAATGAAACTTGGCAAAGGAGACAGTATTGTTGGCGCAAACGTCGTTGCCGAAGAAAAAGGCACATACATGCTCACGCTTGGTGCAAATGGTATCGGCAAGAAAACAGAGATCACAGAATACAAAGTCCAAAAGCGTGGTGGCTCAGGCATCAAGACTGCAAAAGTTACCGCAAAGACTGGTGCAATCATGGCAGCAATGGTAGTGCACGATGGTACCGAGCTCGTCGCAATGTCCAAAAAAGGTCAGGTCATCCGAGTAGACCTTGCAACCATCCCATCATCAGGACGCCAAACACAAGGTGTGACTATTATGAAATTGAGAGCAGGGGATACACTTGCTTCGGTTACTTGCCTCTAGGTTTTAGACAGCACAAACATTCTTTTTGAAATACACGCAGCACAGTATGTCGCACGGCTTTACTCAAGCGTGCGACTACTAGTGCAAGCTTTCAAAAAGAATGTTTGTGCTGTCTTTCTTTATTTAAGCGAGCAAAAACTATTACATTCAATATAAAAGCTTGCATTCCGAGTACACGATGAGCGCGTACTCGAGATGTGCTGCGTTTATTTTATATTGAATGTAATAGTTTTTGCGAGAGAACTTGCTATACTAATTGCATGTTCATGGAGCCATCCGCGATGCTCGCCGTATGCAATCTACAATCAACTGACAGTGTTGCTGATTTTGGTGCGGGATCAGGATTCCTTTCTCGTGCGGCGGCGGCACTCGTGCCACAAGGCAATGTCTTTGCAATAGAAATTCATCGCGACATTGTTGCGCGACTCACACGTGAAGCAACTGAAATGCATATTGGCAACCTCCATCCACTCTGGGGAGATATCGAAATCAATGGGGGATCAAAACTTGGGGACGCAAGTATGGACTTTGTCATTATGTCCAACATTTTGTTTCAACTTGAGGACAAAGAAGGCTGTATGCACGAAGCGCTTCGGGTGTTAAAGCCGGGCGGTCGCATGTTGGTCGTCGATTGGAGTGAATCATTCGGTGGTATGGGGCCTCGACCTGAGTCAGTCTTTCGCAAGGAGCAGGCCGAAGCATTGTGTGCAAAGATGGGACTGACTGTCATGACTGACAAACTCGAAGCAGGGGAGCATCACTATGCTATACTTTTTAGGAAACCATAACGTATGAAATCATCATTTCAAACAATTCTCGTCATTATTTTTGTTGTAGTATTTGCTGGGGCCGTACTTGTGTTCTCAGGACTTATTTCATTCGGCACCAAAAAAGCAGCAACAACTACTCCTCAAGGCACCGTCGTTGTATGGGGTGTTATTCCACAGAGTCTCATGCAAGGCTATCTAGATACTTTTAACATAGGAGGCAATGGATATACGATCACGTATTCAGAGCACGATCCCAATACGATGCCACAAGAGCTCATTGTTGCTCTCGCAGACGGAACCCCCCCTGATCTCGTCATTTTTTCTTCAGAAATTTTCTCACAATTTAAAGATAAGCTCTACGTGATACCCTATGCAGCATACAGTGAGCGTGACTATCGTGACGCGAACATTGATGGATCTCAAATATTTTTGACCAAGGAAGGTATTGTAGGACTGCCGCTCGTGGTTGACCCTATTGTCGTCTATTACAACAAGGATATTCTTGCACAAGCAAGCTTTGTTATTCCACCAAAGACATGGAGCAATCTCCAGCAATCAGTCCCCATTTTGACAAAGCGGGATGCACGAAACAACATCACTCAATCAGCTGTCGCCCTTGGTACTGCGGCAAATGTAAACAATGTTACCGATATTCTCTCGACACTCTTTATGCAGACAGGGAACAGTATCATTGGATATGATGGGGCAAGTAATACCAATCAAGTGATGCTCGGCAATGCTCCAGCAGGAAGCTCAGTGCCACCAACGGCCCAAGCACTCGAGTACTTCACAAGTTTTTCAAATCCAACCAATGTAAACTATTCATGGAACAATGCGCTGCCGATGAGTATAGAGCAATTTTTGTCAGGCAAATCAGCGTTTTATATAGGACGTGCGAGTGAACTCTTTACGATCCAGTCACGAAATCCAAACCTCAACTTTGATGTTGCAGAAGTATTCCAGACAGATCCTGCTGCTCGACCAGTAACATTCGGCTCGTTTATCGGTGTGGGTATGTTAAAGGCTGCGCCGAACCCAGTTGCCGCATATGCAGCTGCAACATATATCGCAAGCAGTCCAAGTATCGACGGACTATCAAAGTCCCTCTCGCTCCCACCAGTTCGCCGAGATTTGCTGTTGGTTCAACAAAACAATCCCTATGTTTCAGTATTTTTCAAAGCAGCCCTCTCGGCATTTGCATGGCCTAACCCAAATCCGGCAAAGAGTGAGTCACTATTTCGTGATATGATTACGGCAGTAACGAGTGGTAAAAGTGAAGCTACGACTGCAATATATGACACTACTCGCGATCTCCAATCAATCACTCGATAATAATACTATGCATACAAAGAAACACATTATTGTCGCCTCACTCCTGATGATACTTTTTGTACCCATGATCAGTGATGCACAAGTAAATCCTACCGCTATAATCCCTGCTACAACACAACTCGCCGCAACAGAGTGTGATGATGGCAAAGACAATCAGGTTGGCGACGGCAAAAATTATGGATATGGCATTGGCAATGGCGACCACAAAGCTGACCATTATGGTGTTGATACGATTGATCCCAATACAGGCAAAGGTGATGGGGTCATTGATATGGAGCCTGATCCAAGCTGCTTTTCACCAAATGCAACAACCGAAAAAGGTGATGATGTGGTGAGTACGATCATTCCATGTACGGACAAGTGCACCTTTACCGATGTATTCCGACTCCTTAACAACTTGTTGACGTTTTTTATAACAACGCTCCTTATACCAATATTTATCACAATCCTCATGTATGCAGGATTCAAATATATTACTGCCGAAGGTAATCCAAGCAAGATTGCGAACTTGAAAAAAATAATTGGTAATGTCGTCCTCGGTATTATTATTATCTTATGCTCATGGCTCATCGTGCGGACTATCATGAACGCACTCCTTAATGATGACTTTAAAAAGAGTGGAGTAGAGTTTCTCGGAGAGTAGCGCTATACTATGACTATGAAATTGCGTTTCCAATACACTTTTGCTGCAGTACTGATCCTTTCTCTTTTTCTGTTTAGTACGGTAGGGGCGCAAGTACAACCAAACTCCTTTAAACCGATCACTGTCACTCCTCAAACAACAACTGCGCGCATTGTTGCAACTTCAATTGTACCTGTGCCAATAAAAGGAGACATCTTTATTTTGAAAAACGGTGGGAGCACGGTGAGTTTTTGTAACGGCGTTGATTTTCCGTCAGGAATAGTATCTGCTCCCTGTGATGCAGATAACCTTACGCCTGGTACTACCTATACTGTGCGCATCTCTGCCAAAGATGCTACGACAACAAAGGAATATGAAGGCACTACCAGCTTTACGACCAAGGGTACTACGACAACAACACAAAACCCTCCTACAACGACCACAACTACGACCGGCACACAGACAACAGGCGGAGGAGTCTTTACCGCCCAGCAAAATCCTAACTCTACGACCAACAATTCTGGTCAAGCAAGCGGATTTCAGCTCGATGTCAGACTTCAAAACCCTCTCAAGGTAAACACTATCCAGGATGCGGTGAAGTTTTTCGTCGACACACTGCTCAAGATCGCGATCCCGTTTATTGTCATATTTTTTCTTTGGGCAGGACTCAAGTTCATTCTTGCACAAGGAAAACCAGAAAAGATCAAGGAGGCCAAGCAGATGTTTTGGTATACGATCATCGGCACACTCCTTATCCTTGGGGCCTGGACCATCACCAATGCTATTATTGGAACCGTTAACTCTATCACAAACTAGTCTATGAAAAAGATTTTCTCAATACTATTTCTCCTGACTCTCTCTATAGGTGTGAGCACTATGGTGTTTGCTGAAAGCAAGCAGTCAGTAAATAGAGGAGGGGATAATGCGCCAGAAACGGTAGTAGATACAGGTACATCGTGTTCTCCAGTTACTGCAAGCAATTATCCTGGTTGCTGCGGTGTTGGGTCTCAAAATGCTAATGCGGCTGCATGCTCGCTTTATCAAAATGGCGGCGGAGACCTTACTCCTCCAACCACGACAAACTCAGCAGGGCAGTGTAACGATATTCAAGGATTCAACCATACAGAGTGTTGCATCACCTACTACGCACAAAACAAGGTCAAATGTGATGCATATGATCATGGATACTACACCCCTGGGACGCTCGGTAGCGGGGTACCAGCGACGACTATATATAACGGCACCGATAGTAGTCAAAACACCGCCATTGGGTCCGCGCCCCAGTCAAGCTCAGCCGAGCTTGCGCGCTGTAGTGCGATCAAGTTCCTCTCACTCCTCGATATCCTGATTTGGGTCAAGTGTATTATCCTTGTTGCAATCATCCCGATTATCTTTGCACTTGCGCTTATGTTCTTCCTCTGGGGAGTGTTCAAGTTTATTGCTGCATCAGACTCCGCCAAGAAAGAAGAGGGCAAGAAGTTCATCGTAGCGGGTCTCATCGGTCTCTTTGTGATGACGAGTCTCTGGGGCATCATCAATATTGTGAGTACAACGCTCGGTACGGGCTCTGCAGTACCACTGCTTCAAACCACCTATCTCAAAAAGTAGCCAAAGCTCTCGTGATATATGCTATACTTTGGATACCTGTTTAGCATAATTACCAGGTTATTAATATAATTTTTATAACATGAAAAAAATAGCTCTCATTTCGTTCGGTAGTGCATTTATCCCAACATTGGCACTTGCACAAAACTTTCGACCAACCTATGTTAACCAAGTCATCAGTAGCGGACAAAGTTGGTTGGTCACCGCGATCACAGTGATCATGGCACTCATGACACTTTGGTTCCTCATCGGCGTATTCCGATACATCGCAGAAAAGGATCCAGGTAAGCTTGCAGACAAGCGCAAGGTCATGCTCAACGGCCTCATCGGTCTCTTTGTTGCTGTATCAGTTTGGGGTATCATCCGTATCGCTGGTAATGTCTTGGGTACAAATGAAGCTCCACAGTATGATTTGACTTGTCCTCCAGGTACAGTTGCTCACGGTAGCGTCTGTTACTAATCTATGACGTGGATCGCATACGCTGACTCTGTCGATGATTTGCTGTTCAAACTGAATGCCAAGGTCATCAATCCTGTTATCGAGTTTGCATTTATTATTGCGCTCGTGGTCTTTCTCTGGGGTGTGATGCAATACATCCGTGGTGCCAACAACCAAGAAGACCGCAAAAAGGGGAGAGAGCATATGCTGTGGGGTGTCGTCGGATTTGTGATTATGTTTGGGGTCTTTGGGATTATCACTATACTCACCCGTACCTTTGGTATCCAGGGTGCAACGATCACTACCGAACAACAAACATTTACTCCACCCCCGATCCAACAACTCAAATATCCCAACTAAGAACATAAAAAGCCAGATCATCATGATCTGGCTTTGTGTTTGTCGCTATTTGATTATTGTGCAAAGTGTAACAATGGTACGGTTTGTTGCTCCCGGTATTCTACAGTTGTGCTTTCGCTTAAAAGCGTAGCTGTATAGTTACCATTCTCATGGTCTCCTTCGCTGATAGCCCATTCAGTGCGCAATTCGTACGGAGTACGAGTGATACGCAAATCAAAGTTATCTGTGGGATCATGTTCTTTGATAAACCGAATGGTTATTGTCCCGTATAATACAGGAGCAAATGATCCTGCTGAATTCTTCCAGTACACTGTGAACGGAACGCCTTTTTGTAACGGTAAATTGTTACTATAGGTGATACCTGGTGCAGCCTCTACTTTAGGACGTTGTGCATAGGGATCGGGTCCGTGGTAACTAAAGTCTCGCTTGAGATTGATGCCCATGCTATTTGCCCAAAAGATTCCTCCTAGAGCAAGAGCACAGATAAACACTATCGAAGCGAAATTTTTAATACGCCACGAGAAGGATTTTGGAGTGATAGGCTTTAAGGCTTCTTTTTTCTTGTCTGCCTTTTTCTCCTCATCTGTTTTTTCAGGTGAAGTAACTACTACTGGTGTTGCCTTTTTACGCCACACCCATCGCATTAGAAGTAATGCACCGATGATGACAATAAGTACTGCCCAGAATCGTGGATTTTTAAGGATAAAAATGACGTCGTTGAATATTGTAGACTCTTCTTCATTTTCAGAAGAAATATCTACAACTTTACTTGATACATCAGTATAAACTCCACGAATACCTACAAAAGTAAGCACTATCGCAGTGATAAATAATCCAGAAAGTAAGAGCAAAAACTTGTTCTGTTTTTTATACCATGCCTTTGTAGACACAATGTAAGGTGTAGAAATCTTTTTAATTTTCTTCCAGGCTGCATCGCATTCTAGCTTTGCTTTGGAGAGTTGAATTAAAAACTCTTTTTTGAAATTACGCAGTTTCTTCATCCGGAGCCTCCTTTTTGTTTTTTTTCTTGAATATGGTTGATTCAACGCTAGGAATTTTAGAAAGAAAACCTTCTACAAGTTTTTCTCCAATTTCATCTTCTTCGTGTTTTACTTCGACTAATGTCCATGGATGTTGAGCGGCAACAAGAGCTTTTCCCTTGTAAATCTTATCAACAATTTCTTCAAAACCTTTTCCAACAGCAGTAATTCTTGCTTCAAATAGATTGGTTTCCTGTGTCTCCTCTGCGAGCTCAACTTTCAGTTCTTCTGTTCGAGCTACTAATTTTGCCTTAGCATTTTCTCCTTCTTGTTGGATAACTTTATTTTTATTAACCAAATCAAAGAATTCTTTTGCTTCAGCGCTCAAGATAATAACCAGTCCTTTTTTGTCGATTTCGAAACCGAGCTTTTTGAAGTGAACTTCATCAAGGTACGTTTCTAAATCCATATCCGGCTTAGTGGTATCAGGATTTTTTACAGATATCGCAGAGACTTCATTGATATTTGTTTTCTGGATTTCCTGTACGGTTTTAACGGCTGCCCATGTACGAATTGCATTATTGGCTTCGAGTTCGCCAACCATTTTGAATAACGCATAACGAACAACTTTGTAAGGATCAAAGACACAGTATACAAGGGGAAGAATAATGTTTACCAAATATCCATCGAGTGTACGAACCTCGATATTATATCCAGTTGGTTCAAACTTCCGAATAGATGGAACAAATTCTTCTCGTTGCCCCATGAACCCATCGGGCGCACTAGGAAAGGTTTTGATTTCTTTATACTTTGCCTCTTCCTTACCGGTTTGATGGTTAATGATTTTTTCGTTCATTTTACCTTTTCCGTCAACCCATTCCCACCATTTTAATTTTGGCCAAATATGTTTAAAACCAGGAGGTATTGGTACTACACTAAATATCCATGGGACATGGTCTCCATCAATGATAATGAGAATACGATCACCAATTCCGATGCAGAAATATTCTGCTAATTTTAAGTTGAGGCGCCGGCTTTTTGAATAACCGATCAATATCCATATTAATAGGCTTAGCCCAAAAATAAGAAAGATTAAACTTGTCATAATTTCAGATTTATTTTGTTAAAGAAATTGTTTCGTTTTATTTGTATGTATTATAGCATTAAATCATATAAATGTCAATCATTTGGGCAATAAAAAACACCCTTTCGTTGTACCGAAAGGGCGTTGTGATTTAATGCTTTTTAGCTACTTAGAACATGCAGTAATAATCTGGGGCTGATCCACCATTTTGCTGTTGAACAATATCCCGAGAAAGGTTTAGTTGTACGGGGATATCATAGTTGCCATCAGAGCCAATTCTTTTCCTGTTGACACATGCACGGAGCCATCCATCAACATCTTTTGGGGCATTGAGGAGGCGTACATTTTTTTGGCGCCATACACCTGATTCATAAAACCAAAGGTTAAGCTGGATCACGTTTATGCCGATTGCCATAGGGAAGTCGATAACACCATTTTTATCTTTTGAAACAGGGTTCTCAAACAGAAAGCCGGTTGTTTCATCATGATCTCCAAGTTTTGGGTTGTTGGGCAAGCCGTTTTTCACAAACTCTTGTCCAGGCCAGGTAGAGGGAGTCCAATCGCGTTGTGCAAATAAAGCAGTAGTAATACCTATAAAGCTGATAAGGAACAATGTTTTTTTCATGACTGTAGTTTTTTGATTTGTATATATAATAGCATATAAATATATAATTGTCAATATATGTATAACGCAGCAAAAAAGTCCTATTTTGAGGGCTTTTTTGGTGTATTTTCTTGTACTGTGGTCACAACTATTTTCCTCCGGAAAATGTCGCGACCCCGCCTCGCTTGCCTAAAGGCATAGCTCCGGCCGGCACACGTACGAAAATATCCCACGTAGGTGGGATATTTCTCGTCGTGTGCCCCCAGTAGGATTCGAACCTACGACCGTCTCCTTAAGAGGGAGCTGCTCTACCAACTGAGCTATAGGGGCAATTAGTTTTGAATGAATACCCAGGGTGCTGGAGAGGAGACTTGAACTCCTAAGCCTTGCGGCACTGGTTCCTAAGACCAGCGCGTATACCAATTCCGCCACTCCAGCACGCTAGGTACTGGTGCCAATAATACCGTATATACCAGACTCTTTCAAGCATTATCTCGGTGTGCCCGGGGTGGGACTCGAACCCACACGACATTTCTGTCTGAGGATTTTAAGTCCTCTATGTCTACCATTCCATCACCCGGGCAAAATATATTGTGTTGTTAAACGGTGGGGAGACCTGGGCGAGAATCGAACTCGCGTATAGTTCTTTTGCAGAGAACCGCCTTACCACTTGGCCACCAGGTCAAAAATTTGTATACAGCTTATTTTTCTCCTTCTTTCAGCAGAGCTTCTATAGTGTGGAGCGCTTTTTGCCCTTTGTCAATTTGGACATCGATAAAGGGGATCGTACGGATCTTCATACCTTTCTTTATGGCTTCGCGCATGTCGGCACGTTTGCGTTTGAGGAAGTTGATCGCAGAGTCTTCACCACTTTCGGGCATCACTGACAAATAGATCATCGCAGAACGACCACGGTCCCCAATCTCGACTTTGGTTATCGTGAGTAGTGCGCTCTTGTTGCTCTCGCGCTCAATAAATGTTGCGGCGATTTCCTTGATTTGCTCTGCTATTTTGCGATTGCGCTCGCTGTCCATCTCGTATGTCATAGGGTTATACGGTCATCATCACAAATGCTTCGAGGATGTCACCTTGGGCAATATCGTTTTTACACTCGACGAGCATGCCACATTCGCCGTCTGTGATTTCTTTGACCTTTTGCTTGGCTTGTTGGATCTCGATGATCGTCCCGCTCGTGATCGCAAAGTCGCGACGAATGATGCTAACCTTTGCACCACTCGTGATCGTGCCACTGTCGATACGACAGCCGATCACTTGCTTATCTTTAGTCTTTGAAAATACTTTGAGTACCTTGGCAGTGCCGATGATGGTGCGAGTCTCTACACGTGGGCGACGCTTTTCGAGTTCGATGGCGAGCCATTCAGTGAGTTTGTAGATGATGTCGAATGTTTCAACAGTTGCACCCACTTGTTCATTGAGGTCACGCGCACGACTGTCCATGCCGACATTGAATCCAAGAATGATGGAGTCCTTGTCAGACTGTGCCATGCGGATGTCGCTCTCGCTGATCACACCCACACCTTTTTGGATGATTTTGACATAGAGTCCTTCGACAGCGATTTTTGAAATCTCTCGTTCGATTGCTTCGGCGGTGCCGTATACGTCAGTCTTGATAATGAGGGGGACGACCTTTTGGGCAGAGCCGATCATGGTTGCATCCGCGGCTCCTACTTTGTCGAGCGACTCGATATACTTTTCTGCATCGCGTTTTTTTTCAAATACAACAATGTGTGAACCGACTGCAGGTGCCTGGTCGAAGCCGACGAGGTGCACAGGGGTCCCAGGTCCAGCAGACTTGATAGGTTTGCCAAGGAAATTTTCCATCATGCGCGTTGTGGCGAGCGCTGTGCCTGCGACGACGAATTCACCTTGGGTAAGTGTGCCACTTTTCATAACAAGTGTACCAGTGATACCACGCTTGGCATCGAGGTGGCTCTCGATGACGACTGCATTGATAGGTGCAGTTGCATCACTTTCCATACCTTCAAGATCGGCAACGAGCAACACAGTGTCGAGGAGGTCGGTCACGCCAGTGCCTTTGATTGCAGAAACTGCAACCCACGGGATCGTACCACCATAGCCTTCGACGAGGACTTCTTGTTCGGCGAGCATTTGTTTGGTGCGTTCGATGTTTGCTTCTGGACGGTCAACCTTATTGATGGCGACGATATAGGGGATGTTTGCAGTCCGGATCGTGTTGAGTGCTTCGATTGTCTGAGCCTTCACACCGTCTTCGGCAGAAACGACGAGGATTGCAATATCAGCTGCTACTGCGCCGCGCTCGCGCATACCGGTAAATGCCGCATGTCCTGGTGTATCGAGGAAGGTGATCGAACGCTCGGTGTTTTGATAGGGAATAGTGATCTCGTAGGCCGAGAGGTGCTGGGTGATACCACCAGCTTCACCGCCCGCGACATTTGCCTTGCGGATATAATCCAGGAGCGTGGACTTGCCGTGGTCGATGTGACCCATGACGGCAACGATTGGAGATGAAGGGGTTGGTGTAGACATAAGGTGTATCTAAATTTATTTTAGGGATTTCTTTGCGGCGTTGAGTGCGTCGGTTTCTTGTGTTGTGAGCGATACTTCGGGAATGCCGCGATTTATTTTCTTGGCATAGACACCAATGTGGCTGCGGTTGGTGATGACAGAAAGAATGTAGCCATCCTCGTGTTCGTCGATCAGTCCTGATGCAAAGCTTTGTTCGCCACCAGCGCTCTCGTATGCATCGTATCGCACCAATGAGTATCCGCGGATACTTCGTTTGACCCGCGCGTCGATCATCTCGAGGGCTTCTTTGTGTGCTTCGAGAGTCATGTCGACTGTTGCGGATTTCTGCGTGAGCCAGGCAAGGGTAGCCTCAAGGGATGCACCGTCTTTACCTTTCATGAATGCCCGGAGCTTCTGCTGGATGCGAACGATTGCGACAACACTACAAATACAAGTGACCAAGAGGGCTGCGATAATGATAAGGAGAATGGGTGGTATACTTCCTAGCATCACGCTATTATACTGATTTTTCTATGTTTTTCAAGCATTTCAAGACGTATCTCAAAAATCGCCACAGAGTCTATTTGGACTATGCTTCGAGCACACCGCTTGATACAAACATGCTGAAATCGCTCCCTCGGATCAGTAGACGTATACTTGCCGCAAATCCAAGCGCATTACACAAAGAAGGAGTCGAAGCGCGGCAGGTATTGAATAAAAATCGTGCAATGGTTGCGTCAATACTCCATGCACAGACTGACGAAGTCATTTTTACAAGTGGTGCGACGGAGAGCGACAACCTCGCGATCCAAGGGTTGATCAGTGCATTTGTTGCAGACGGTATTGCGCCCGAAGAAATCGCAGTTGTGACAAGTAGTCTCGAGCATGCGGCAGTGATTGAGTCCATAGCAGCGTATAGAGACGCAGGAATATTCACCGTGACCATCCCAACAGACACCGGAGTCATTGATCCCAAACTCATCATGATTCCTGAGAATGCAAAAGTAGTGATCGTCTCGATCATGTATGTGAACAATGAGATCGGCACCGTGCAGCCAATCAAAGAAATTGCAAAACGCATTCGCAAACTCAGGAAAGATAATCCAGAAGTAAAAATCATTTTTCATACTGACGCGACACAAGCACCGCTTTATTTCAACTTGCGTGTAGATCAGCTCGGAGTCGACCTTATGACACTGGGTGCGACGAAACTCTATACGCACAAAGGTGTTGGAATGCTCTATAAAAAGAGAGGCGTCACACTACTACCGCTCATGCGAGGTGGGGGACAAGAATTTGGATTGCGTCCGGGGACTGAGTCACTTGAACTCATACATGCATTCGCACACGCCCTGAAATACGCACAAGACATAAAGGAAACAGAACGAGTAAAAGAATTGCAAAAGTATTTTGAAGAAGCAATAGAAAAAGAAATTCCCGAAGCAATCATTACATCTCGTGATCAAGAACGCACGCCACATATAACACACGTTGCCATCAAAGATTTCGATAGTGAACTGCTCGTGATCGAACTGGATGCAAAGGGAATCGCCGTGTCAGCAAAAAGCGCATGCAAAAATGAGGAAGATCAAGAATTCCAGATCGTAGAAAGTATGTATGGCAAAGGCTGGGGAGCAGTGCGGTTTTCATTTGGGAGACACACTAAGAGTGGAGATTTGGATAAAGCGGTAAGGGCTTTGAAGAAAATAATTGACAAATATAAATTAATATAGTATTATTTGAGCAAACAAAATTAAAAGTTATGCTCGGAGAAAAAATTATAGATAAGGATGCTATATGGGTAGATATTCATATGCATCTCGACAGAATCTCATATCACTCAAAAAAGATTGGTGGTGATATACGCTCGTTTATAATCAACAAGAAAGATATACGACAGAAGGCTCGTGATTTATCAAATAAGTTTTGTTCAGAAAACATACTTGAAGTAGATCAGTCAGAGCTTAAAAAATTTTTAGGGGAGTTTACAGAGATTCAATCCCATATTGCAATACAAAAAATTGAATGCAATCAAAGTTATTCTGTACTTAACGAATCAATTGAAAATGTCATTAGATCTTTTCAAAACTTCTTGTTGTAAATGAATTAAAAAATTAAAACCCCGGCTTTTGTCGAGGTTTTTTATATTAGAAAACCCTTGACCCGGCAGTGAGCCTTGACTCCTGTCAAGATCTACTGCCGGGTTGACTTTTATGCTATAGTGGTATTACTACAGACCTTCTGATTTCCGACCACGCTGCTTGGCTGAACTTCTCGTCTTTTATTGTAATTTAGTTTACGTTTTATAATGCAAATCCCACCACTCAACCAATTCACCACCAAGGCCAAGGAGACGATCAAGCGTGCCCATGAGCTTGCGATCGAACGTGGTCAAAACAGTGTGAGCTCGCTCCACTTGCTGACTGCACTCCTCGTCCAAGAAGAATCAAATATTATTACATTGCTGGAGCGACTCGATGTCGACACCATGCTTTTGACGGACTCAGTCCTCGAAGGGATTGAAAGCGCAGAAGGGTCAACAACTGTTGCACCGTCGTACCAGATGTTCCTCACTGCCGATCTCGCGCAAGTGATCGAGATCTCACTCAAGGTTGCCGCAGAAATGAAAGATAATTTCGTTTCAACAGAACACCTCTTTATTGCGCTCTTTGATGTGAACAATCAGGCAACTGAGCTCCTCAACCGTTTCAAGATCGATCGCGAAGCACTCATCACTGCAGTACTCGAATACCGCACCAACAAAACGAGTGACACGGGGGCGAACAAAAAAATGCGGATGATTGCAAAGTTCACACGCAACCTCACAACGCTCGCACGCGAAGACAAACTCGACCCAGTGATTGGGCGCGATAGCGAAATCATGCGCATCATGCAGATCCTCTCACGTCGCACCAAGAACAATCCGATATTGCTCGGAGAACCAGGTACGGGCAAGACTGCAGTCATCGAAGGACTCGCAAACCGTATTGCCAAAGGCGATGTATCAGAGAGCCTCAAGGACAAAGAAATCGTCTCACTCGACATTGGCTCGCTCCTTGCGGGGACGAAGTACCGTGGAGAGTTCGAAGAGCGTGTCAAAAATATTCTCAAGGAAGTTGAACGCGCAGAAGGAAAAATAATTCTCTTTATCGATGAGATTCACAACATCGTTGGAGCTGGCGCAAACGAAGGTGTGGGAGACTTCGCACAACTACTCAAGCCTGCACTCGCTCGTGGAGAGCTCCGTGCGATCGGTGCAACGACACTCAAGGAATACCAAAAGTATATTGAAAAAGATGCAGCACTCGCGCGACGTTTCCAACCAGTGTTTGTCGAAGAACCAACACCCGAAGACACGATCGCAATACTGCGCGGACTCAAAGAAAAGTATGAGCTCTATCACGGAGTGCACATCACTGATGATGCAATCGTTGCAGCAGTCACACTCTCGACTCGCTACATCACCAACCGATTCCTTCCGGACAAGGCGATCGACCTCCTCGATGAAGCATCCTCTGCACTTCGCATGACACTTGAAAACAAGCCTGCAGTACTCGAAGAGGCGCATCGCAAAATCATGCGACTCGAGATCGAGCGCGAAGCACTTCGCAAAGATATCGAAGCCGAAAGTGGTGTCAAAGTTGCCAAAGATCGTATCAAAGATATTGAACTCGAGATTGCCAATGTGAATGAAAAGACAAAGGAACTCGAGATGAAATGGAAAGGCGAGAAATCAACACTCCAAGATATCGGCAAGATCAAAAAAGACCTTGAGACACTTCGCCTCGAAGCAGAAGGAGCTGAGAACCGTGCAGACCTCGGACGAGCTGCAGAGATCAGATACGGACATATCCCAATGCTTCAAAAAGAACTTGAAACAAAGGCTGCGAAGCTCAAGAAACTCCAAAGAATCCGCCGCGTGCTCAAAGAAGAAATTACTCAAGAAGACATTGCTGAAGTTGTCGCGCGATGGACTGGGGTGCCACTCACCAAAATGCTCGAAGAAGAACGAGAAAAGCTGGTGCACATGGAAGCAGAACTCAACAAGCGTGTCGTCGGACAAAACGAAGCAATCGAAAAGATTGCAAATGTCATCCGTCGCAATCGTGCAGGTATCGGAGACCCGAATCGTCCGATTGGCTCATTCCTTTTCCTTGGACCAACAGGTGTTGGGAAAACTGAGCTCACCAAAACGCTCGCCGAGTTTATGTTCAACGATGACAAGGCATTGATCCGCGTCGACATGAGTGAATACATGGAACGTCACAGTGTATCCAAACTTATCGGTTCACCTCCAGGCTATGTCGGACATGACGAAGCAGGACAGCTCACCGAAAGTGTGCGTCACCGACCATACTCGGTGGTACTCTTTGATGAAGTTGAAAAGGCGCATCCAGAAGTGTTCAATGTATTGCTCCAAGTACTCGATGAAGGTCACTTGCGCGATGCAAAGGGCAGACTTGTGAACTTCAAAAATACCGTCATCATCATGACGTCAAATATTGGATCCCAATTTATCGAAAAGATGGAGACAATAGGATTTCACACGCACACCGAAGAAGGCGAATATACGCACATGAAAGAAAAAGTAGAGGGAGCGCTCAAGGATTATTTCAGGCCAGAGTTCCTCAACCGCATTGACGAAATCGTAGTGTTTGATATTCTGTCCCAGGCAGTTATCAAAGATATCGTCCGATTGCGTACCGATATTGTCCTTGCTCGTCTACAAGACAAGGGTATTACGGTAACAATTGGAGATGATGCGCTTTCATATCTGGCACGTGTCGGATATAATCCACACTACGGGGCTCGGCCCCTCAATCGGCTCATTCAGACAAAGATCTTGAATCCGATTGCAACACGAATCATCGCTCGAACAATCGGGGAAGGTGATAGTGTGGGCGTTTCGATGAATGGGGATGACGTTGTCATTACCACCACATCAAAAAAGAAGCGCATCAGTTCTTTTACGGGGCAGAAGAAAGAAAAAATTATTTCCTAATCTGCTTCACAACCTCCCTTAGGGGAGGCACGCGTCGGTGGTAGAGTGGTCAATTACATCAGACTGTAAATCTGACGCCTTCGGGCTACGCAGGTTCAAATCCTGCCCGGCGCACAAAGCAAAAATCCCTTCACGGGGATTTTTGCTTTGTGCTACCATATATAATAGGAAGCGTCATTCGGTGAAAGGACTTTTGGTGTATAAGGAGCATTATGGCAGGCGTAGTAACCAGATTTTCTGGTATCATGCAGGACATTACTGATATTCAGAAATAAGGAATATCTATTTACAGAATCTATTTTTATAGTAAAGTCTCAACAAAAATAAACAATATGAAAATTGATCTACAAATTCACACAGACCATTCAGATGGACGTGAGACACCAAAACAAATAATTCTTGATGCAAAAGCGGGGGATTTAGATATTATCTCTGTTACCGATCATGACATTGTTTCAGCTATACCTATAGCTACGACTGAAGCTGAAAAAGTTGCCATAAGAGTTATTCCGGGAGTTGAGATTAGTACCGGATATCGCGGTCAACCAATCCATATTCTTGGGTACAATATTAATCCCACCAACAAAGAGCTGACAACTTTTCTTGATGGAATTAATGAATATCGCAAAAAGCATTTCACAAGTCTCATTCCTGAGATTAATGGAATTCTGATCGCTGATGGAAAATCAGAAATTATCCCTGAGCATTTTACAGACAAGGATCCTAAATACTACAGCATTCCTGGAATAGCACTTTTCTTACACGAAGAGGGAATTGTAGAAGGAAGAAATGATGGATTTGTCTATCTTCGTGGTCTTCCGGATGCAGCACCAACGATTGAACCCAAGGATGCATTTGCAGTCATCCATAAGGCAGGTGGCAAGGCGTTCTTTAGTCACCCTCTTGCTCCGTTGATTTCTCTAAAAGTTATATCTCCTGACAAAGAAGAACAGGAGAAAATAATTGCTGAATTTAAACACCAGGGAATGGATGGGATTGAGTGTTATGGAACAGGTCATTCACCAGAAGATACAGAGTTTGCACTTACGCTGGTAGAAAAATACAATCTTTTGATTTCAGCAGGTAGTGATTGGCATGGATGTCTCTCAAAGACTGGCCCAAAACTCAAAGAATTGTATCTTCCTTTTTATCTTGAAAAACTTGGTGATCTTGAAGTTCCGCCTGAAATTGTTGAAAGAATATTAAAAGGATTAGGTATTACCGTCTGATTAAAAATCTCCCCAACTGGGGAGATTTTTTTATACGAGCGTCATGATTTGTTTTGCGATGTCACCAGGGTTTTGAGTATTTGAGTCGAATGTTTTTTCTGCTTGATCACGTATTTTGAGATACGCATCATATCGCTTCATAAAGTCTTCTTCATCGGTCACTGAAATCTTTGTTCCGCGAGTGATCGAATTCATCACTCTTTCATCAAATCGTTTCTTGAGTGCTTCTAGAGGAGCTTCAATATTGACGGTAGTTACTTTTATACCGCGCTTTTCTCCAAGCTTTTTGATTTCATCATTGAGGCTACCTTGCATCACTGAACCTCCTTCAATTAGGAGAGACATTCCTCCCTCAAGCATCTTTTCTGCAACGAGTAGGGTAGAAGTATGGACAAGTAGGCGATCGCGATCCGGTGTATAATCTGATATTAAAAATTTGATCTTGTTGGGTGAGACTCGAAAGATCTTTTTGTACTGGTTCATAATGACTTCGACAGCAGAAGTTTTACCTCCTACCATAGGGCCATTAATAATTAAAATAAATTGATTCATATGGTTTTGATGTAATGGTTATGATTAATTTAGTACATTTCTGTACTAAGCAGAGGATAGCATACTTTACTGAATGGTCAAAACGTGGTATTTTGAAAACTATGAAAGAAGACAAGATTTACTTATACGGCAAACACGCCCTCCGGGAGGCGCTTTTGGCGCGTCCGAGTGCAGTGTCAAAGGTGTTCTTGGATGCCAATGCATCTGCTGATAATGAGCTTACAGAACTATTGAAGAAAAATAATATTGGGGTGAGTAGTATGAAAACCGCGGATGCTGGCAAGAAAGTGGGGGATGATGCAGTCCACCAAGGGGTGATAGGTGTCATCAATCCTGAGAAGCTGTATACGGATTTTGATGAAGTGATCGGTCTGCTCGATGGTGATACAAATCCATGTTTTGTATTGCTCGACGAGCTCCAAGATCCGCACAATGTCGGTGCGATTATTCGCTCCGCAGCTGCATTTGGTGCAAGTGCAATCCTCATGCCTGAGCACAACCAATCTCCAATCACTGGTACCGTCATCAAGACTTCTGCCGGTATGGCATTTCGTATACCTATCGTGCGTATTGGGAATGTGAACCAAACGATCAGAACGTTCAAAGAAAAGCGCATGTGGGTGTACGGACTCGTGATGGAAGGCACGCAAGTGCTCAAGGAAACGGTTTTTGATACGCCAACACTTTTTGTGGTTGGTAACGAGTCCACTGGTATTCGTGAAAAGACACTCGAGCTCTGCGACGTCACACTCTCGATCCCAATGCAGCCAGGATGCGAATCATTGAATGCCTCTGTTGCGACATCAGTGGTGATGTATGAGTGGAGTAGGGGGAAATAAAAAATCGCATGCTGGGTTTGCATGCGATTGCTATCTGGCAAAGTAATTTCTTGTTCCGCTGTACACAGCAGTCACTGAGTAAAGAAAAAATGTTGCAGGAAATATTTCGTTATGAAAATAATGAAATCCATATATGTATGTAATAACAAAACCTGAAGAGGCGAGAAGGAGAGATATAGCTATATCAAAACGTTGACCCAATTCTTTACCCCTAAAGAGTATTGTTATACCACCCTCATATGCTGCATTTATCAGAAAGCAAAGACCGAGAAGATATGTAACGAGTGCTACCATACTGACTGTTTTAACGAATCCTATAACAAATCAATCCTTTGTCAACAAAGGGTTTTTTTGCTAGGATGCATGCATGCAATCTCTTCAAAAAGTCGTCACACGCTTTGCACCGAGCCCGACAGGGTTTCTTCATATTGGAGGAGTTCGTACCGCATTATTTGCGTGGGCATTTGCACGACAGCAGGGCGGAACATTTATTTTACGTATCGAAGATACCGACAAGGCTCGCGAAGTAGAAGGTTCAATTCAGCATATTATTGATTCATTGCGATGGGTTGGTATCACGTGGGATGAAGGTGTGGATATCGGCGGGCCCCATGCACCGTACCTGCAATCAGAACGTCTTGCTTCATACAAAAAATACGCACAGCAACTTGTCGACAAAGGACTTGCATATGCTGACCCCTATACTCCTGAAGAGGTTGAAGCATTTCGCTTAAAAGCACAGACAGAAAAGCGACCATTTCTCTTTCGCGATCATCGTCCCGAGAATCCTCCTGTATGGGATGGTACGCAGCCGCTTCGTTTCAAAGTCACTGATATAAAAACAACAGAGTGGAATGATCTGGTCTACGGAGATCTTTCGGCCGGACCTGAGGCACTGGATGATTTTATTCTGATAAAGAGTGATGGGTATCCAACCTACAATCTCTCACATATTATTGATGATCTGGAAATGGGGGTGACGCATATCATGCGAGCAGATGAATTTATCGCTTCAACACCAAAGTTTCTTGCTCTCTATGAAGCACTCGAGATAACTCCACCATTGATGGCAACGCTTCCGCCGATCATGGCACCAGATGGAAAGAAAAAACTCGGCAAGCGTGATGGCGCAAAAGACATACTCGACTATAAGGCTGAAGGATATCTGCCACAGGCAATGTTGAACTTCCTTGTATTTATCGGTTGGAATCCGGGTACTGAACAAGAAGTCATGACTGCACAAGAATTTATCGATGCATTTGATATTGCGCGTATTCATCGCAGTGGAGGTGGGTTTAATGTTGCAAAGCTTGATTGGTTCAATCGAGAGCACATGAAAAAACTCTCTCAAGCAGAATTTTGGGAGTACGCACACCACGGACTGTTTGGAAGTATTGTTGAAAATGTTCCGGAGAATCACGAAATTCTCAAGAAACTTGAACCTCTTATTCGTGAGCGCATGGTGAAGTTCTCTGATATGCAACTTTTCTTTGGGCGAGCTGATGGATCAACGGTGGGCGAGTTTGATTATTTTTTCAAAGAACCAGTCATCGATGAAAAGATGCTCGTATGGAAAACAGACACACTCGAGAATGCAAAAATCCATCTCACAAAGACAAAAGAAATACTCGATGGCGTGACTGACTGGACAGTCGATGGTATCAAGGCACAGCTGACGCCGTATGCCGAAGAAATTGGGAAAGGAAATGTATTGTGGCCACTCCGTGTCGCATTATCTGGGCGAGAGAAGTCTCCAGACCCGTTTGAGCTCGCATCGATCCTGGGCAAAGACGCCACGCTTGTGCGAATACAAAAGGTTATCTAAGAAAAATAAAAACCCCCTCATTGCTGAGGGGTTTTTATCGTTAACCTTGTCTATCTCAATTACATTGCTGCTTCTTCGGCAGGAGCTTCAGATGCTGCTTTTTTTGATTCGCAGTTTTCGCAAACCATAACACCATCCTTTTCTACCATCGTTTCACCGCAATTTGGACACTTGTTATCTTCTTCCATACGATGTATCTCATATTAATCTGATAGGAATTCATTATACCAATATATAGACAATAGGTAAAGGGGAAAACGTTTGGTACAATCGCGAACATGGAACACTACGACGTGATAGTGATTGGAGGTGGCGCAAGTGGCATGATGGCTGCGGGCACGGCTCGCGCACGCGGCAAACGAGTACTCATACTTGAGAAAAATAAAGCACTCGGTCAGAAGCTCAACATCACTGGTGGCGGCAGATGCAATGTCACCAATGCCGAAGACGACGTGCGTGCACTACTCAAACACTATGGCAAAGCCGAGCATTTCTTGTATTCTGCATTTTCGCAATTTGGGGTGAAGGATACATTTGCATTTTTTGAGTCACGCGGACTACCGCTCGTAGTGCAAGCTCGCAAACGCGCATTCCCACACACCGAACGCGCGCCAGATGTGTGCAACGTCATGAGGGGGTGTGTGGGGGGCTGCACCGTACTCACCAATACTGCAGTGCAAAAGATTGTGACAGAAAATAACCTGATCACTGGTGTGCAAGTCGGCAAAGATATCTATACGGCGACGTCTTATATCGTATCGACGGGTGGTATGTCGCATCCAGAAACAGGATCTACGGGAGACGGATTCAAATGGCTCACCAATCTCGGTCATAGTGTGAAAGCTTCGACGCCAACGATCGTGCCGCTGGCAACAAAGGAAGCATGGTCCAAGGTACTCTCGGGTACGTCGCTTTCGTTTATGAAGATCACATTCTTTGCAGATGGCAAAAAGGCATTTACCAAAACTGGGAAGGTTCTCTTTACACACTTCGGCCTCTCCGGACCACTTATCCTCAACAGTGCGGGCAAGGTTGCAGATATGTTCCAAGAAGGGTTAAAAGTGACTGCAACGATCGATGCATATCCTGACACTGACCTTGGACCACTTGAAGACAAGATCATCAAGACGCTTGATCAAAGCAAAAACAAAATGCTCAAAAATGTGCTCGCAACAATCGTGCCCGAAGGTATGGCGCCCGGTATTCAATTATTGCTTGAAAAGGAAATTAATTTTGAAACGAAGGTGCATAGCTTGAGCAAAGAAGACCGCAAAAAAATCGTGATTGCATTAAAGGCGTTGCCACTCACGATCACGAACCTCATGGGCTATGACCGTGCAGTTGTTGCAGATGGGGGAGTGACACTTGAGGAAATTGATACCAAGACTATGCGAAGTAAAAAGATGTCAAATCTCTTTGTCACTGGTGATCTCCTGAACATCACACGTCCATCCGGCGGCTACTCACTCCAACTCTGTTGGACGACAGGGTATGTTGCGGGGATGAATGCTTAGCGAGACGCTACTCTTTTGAAAGAGGTTCATTGTTAATCCTTATTTTTGTATTTCCAGTGACTGAGGAATCTTTCCGTCTTAGACGTTTTAAAAATGCATAGATAATAATTCCCGTGAAGACTAAGATCAATATCGAAGGAATAAGTAAGTAGGGTTGTTCCTGCCAATTTTTCTTTGCTGACAGAACAGGGATTGTCTCCCAGAGAGCAAAAAGGATTAATGCAAAAGTTATAGGGTACGCCATTCTGCTGTTTCTCATATCAGATTTATATAATATTAGAGGAAGTGTGTAAAGGTCTAGTACAGTTACTTATTTCTAATTTGTAACATACTTTGGGTTTATCTGGGCTCAATCGCTTCGGCAAGCAATCCAATACCAACTTTCTTTTCAGCAGAAAAGGGGATGAGGGTGTGAGGACCGAGGATCTTGGTTATATTTGCAAGACTCTTTTTTACATCATTTGCTTTGAGTTTATCTATTTTGTTGGCAATGATGATGACATCTTTCTTTTGTTCCATGAGGTACTCGAGCATGTCTTCATCATCTCGTGTTGGACCAACTTTGGCATCGATGATGAGGATGACTTTGTGTTGTTTGATGTTTTTGCTGCCAAAGTACCAGAGGATGCGGTTGCGAAGTGTTTCTTGGTTTGCATGCGAACCTTTGGCATAGCCATAGCCGGGGAGGTCGACGAGATAGAACTTGTTGTTGATCAAAAAGAAATTGAGCTCCTTGGTATGCCCTGGTGCGCTACTTGATCGAGCAAGGTCACGTTTCTCAGTCAGTGCATTGATGACGCTTGATTTGCCGACGTTGGAACGCCCAATAAAGGCTACTTGTGGCAAAGTATCCTCGACCATGCTGTTGTCATCGACGACGGATCGGACAAATGTAGCACTTTTGATATTCATACCAGAGAGCATAGCAGGCAGAGGGAATATTGGCTATGATAAGGGCTCATGCATACGTTTTTCAAAATACTCTTTGGTACGCGACCACCTAAACGGCGATATCACAAACGAAAGGTGAATGCTATCGATCGCGAAGCAGCTCGCACACTTGTACATGCGAGACTTGCGCATTTCAATCAGTTTTACAACTTTTCATACAACAAAGTCTTTATCAAAAATCAGCGCACACGGTGGGGGAGCTGTTCGAGCAATCGCAACCTCAACTTCAATTGGAAGATCATAACTCTGCCACCCGAGTCCCAAGACTACCTCATCGTACACGAGCTCTGCCATCTCCAGGAGTTCAATCATGGAGAATCTTTCTGGGACCTTGTGGCGCAACAAATACCTGACTACGAGCGTATTCGCACAACGATGCGACATATTGATTGATCGCGTCGGGTGTATACTTGGTGTATGACTACAAAACGAATTGTTATCGTCTTTGCCATACTTGTACTTATCTGGTTCGTTGTCGGACTAGTTAAAACGAATGCACCAACGACGACATCTCCTGCAGATACTACATCTCCGGTGAGTGACGCAGACGAAGTCGCTGCAGTAGAGCTTTATATCAAGAATGCCGATCTCGCAGCACTTGTTGGCGAAGAAGCAGTACTTGGTGGCACACTCTACACGACAGAGGTAGTGGTTGATCCACAGACGGATACTGCAGCTATTTCCTACGAAGATGGACACATTGCGGGCAAGGGCACGCTCAGCTATACCTATGATTCGACTTCAAAAGAGGTCACCGTCAATACTTTCACAAAGGCACAATAAGTGTATACTTGAGGAGTATTAGCAAATAACTACATCATTTATCGTATGCAAGTAATATTTTTAATCGGACGAATTCTTCTTGGTGGCTACTTTGTCTATAGTGGTTACAACCACTTCAAAAACGTCAATCATATGGCAGGCTATGCCAAAATGAAAGGCGTACCACTCGCAAAGGCAGCAGTGATCATTAGTGGTGCAATGCTTGCGCTCGGCGGTCTCGCAATCCTTGCAAACAAATTTGCAATCCTCGGTATGTGTCTCGTGGTGCTCATGCTTGTGCCAACGACCATCATCATGCACAAGTTTTGGAAGGAATCAGACATGATGGCTCGTATGTCAGAACGCATCAACTTCACCAAGAACATCGCGCTCATCGGCGCACTCCTCCTCTTGATCTCGATTGGGTAAATATAGATAAATAAAAAATCCCGAGTATATCGGGATTTTTTATTGTGCAGATGGATGTAATACTTTTTCTCGTTCTGCAGCTCGCTCTTGTATTTCAGTATGATACTTCTCAACAATGTCGCGTAACTCATCAGTAGAGAGTGTGGTTGCAGTCGGATCTTCGGCGAGTTTTTTCCAAGGAGCAGTTTTGCCATAGGCATAGTCACCAAAGATAATCACTGGAGTACCGTTTGCGAGCATTGTTTGTCCATCAGCGGCGAGCACCCATTGTTCTGCCCATTCATAGATCCACATCGCGTCTTCTTCGGAGAGGCGAATGCATGAATGACTTGCAGGATAGCCTGGGAGATCAAACTGGTGCATCGAGATACCTTCGAGGCTGTCGAGGTTGAAATACCAAGGCAACTGATATGCGTCCTCAAGTGTGCTCGTCACAAGTTTACCTTTCCAGTTGGTTGCATAGAGGCGGCTGGGAGTTGGAGTCGTACTTTTTCCAGTACTGACTGTGCCCCAGCGTACGCGCTTGCCGTTCTCGTATGCAGCAAATGCTTGGACGCGTTTTGAGACAATAAATAATTTTGGAATATCTTGTGCCGAGGAAATGGTTTCAGGAAATGGAGCATAGATGTCGGTGTCTGCAAATGAATCAGGAATGATGAGCTTGGCATCTTGTGGGATGTGTTTTACATCGAGGCGGTTAAGCGCGAGTGTAAACGGGACATTTTTCATACCAACTTCTTTGGCGAGCTCAGCCCCCGGAGTACTCGTCGTCGTTGTGAGTACGTGATAGGTCGGAATCGAGGTCGAAGGCGTAAGTGGCTCAGTGACGGATGTTGGGACGGTATCTGGTGTAGGGATCGTTGCTTGTGCGGGATTCGTCGGAATACTCGCCTTGTTTCTATAGAGCACAAAGAGTCCAATGCCGACTGCAAACACGCATACGAGGATGATTGTTGCGCTTTTTTTGTGTTTGCGAGATTTCATACATGCATTCTACCTTTTTTATATATTCACGTATACCTCTCATTTGTAGTAAAATATGCTTCACCTATGACCCAAGCCGAAGCACTCACCATACTCAAAACGGGAGCAAATGTGTTCCTCACCGGAGAGCCAGGCGCGGGCAAAACGCATACCATCAATCAGTACGTCGCATACCTGCGCGAGCATGGCATCGAGCCTGCGATCACCGCATCGACAGGTATTGCAGCAACACACATTCATGGACAGACGATCCACTCATGGAGCGGTATTGGTATCAGACGAAGTCTTGCACCATACGACCTTGATCACATCACAACAACTGAATATCTCGTACGCCGTATTCAAGGTACCAAAGTGTTGATACTCGATGAAGTATCGATGATCGATGCACGCACGCTCGATATGGTCGACATGGTTTGTCGCGAGGTGCGACATAGCGACGAAGCATTTGGTGGCATGCAGGTGATACTTGTCGGAGATTTCTTTCAACTTCCGCCAGTCACCAAAGGAGGAGATCAGGCGCAGTTTGCATTTGAGTCAGACGCATGGAAACGGATGCGACCGGTGATGTGCTACCTGACTGAACAACACCGTCAAAGCGATACCAACTTCCTCTCCATCCTTTCTGCCATTCGCAAAAATGAATATGACCAGATGCATCATGATCATTTGCAAAAGAGACAGATATCTGCCGAGCACGCACTCGATCACGAAAGTAGTGTGACACGGCTCTTTGCACACAACGTCGACGTCGACGATATCAATACGCGTGAGCTCGAAAAACTCACCACACTTCCGAACATTTTTTCAATGCAGACTAAAGGCAAGGACAGTCTGGTTGCAAGTTTGCAAAAGGGATGCCTTTCACCAGAACGACTTGTCCTCAAGGTTGGCGCAATTGTCATGTGTACAAAAAATAATAGTCAAAAAGGATATGTGAACGGCACACTCGGAACGGTCACTGGATTTGAACAGGGGACGAAGTATCCGATCATCGAGACGCACAAAGGCGAGCGTATTGTTGTCGAGCCGACTGAATGGGTCGTGGAGGAAAATGGGAAACAAAAGGCAATGATCCAACAAATCCCACTGAGGCTCGCGTGGGCGATAACGATCCACAAAAGTCAGGGGATGAGTATGGACGCCGCAGTGATGGACTTGCGCGAAGTATTTGAATACGGACAAGGGTACGTGGCGCTCTCTCGTGTGCGCACACTTGATGGCCTGCACTTGCTTGGGTGGAACCAGCGAACATTCCAGGTCCACCCGCGTATTCTCGAAGTCGATGGAAAGTTTGCGCAGCAGTCAGAGTCTGCAGCACTGACATTCGGTGATATGCGTGCAGACGACATTGAAACAATGCATCACAACTTCATCTTGGCCAATGGCGGCACGGTGACCAAAAAATCTCCAAAGGTGAAGAAGGAAAAAGGCGACACACTTGAAACCACTCTCATGCTCGTCCTCCAAGGTAAACCGATTAGTGTGATCGGCAAAGAGCGCGGCCTCGTACCAGTGACAATATTTGGCCATCTAGAAAAGCTCGTCATGAACGGTCGTCTCTCATATGATGACATCGACTATCTGATCACGGACAAGATCCGCAAAGGGTACCCAGAGATCAAACGCGCATTTCAATCTGCCGACACGACCAAGCTCGCGCCGATACGCGAAGCGCTCGGAGACAGGTATTCGTATGATGAGATTCGCATTGCGCGTATGATGATGGTACTTGAAGCAAAAGAATAAGCGACGTATACTATCTACATACAAGTATAATCAACAACACTATGGGAAAAGGAGACAATAGACAACGAAAAGAAGTAAAGAAACCAAAAAAAGCAGCAAAATAGTTTCAAAAAGATGACCGCGCAAGCGGTCTTTCTTTTTGTGTGATTTGTGGTATTGTGGGAAAGAAATAGATTCTTAAACAATAAAACAAAAGGAGGGAATTATGGCGTACAAAGTATTACCAACAGATTGGGTATGGAAAAACATTTTTGATGAATTAGAATCAATGACGTGGCGTCGATTAAATATCGAGGAAATCGTTGAAGAAATGAAGTCGAAAAACGACATTTCAACAACTCCACAAAAACGTGGGAGATCCGGATTTAAGATTCAATATGTATGTGAGCGAACGTACAGGAACCAAACAGTACGTGCTCGGATATTTCTTAATGTCAGCGGAGCAACTGGTCGCGTCGATGAGACGAAATGGGCATATGCTCGACTTGAGCATATATCATCAGGTACATACCTGAGTTCACCAGACATCTTGTTTACTGAAGGGTTTCCAAACAAAATCAAGGAGTGCGCACGAGCTTTCAAAGACATGGTTGATCATTGGCCCATTGATCCTGACTGTGATCATTTTATGGGATTTGAAATAATTCCGGGTGTTATGCATGTACGAAAGTTTACATGTAAGACAAAAAAGCGTGGACATATTCACCGAAACAGAAGAGAGGAAATATATTTTCTCGACATTCCAGTTAGTGATAAGACAAAGCTCTTTCTCAATAATATGTTTGAACCATTTACAAAAAGAATGGAAAAAGCAAAAAGTGAAGGAAAGGTTATCAAAACACTTCGTAAAAAAAGAGCTGATAAAAATGTCCCTCGTGTTAATTAAGGTAAAAAATTCCAAAAACAAAGCCGCTCATTGAGCGGCTTCTTTTAATTCCAGAATTTTACTCTTAAGAACTCCGCAAAATCTTTCATTTCACGTGAGCAATTTTCTTTGAAAAGATTATAATCCTCAGAATTTGCAATCTTTTGGAATGCTTCTTTTACGTATGTCTGAACCCGAAATCTATTTTTGTAGTGAAAGACTACGATGCGGGCATACTTATATGAAATTCTTTTTTCATAAAATTCCTCGACAAAGTTCGTCATACGTAGTTCTTCCAAGAGACTTTTATCGGGATCTTCGTTTCGTATTTCAATCCAAGGATAAGGGTAACCATGATCAATATGTCCTTCACAAGATTGTGAGGTATTAAAACCGAATGCCCTCATCGTAATTGTTAGATCCTTAATATTTTCATCAATACCTGTTCCGAGTTTGTCCGACGCCTTTTCTACGAACAACCGAGCATTTTCCCATATTTTATTTTTTTTCATGATAATTTTTTAAGTAAAATACTATTAAATGTATAAAATGTCAAATGATGCGTTTCTCCTATTGGGTAAATTAAAAATATTACTGCTATACTACAGATACCTATGACCGTTCCATACGATCCCGAGCACATTACGTATTTCGCAGAGACTGATGCGCGTGGACAACGCATCAAGTTTGGTATCAAAAGCCGCGACCGCACACGACACATGTACGTGATCGGTAAATCAGGTGTTGGTAAATCTACCTTGCTTGAAAACATGGCGATCCAGGACATCAACCACGGTGAAGGTGTGGCAGTACTCGATCCACACGGCTCATTTGCCGAAAAGATGCTTGAGTACATCCCGGAGCATCGTATCAAGGACGTCGTGTACTTTGCGCCGTTTGATACAGAGAATCCTATTTCATTCAACGTCCTCGAAGACGTCGGTCCTGATCGTCGCCACCTCGTGGTCTCTGGACTTATGAGTACATTCAAGAAGATTTGGGTTGATGCATGGTCTGCTCGAATGGAGTACATCCTCACGAACACACTTTTGGCACTTCTTGAGTACCCAGGTGCGACATTGCTTGGAGTAAACCGCATGCTTTCTGAAAAGAATTTCCGCAAAAAAGTGGTGGACAACATCACTGACGCTGCAGTCAAAGCATTTTGGACCGAAGAATTTGCAAACTATACCGAACGTATGGCCGCAGAAGCCGTACCTGCGATCCAAAACAAGATCGGACAATTCACCGCAAACCCACTTGTACGCAACATCATTGGCCAATCCAAGTCCACCTTTGATATTCGCAAGGTGATGGACGAACAAAAGATCCTCATCATCAACCTTTCCAAAGGACGCATTGGGGACACCAACACTTCACTCCTTGGATCAATGATCATCACCAAGATCTACCTTGCCGCAATGAGTCGCGCAGAGCTCTCTCAAAACCAAATGGGCGGACTTTCAAACTTTTATTTCTATGTCGACGAATTCCAATCATTTGCAAACGAAACATTTGCTGACATTTTGGCAGAGGCGCGCAAATACAAACTCGCGCTCATCATTGCACACCAGTACGTCGCACAAATGGAAGAAAAGGTGCGTGATGCCGTGTTTGGCAACGTGGGGACGACAGTGAGTTTCCGTGTAGGGCCGCTTGATGCAGAGCTTCTTGAAAAAGTGTTTGCACCACAGTTTACCGCAAACGACATCATCAACCTCGGTATGGCAGAGATCTATCTGTCGCTCATGATCAATGATATCGGCTCCCAGCCATTTTCTGCAAAGACATTGCCACCACTTGCACGTCCTGCGATTACATTCCGCAACGATGCGATCGAAGCATCGCGCGCAGCCTATGCCAATCCCAAAGAAACTGTTGAGAAAAATATCGCTGACTGGTTTGCACCGGATCCAAATGACGTACCCGAAGAAAAAGTTAAAAAGAAGTGGGAAGACCCCAATCGAGCATACCAATCCAGTCCTACAAAGCCTGGTGCATCGGCTCCATACAATCCACCCAAAATATCAGCTCCAAACACTGCTTCTCCTGCGCAGGGTATTCTTCCACGTATGTTCAAACCAAAGGATCCCGCACCTATGCACAAACCCTTTGCAAA
Source organism: uncultured Candidatus Saccharibacteria bacterium (assembly GCA_964474435.1). Taxonomy (GTDB): domain Bacteria; phylum Patescibacteriota; class Minisyncoccia; order Phycocordibacterales; family UBA9973; genus UBA4124. The sequence goes on along the minus strand of CAYYSI010000001.1, from coordinate 291,096 downwards.
GGCATTGATCAAAAAGGTTGCGACAGAATCAGCCCCAACTGAAACTCCAGTGCAAGTACACGCAGTACCAGAAAAGCCAATTGCCGCATCGTCTGAACTCAAGCATTTGCTTGATGCGATCGATGGTTCACCAACCAAAGACATCATTGTCGAAAAGAAAACCGAGACGCTCACTGCAACAATCCATGAAAAGGGTGGCGCGCCGTTTACTGATGAGAAACCACTTCGCGAAACAGTGTTGCCCGTCAAACATGCCGAGCGTGGTCCCACAGAGAAAAATCGCGACATATTAAAAATGGCATTACAAAAGGCCATGGGTGATACAGCGTCAGCTACAAAACCTGTAACTCCAACACCACCAATTCCAAAGCCGGAAAGCCCTGCAGAAATTCCAGTGCCTACTCCTTCGCCGGAAATTCAAGAGATTTCTTCTGATGACCTCAAAAAGATTTTAGAATAATTTTAAGACAATATGTCATACTTTTTCGGTATGAGATATTTTCTCTTGGCATGTTGTATCGTTTTGGTACCTCAACTAGTACATGCAGATGTACAGATTACCGAAGTCGCATGGATGGGCACTGCGAGTAGTCAGTATAGTGAATGGATCGAGCTCTATAACGATGGGCAGAGTTCAGTGAACCTCGCCGGGTGGAAACTCTACGAAGGTGATGGTGGCGCACTTGTCTTTACGTTTACCAAAAGCATTGCTGCAAATAGCTATCTCTTGCTTGAGCGCACAACTGCAAGCGCACCGGATGCAGTACCTGGCATCAATGACGAATCAGGATCATTTGGTGGCGGAGGGTTTGCGAACACTGGAGAAGACCTCGTGCTCAAAGACGCGAGTGGTGCTACAGCCGAAGAACTCAACTATCTGGGTGGTTGGCCAGCAGGGGATGCAACGAGCAAACACACCATGCAATGGAATGGCGACAAATGGATCACGGGAGCTGCAACGCCAAAAGCTGCGGCAGGAGAGGCTACGGGCACCAGCACTTCTGATGAGCCTGATGCGTCTGAAGAAGAAGTCCCTGAAGATCCGTATCCTATCCCCAAAGTATCGCCCAACAAACCAGGTATTGCATTTATTGTTCCATCTACGATATATCGTGGTGTAAGCTACGAATTTGACGCAAGGCCACTGCTTGAATACAACTATCAGCTCAACGAAGGCAGTATCTATTGGAACATGGGGGACGGGACGACTATCTCGCAGCGTACTGTCGCGCCCATCACGCACACGTATACATATCCGGGCACGTACACCGTATCATATGCATATAGTGATGCTATCAATAAAAATGCACCACTGAAGGGTAGTAAGAAAATCGTCGTGAGTGCACCTGCAATATCGCTTGGCATCCTCGACAAAACTGCGCTCCAGATAAAAAATACGTCATCGACTGCAGTCGACCTTACGGGCTGGAAGGTCGTTGTGCCCGGCAAACAACTTGCGATCCCTGACATGACAATCGTCGCAGAGAAGGCAACGGTCGTGATACCCGTATCTGCGTTTGGTATTTCGTCTATTGCTACCGCATCACTTGTTGACCCGTCAGGCTCAATAGTTGCGCGAAGTGATCAGAATACGGAGGTGGTGAAAACTATATCTGATAATACTGAAACGATTGAGTACGATCCGATTGATGCAGGTGTGGCAGCAGATGATCTCGTTGCAAACGCAAGCGACGCACGCACAGGTGAAAGTACTCCAATACGAAACCGCACCAAAACATATATATTTGGTGCGGTTGCGCTTTTCGTTATCGGCTTGTCGATACTCCTTGAGCGTATTACGGCCCGACAGGAGTACTCGGAGCAGGAGCTGTAGTGGTTGTGCCAACAGTTGTCGTGTTTACATCAGTTGCAATACTGTCGATTTCTTTTGAAATAATTTTTACTTCTTGGTCAGAAACTTTTTGGAGTGTGCCATCAACGGCGAGGAGAGCTTCTTCTTTACCTGCGAGGTCTTCACTCTTTTCCAAGATAGCCTTACTTGCCTTGAGACTTTCTTCGAGGTTTGTTGTTGCAGTGAGCGCGGCAGTTGGTGCAGTTGTACTAAGTGCATTGAGATCAGTCGAGAGATCTTTGATATGACTATCAAGAGCTTTTTGTACTGTTTCTTGCTTTGCTTTGGTCAATGTCTTTGATGCAGCAAGGGTTTTGATTTCATTGACGCGGTTTTCAACTCGCTTTGTGCCATATGCCACTTTTTCTTCGGGTGTCTTTTGGAACATTTCTTTTACACGTTCATTAAACGCGATCTTGACTGGGTAGAGTGAGTCTCCAGGAAGTGCACTATCTGCGACTGCTGACACTGATCCGCCCACAAAAAGAAAGAATGCAAAGCTCGAAAGAGCAATGCGCAGTCCGTGATACATCCCACGCTGAAAGAGCGGGCGTACTGCACGAGATGATGCCGGAGTGTTCATGATCACAAATGCGGCGTGCGATCGAATACGCCCTTTTTCTTCCTCGCTTAGGGTGAGGGATTTGAGTCTGTTCAATTGTTCAAAATTATACTTCATTGTATTGGGTACGGAGTTTTTTGATGATGCGATGTATCTGCACCGTCATGGCATTCACGCTTTTGCCATAGAGATCCGCGATTTCTTCGATCGGCTTTTCTTCGGTATATCGGAGAAAGATGATTTGACGACTTTCTTCATCCAGGTCTTCGAGGATTGTCCGAATGCTTTGGATGTCGTCTTCTCGGAGGATCTCGTCGGTATCTTTGTGAGATGCCGGATCAAACCCTCCCTCGAGCATGGTGTCGAGCGAACCGCTTTTAGCCTTTTTGTAATAATCGACAAGCGCGTTTTTCGCCGCTCGGTATAAAAATGCCTCCGGATACTGTATATCCTTGCCCGAAGCTAGATAGCTCCAGACCTTGGTAAAGGTGTCTTGGGTGATGTCGACTGCGACAGCACGAGTACCTACCCGAAAGTATACAAATCGGAAGATTGCGTCTTGGAAGTCCTTGATAAACCCCAAAAATAACGCTTCCTTGTCGAGATCTTGTTGTCTTGGATCAGTCTTCTCTTGTGACGATTGGGAGCGTTCCACCTTACAAGTATACACGATCGGGCTCGCAGGCTATACTAGAGGTCATGAAATCACCAGAAAGTCGGGCCAGAGTCGTCGTTGTTGGAAGCGGATTTGCAGGTATTGAACTGATCAAAACACTCCAAGAATCCCATACGCCCGTCGAGATTGTTCTCGTTACAAAAAAGCCGCTTTTTGAATACTATCCCGCGCTGTACAAGCTCGTGACCGGAGCACTCCCAATCGAAGTTTCAGTTCCATTAGACGTTATCTTCCCACAAAAAAATACTGCAAAGAAGTTTCAAATCATTGAAGCCGAGTACACTGGTGTTGACCAAACTCGACAAGTCATCATGACCAAAGATGCTGCAGGAATGACGAGTGAAGTGAAGTACGATTATCTCGTGCTCGCACTTGGGAGCGAAACCAACTTTTTCAATATCAAAGGCTTGCCCGAGCTTTCATACAGTTTCAAATCTGTTTCTGCTGCACTTAAACTAAAAGCACATTTTTGTGAACTCTTTGCACATGCAAAAGATCTGACTAAGGATGAGTTGGTTTCAATGCTGCACGTGCTCATTGTCGGAGGTGGTCCATCAGGGGTTGAGCTTGCTGGAGATTTGCGATCATACCTCACGCGTGTAGCGACCGACTTCAACGTTGATCCAAGCCTCGTGACGATCGACCTTATCGAAGCGAATAACCGCGTACTTCCGACACTTCCTCCCAAAGTTTCTGAAAAGGCCGAAGCACGTCTGCGTAAAATGGGTGTCAACATCTTCGTCAATCGCGCACTCGCATCCCAAGAAGTCGAAGAAGTCATACTCAAAGACATGTCGATGTCGTCTCACACGGTCGTCTGGACTGCGGGCACACGTATCAACACTGCATACACAACCATTCCTGGGGCAACATTTGATGAGCGCAAGCGAGTTGTTGTATCGAGTGACCTCTCGCTTCCATCAGACAATCACATATTTATCGCAGGAGACGGCGCTGCAACGATGTACAGCGGTCTCGCACAAACAGCTATCACACACGGTGCATTCATCGCTCGAGTCATTCATCGACTCATCAAAGGGAAGAAAACGCCAATATATATTCCTGAGCGTCCGACATTTGTGATCCCGATCGGCGTGAACTGGGCGATTGTGAACTACAAAAATTTCGTGATGACTGGATGGATCCCATGGATACTGCGCAGTATGATCGACTTTAGATACTTCACACACATTGTGCCACTGCGACATGTCTTTGCAGTATTTCAAAAAGGAAAGAAGTATCGCAAGATCAAAGGTGGATGCGCGCTCGATAATGGATCTACGTATGAATAACACGCACTGGGACAATGTCGCGAGTTGGTATGACGGCTATCTCGAAAATGGAAGTGATACCTACCAAGAAAAAGTCATTGCACCCAACCTCATGCGTATGCTCGCGTTGAAATCAGGCGACCGAGTCCTTGATGTTGCCTGTGGACAAGGGTATTTTGCACGTCTTGTTGCAAAAATAGGTGCGAGTGTTGTGGGGTTTGATCAATCGGCAGAGCTCATTGCAAAAGCAATTGAACGAAAAGGGGAGGACGAAACGTACGTCGTCGGCAATGCAGAAAAGATCGATGCATTGAAATTGAAATCGTTTGATACTGCATATAGCGTTCTCGCATTTGAAAATATAAAAAATATTGGCGCAGTGCTCACTGGAGTCGCAAGTGCTTTGAAAAAGGAAGGGAAGTTTGTCCTTGTCATGCTTCATCCAGCATTTCGCATCCCACAGCACTCTGACTGGGGCTATGACAGCAAAAAGGCGGTGCAATATCGCAAAGTAGAAAAGTACCTTTCAGAAATATCTATACCTATCGAGCTCTCACCCTTCAAAGGTGCCAAAAAGGATACGACAACCACTTTTCATCGCTCGCTCCAATGGTATGCCAAGGCGTTTAAGGCCGCCGGATTCGTTATAACTGGAATGGAAGAATGGATTTCGCACAAGAAATCACAACCAGGCCCCAAACAGGCCGCCGAAGACACTGCCCGCAAAGAATTCCCAATGTTTTTGGCACTGGAACTCAAGAAGCTGTAGTGTATTGACTATTTGGTGCGTTTCAGTATAATGCTGAAAAACTAAGCACTATGATAATTGAACAACAAAAAGAACTTTCGTCAGTCTCTGGCCTATTTCTGTATTACTACACCTTACTTTCACTGAGAGCATCGCTAAAGAAATTTGATATTACCATAGTTGAAAAAGACGAACTTACCTTTGTGACATTTACGCCACGAAAGAGTGTTGAATTTATTCAATGTGCTGATATCAAAGGCAAAGGGCTCCCTCCAATTGATCAGATTATCTTTATAAAAAGAAATGGTAACTTCATTGCAAAATATGATGCTGTTGAGTTTTATAAAGCAGAACTGCAGGTTGAAGAGCTTGATATCACCGGACCTGATGGTACTCGTACCATAGGGAAGACACAGTCAATGAAGGAAGTAAAAAAACTTTTTGATTCTATGGAAGTATCAGTCTCAAAAGAATCTGCTGGGTTTGAAAAAGTTTTCCTAAAAAAAGAAGAACTTAAACATCAGGAAGAAGAACAGTCCTCACAGGGAGTGATTTTTTATCAAAGCACTTCAGGTGTGCGTGAGAAATTAATACCAACCGCAGGATTCTTGCGTACGAAAACAATCCCCTCCAACAGAGAAAGTGCGTTTCCTAATGGGTTACCAGAAAAGACTCCTAGTAAGGGAACATTTTATCCGGTTGAACAAATACCACGGGTAAAGAAAAAGGTAGTGAAAGCTCCTTTGCGCCAACGCCTTGTGCTCAGTTGGCAAAGAGTGTTGAATGCAACCAGTCCAGAGCGCAGAGCAAGAAAAAGAGATGAAGTGTACAGTTCTTTCGAAGTAAAGTAGATTAATGATGTGGAAATGAAATTCATTTCCACATTTTTTATTCCCCAATTTTCTTCAATGCCAACGGTATCTTTTTGAAATCATGCATAAGTTCGTCGCGGAGGCCGCCATTGTAGAGTGCGGCTGCGGGGTGATACAGCGGCAGGAAATGAGTGGTAGTGATACCGGGGAATTTCTTCACGAGTAATTTGCCGTGCACATCAGATATCTTTTCAGTGGGAAAGAAATGATTCATCGAGTGTCGCCCGAGAAACACTATGAGTTTGGGGTTGATGAAGTCGAGCTCAGCATGGAGCCATTCCTTGCAAGCCTCTTTTTCTGCGGGCTCTGGATCGCGGTTGTTGGGTGGGCGGTATTTGACGATGTTGGTGATATAGATGTCGTCGCGGACCATGCCGATACTTTCGAGCATTTCATTTAGGAACTTGCCTGCAGCACCGACGAATGGTATCCCAGTTTCATCTTCTTTCTTGCCAGGTGCTTCGCCGATGAATACGACATCTGCTTGAGCGTTCCCATTGCCAAAGACTGCACGGCTTGCTGTCGCCTTTAGTTCACAAGTATTGAGTGCGGCCCAGTGTTCATGGAGCTCTAGGAGTCCTTCGGATGGGGTCATAGTGTGAGTATAGCCCTTTTTTGCCCGCCCGCCAGGTTTGATAAAAACATACCGGCGGGGTATAGTAAGGCTCTATGGGAATCAAATCATTTTTCATCAAAAAAACCCTCCAAATGAAGGGGGTCCCGAAAGATCAGGCTGAGGCTATTGCACAGCAGCTCTCAGAAAATCCTGAACTTGCCGCAAGTTTAAAGGCCCTTGAATCCAATACAGAAGTCAAAGCACTCTTTGAAACGATCCAAAAAGAAATCGAAGAAAAGAAAAAAGGAGGTATGGCAGAAATGTACGCCGCAGTATCCGTCATGGAAAAGCATAAGGCAGAAATCGCAAAATATCGCGATGAGCTTGCACCGCTGATGAAGTTGATGGGGAAGTAAAAAAGCCAACCGTTTCTGGTTGGCTTTAAATTTTTTGTCCTGGTATTTTCTGCTAAGCTTGCTTCAATCTCGGACATACATCGATATGTTGCACTATCACTATGGAAACCATAGTGGAAAGGAGATATACAACCATGTCGTTTATGTCTCCACGTGCTCCCTGAGATAGATGTCCAACCTTCTGGTAGTTGAAATAGTCCATTATCATCTGAGCCCCTTCTATCAATACCGCAAAGAAGAAACCTATGCTTATGCCGTATAGTAGACTCAACTTAAGGTTTACCCTGAATTCATACCGATTGGACGAATAGGATTTTATTTCAGCAAGAAATCTGTAGGCGATAAAAAGTCCTAGAGCTGTTGCAAACCCAATATCTGATATGTAGCTTCTAATAAGGGTACTCCCAAAGTGCGTGTACTGCAAAACTTTACCGAGCGGCCAAAGCATCGCAATAAGTCCCAGTAATCTTATTTGCGGTATTCTTGATCTTAAAAAAGGGAATACTGCAAGGTAAGTGAAGATAATTCCAGTGAAGAATATGTACCAGTTGTGGTAACAGAATTTGAATATTTGCTCCATTATTTAGACTTTTGAATGAACGAATGTATTTCACAATCAACCCATAACCGAAGTTATGAACTGAATAATGAAGGGATGCTACTATTGTTCACATCCCTTATTTATCACTTTAACAACGATTAGGCATACAGCAAAATATAAATGATGCTTCTGTTCCTAACATTGGAATTGATATTTCTCTATGGGTTTCAATCCTTTGTTCACCAACAGCAATGAGACCAGTTCCAACATATTTATCACTAAATAGTAATTTAAACCTCATTGCACCTGTTGCATTGAAATGACTTTTTGCTAAACAAAATATCACATCAAGCGTACTTTTCACTTGCTGCTCGATAACCTCACGTTCTACACTTTCTGTTTCTGGAAGTATCCCAGATTCAGGCAACTGAACACTGTGAGCGTTAGAGGGAAGGTTGGTGTCGAAATTAAAAGAAAAGTTATTGTTTACTGTTCTTTTCTTTGAAACCCTGATTATTAATTCATTTGCCATAGTACTTGCTGTTTGTCTCTGGGTCAGCTCCTCCCAGTTTTTGGTTTAATGTAGTATAGCACAAATGTATTGACTAGTCAAGCTTAATATGGTACTATAAAAACCTAAAACAGTTCTTTATGCTTATAAAAACAAAAGGCAAGTTATGGGCTTTATTTTTAAAAGGAAGTCCAGAATTCTCAGCACAATATTCCCTCTATATGTTTAAAGGAAGGCGATTGGTTCAAAAGTGGATCAATCAACTTCTTTCGGATGACAAAAACCTCACTGACTCCAAAAAAATAACCAAACGAGTATTTCGTGAGGTTAGGGAATATTTTGGAGAAGAGCCAAGGATGCATTGTTCTTTGCAAATAGGACATAATATTTTTTGCTACTATCATAGAGGTAAGATGAAGTTGATTGATCTTTACTTTGATGGACATGCAACCATTCGGGATCGTGAAATTACAAAAAAGCACTATGCCAACGTGCCTGGTAGAAAGAAAACATTTTTTTGGTTATTTAATGAAATTGACGGCGATGAAAAAGAAAAGGTAAAAGAGAATTTCTTCGAATCTCAACTGGGTGTCTAACAGTGTTAGAATTATTATGAAATTAACCGCTGATAAAAAGGCGGTTTTTTTATTTGCCCAAATCTGGTATTATCCAAACCTATGAGTTTATCTATAGGCATCGTCGGGCTTCCAAACGTCGGCAAATCGACGTTGTTTAATGCGTTGACCAAGAAGTCAGTGCCGGCAGAGAACTATCCATTTTGTACGATCGATCCAAGTGTGGGTATCGTGCCAGTACCAGATGAGCGTTTGCAAAAGCTCTCAGACTTTTCACAGAGTGCCAAGACGATTCCTGCAGCGATTGAGTTCGTCGACATTGCAGGACTGGTGGCAGGAGCGTCGAAGGGCGAAGGTTTGGGCAATAAATTCCTCACCAACATCCGTGAAGTTGATGCGATCGCACACGTCGTGCGTGTCTTCCAAGACCCATCAGTGATCCATGTTGCAAATGCTATCAATCCACTCTCTGACATCGACGTCATCAACCTTGAGCTCATTCTCTCTGATATGGAGATTATATCCAAACGTATTGGAACACTCGCCAAGGACGTAAAGAAAGGCGATAAGGATGCAATCTACGAAGACTCTATCGTGCAAAAAATAAATACCGCTCTCGAAGCAGGGCAGCTCGCAAGCACGGTCGGGCTCACTGATGAAGAAAAGTTCAAGATCAAATCACTCAACCTCCTCACGCTCAAACCAATGCTCTATGTGCTCAACACGTCTGAAGCAAATGAAAATGTGGAGTTCGCAGTACCTGGTCCGTTTGTAAGGATCGATAGTGTATTTGAAAAAGGATTTGATGATCTGATCGTCGAGGCGTACAAACTTCTCGGACTTGAAACATTCTTTACGACTGGGGCAGACGAGAGTCGCGCGTGGACGATACAGGTAGGCAGCACTGCGCCGATCGCTGGTACTGCGATCCATACAGACTTCAAAGATAAATTCATCCGCGCCGAAGTCGTTGCATACACTGATCTCATCGAGTCAGGAAGCTATGCCGAAGCAAAGTCCCGCGGCAAAGTCCGCACAGAAGGCAAAGAATATATCGTGACGGACGGGGATGTGATTGAATTCAGGATCTAAGCAATAACTATGAAGATAACTGAACCATTTAGAGCTGAACCAGAATATGTATTTGAGTATCAAGATGCTGATAATTTCGACAATCTTGAATATGAGAAATGCAAGCAAACATACGGAGTTTGTTTTTACAAAGACAAACTGATTGTTGCTTTTGGGTATTTTGGCGGTAATGGTAAAAGTTGGGGTTTGATAGGAGGAAGAATTGAAAAAAATGAAACTTTTGAACAAACCCTTCGAAGAGAGGTTCAAGAAGAATCAAATATGAAAATAATTTCTTTTAAACCAATAGGTTATCAAAAAGTAATTAACCTTAAAGACCAAAGCTTTATCTACCAACTTCGATATGCCTGTATAGTGGAACCTCTAGGAGATTTCGAGTCTGACCCAGCTGGAACAGTAACTGAAATTAAACTTATTGATCCAAAAGATTACAAAAAATATTTTTATTGGGGTCAGATTGGAGAAAGAATTATCACTAGGGGGTCCGAAATTGTGCAAGATATGAAGATAGTAGCGCTATAGAATTTAAAATCTAAGCTTATATAGCAACACAAAAATAGTATTTGACAAGTAGTACAAAAGGTGCTATAGTATATGGAGTTCTTTCATAAACCTCAAAAATCAATAATATGAAAAAAGTACTTTCTGTTATCGCTGCGATATTTTCAGTAATGATGTTTGGATGCACTATATGTGGATCTCCAGCATTATTTTTCACAACAGATGTTTGGAAACTTTTCCTTGCTATTGTTGCAATGATAGTGGTATTTCGTTTTATGTTGTATCCACTGGCAATAAATTGGCAAAGCTATAGTTTAAGAAAAGCCAAAGAACTATGGATGCAAATTAAATAACCTCCGCAAGCACAATCGCCCATTAAACTTCGATATTCATTCGGAGTTTTTTATTTCTTCAATTCCTCAATTTCTTCGATATCTTCCTGGATCTCATCAACGTCTTCCTGAATCTCGTCCACATCCTTTTGGATCTCATCAACGTCTTTTTCGATTTCTTCCACGTCTTCCTGAATCTCTTCAACATCTTCTTGGATGATTTCGATATCCTGCGTGTTTTTGTTCACGGACATTTGTATAAAAATAGAGAGATATATTGCCTCAAGCGAAACGACAGTCGTGAGTACGAGCAATACGCGGTCAAATGGCACACCAAAGATCGGTACAATGAATGCAGCGACAAACAATACGGTATGCGTCACCAGGGAAGCGGTAGAGCCAATCCACTTGGTTGCAACAGCTGCCCCGCGCTCGAGTTTTATTTTATTGCGTTCCATAGAGTCTTTCATGTGTATGTTGTAACACGATAGTGATGGTATGGGCAAATAAAAAGTCCCTGATTATTATCAGGGAACTTTCTTTTGTAACCTATGAAGCAATTCTATATACCAGTTGAAAGGTATTCTCCATTGATCCATCGTAATCATTATCGATCAATCCGATCTGAGTAGTACTCATGGTAGTGGGAGGTAGCTTAAGAAATGGGATTTCTCCTAGTATTTTACTCCCGCTACAAAAAAGTGTAATCGGATTTCCATGGTACTCATGTGCAAGTGTGAAGATATATTTCCTCACATTTGCATGACGAGTAAGCGCAGAAGATAATGACTGCACATCAAAAGGAATCACATTCTCAAATACAGTAAGGGGTCTTTTACAGGGAATTAATTCTAATAATTCCGGTTCTATAAAATCGATAGCTAAAACTCCGGGAAAGAATTCTGCTTTCGCACTTTTGTAAGGCTCTTCGGAGAAAAGCTCTGCAATTTTGTGAAGTTTATTTCTGGATAAAAAGAACGGCTGAAACATGATAGTTTGTTTTGAGGTTAATATTGATTTTTAATTACTATAGCATATTTAACAATAAAGTCAATAAATAGGGAATTGCCAAAAAACCCTCTCCGTGATACAGTTTCCGCACTATGCCACAACAAAATCTCGTAAAATTAACCAATAAGGAAACCGGCGAAACATACTGGTCAAGCAAGAACAAGAAAAAGCTTGCTGGTATCAAGCTTGAATTCAAGAAGTACTCAAAGAAGCTCCGCAAGGTCATCACCTTTAAGGAATCAAAGAAATAAGACAAATAGCCCAATCGGGGCTATTTTGGTATAGTGTGGAAGTTCGATTTTAAAAGGGCGATTAGTTTAGTGGTAGAACGAAGGTCTCCAAAACCTTTGGTGAGGGTTCGATTCCTTCATCGCCCGCCGATTTTATATAGAAACACAAGAAGGTACTATTGAGAAAGCGCAAACCTATATTTTTTGTTTTTCCAGACGTCTCCTGCGTAGTCGATACCGATGCGGGGAGTGCGGAGTATTTTTTGAGAGAATGGTGTAGGAGGGAATTCAATCCAGAGATGGGTTGTAGTACCGAGAGGCTTCGTATTCAATGTTTTGTCGATATGTAAGAGCTTGGTCACTTTGCCGGGCCCGGCATACCCGCTGACTCCGCGAATGAGCACAGCTCCAGGGTGGTCCTTCTTGCCCGTCACGATGTTGAGCATGTAGTGCATGCCGTATATCAAATACACATAGATGATGCCAGGTTTGCCAAACATGACTTCGCTGCGTGGTGTGCGTCCTCGAAATGCGTGACTTGCTTGGTCATAGGGACCTTCGTAGGCTTCTGTTTCCGTGATCACATATCTTTCTACTTGTGCACCAGACTTTCTGACGAGTACACACCCAATCAACTCCTTTGCGACAATAACTGCCGAGCGGTTAAAAAATGTTGTTGGGACTTTTTTATACGGCATATTTCTTGAACCATGTGCGCTGGCGCTTCGCATAGTGCCAAATGGCGAGTTCGAGTTGGGTGAGCATGTCGGCCTTAGAAAGTTTGTTTTGCACATAGAGTGCGAGGTAGCGATATTCAAGTCCAAGGGATTCGAGTCGTTTCCAAGAGATTCCTTCTGCATGCAATCGTTTTACTTCAGCAACCATGCCATCTTTCATACGTTTGAGGAGGCGATCATGGATCCTCTTTTTTAATACGTCGTCAGGGAAGTCCAGATAATGCCATTCGACGTCATACTTTTTGATACGCGTAGTTTTAGGAACCTTGCCAAGTGCGGTTGCGATCTCCATGGCACGGATGAGACGTACTCTATTTTTCGTATCGATCGTCTCAAATCGTTCTACATCAAGAATCTCCAATTTGTTTGCAAGTTCTTCGGTTGAAAGTTTCTCGAGTTGTTTCCGTAATGCATAATCTGGTTTCACTTCGGGCAGGTTTTGATCATAGACAATCGCATCGATGTAGAAACCTGTGCCACCACAAACGATCGGTGTCTTGCCGCGTTTCAACATATCTTTGATTGCTTTGTCTGCGAGGCGTTTGTACTGAGCGACAGAAAATACGCGCTTGGGGTTTGCGACGTCGAGGAGATGGTGGGGGATACGCTTCATCTCACGCTGTGTGATTTTGCCAGAACCAATATCAAGTCCCGTGTAGACTTGTCGTGAGTCAGCAGAAACAATCTCACCATTTATTTTTTGGGCGAGTGCGACTGCATAATCAGATTTGCCCGTTGCAGTGGGGCCACATACGACGATGATTTTTTGCATACAATTGTGCCGGAGAGAGGACTCGAACCTCCACATCCTTGCGAATATTCGATTTTGAGTCGAACGCGTCTACCATTCCGCCACACCGGCAATTTCGTTATCGTACGTCAAAAAAGGGAATAAATCAATTTTCGTTGAGATTGTGTTCTGTGCTAAAATCGTTGCATGTCAGAAGTGATCACCAACTCCATTTTCTTTATCGATGTCGACAAGATTGCTCCCAATCCATACCAAACGCGTCGTGAGTTCGAAGAAGCACCACTGCGCGACCTCGCAGAGTCCATTCGCCAATACGGCATCCTTCAGCCGCTCGTAGTATCACGTATCGAAAAGGAAACACCTGATGGTGGTCTTGTAACAGAATACGAACTCATTGCCGGAGAGCGCCGACTGCGCGCATCGAAACTCGCTGGGCTCTCACAAGTGCCAGCCCTCATTCGTACCGGAGACGATGCACTCATGAAGCTCGAACTTGCCATCATCGAGAACCTCCAACGCGAAGACATCAATGCAGTTGAGCGTGCGCGAGCATTTCAGAGACTGATGGAAGAATTTAAACTGACCCATACACAGATCGGGCACAAGGTGGGCAAGAGTCGTGAGTTTGTGGCAAATACCATTCGCATACTCATGCTTCCCGAAGATATCCTCAACGCTCTCTCTGCTGGTCAGATCAACGAAGGCCACACTCGACCGCTGATGATGTTGAAAGATAGACCAGAAGAACAAACAACATTGTTCAAAGAAATCACCGTGCGCAAGATCTCTGTCCGAGAAGCAGAGCGTATTGCACGACGTATTGCCGTGGACAAAGTCCGCAAGAAAGAGTTGCTACCTGATGGCGAACTCAAGGAGTTCGAACAAAAGCTGCAGGAGTCCCTCGGGACGCGCGTGCACATCGAGCCGCGTGAGCAGGGAGGCAAGATCACCATCGACTATTTTTCTCCATCTGATCTCGATACGATCATGCAAGTGCTCAGTATGCAAATAAGCGAGACTCCTATCCCTGTTGCAGTAACTAAAGAAGAGGTAAACATGCTCGATGACAGAGACAAACAAGAAGTTGTGCAATCCGAAGAAGATATTGAGGATTTGTACAATATCAAAAACTTTTCTTTATAGATACGTTTCCGGCCAAAAGAACTCGAAAAGCACGAAATTTTCCTGCTGAAAAATTTCTCGGTCCGTCGCCAGACCGCTCCTCCCCAGGCTTTTCTCATTTCTTTTGTCCGTCCACTTACTCCTTCAATAAGAATTTCTGCAATAGTCCGCCGTGCTCTTCGATGTAGTGGCGGATTTTTTTGCGGGCAAATGATGTCTTGGCATAGTCGAGCCACTTGCTGCTTGGCTTTGCAGTCTTGCTCGTGAGGATCTCGACGACGTCGCCGTTGCTGAGCTTGGCATGGAGTGGCGCCATCTTGCCATTGATGCGTGCAGAGCTCGTACTACTACCGATGTCTGAGTGAATAGCAAATGCAAAGTCGATCGGACATGCATCATCCGGGAGCTCGATCACATCACCTTTGGGAGAAAAGACAAAGATACGGTCCTTGAAGAAATCCATCCGCAGTTGCTCGATAAAGCGACTTGGATTTTGCACAACAGTATGGAGCTCTTTGAGTTCGTCGAGCCAGGCGAGCTTTTTGCTAGGGATCGGGCCTTTGCCTGCAGTATTTTCTTTGTACAAAAAGTGGGACGCAATACCGAGCTCTGCTTCATGATGCATTTGCTCAGTACGAATTTGTATTTCAACAATACCTTCATCAGTGATGACAGTGGTGTGGAGGGATTGGTAGCCATTGGTTTTGGGGAGCGCGATGAAGTCCTTGATACGTTTTGGGATTGGTTTCCAGAGCATGTGGATGAGTCCGAGGATTTGATAGCAGTCAGTGACAGTTGGTGTGATCACGCGAAGCGCGACGATATCGTAGACCTGCTCGGGGTTCATATTATATTTCACAAGTTTGCGGTACGTGCTGTACGTGTGTTTGATACGAGAGCTCACGGATGATGAAGTGAGATTGAAATCAGCAAGTGTCTTTTCGACAACGGTGTGCACTTGCTCGATTACTTTTTGGGATTCGGGGACGATGGAGTCCATGATCTTTTTGGTGGCAGCGTATTCTTTGGGGAACGCAAAGGGGAAAGACAGGTCTTCGAGCTGGCCCTTCAGTTTCTCCATACCCATGCGGCCTGCAAGTGCCGCATGGACTTCGATGGTTTCGAGTGCGATACGCTTTTGTTTATCAGGGCGCACGTGTTCGAGAGTAGATACATTGTGCAGGCGATCGGCGAGTTTGATGATGAGGACGCGGATGTCTTCGGCCATCGCCACAAAGAATTTGCGCATACTTTCGACGTGGCGTTCTTGGCCACGGTATTTGACCTTGCCGAGTTTGGTGACACCTTTGACTAGGAACAAAATTTGCGCACCAAAGAGTTCTTCGATCTCTGCCTCAGTTGTGTCCGTGTCCTCGAGAACGTCATGGAGTAGTCCCCCCACAATCGTTTCGACATCCATCCCAAAGATTGCACAGTTTTGGGCGACGGCAAGCGCGTGTGTCATGTATGGCTCACCAGAGTTGCGTGTCTGCCCATCATGCTTTTTTTGTGAGAATTCAAACGCAGTTGTAATGAGGGCTTTGTCCTCCGGAGAAAGAGGGTATTGAATGAGAGAGAAAAGGGAATTGAGGTCCATAATCTCATACTACAGTATTTCCTGATTTTTTCTATTCCTTCTTTTTCTTTTGGAATCCTCGTGGTTTCTTTTCTTGTGCCAATAGTTCAAGTGCTTGGTCGAGGGTGATGGTGTAGGGATCAAGCGGTTTCTTGATAGAGCGGAAGTTGCGTTCGTGGCCGACGTATGGGCCGAAGCGTCCGATGTTTGCGATGATAGGTTTGCCGTCTGTCGGATGTGTGCCGAGTGTGCGGGGAAGTGCGAGATAATGGAGCGCCATAGCAAGTGTGACCGTGCTTGGATCAATTTCTTTTGGAATACTTGCCATTTTTGGCTTGGACATTGCTTTTTGTTTTTCTTTTTCTAGTTTTGCAGCGAGTTTTTCTTCGGGAGTTTTCTTGATGAGTTTGCCGTTTTTGTCGCGTGCAGCTTTGGTTGCTACTTTTTTGGCAGCGCGTTCGCCGAGCTGGACATACGGACCAAACCGTCCCACGAGGACAAAGATTGGGAGATTGGTTTCTGGGTCAACTCCGATCGGCTCATCTTTTTTGATCTCAGTACCATCGAGCATGAGTGCACCATCACAGTCTGGGTATCGGTCGCACGAGAGGAATTTGCCACCACGACCGAGTTTGACGAGCATGCCAGAGCCACACTTTGGACATTTGAACTTTGCGTCGGCGACTTCGAGCACTGTTGCTTTGTCGAGCTTGTCTTTTTCTTTTACTTCTTTGCTAAATGGTCCGTAGAAATCTTTGAGCGTCTTTACGTACTCTTTGTCACCAGATGCGATATCGTCGAGGTTGTTTTCCATTTCGGCGGTGAAGGTATCAGAAATATATTCCATGAAATTTTGTTCGAGGAATGTAGAGACGACTTCACCAGTGTCGGTAGGCTTTAGAGACCGGCCGAGCTTTTCGATATAGCCGCGCTCTTCGATCGTGCGGATGATGGCAGCGTAGGTGGATGGGCGACCAATGCCGCGAGCCTCAAGCTCTTTCACAAGGCCTGCTTCAGAATAACGATTTGGTGGCTCAGTTTGCTTTTCGGTATCGACGAGGTCGATCAATTGCAATGCTTCGCCTTGGCTAACCGCAGGGAGTTCGACGTCTTCACCGCGCGCATCGGGGTCGGCAATGAGCCATCCTGGGAAGAGGACTTGGCTGCCAGTGACAGTGAAATCAGGAATGGAATCAGAAGTGACGTTTGCAACGATGCGAGTCTTCAAAAGCTTGGCATCGGCCATTTGTGAGGCAACAGTGCGTTCCCAGATGAGTGCATAGAGCTTCTTTTGTTCTTCATTATTTCCGGCATTTATCTTTTCGACATGCGTTGGGCGGATTGCTTCGTGTGCTTCTTGGGCATTTTTTGCCTTGGTTTTGTATGTGCGGTTTTCGAGGTACTCCTTGCCATACTTTTTCTCGACAATAGTAGAGATGGCCGCAACGGCAACCGCAGAGAGTGTCGTAGAGTCAGTACGCATATATGAAATGTGTCCCGCTTCGTACAGTTTCTGGGCGACTTGCATCGTGCGACTTGGAGAGAAGCCGAGGCGAGATGATGCTGCTTGCTGCAGTGTAGACGTCGTAAATGGCGCGCGAGGAGAACGCTTTTGTTCACTCTCCTTTATATCTTTGACCTTCCAGTCTTCTTTGTTTCCAATCTCGAGGATACGCTCAACCTCTTTTCGGTCACGAGGTTCTTCGGTACAGGTGAGTGTGATTGCAACATTTTTCTGCGTTTTGAAATTGCCAAGGAGTGCCCAGTATGTTTCGGGAATGAATGCCTTGATCTCGCGTTCACGCTCGACGAGGATGCGGAGAGCCGGGGATTGCACACGACCTGCAGAGAGACCGTAGCGCACCTTTTTCCAAATGATACCGGAGAGGTCGTATCCGACGAGGCGATCGAGGACGCGGCGCGCTTCTTGAGCTTTGCGGAGGTTTGTATCGACATCGCGAGGATGCGTCAACGCTTCGGTAATTGCTTCCTTGGTGATCTCATTAAATGTCACGCGAGAAATGGGTGCGGTGACTTTTTTGTCTTGCTTCAAGAGCTCTTCGATATGCCATGCGATTGCTTCTCCTTCGCGGTCCGGGTCAGTAGCCAATACAATTTCTTTTGCAGAGTGTGCGAGCCCACGGAGTTCGTCGACGACATGTTCCTTGCCTTTGGAAATTTCATATTGTGGGACAAAGCCTGCAGCAATGTCGATGGCTTTTTTATTGGATTTGGGCAAATCGCGAATGTGTCCGACAGATGCACGCACGGTATATGCGCCGTCGAGATATTTCTCAATCGTCTTTGCTTTTGAAGGGGATTCAACAATTAATAATTTCATATGAGATAGAGCAGTAGTACCATGGAGAGATTTATTTAGCAAACTTTTGCACTATAATACGCGCTCAACGAAGCCGAGTGTTTCGGTAATTGCACCCTTGATCTCCAGTGTTGAAAAGAGAATGTTTGCCGTGACAGGATCGAGATCGAGCTCTTTCATCAATTGCTCCTTTGTTTTGGGTTCATTGAGTGCGGCGAGTACTTTTTCTTCGTCACTATTTAACATAAGGTATTCGGAAATATCTGCAGTGAGTTTCTCGGCGAGACCGAGCTCTTCGAGGATGTCACGCGCTTCGGTGATCGGAGTCGCACCGAGACGAAGCAGCCAGTTGGTGCCTTTGGAAGTCGACGCAGTGATCGGGCCAGGGATTGCACCGACGATTTTGTTGTACTCATTACCAAGGCGGGCAGTGATGAGTGTGCCAGACTTTTCTTCGGCTTCTATAATGATGACCATGTCAGAGAGTCCGGCCTTGATGCGGTTGCGCCGGGGGAATGTCCAGTTTGCACCGCGTGTGTTGTTGGGAAACTCCGAGATGAGCGCGCCGCCTGCTTCAAGGATTTCTTCGGCAAGGCTTTTGTGTTGAGCGGGATAGATAACATTCCAATCAAGTCCAGAACCCGGGAATGCAATGGTCGGAAGTCCGGCATCAAGGGCGGCGCGATGTGCGATCGAATCAATGCCAAGTGCAAGCCCGGATACAATAGTTACTGGATACCCTGCGAGACTTTTGATCAAGGATTCACACACACCTTTGCCATAGCTGCTATAGCGGCGCGAGCCTACGACCGTGATGAGCTTGGTGCCAGTGATACGATCAAGATTTCCGCGGATGAAAAAGGATTTGGGCGGCTCGGGAATCTCGGCGAGCTGAGGAAAGGGCTCGAGCGGATCAATGGTGTGAATAGGGAATCGGGGCATGAATATATAGTACAAATAAAAGTTAATGGAAATATAAAAATATGGTATAAAGAAGAAAAATATAAGTATGCCAAAGATACCACTTAGTCAGCTTGGCTTATCATTTAATAAATCAAGGACTATAAAAGCTAATAAAAAAGGGGAAATGGAAAAATTCTTCGATAATCAGCTCGATAGTTTGAAAAGACAATATAATGGTCAAGTACCTATGGGTGTTATTGCATCTTATTCGGCAAGACGTCGTGCTGCATTAGAAGGCTTCACATAATTTCAGTGAAGCCTTTTTTATTTATGTACAAATTCCAAAAATAAGGTATATTTTATGGATCATGTTAGACATCAAATTCATCAAGGAAAACAAGGAGGTTGTTGAGGCTGCTTGTAAAAATAAAAACCGCAACGTCAATATTGATGAGCTTATTCGTCTATCCGAAGAGCGCAAGGTAATACGTCAAGAAATTGATGAAATTAATGCAAAGCGAAATACTGCTGCTGCAAATCGGGACGCAGTAGCTGGAACTGAACTCAAGAAAACACTTGAAGAGGTAGAGTCACGCTTTACTACTATTGATAAGCAGTTTGTTGATTTGATGATTAAGGTTCCAAATATTCCATCTCTTGATACTCCAGTTGGACCAGATGAATCTGGAAATGTGGTCATACGATCATGGGGAGAGAAGCCAGTGTTTGATTTTACGCCAAAAGATCACCACGAAATTGGGGTGGCGCTTGGCATTATTGATACAGAAACTGCTGCAACTGTTGCTGGCTCACGTTTTGCATACCTGAAAGGGGATCTTGCGTTGATGCAGTTTGCGCTCATACAATATTGTTTCAAAATTTTGACTGATGCAACATTACTCCAATCGATCGCAGAAAAGGCAAGTGTTACTGTTTCTGTAAAAGAATTTATTCCAGTTATTCCACCAGTGTTTGTGCGACCGGCTGTGCAAAACAGAATGGCACGATTTTTAACACCAGAAGATCACTACATGTTTCCCGAAGACGATCTGATGCTTGTTGGAAGTGCTGAACACACACTTGGTCCAATTCACATGGACTCGATTATTGAAGAAAAAGATTTACCGATCAGATACGCAGGATACTCAACAGCATTCCGAAGAGAAGCGGGTACATATGGGAAAGATACAAAAGGAATTTTGCGACAGCATCAATTTGATAAAATCGAAATGGAAGTTTTCTCCCTCCCAGAACAGTCATTACAAGAACAAGAATTCTTAGTAGCTATTCAGGAGTATGTGCTTCAGACATTGAAATTGCCATATGAGGTGATGTTGGTTTGTACGGGTGACATGGGATTCCCTGATTATCGTCAAATCGATATCAATACCTGGATGCCAGGGCAAAATACCTACCGCGAAACACACAGCGCAGATTGTATCGCAGGATTTCAGGCTCGGAGATTGAATACTCGTGTCAAAAGAAGCGATGGAAAAATTGAACCACTGCATATGAATGACGCAACTGTTGTAGCTGTCGGACGTACACTTATTGCAATTATTGAAAACTATCAACAAGCAGACGGAAGTGTCATCGTACCAGAAGTACTCCGCCCCTATATGGGCAAAGATCGCATAACGAAACAGTAGTATGTATGAACGCTCATACCACGCACATGTTCTGAAGCAGGACAAGGATCCAAAAAAGCAGCGATCGTTTCCAGTGAAGCGCGTGCTTGGTATTGGGATCAGTATCATCGTCATTGTTGGAATTATTTTTCTGATACGAGTACCGCAATTTCAGATACGTGAAGTAGAAGTCGAAGGCGTGAGTGTTGCGGATCCTGTTGAGGTGTCAGACTTTGTACTCAGTGATTTGGGTGGCAACTACGTGCTTGTGTTGCCCAAGGCAAGTATCTTTCTTTCGAAACCTGATGTACTCGCAGCAAAGGTGAAGGAGCATTTCCCACGATTCAAATCTGTCGACGTGAAGCGGGTCTCAATGCATTCACTGCGTGCAACCGTTGTCGAATATCCAGGTGTGTATCTATGGTGTGATCATGATGAGACATGTTCGTTCATGGATGAGACGGGGACAGTATTCGCCGACGCGCCGTATTTCTCAGGAAGTGCGTATCTCAAGATATACGCAGGTGAGCGTGCGCCATATCCATTTAGTCCATTGGGTGATGGAGAGCTCGGCATGATTGCGCTCATTGATCAAAAGTTGCGATCGATCGACATCACACCGCTTGAGTTCCATATGGATGATGTGCATACGTTGTCGGTACATATCTTTCATAACGGCAACCGCGCGACTATTTTATTTGATCCTTCGAGAGATGTCGCAACTGCGCTCGACGTCCTCTATAGTGGTCTGCGCACTGATCCATTGCAAAAGATGTACCATGACCGAACCAAGGTCCTCGAGTATCTCGACCTTCGCTTTGCAAACAAAGTAGTGTATAAGTTCCAATAAGGTATACAGCATGAATTTTTGGATAGAACTAAGAAATAAAAAGAAGCCATTCTTTGCAGTGGCGCCAATGGCAGATGTCACTGACGCGGCATTTCGACGTTTGATTACAAAGTACGGCAAGCCTGACGTGATGTGGACGGAGTTTGTGTCTGCAAATGGACTCATGAGTGCGGGCAGAGAAGTGCTGCAGCGGGATCTCGAATACTCAGAAATGGAGCGACCGATTGTGGCACAACTTTTTTCATCTGACCCCGTCATGATGGAAGGTGCAGCACAGCTTGCGGCAGAACTCGGGTTCGACGGAGTCGATATCAACATGGGCTGCCCTGACAAGACGATCGAGAAACAAGGCGCAGGTGCTGCGATGATCAAAGATCCTGAGCGAGCACTCGAAATAATAAGAGCTGCAAAACAGGGAATTAAAAATGCAGGCAAAGACATTCCCGTGTCAGTGAAAACCCGTGTGGGATACAACGACGTACAGATTGATACATGGATCCCATTACTTCTCTCAGAGGGCATTGCGGCACTCACAGTCCATGCTCGCACGCGCAAAGAGCTCTCGCTTGTGCCTGCTGATTGGTCTCGCATTAAACAAGTCGTGAAGCTTCGTGACAAACTTGCACCAGAGACGGTGATCATTGGTAATGGCGATGTGACGAGCCTTGCAGATGGGCGAGCAAAGGCACAGATGTCTGGATGCGACGGCGTAATGGTGGGGCGAGCACTCTTTGGCAATCCATGGTTCTTTGATGTGACTCGCGAAGTGGTTGCGGCATTGCCACAAAAGTCCATATTTCGAAATGTCCCAATCCTCAAACACTTTTTTGATACGAAACGCACTGCGCCCACATCTGCAACCAATCCGATCACAACAGAGGAACGACTACTAGTACTTGTTGAGCACACCAAGCTCTTTGAAGAACTCCTTGGTGACATAAAAAGCTTCGCAATCATGAAGAAACACTTCAAGGCATACTGCACAGGATTTACTGGGGCAAAAGAATTGCGGATCAAATTGATGGAGACGAAGAATAGTGGGGAAGTGGAGGAGATTGTTGCAGAATTCTTGACAAAAAATAAATCGTAAGTATTATAAGTGCAAATTAAAACGCACTTTTTATGAAATACAATCAGTTCACCTCAAAAGAAAGAATTGCCAAATATAATACCTTGAGAAGAAAGCGAAATGTAGGAATTATAAAAATACTTTTCATTGTGTACGTCATTCTATGGCTTATCGCCTTGGCAACGTATTCAGAATGGTCAACATCTTTTGAGTCTCATACCAACCCATTGTTCAACTGGAGGTTATATACTGCACCTTTTGTAATTGTCTCTGTGGTGGCATTGTTCTTTTCCTGGTTGCTCGGTTCTACAGAACCTTTACCGCAACGTCCACCAGAAGAATGTGGGTATGATGATGGTAGTTAAGTATTAAATTTTATAAAATCCTCGCAAAAGCGGGGATTTTTTATTCTGTTATAATAGCTCCATGCACGATCAGGTACTCTATCGAAAATATCGCCCAGAGGATTGGGCAGAAGTGGTGGGGCAGGAACATATTGTCTCAGTGCTGGCAGCATCTATCGAGAACCAAAATTTCTCTCACGCATACCTTTTCACTGGCTCTCGTGGCACGGGCAAGACGACACTTGCACGCATATTTGCTCGAGCACTTGGGACCAATGCCGAAGACATCAATGAAATAGATGCCGCATCCAACCGCAGTATCGACGACATCCGTGAGCTCCGTGTTGCGGTGCGTGTGCTGCCATTCTCTTCGAGGTTCAAGGTCTACATCATCGACGAGGTGCATATGCTGTCGAAGGAGGCATTCAATGCACTGCTCAAAACTCTGGAGGAGCCACCAGCACATGTCATCTTTATATTGGCGACGACTGAACTCGACAAAGTGCCCGAGACGATACTGTCGCGTTGTCAGACATTTTCATTCCGCAAACCGAACGAAAAAATATTGGCAAAGATGGTGGCCGATATTGCAGAGAAAGAATCATTTGTTATTGATCCAGAAAGTGCGGCACTAGTGGCATTTCTCGGGGATGGATCATTTCGCGACACGCTCTCGATATTGCAAAAAGTATTTTCTGCGGCAAAGGGTCGCACGATCACCCGCGAGCTTGTGGAGACGATCACTGGTGCACCATCGCTCACCACTATCCAAGAACTTTATAGTGCATTGATTGCAAAGGATATTGATGCAGCATACAAGACACTTGCACATGCAGAGGAGCATCACACTGACATGATGCTCCTCGCACAGCTCTTGCTCGACACAATGCGACTGTCGCTCATGTATCGCTACAGTCCAAGCATGCGCGATACACTCGAAGCAGAGCATGGCGAACAATATGTCGAGATCGTAAAGAAGGGAGCAGTTGAGAGTACTGAAGTGATATCATCTCGCGGCGTTGTTGCGCTCATCACTGCGATCGAGCGGATCGCATATGCATCAGTACCGGCGCTCCCACTCGAGCTTGCGTTTATAGAAATGGTGGGTGCTGAAGAAAAATAAAAACCCTCATGGTGAGGGTTTTCGATTACTTTCTATACAAGAGCCAAAATATAAAAATATAAGATAGCTCGATACGAATGCCATCGATAATCTTGCGTACGGCCATGAGTACTGCATTCCTACAATAGTGAACACTATCAGGAAGGCTGGCATGTTTCGCAATTCGTATGTTCGTGCACTTTTGAAACTTAATTTATCAAACCAATCATTTTGAGTAGGATAAAATAATTTTAGCGCAAAGACGATCAACATCATCAATATTGGAAAGACGATGAATAACATACTTCTTCCAAATGATTCGATAAGTTTGGTACCAAGTGCAACTGCAAATCCGAACCATACTGCAAACGATGCAATGTAGAGATAGGGTACTCTTTGCATTAACCTTTCAGTATTTTTATACAAAAAGGTATCAACTGAATGTAAAAGTTTCATATAGATTTTTTTTTATTAAAATACATCTTAGGTGAGAAAATGTCAATTATTCCTAAATGATGAATTTTGAAAAGATGTAGAGATATGGTATAAAATCGAAGCCAATATTGGGGAATCGTCTAATGGTAGGACAACGGATTTTGGTTCCGTTTATCTAGGTTCGAGTCCTAGTTCCCCAGCAAATAAAATATCTTTTGTTTTTTAAAGTGATTTCTCAAGACCGACTTCGATTTCTTGTAGTCCAGAACGTCTGTAAAATTCAATAGCCTTGAAGTTTTTGAAATAAACTCTAACAGAAATTTTCTCAAAACCTTTTGACTTTGCTTCGACGAAGCATCTATCGATGAGCATTTTCCCTATGCCTTTTGAGCGATAGTCTGGAGTCACACCCATATCGTATATCTCAAAATATTTTCCTTTCCTTCCGACTTCTTCTTTCTTGCCGCCTGAGAGATAGCCAACCGGTTTGCCAGCATCTTCCGCAATAAGACATACTGCGCTTTCCTCCGAAAGAGCTGAGGAGTAATATTGCTTTCCTTCTTCCGAAAGTGACCAGTTTAAATCTAGATCAATGTCATACCTGAAATTGTCCCCAAAGACTTCGCTATTGAGTACCTGGAGGATTTTTATGTCGTCTATGGTTGCTGATCTGATGTTTATCATATGAATAGTATAAGAGAGACCTGTCCTAATCGCTATTGTAATAAGAAGTAAATAATAAAAGGTAAAATCCATGAAAGCCAATCCGTAATACCTTTCCATAAGGGTTGGTTATATTTTTTAGGGTGAAGATAAAACTCTTGGTATGTCATCCACAGCCCAAGTACTATGAAAATTATTACTACAGCAGTAAATCCTAGTAAGGTAGCAACCAATAATAATACTAATGACCCCGTGATGTGGCATATTTCTCGCCAGAATGTATACACTGCATAATTGCGCTGCTTGAGCGAGGGGATAATCAGATCAGGTATTTTTTCTATAGTCTCTAAAATATTCATATAGTATGATCAAATACTACATCTTTTGCTAAGCAGAACATATAGTCGTATGGTCCGTTGCTGCCATGCGAATCAAGTGTCTTTTGGATATATTTGAAATTGAATTTTTCAAATATCCTCGGAAACCTTGTTCGGGTAATAATAAAGGCGTCTTTCTCTCGCTCAGCAATTTCCTTTAATCGTATGTGTGTAAGGTATGTACCAATGCCATGACCTTGGTACTCTGGCAGAACGGTTGCAAATGACAACTCAAATGCTTCAGACGAAATATGGGATTCCATATAGCTTGCGACGCCGATGATCTTATTACTGTATAGCGCAATAAAAAATACAGGTTTGTAGCAAGTATCCTGAAATGAGGAGAAAACCTCTTTTTCTAGATCTGATTTTAGATAATCAGGCCAGATGTTTTCATGCTTATAAACCGACAATATAAGCTCGATTACTTCAGGTGCTTTTTCCTCGGTAAGCTTCTCTATCCTGATACTGCCGATCCCTGTGAAATTCCTTTCCATCCCTAGATAGTACCAGATTAGTTCCAATATTAATCCAAACTGCCAGCAAATTAACTTAGTTCATTTTGGAAATCCTACAGTGCTATTGTAAAATACATACATGAATACAATACCAAAAAACACCATTTGTCTCTGGTTTAACAAGGACGCAGAAGCAGCAGCTACGTTTTATGCAGCTACCTTCCCGGATAGTAAGGTAAACAATGTCTCATATGCACCGGGTGATTTCCCTGATGGTAAAAAGGGGGAGGCGCTCGTGGTAGGGTTTACGGTGTGTGGGATCCCATGTATGGGACTCAACGGTGGACCCATGTTTACGCAAAGCGAAGCGTTTTCATTCCAAATCGCAACAGATACTCAAGAAGAAACAGATCGGTACTGGAACGCGATAGTGGACAATGGCGGCAAGGAGAGCGAGTGCGGATGGTGCAAAGACAAATGGGGAGTCTCATGGCAGATCACACCGCGTGCGCTCACCGAGGCGCTCACAGCCGGTGGAGCAGAAGCAAAACGCGCATTTGAAGCAATGATGACCATGAAGAAGATCGACGTTGCGACTATTGAAGCTGCACGAAAAGGGTAACAGGGCGCTATACTACCCATATGGATCGCAAACCACTTTCTCAAGACCAAATCGCGTATGACCTCTTGTCACTCGATACGATGCAGCATGCCGATGAGCGGTTTATTCATCAGTATATTGTGGATGCGTATACTGCTCAAACTGCGACACTCGAGACCAAGCCGATCAAGATTGTGTTTGCACTCGTTGGTCTGTATCTGCATGTTGAGCATCATTATACCGGCAGGCAAATACAAGACACGCATATGGTACTCGCACAAGGCGCACATGATTGGCCAGGGGTAGTATTTCCCAACGATCGCGGATCGATCACGGCTGCAATGATACTCAAATATGAGCATGGTGAAAAAAGAAACAATATGATTGAGATGTGGGCTGCGGCAGTATGGTTTGCATGGAAGGAGAGCCATCAGGTGATCCGGAATTTGGTACAAGATAGGCTTGGCATTGTGCCTCGGTAAGTCGGAGCATGCTCAATGGATATAAAAATAAAACCTCTACCATACACTATGTACGATAGAGGTGTTCTGTAGTTTAGAAATTACAAAAGATTTTGCGACTTCCTCCTTGCTCTCGCTCAGGAGTAAATGTAATCGAAAATTCTTCTTTTGTAAATTCAGCAATTGCATCAAGAATTATTACTGCCTGAGCAGCACTCTCAGCTGAAGCAAAGGTTAAGGTGATCATATGTTGTGTGGGGCGATTGCCACGAGCCGCAGCTATTCGTGGATATTTATCCAACATTGCATACACAACCATGTTTTTTAGTAAGAAACCTTGAGGGGAGTTAAGTAATAAACGTTTTGTTTCGTGATGATCATCACTATATGTGCGCCGTAAGATCTGATCAACAATATCAAATAAATGCTTGAAAAGTATATCTATATACTTGTCCATGGCTTCCTGGGCTTTTTTATTTCTCATATATTAAATGTTTTGCTTGATATTAGGACTTTTCAAGTATTTGTCAAACAAAAAACCACTTAGATCAGTAAGTGGTTTTTTACGTTAGTATTATCGATCGCCAGGGCCTTGGTCCGGGGTGCCATCATCGCTTCCAGAAGGGAGATCGACTTTGATGTTGAGACTGTCATCAGAGCCACGACGTCCGCGATGGTCAGTGATGTACCATACGCCCAGTCCAACGATGATCAAAAGAATAATGACGAGCAATGTAGTATTTGTACTTCCTTTAGTAGTTTCCATATATATGTCCTCAGTTAGTGCTAATACAGGTAGTATACTCCTTTTCCAAAGAAAAAAGCCGCACGAAGGCGGCAAATGTTTTTTCATGTTTTAGCTAATCAATTCCTGGATCGAAGTGCATACTCTTCTACCTTTTCCCATACAGCATTTTCGTCATCAATGGTTTTGCTATAAAGCATGAGTCTATCGAGCGGGATATGCATCGTTTCTCCTGAAATTTTCTTTACATATTCCCATACTTTTACAAACACCACTTCTTCTATTTTTCCTGCAATGGTGATATGAAGGGTGTTGTCATGATCGTACTGATCGTGTTCATACTCAGGAAGTTGTGCAAGGAGCTCTGTAATGCCAACCCATAGCGCCGCAGTTGCTTTTGTCGCTTGTACTGGCAATACAACATATCGGGTCCCAAAATTGAACAAATGACTGACGGTAATTCGGGTCTGTTGGATTTGTAATGACATGCTTTGTGTCAGATTCTTGATTGTTTGTTCATCGATGCCAACAATAGGTTGATGAAAGGTGATATGCGGAGGCAGAGTTTTGTACGGTGCTTCAACTTTAAGATATGCACACACTTTATCCATAAGGCCGCATATCTTTGCCGCAAAGGGCTCAGGAATGGAAAACAAGATAATATATTTCTTTTTCATATAACGTAGTTTGATTACTATATTACAATTTATCTATACTTTGTCAAGGAATATTAAAAGGCCTGACAATTTTATGTCAGGCCTGTGCCGGTGGAATAAGTTTGTTGTACAGGGCATCTTCTTCTGGTGTAATTTGACGCTCTTCAAAAAAATTTTTGCTATTGTTCCACTCAATCACATACTTGTAATCACCAGGCGAACCAAACCATAATGGTTCGGACATTGCGAGGTGGAACAAGTCTCGTGCAAGACTTTCCTTGGAATCTCTTACAATCAGAAATTCTTGATAGAGCATGTCTCGCATACGAATAGGTGAGCCATATTTTTTTGAATGAAGTCGTCCATAATACTTTTCTTCTCCAGAAGCTTCGATACTCTTTTTCGATATACATATTTCCAGGAGCTCCCTTTGAGTGAAAAGCTTGATAAGTATAGTCAATGTATCCATGAGTGTCGGTTTTGCTTGATACTACGATTTACAAAAAATTTGTCAAGAAACTGGTAAATAAAAAATCCCTCATAGATATGTAACATATACACTACGAGGGATTTACTTTTGGTTTGATAGACCAACCTTTGGGGCGAGGGTTAGACTGTCGTGGATCTGTACCATCACTGAGTTGGTATTCGGCATGTGATAGATCAGTAAATAACATAACGATTCTGATAAGGATGTCCCTGGCTGCTTTGTCGTCACTAGTGTTTTGGGTGACTTGATACGAAGAAATTGGTTTTCGTCCGGCCTTGCGCTCTTCATCTTTAAAATCTTCGATTGCCTGCTTGGTGTCATCGATAGTAAAGCTACCCTTTCCAATAAGTATATCGAGCACTACCTGAGATGGGGGCAATAGTGATGGAGACTCCTTTTGAGCACTCTTTGGAAAAGAAAATGTTGCTGGGAATACTGTCTTGTATGTCTTGCACCAGGCCAAGAGTGTTCCTTGATAAGAACTGAGAAGATAGCGAAACACCAAAAGAACCAGTAACACCAAAATAAAAAACAGACTAATCGATATTTTAAATCCAAAGAAGCCATACTCAATACCTTTGGCAATAAGCCACATCATTAACATAAGCGTACCGAATGCGATGTACACAACTTGTTTTGTTTTTTTCATAGAACAATATTTTCTTTACAGTACCACGTTTTCTGCAGGTCTAATATTTAGGCATCACATTTCTCGTATGTAAAGGTAAGTAGGGGAGATGGGAGTCGTCTCTACAGATATACCCATTGGGGTATATACTTGAAGGATGGCCACGAGGTGGCATTATCAGGTACGTAATAACTATTTTATTTATGTCACTATTTCTACAAATTGCTCTCAGTGTTCTCGTTGCAGGAGGTGTCGGCTTTGGCGTGTGGAATCACAAACACAACGAAGAGATCAAACAGCATGACGCAATGATCCGCAACCAGACTGCTGCAGATGCACAACTCAGTGCTGGCACAGCAAACATTGATCTCGATAGCGACATCATCACGATCGACGGCCAACTCAAGGCAATCGACACTGATGCGAGCGATATCGATAACGCAGAGCATGACCAATCACTTTACACTGAAATTAACTAACCCTATTGAGTTACTCTATGAAAAAAACAAATCCCATTATTCTCGCATTACTCGCGGTGACACTCATCGGTGCACCAGTAGCATATGCGAATGACACTGAAGTAAAGGCAAAAACATTTCTCGGTATTGGCATAGGAGGAGGACGAGACCATGCCGAAGATGACGGAACCGTTGAGCACGAAAACAAAAATGATGACCGCAGAGATCGAGTCGAAGTCCGTGGTGATATCAAAGCAAATATAAAAGGCACCTCACGTGAACGTGCAGTTGCAGAGATTGATCGACGGATTGCATCCCTCAACAAGCTTGAAGCACGTATCGACGCAATGAAGCGTGTCTCTGATGCAAGCAAGGTAACGATCAAGGCAACTATCGATGGTCAGATCAACGTATTAACAACGCTCAAAGCAAAGATCATTGCAGATACTGATGAGGCGACACTCAAGGCCGACATCGCATCGATCACCAAGAGCTACCGCATCTACATGCTCGTGATCCCACAAGGTATGGTGATGGCAACTGTTGATCGTATCAACACAACAGCTGACCTCATGACGACCTTTGGTACCAAGCTTGATGCGCGCATTGTCGAAGCAAAAAATGCTGGAAACAATGTCACTGCCCTCGAAACCGCATCCGCTGATTACAAGGCCAAGATTGCTGATGCAAAAGTACAGGCAAGTGCGGCACTCAATCTCGTCGTGAACCTGCACCCAGACAACGGGGATCAGGCAACCATCGATGCAAACAAAAAGGCGATGACTGACGCACATGCAAAGATCAAGGCTGCTCGCGCAGATCTCGAAACTGCACGTGCCGATGCTCGCACTATTGTGAAGGCATTGAAAGGATTCAACATCACTGTTGAAGGCAAGATCAAGGCTGATAGATAATTTCTAAGATATAGAAATAAGAAAACCACGTATACGAGTACGTGGCTTTTTTGTGATTACTTAAAGCTTTTTGAGTAAGGAATTACAACTGCTCTGTATTCTCTTCGGTTTCTTTCAAAATTTGAAAAGAAATTTTTCTGAAGATTAGTCGACACTCTTTTACCCTTAAGTTTTTTCATAGATACAAAAATAGTATCTCCATTAGGTATGTATTCTACTGAATCAAGTGATACTTTGAAGTACCAACCAGTATTCTCTATAGAGGTAGTATCTTTATAGAGCCCTGGATAATCAGATAGCCAGGCAGTATCAATCTGTCCTATAAGGACAATCTTAAAATAATCTAACTCATCGCTAATATCAATCGCTGAGTCTTTTGAGAGGGGGTGTTTGCTTTGTGTTTGGATATCATTTTTTCCATGAGGATCTACACAAGCAATTAATGAGATGGGCAGTAAAAGAACAAGTAAACTTTTCATGTGATTTTTTTTCTTGAGTATACGCTGGTATGGCCGAAAGCTCCATGTTGCATAAATCTCGTTTTACAGTAGAATATCTTGGTTAGAAAAAGAGGGCCCTTAGCTCAGCTGGTAGAGCAGTGCTTTTGCAAAGCAAAGGTCAGGAGTTCGAATCTCCTAGGGTCCACATTAGAAGACTTCGTCCCCAAGGCGAGGTCTTTTACTTTGAAAAAGCTACACATTTCAGCGGTTCCAAAAAAATTATTTTGAAACGTCAAACCTAGTGGAAATTGGAACCATTGCAATTTAACTTGCACTCCTATCTTTGCATTTTTCCATACAGCACTTGGGTTTTTTAGATACTCCTCAAGAAACTCTACAGCTTCCTCATAATTGGTGTCTGTGTTAGGCATCACAGCAAGCGAGGCATTTGCATTAAGTAATTCCTTGTCTATCATTGCTAGTTGTTGTTTCAAAACATTATCAGGAATAATCCCATCTAAGTTTTTTTTGATTATACCTGTCTGCTTTTCTGTAAGCTCATTTATATATTTTTTCAAACGGTCCGTCTCTTTGCGTTGGTCTAGTGTCGCTTTCACTAGGTTCTCTCGCACGAGCTCTTTTAATCTTTTAATTTTTGTATCATCAAAGCCATATTTATTTACATAAGCCATAAATGCTTCTTCAAACTTATCTCTGTTGTGATTTGAATTATTACCTCCAAAGCGATAAAACGCATATCTTTTATGTCGTCCTTTGGACCAACTACCAGTGAGTTTTTTGCCATCTTGGTTTATTATAAACTTTCGCAAGGGAAAATCTGGATGGTCTGTGATATATGCTGAATGCTTTCGTCCTTTATATTTTAATACTCTCTGAACTTGATTAAAAAGTTCATCTGATACTATCGGAGTAAAAGTTCCACGATGTCTTTCTCCAAACTTTACAATCCATCCTGCAAAAAGTTCGTTGGTAAGCATTTTATAGAAATATCCTTTTGTGAAAGGTTTACCTTTTTTATTAAACAGTCCCTCTTTTGTCATCATTCGTCTAATTTCTTCTGTTGGGTAAATGTTTGATGCCACAAGTTCAAATGCTCGCAGTATTAGCGGAGCCATAATCTCATCTTGCTCAATAGTAGCTCTACCTGCGATTTTTACATTTCTATAACCTACAGTTGCCATCCATACATAACGACCATCTCTCATAGCATCTCTCATTCCTCCCGCACAGCGTTCAGAACGAATGTCATTATCAAACTGTGCGATGTTTGCCATTGTATTCTCCATAAAACGACCGACAGGATTATTTTCAAAGTGTTCAGATGTAGATTTTATTTCTACTCCATAACGCTTAAGCAAAAGACGGAGTTGACTGTAGTCGTCCGTGTTGCGAGAAAGACGGTCTAGTTTATAAATAATGACTGCCTTTACTCCGTTCTTTTTATCAGCACAATATGTGAGCAATTTTTGAAGCTCTGTGCGGTCCGCCGTTTTCGCACTTTCTCCTTGCTCAATAAAAGTTTCTGCGACCTCATATTCGTGTTTGAGTGCATAATCATTACAGATTTTTTGTTGCGTGCTCAAACTGTTTCCCTCATCCACTTGCTCTTTCGTGGACACTCGGACATATATCACTGCCCGTTTGTGATTTGAGTAATTTATTGCGTTCATATTCTTTTTTGTCCAGAAATGCCTCTACTAGAATACTGGCGAAGTAATCAAGAGCGACATCTTCCGAGACATTATTAGGGTTGATAATACCAAAAGAGGGACAACGAAGCGACTTCTTGTTGCTACACGCAAAGTCTCGTTGCCCCTCTTTGGGCACAAAAAGTTCACTATTTAACTCTGCGTGTAGCTTATTCATAATACCATTTTTATCGTTATTTTTGAATACTTATAAGTTTTTAATTCTTGGATAATGTCTATACATTTCTTCGTAGATTTTTTCTAATCTCTTTCTTTTTTTAGTTGGTTTACCACGATAAGTATAGTTCCTTGTTTTCTCGTGTAGTTTTTCTGCTTTTGTTTCAAGTTCTAACATACGGAATAATGGATAAAGTTTATATCCACGATTAGCATTTCTTGATGAGTAAGTGAGCTCATAGCAGTGCCGACATCCAAACCAGTCGCCATCTTTATAGAGAACTCCAACACGCTTGCCACAATACACGCCACTCTTATAAAGTGAACACTTAAACCAGTATCTGAAACCTCCAAAGTTGCAAGGAGTTTTTACAATTGGGACTTTATAATCAAAATCTTTTTTCTCACCTGTTGAATTATCTGTTTGTGTGTAATGAAATCGTGCGTATGGTTCATCATTGAACAAGTTCACTTCACATCCAACACTACCTCTATCTCCATCTGTGCCCCAAGAGATGGTCGTATTTTTATAGCCACTATTCTTCACATCACGAAGTAGCCACCAGATTTCTATTTTCTTACACCAGTCTGCTTCTTGTTTTCTCATACATCCGAAATCATTAGGAAATCTTGATAATACGACCTAATCATTTTTACTTACATCTACATCAACAGAGACTGGCAAAGGAACATCCTTACCGTTTCTTCTTGCTTGTAATCTTTCTAATTCGTGAAGTGCCTTAAAAAGTCCTCGTTCAAGCATTGTTTCGTATCTAAAAAACTTATCACTCTCATACATAAGTCCTCCCATACTTGAAATAACTTCACCATTTTCCATTCGCATTGCTCGTTTCAATCTCCATATATTTGCAACTATTCTGTCCACAAGAACTTTTTCCATTTCTGTTTCTGATTGAAACTCTTTGTGAAAATTATTAGTGATAAGAAGTAGTTCATTTTCATCTTCACCATCCATCAATACTTCTTTGCTTAAAAATCCGTGCTTAAGAGCATTCATTTTACTTACTTCTTTGCCTTGTGTGGTCTTTGGACCACTTTTATTTTCATTTTGCATAATTTTTATTGTGCCAAAATTAGAACTCATCTAATTCAGACTTATGATTATTTAATAATGGTTCCACCCCACACTCGTCATCACTATTGTTTTGTGTTTGTGCTCCGAAAAAAGTAGATGGCGAAATCAATATCTTTCGTTTGTCATTCGGGTCCTGTTCTTGATAAATAAGACCTGATGTTTCAAGTATAGGAATAATTTGTTGTCGGAGTTGTTGAGCATCTAACATACGCCCATAAAACTTGTAGTGCTTTTCTAAGATTTCTTGGCGAGTAATGCCGTGCTTTGGTGCCTCATCAAACACTTGCGATTGAAGTTCATTTTTTTCTTTATATGCAGGAATAATTATCTCCATATAAATGTCGTATATAAATGGAGGCAAATTGAGTTCCTGACTGATTGATATTTTCTCCCAGAGTTTGAATGCTTGGTCTATGTCATCATCGTTTGCTGTGATAGTGGAACCATTGCGGTCTCTCCACCAAAGATTAAGCAAGGCAAACGACTTCACAAGTGATAGTAGTCGCTTGATGTCTCGTTGATGACGAGGTTGTAGTTTTTTGTCTTCTTTGAAAAATCGTTCAAAGATTTTTTCTTGGCTCGCTATTTTAATATCGTCAATTCTTTCTTGTCTAATTGCTTGGATGCGGAGCTTGAGTAGTTTTCGTTTTGGGTCATTATCAAGCCACGCTTTATATTTTTCATTGTCTGCTTCTTTACGAATGGTATTTGAAATACCTGCGTGGATTTTTTCTTGATTAACTTCGGGAGATAGTAAAATGAAACGTGTCTGTTCTTGTGGGTCCATACGAAGCCCTGCCGTGCAAAATATGACTGATGGATAGCCCTTAAGTGCGATTGTTTTTGTGCGGTTGCCACCTTTCTGGTTTTTGTCGGTAATTTTGGAATACATTATCTTTTCATCGTGAGAGAGAAACGAACGAAGTCCCTCAAGTAATCCCGTGTGTGGCATATCTGTAAATATGAGTATCTTTCGTGAAAGGTCCACAGTGATTTCATTTGTCTCTTTGTTGTAGCTTCCTTGCTCGTGGAAGAAAGCAGTTTTTGAGCAGTTGCCGAGCTTAATGACATCTTCATTCGGAAAAAGTTTTGATACTTCCAAAGCGATGTAGCTTTTACCCGTGCTAGATGGACTGTTAAACGAAACATTAAATTGAGCATCTTCGGTATATGCCGAGAGCTGACAGAGAAAAGAAACAATTTTATTTTCATTATCATTTTTAATAGTGAGCTCTAGTGCTTCCGATAATTCTTCTGGGGTAAGTGGTTGAAATTGAGATGGGTCAATGCGTTCAGGATATTCCTTTGCATATTTATTAAACAGGTCAGGGATTGAAAGGTTAAGTTTTGTTAAGTAGTCTGTTATGTCCCCACCATCACCAACTTCTTCGGGAAGTGTAATCTGATTAAGATTTCGCCCAACATTCTCCAACATTTTAAGAACTCGTAGCGAGCCCTTTTTGCCTGCTTCATCATTATCAAAGCAAACATAGATTTTCTGACATTTTCTTACATCCTCATCAATCCATTCTTCTTTGAATGTTCCTGCTCCGTGTGTAGAAGTAAGAGCAAAACAACCCTCTGAAATAAGAGCAAGTGCATCTAGTTCACCCTCACAGATGATTTGTTTTTCTTCTGATGGTGCATACATTCCAAAGAGCTGTGCCTCTGCACCTTTTGGATATGTGATTTTACTGTTGCCATCTTTAGGGTCTTGTCGCAATTTGAAAAACTTATATCCGTCATCATCCATTATTGGGATAGTGATATAGTTCTTACCATAGAAAGTGCCATAGCCGATTTTGTAGCTGTTTATAACTCCATCTATGATGCCTCGTTCATTGAGATAAGTTCTTATTCTTTCAGGCAACTGCTCGTGGCACTTCTGCACGAGTTCATCGCTAAATCTTGGACCCCTATATGATGATGCACGCTGTGGGGTAGTTTTATCGCCGAAGTGTTTTTGTAGTGTTATCAGATTACCTTTTTCTCCACATTTTTTACACTCATATTGCGAGGTATCTTTGTTGAAATAAAGATGTGCTTCGCTTTCGCCACTATCTCTATCACAGTCATTGAATATACACTTCGTAATGAGTTCCTGTCCGCTCTCACGATAGGTAATGCTTTTCTGTGAGAGATATTCTTGTATAGTTATTTTTGTAGTCATATATTGTAATTTATTGGTGAGTAATTTATTCAGAGTAGATGCGATTTTTTAATGTTCGCAAATTATCAAAATAATTCCGTGCTTTGGTTTCCAATTCATTGGACCAATAAGCATCGGCATCTTCTTCTATCCCGACCTCTCGTTTGAATATAAAAGAAACCTTACGAGGGTCTTGTTTGTCTAATGTTATGAGACTGTATCCTCTACAACATAGTGCGGTAGCGAGACCTAAATCTGCACTTTGAAAAAACTCTTTTGAGTTTTCTGACTGGATATACTCAAAGTCATTTTTTGTTTTATGTGCTTTTTGCATATAATTTTTGCTTAATAATTTATAATGTTGAGAGTGTTCCTGCTCTCACCTTATATGCTGAAAAATCAGCCCAAAAGAAAAAACCACTATATTTCAAGTAGTTTTTGTCTTTACATCTCGCTGAAAACTTCAGTCAATCAATTATATTTCAGTGTATTCTGATGCTCTGGTGTCTTGTATTTCAAGACTTCTCAAGTCCTTCTCTGGAGTGATTTTTAATAGAGGATTGTATCCCTGCACGGCTTTATCAAAAGGTATTGGTTCTTCTGTTATATCAAAATGTTCACACAGTGCTTTTGATAAAATTGATTTATATTTTTGGAATAGATTTTTCTTGTTAGTTTTATATTTGAAAGCATCTTTGCTGAACATATTATCTGGGGTCAAATAAAACTCCATATTTCCTTTTATTTTGGTTTTAGTGATTGAAAGTGCCCGTAGTATCTCCCAAGATATATTGTTCGGTTTTTTGAAGCCAAAAGTTTCATAATCACCTTTGGTTGAGAGTTTTCCTTTGGTATAGATTTCAATGTTATTATCATCTGTAAACTTGATTTCAATATCGGACCAGTTCAGTTTTGGTTTTTGAGCTACTTCGGCTCTTTTGTTTTTTAGAGTATTGCTTTTCTTCACAGAGAACATCCTTTCTTTATTTCTGTTTATTAGTTCTTGTTTTCCATCAGTTAGTTCAATGGCTCTTGTGATAGTTTCCCTTGCCTTCTTTATATCTCCTTGTCCTTCGTATATCAAAGCAAGATTGTTCAATACTGAAGAACTTGGGTCCTCAATGCTCTCGTAAACCTTTTGAGCTTCATTCGTCTTCTCCACCTCATTGAGAGAATAGGCAACCTCAAACCTTCTATCAAAGAAAGTATATCCGTCCTCAAGTTCTTCGGGACAGAAAAATAGTTCCAATGCTGGACCCTCAAGCAAAGAGTAAATATCAGAAATTGTGTCGTATTGTTTTTTCTTGAAAAGTTCTTCAATGTCTTTGCTGAACATCTCCTTGAAATATCTTTCTACTCGCACATCACGACTTGGTGGTTTTGTGATTTCATTTCTGATAGTTGTTGCATAGTCATACAAAAAGTCCTCGCTACATTCTGCAATATCAGTAAAAATCCATTCTTTTCCACCAGTAAGAACATACTTGAGCTTATAGATAACAGCATTGTCATATTGGTCTATACGATAATATCCGTGAGCAAGTAGGTATAGGTCAAAGAGATTTTCTTTTGTGTTCTTCTTTATTTCATTGAGTAGCTCTTCAATCTCTTTTCTATTATTTTCTGACAATATAGTCTCGTCTTGGTAAAGAAACTTCTTGAAAAGATAAATTGCCGTCAACCTAGTTTTGTCGCTGACATTATTTTTGATTGCATATTGGATTTCATCAAGAAAGAATTGTTTTGTTGGTAGTTCCATTTGAAATACAAAATAATCGTTCATAGTTATGCTTTCAATCTGTCTGCACATATGGGATAGAGTATTCTCAATACCAATACCATCCTTGAGTTTCAAATAGATAGAAAACATATAGATGTGGCATCCTAAGAGCAATTCTGTATCCCCAACATTCTCAACAGTTTCCTTGAAATAACGCAAACTATCGTTATAGTTTTCTTGTTCGTAATATAGAACACCTCGCAAGTATGAGTTGATATTATCTTTCAAATAGTTCCACGGGGTATGAATAATAAGTTCTCTTTTCAGTAGCTCCTCACACATATCAAACTGTTTGCTTTTCAAAAAGAAAACAAAAGACAGGCGAATAAAATCGTTTGAATGGAGGACACTTTTCAATTCTTCGTAGTTCTCATTGTAAAACTTTTTGAAATCCTCAATCTCTTGATTGTCTGACTTTGTGTAGTAATCAAAAGTAGCTTTCAATGCTGGCTCGTATTTAGGATTTTTCATCAACACTTTTTTTGCAAGATTAAACCTCTTGAGCAGATTTGTTTCTTTCTCAAAATAAAGCTCAACATATTCTTGTTTTGCAAGCATCAATTTCTCTGGCTTTTCATCATAAAGGTCCAAGATTTTTCGTAGAATAAATGACTTATGCCAGTAATCATCATCATAGTTCGGGATTATGTCATCAAGTTTATTCTTCATTAAAAGAAACAAAAGATTTCCTTCAATTTTTTGAGTTGAAACTTTGAGAAAATTAGAACCTTTCACGAAACGCAAAATCTCTGATTGTGGAGATTGAATGCTTTCAATATAAATATGAAATAGAGTTTCCTCGTAATCTTTTTTGATGTCTTCAATAGAAATAGTTTTTGTTTTTTGTATTTGGAAATCTCCACTTATAAGGTCCAATGTTGTTGTAGTGTGAATAATTTCAAACTTTTTCTTTCCGCCTTTCTGATACTCTTGTTTAATAACCCCAACAAGCAAATAATCTATATCATCTTTTTTGAGTTTCGTTATTTCCTTTTCTTCCAAAATCCCAATCCTTCCCAAGAAATCAATAGAGAACCAGAGTTTGTTCTGGCTATTTGAAAAATCTATCCCATCCCAAATTGATTTATCGTCTTCATCGTCTATCGGTTTTATTTTAGACATATAGTGTAATTGTAATTTATCTTAAAAACATCAACATTCTACCATTTTTTACTATGAAAATTAAGTAATTTTTGGTATAGTTTATATGCCCACAAGTTGATATATAAATTAGAGCTGACAGCTCTTTGTCGCTAATCCTGTCTAGAATGGACATTCTAAGCAGGAATACAGGATTGGCGACGTTTGTTGTCAGCTTGTGGGCACCTGTCTTGGGGTGTCCATTTTGGTTTTTTTATTATAAATAACGGACTTCAAGTCATAGGGTTGCCCACACTATGCAAAAATTACAATCAATAGAAAAAGCCAAAGGCAGGGCTATGCTCGTATGGGCTGGCAAGAAACCTTTGGAGAGTATTGAGTATTATCCTGCTCAAGAAAAAGAAATATATGGTAATAAAAAGTCGCCAGATTTTAATAAATTATTTTGGGGAGATAATCTCCAAGTTCTTGCACATTTACTCAAAGAGTATCGTGGCAAAGTAGATTTAATATATATAGACCCTCCGTTTGATAGTAAAGCTGATTATATTCGCAAAATACAATTTAAGGGAGAAAAAGTTGAGGGAGAAAATCATAGTTTGCTTGAAGAAAAGCAATATGGAGATATTTGGGAAAAAGATGAGTATCTTCAATTTATGTATGAACGCCTTTTAATTCTGAAAGAATTACTCTCTGATAAAGGAGCAATTTATTTACATTGCGATTGGCATAAAAACTCACATTTACGTTTAACTATGGACGAAGTTTTTGGTGAAGATAATTTTGTAAATGAGATAGTTTGGTCATATCGCTCTGGTGGTGCTTCAAGAAAAGAGAGCTTACCTAAAAAGCACGACACAATTCTTTTTTATAGAAAAAATAATACCTTTGAAGTTCACAGTCAAGGTGAAAGACAGTATCTTGAGAAATCATTTATGGGTAGTTTACAAGATGAACAGGGTCGTTTTTATGTAGACACAATCTTGAGAGATGTTTTTGAGGGATTGATAAATACAGTAAATAAAGATGGTAAGATTATAACTTTTAATACTAGACCTGTATTAAACCTATCAAGCGAAAGAACAGATTATCCTACACAAAAACCAGAGGGACTACTAGAACTACTTATAAACATCGCATCAAATGAGGGTGATTTAGTTCTTGATTGTTTTGTTGGTTCTGGGACCACTTGTGCTGTATCTCAAAAGCTAGGTCGCAGATGGATTGGATGCGACATAAATCTCGGAGCAATACAAACTTCTACAAAACGACTTAATCAGATTATTGATGAGCAAAAAGGTGCCACTGGTTTCAAGGTTCTTAATGTGAATGAATATACGGCGTTTAAGAACGAGCTTGAAGCGAAAGAAATAGTAATGGAGATGTATGGAGTAGAACCAATGAAGCGAAGCTATTTTGATGGTGTGCTTGATACTTCCTATGTAAAGGTAATGCCTATGAACAGAGTTCTCAATAAGCTAGATATGAAAACTTTACTAAAAAATGTTAGTGATAAACTCGCTGATTTTACAGTAAAAAAGAAATCAAAATCTGGCGAGCCAGTATATGACGAGGGTGTCCTTGTTATCTGTTCTGGTATGGACCTTGAAGTCGCTGATTATCTTAAAAAGGAAAATAAAACAGGAGTAAAAATTGATGTCCGAGATATTACCACAGACAAGAAAAATCTTGTATTCAAGAAGCCACCAGAAGCGATGATTACAGTCAAAGCTAAAGATAAAAAACTTTCTGTATCACTCAAAGAGTTCTATTCACCGATACTGATGCGAAAATTAGAGATTGAAAATAGTAAAGCCATCAAGAAAGAATACCAAGCGAAAGTAGAAGATTTCCGTCAGATTATTGATAGTGTGGCGATTGATGTAGATTATACTGGCGACCTATTCAATGCGGAGATTATGGACCTACCAACAAAGCGTGAGCTCGTCAAAGCTGACTACACTTGGGAGTATTCAAAGAAAGGCAAATATACCGTAGCAGTCAAAATTGTAGATGTTCTCGGAGAAGAATGTTTTGAAACTTTTGAAATAACCGCATAACGCTATGGAGAATACATTTCTTGAAAATATAAAAGGTAAAGTATCCGAGTGGAAAGAAAACGGCTATAAAGAAGCATTCAAAGAGAGTGTAAACATTTTGAATTATGTAAAGCGTGTCGGCTTTTTACACGAACCACAAATTGAAGCTCTTGAAACTTATATCTACATAAAAGAGATTTTGAAAAATAAACCAACAAGCGAGATTTTTCAAGATGCTTTCACAAAGAAATCTGATTTACTCCGCTCTTTAGGTGTGCCAGAGAGAACAATTTCTGACATTATGGAAGCCAATAATCGTGATGAGCAAATATCCGAAATCATTAAAGAAAAGTTTGGTGCTCAAAATTATGCGAACCAAGTATATGCACTGACGATGGGTTCTGGTAAAACCATTTTAATGGCGACATTTTTAATATACGATTTTGTGCTTTCTTATTATCATTCTGATGATAAACGCTTCGCTAAGAACGCTCTCGTGTTTGCTCCCGATACGACTATTATAGAAAGTTTGAAAGAAATAAAAACTTTTGATTACTCAAAGGTCCTACCAAAAGAATATCAAAACATTTTACTTAACATTAAGTATCATTATTTAGAGAGCACTGAAACTGGGCTCTCTCCGATTGGTAATTACAATGTCATCGTCTCAAACTCACAAAAGATAATACTCAAGACAAGAAATAGTGATACGGATGGTGGGGTAAAAAAACTATTTGGTGATAAAAATGAACTCGCAAAGCGTGAAGTAGAAAATGCTCGTCTCCGTGCCATCCGAGAGCTCAATAACCTTGTCATATTTGTTGATGAAGCCCACCATTCCTATGGTGTAAATCTTGAGGGTGCATTGAAGAAAACACGCCAGACGATTGATTATTTACACGGCAATACTCCACTCGTGGGCGTTGTAAACCTTACAGGAACGCCTTATATAAACAATAGAATGATAGATGATGTTGTTTACCATTTCGGGCTCAAGCAAGGAATAGAGAAAGGTATCTTGAAGCAAGTGAAAATACTAGATTTCGGAGAGGTCCGTTCAAATGTTTTTATTGAAGAAGTTCTCTCTACTTTTTGGTCCGAATATAAAGAAAATCGTCTTGAGGGTCGTCTACCTAAAATGGCTTTTTATGCTCCAAACATTGAAAATCTACGAAACGAACTCAAGCCCCGTATTGAGAGAGTTCTTACCGAGATGGGTATACCGATTGATAAAGTTCTTGAATATCACACCGAAGCTGAAAATAATAAAGATGAGTTTCGGATGTTGGATACAATAGAAAGTGAAAAGCAATTTGTGCTTCTTGTTGGTAAAGGGACAGAGGGATGGAACTGTCGCTCTCTCGTTGCGTGTGCTTTATATCGTAAACCATCTAGTTCAATCTTCGTGCTTCAAGCATCCACCCGCTGTATGCGTTCTATTGGAGACAATTCTACACGAGCTCACATATTCCTATCACGAGAAAATTATAAGGTCCTAGATAAAGAACTCAAGAA
Source organism: uncultured Candidatus Saccharibacteria bacterium (assembly GCA_964474435.1). Lineage (GTDB taxonomy): Bacteria > Patescibacteriota > Minisyncoccia > Phycocordibacterales > UBA9973 > UBA4124. The sequence continues at coordinate 248,056 of CAYYSI010000001.1, read as the reverse complement.
TAACTTTGCCTCAAGTATTCAAGACATCAACAATCAAGAGCAAGAGAGTTTTGAGTTTGAAATCAAAGTTGAAAAGAAAAAAACCATTAAAGTAAAAAAACTTATCCGAGATATTATCGCCACAGAGGCAAGAAATATAAACGACATCAAGATTGATATTAAGAAATACAAAGCAGAAAAATATGAGCACTATATCTTGGGTTCAGAGCTTGTGATGGATGCTTCTGGTAAAGCAGTGCTCAAGCAAGACACAGTCGGTTCAAAGAAACTCAAGGAGACAAACTCATACACCTACTATGAAATCGTAGAACTTATAAATCGCTATACTCATTTATCTTGTTTGGCAGTAGGACAATTATCAGAAAATATAGGATTATCTAGGAGTGAACTGGTAAATAAAGTGAATACAAGTGTGGGGTTCTTGCCTTTTATTATTCAAACTGTTCTTGAGACTGTTTATCAGTATACGGAGACAGAGACAACCACCGAAGAAGAAATTGAACTCACAAAGGAATACCCATTCAAGATGAGCAGAGAGGAGGGCAAAAAAGCTCTTGTTGTCTTCAAAGAAAAAGAAGAAGCAAGCGGAGCTACTAGCCGTATTGGTTTTCATATCAATCCTTACAATTTTGATAGTAGTGATGAACGAGATTTGTTCAAGAATATGCGACAGCTTTTGGATAAAAATGAAATAATTAAAGATGTTTATTTTACTGGTGGTATTACGACTGATGCACATAACGATTTCTATGTTGAATACTGGAACCCTGCCGAACAGCGTATATCAAAGTATTTCCCAGATTTTCTTATAGAAACAGATAAGGGGAGGTTCTTAGTAGTAGAGGTAAAATCTGGGTCCGAGAAAACAGAATATGAAGCAAATAAGACACGCTACGATGGAACTAACACATCATTATTTAATGAAGTGTTTGCAAAAGAGCTTGGCTTCTTAGATTTTCAGAAAGTAAATAAAGATTTTGAATACAAGATTGTATTTGATGCTCATCTGCAAGAAAGACAGAGAGAACTATTTGAGATGATTAAAACTCTCTAATGGACAACCTAAGAAAACCTAAGGTTTGGACCGAAGAAGAAAGACAAAATGTCGTCAATGTTTTTTCTTGGCTCCTAAAAGAAGACAGGAAACAAAACCCAGAGAATTATAATAAACCTATAAAAGAAAATGATGACACTTCAAGAGTTCAAAAATAGTTTGGGAGATGAAGCAAAGGAGCTTACGGAAGAACAGATAATCAAACTTAAAGACAATATGGAACAAACGGCTGATATATTTTTCAATATGTGGTTAGATGAAATAAAAAACAAAAATATCACCGAAATCAATAAGGATAACAGTGATAAACTGGATAAATAGATATTCCTATAATGTCGGGAAACTCCTAAAGAATAGTGATGCATAGTGTGGGGTAAAAATAAACAAGCCCTTATCTATAAAGATAAGGGTCTTGAGTTATATTTTCTCTTGTCTATGACAATTACTGGAGAGATGCCAGTAGTTATAAAAATTATTATTAACTCAGCCTGATGTTGCCTTGTCTGTTTCGGCTACTGTAATAAGCCGATAAACTTCTTCCAACTTGGATTGAAGTTGTATTGCTTTCCCTTACTAACATTTTTATGTTCCAAGAGTCGTGGCTTCCATCTTCCATTTCAATTGCGGTAATGGTAGCTTTGATTGTCTTTTTATTTGACTCAATTTCTTGAGTAAACTGAACAACTTTTCCATCAAACAAACTAGACATTAAGTCAAACTTTGACGGACCTTCGGTAATACGATAAGTAATAATCATAACGATTAGTATTAAATTGTTTTGAAGAACTATTGAGGATTACGACCCCTCATATACGAACGGGCATAACGCACCATTAGGAATAGTGTATCACAAATACTTGACATTGTCAAGCGATTGTGCTATACTACCCATAAGGTTATTCTACTTCCTTGATTAGTAGATATGGGGTGAATGGAGAAACTCCCTGAATGCCACAAAGGAAACAAATTATTTCGGCATCGCACGTTGCGGTATAATTCTTTGAAAAATGAAAACTATTTCGCAAATTGGAAAGTCAGCACTTTCACGCATTTTTAAGGCTGAACAAAAAGGAGACGTTCAATCTGGTGCAAATTATCAGTTTGAAAGAACTGTAAGATTTATGCAAGATAATGGGAGTTTAGAAATCCCTCATTATGAACCAGAGGATACGGAGACAGGGAAAATTACACTTTCTGTTCAGTATAAAGTTTGGAGCATTGAATTGGGTATTCGTGATGTGAACATTGAAAATGAAGATAATTTATACAAAGCAATTTATAAAGATTATCTTACAAAACCATCTCACATCATTGTAATAAACAAAAGAAAGTATCAAGACTTTTATGACAATTATGTTGTTGAAAACGATGATGTGTGTATCTATAGAGTAAATATGGAAAACACTGATTGTTTGGACAATTCTTATGAGGAAGCAATGCAAGTTGAGTCAGATAGAATTGCTCTTTTAACTTCAACAGGAAATGGTTCTTGGGCTTAATCATTTAACCCACCCAGTAGAAAATCTACTTCGGTGGGTTTTCTATTTTTAGCAACAAATTATCTCAAGGACCTGTCATTCGTGATGGGTCCTTTTTATTTTATCTTATCAGCGTTATATTCTCGCATAATCATCATTAAGTAATCACATTCTGTAGCAAATCGGTTCCAGAAATGAGTTCCCAAGTCCACATGAAGAAAAAACCACGACTGCTCGTGGTTTTTTCTTACATGGGGAAGCCGGAGATATGTTTTGCCAGCAGGCAAAACGATCGAGGCAGGGTCGTGGAATTTTGTGAGTGACTGACGAGCAAAATATCCCTGACCACAACAAAAAACCTATTTATCAGAGCAAAGTCCGCAGACTTTGACTCGCGGGCGAATTCCTAGGGTCCTAGATTTAGTAATCCCTGACCACAATAAAAAGCTGTTGCTATTTTGTAGATGCGCTATACTTACCCTATGAAAGGATTTTTATTTCTCATATTTGTAGGGCTCGTCGTTCTCGCATGGTGCCCATGGTTTGAAATGACTGAGGCGAAGCAACTCATCTATGCACGTGTGTATGAAAACCAGCAAAAGCTCCAAGAAGGCTGCAATCTCTCGATCGAAACAACCAGTCTTGAAAAGATCCCGTTTGGCTACCGAGAGACCGTTGCATATACCTGCTCACTCAACGGTGACTTTGTGACGGAAGGCAAAAATACTGTATTTGTAACATTCTTTAAGGAAGTCATCAACGTCCCGCACCCAGTCATCAAATAGGTTTCGTTGACTTCTCGTATCACCAGATCTATAGTTAAAGAAAGTAATTATTTTCCTTCACTCTAAATCAAAATCGTCATGAAAAAGTTTACGCTCTTTTTTCTCTGCATACTCATTGTGTGCACAGAATTCGTTTTTGCGGCTACTATCCCTGCTGATACAGTGTGTATGAAAGTTGGGCCAAATCCGACCCAGGAACTTTTAAATCTTTATCCAAACACACCTCACGAATTTGCTGTCCAACTCTGCGATGCAAAAGGGTATCCCATTGGAAACAGTGGATATGTTTCCGGGACAAGGTCTATAAACATGAAAGGGTTTGCATCAGGGCTGTATTTTTTGAAGGTGACATTTGCACAGAAACCTCCAATGGTGTTCAAGATTGTAAAAACGAAATAATTCTAAGTTGTTAAAAAGCTTGTCATGTGTGTGACAGGCTTTTTCATTTGCTATACTACAACTATGAAAAAAGAAATCTCATTCGCAGACAAGGTACGAGCGGTCGTACGCAAGATCCCGAAAGGACAAATGATGACCTATGGTGCTGTGGCCAAGGCCGCTGGGCATGCAGGAGCTGCGCGGGCAGTGGGTGGGATTATGAAAGAGAACTATGATCCCACAGTCCCATGTCATCGCGTGATCCGCAGTGATGGAAAAATAGGGGAATACAATCGTGGAGGCCCCTCTGCAAAACGCAAACTCCTTATTAGTGAAGGTGCTATACTGAAATAATGGAAAATAAAAAACTACATCCACTCGTCACACTTGGTATCATTCTTGGCGCAAGTTTTATCGTTGCGGTTGGTATTAGTATGATGACGATCTTTCATTTGCGATCATTTAGTGACGTCGTTGCAGTCACAGGATCAGCAAAGATGGAAGTCACCGCGGACGAAGCAAAGTGGACAACACAAGTCTCTCGTACAGTGCGTGAGAGCGGGCTGCAGTCTGGGTACAGCCAAATCGCAAGTGATACCGCAAAAGCAAAGGCATTTCTCCTTGCACAAGGTATTACTGAAACTGAGCTCTCAGTCACCCCTGTATCAATGAACGAAATCTATCAACAGAACCAAGTTGCAGAAAAGCTTTACAACCTTACCCAGACATTCACTGTCCAATCAAGCGATGTTGAAAAAATGACTAAAGCGTCAAACAACCTCTCATCCATCATTAACCAAGGCGTTATTTTCTCAAGTCTCTCGCTCGAGTACTACTATTCCAAACTTCCCGAAGCACGCATCCAGCTTCTCTCACAGGCGATCGACGATGCCAAGGCTCGCGCCACCGAGCTCGCCAAAAATACTGGTCGCGGCGTAGGATCACTCAAAAGTGCGACCAGCGGTGTTGTCCAGGTACAATCTCGCAATTCTACCGATGTCTCTGACTATGGTAGCTATGATACGTCCCAGATTGAAAAACAAATCACAGTGACTGTTAAGGCCTCATTTAGTCTCAAATAATATGAAAAAAATTCTTGCACTATTTCTCGCACTTGCACTCTTTATTCCAACTAGTGCACACGCACTTGAAGCAAATCAATCAGTCTGGTTCACGTCAGTGCCGACTGCGAGCGGGGAAGAGCTTGCTGCAAAAATTGGGGATCCGATCCTCATTTATGCGAACTTGAAAAATACGACAAAAGATCCGATCACGTACACGCTCTCATTTGTTGCAAATGAAAAAGTGATCGATACCAAAACTACAACTGTTGCAGGATATACGCAGCAAGCCGTATCGATCCAGTGGACCATGCCAAAAGCAAGCACGCCTGTGAGTGTCGCAATCACCAAAGCAGTTGATAAAAATAAAAAAGAAATTGTATCGCTGAAGGCAACTATCGGTACAGTCACTGTTGCGCCAGCACTCGAAATGCCCAAGGTCGCCGTCAAAGGATTCATCGGCAAGGGCCTCAATTATATCGAAAACTTCCGCCTTAAAAACCTTGCGTATTTCACTGCACTCAAGACAAAGGTACGCCAAGAACTCGGAGGTGTGACGATCGACCAAGTCAGCTCACTCATCCGCACCGAAACGACCGTAGCTCCAGGTCAGACCGCACCTGCAACCCAAGTCGAAGACCGAAACACGACACGATACGTCGTCTTTATCTACGCAACTGCAGGCGAGTCATTCTTTGCCCACAAGGCACTCTTCTATATCGTCTCAATACTCCTCGCATTTTTCGTCATTCGGTTCATCATCAGACGGTTTGCATAAGAAAGCATAGTATTGACAATAAAATATTTTCTGGTAATGTTTTGAAAAACTAAAAACATTTACAATGAAAAAAATTATAATTGCCTTAGTAGCAATCTTTAGTATTGCATATGGGTACACGCAAGATTGTTGGACGGTTGACATACAGAACTCTCAGCTAAAACAAACCCTATGTTCTGGAAAAACTATCTCGATCCCTCTTTGGTACAGAGACATGGGTCTTACTAATGATCAAATTAAAGAGATCCTAGTAGAAGGAAAAAGTATTAAGGGAACTGAAAAAGCGTACTCTGATGAATACGCTTTCCATGGACCTTTTGTATATTATAGAGAAAAGAGCGAAATATATCTGATTAACCGGGAGCAGAAACAAAAACCTGAACCAACTATTTTTATTTCTGAAAATGAGAGATTTTCCTGGAAAATGAATATTTTGTTTCTGATATTCAATGCAGCATTTATTTGTTTTTATATTGCTGCCTTCAAAAGGAAGAAATATAAATGGCTACTTTTTTTAAGCGCAGCTATAATTGTTGGATTGATAATACGACCATCCTTATTTACAGATCAATGGATTCGAGTTGGTATAGCGTTACTTGAAGTGATCGGGATATCTATTGTTATTTCCAATATAATCGATAAGGTGTTTGATTGGGATGTTGGTTTTCTTATGGGGATATTATTAGCTGTAGTTTTGATTGCAACTCTTAATATTGATACCTGTAACACTCCAGTGTTTTCACAAAATGTTATCGAATTAGGATCTCTTCTCCTTGTACCAGCTTTGGGGCTATTAATCAGTTGTTTTGCATGGACGTACTCTTATAAAGAGAGTGCCTATACTGAGTACGACGAAGCAAATGAAGTAGGATAGTATTAAATATGTTCTTTTAAACCCGCTTATCTAAGCGGGTTTTTTATATGCTAAAATCACCTCATGATCCGGACCATTATCGCACTCATACTACTCATCATTTCTATACTCTGGTTACCTCTATGGGTACAGATTGGGTTGTTTGTAGTCGCGGTTTTGGTTGTGAGATATCGGACGCTCCTCATCGTGCCGGCAGTATTTGCTGATGCGCTGTATGCTCCGACGAGCACGCTCTCTGTAGGGCATTTCAAGGTGACGATGGTCGTAGCAGCACTATTGGTTATTTGGTATATTGTGGCGACACAGACCCGACTAGGGACACAGTATGATTGGATTTCGAAATAAGAAAAAACGAATCGTCGAGCTGCATCCGGATGAAATACTGCTGGACGTGCACAATCTGCCCGCATTTGATCGGCAGCAGTTTGAAGGGCGACTTGAGCGTCCTATCAAAAAGACATCACTTGCAACATTGTTTGTCGTGATGGTCGTCGTTGCAGTGTGTTTCGGTGGACGGCTCGCGTATTTGCAAATCGGACGCAATGACTATTATGTCGTAAAGGCTGAGCAAAACAGACTTGACCATACACCCATCATTGCCGATCGTGGAGTTGTCTATGACAAGAATGGCGTCGAGCTCGCATGGAACACCATCGCTCCTGACAACGGCCCCACAATCCGCACCTATATAGAGCAGCCCGGCTTTGCCAACATCCTCGGCTATGTCTCATACCCAACCAAGGACAAGAGTGGGAGATTTTGGCAGCCGCAAACCGTGGGCAAGGACGGCGTGGAGCAAGTATTCAATGATTCGCTTGCCGGCACCAACGGCACCAATCTGATCGAGACCGATGTCGCAGGCAATGTCACTGCAGAAAATACGATCGAAGCACCACTCCAAGGTGACAACCTCACTCTCACGATCGATGCACGTGTCCAAGAAGCGCTTGCGCAGGGGATCAAAGGACTTGCAGAACAGTCGGGCTACATCGGTGGCGCAGGCGCAGTCATGGATGTGCACACGGGCGAGCTCCTCGCAGTGACGACATATCCCGAATACAACCAGCACATTCTCTCGGACGGAAGTGACCATGCGACGATCAACGGCTATCTCCATAGCGAGAGCAGGCCGTTTCTCAATCGCATGACCGATGGTCTCTACACACCCGGATCTATCGTCAAACCATTCCTTGCACTCGCAGCACTCCAAGAAGGTGTCATCACTCCAGAAAAAGTGCTCTACACGACTGGCTCACTGCGCATTCCCAATCCATACAACCCAAACAACTTCACTATATTTAGAGACAATGCAGACCACGGTGCAGTCGATATGAAAAAGGCGATCGCAGTATCGTCCAACGTCTACTTTTATGAAATAGGAGGCGGGTTTGGTGACCAAAAAGGTCTCGGCATTGCAAACATCGAAAAATACATCGGCATGTTTGGCATCGGCAAGAAAACAGGCACCAATGTCGCAAGCGAGCTCGAAGGTACTATCCCAAGTATTGCATGGAAGCAAAAACATTTCCCTGGTGACCCTTGGCGCATCGGAGACACGTACAACACGTCCATTGGACAATATGGATTTCAGGTTACTCCCATCCAAATGTTGCGTGCAGTAGCAAGCATTGCGTCACGCGGCACGCTCGTCACCCCCACGATTGTCACTGACAGTACATTGCCCACCGCAAAGCTTCCGTTTAGTACATCGCAATACGACACGGTCTATGCCGGCATGCGCATGGTGGTGACTGAGGGTACGGCGCAATCGCTCAACAACCCGACTATCCATGTCGCCGCAAAGACCGGTACTGCGCAGATCAAAAACAACACTCGCGTCAACTCATGGGCGATCGGATTCTTCCCGTACGAAAACCCTCGCTATGCATTCACCGTGCTCATGGAAAATGGCCCCAAAGTATCGAGTGGCGCAAGCAACGCATTCAAGCCGGTCGTACAACTATTCGCTGATACACCTGGGCTTTTGACCGAGTAGTACATATACTGTATAGTATCTGCTTTATGAAGGAATTTATCACCAAAGAAAACAAGGAAGCGCTCGAAGCTGAGTACAAATACCTCACGACTGTGAAGCGCAAAGAAATCGTCTCTGCGATCGAATACGCCAAGTCACTTGGCGACCTTTCTGAAAATGCCGAGTATCATATCGCCCGCGAAGAACAGGGCAAACTCCAAGAGCGTATTTCTATCATCGAAAATGTCCTCAAAAATGCCGAAGTCGTAAAGCACTCAACTGACGGCACGATCAATGTAGGATCAATAGTCGTCATTCAAAAAGAAGGGGAATCAAATACGCGCACACTGACGATGGTAGGGAGTGAAGAGACGGATATGTTGTCAGGCAAGATCTCGTACAAGTCACCACTGGGCCAATCGCTCTACCAAAAGAAACAAGGCGATCGCGTCAACGTTGCAACCCCAAAAGGAGAGGTGACGTATGAGATTGTGAGTGTGAGTTAGATTGAATAAATAAAACCCCGATTTATGGTCGGGGTTTTTCAATTCTAATTTTTACTCCCTAATCTTAAGGAGATTGAGGATAGATTTCAGCTAATCTACGCTGTAAATCTTTAAGTTTTTTCTCATCCTCAAGATCACTAAAGGTAACAGACCCATCTTCATCCATGAAAGCTAAATAGAAGCTGTCGGTCTTGTTGTAATGCTCAACGAGCACTGAACCATTCGGTAAAGATTTCCACATGTTATAGCTTTCTTTGATCCAGAAAGTAAGTGTGAATTCTATACTACATGAAGCGTACTTAAAATATACGGCAGCTTCAACTTTTTGATTTTGAGATTCTTTTTCAAAAAAATTCACATGAATATGAATTAATTCAAATTTTTTACGTTTCAATATAAATGTAAGGATCTGTTTTGCAATATCCAAAACAGCGATTGATGACTTTGTGAGGAAAACTTCTCTCACTTTTTTCTTTTTAGAGAACATTTTATTCAGTTTTTGAATATTGATAGGGAAAACCCACTACCAAAGTTAGAATCTCTCTAACTGATATTATTTTAGCATATTTTATATATTTGTCAATAATCACTTTGACACCTCCTTTATCCACACCCATTCCTTTGCAGCAGGGGAGCAAGGTGGGGTATAATGGGTACAAGTGGGAAGAAGTGGTAAATAGAGAAAGTGAGTTACGAAATGTTAATTGGCGAATATATCCATTCCATCGACGACAAAAACCGACTATCCTTTCCCATCAAGTTCCGCAAGGAAATGGGCAAGTCGGTTGTGATAGCACCTGGGATTGAGAAATCTCTCTTTGTGTTTACACCTGCTCAATGGAAAAAGACCGTGGATCGGCTCGCCGAAGGCTCATTGCAAGAAGAAAACCGAAGCTTCAGTCGCTACCTCATTGGAGGGGCGTCCGAAGTCGCAGTGGACGCCAATGGCCGCATCTTGATCCCCGAAGTACTCAAGGAGAAGCTCGGCATCAAAGACAAGGTCGCGATCGTCGGCTTGTACACCCGTGTTGAACTGTGGGAAGAGACAACATGGAAGGCGTACAAGCGCGATGTGGAGACCAAGGCTGACAAGCTCGCCAACCATCTCGGCACAATCGGAGTTCTCTAGCTATGAGCACACATACGTCACTGCATATACCTGTCCTTTTACACGAAAGTATTGACGGCCTCGCCATTGCACCAGGCGACATCATTGTCGACGGGACATTTGGTGGAGGCGGACATTCACGCACGATGCTCGACGAGCATGACGACATTGCGCTCATCTGTGTTGACCTCGATGAAGCGGCACAAGAGCGCTACAAAGAAGTCATCGGATTTAATAAGCACGCGATGTTTGTCCATGCCAACTTCAAAGATGCAGATACGATACTGGCTGTTACCGGCAAAAAAGCAGTCAACAAAGTATTGCTTGATCTCGGGACGAGCACATTTCAGCTGCTCGCTGACACTCGCGGATTTTCATTCCAATCTGATGCACCATTATCCATGGCGTTCTCAGAAAACGGTTCACATACGGGGTTTACTGCCTCAGATATCGTAAACAGTTGGGAAGAAGAATCAATCGCCGACATCATCTACGCCTATGGCGAAGACCGAAGCAGTCGCAAGATTGCTCGTGCAATTGTCGAAGCACGAGAGTTGGGCGAGATCAAAACCTCGCTTCAGCTTGCCGACATCATCAAGGCAGCATTCAAAAGTCGAGGGCGCATTCACCCAGCAACCAAGACCTTCCAAGCATTCCGCATCGCCGTAAACGATGAGCTCGGAGTCCTCAAAGAGGCCCTGGACGCATGGTGGAGTCGAATACTCCCCGGAGGTCGCATCGCCGTCATTACCTTTCACTCTCTCGAAGATCGCATTGTGAAGCAATGGATGAAAACCCAAACGCATGAACGCGTTATCACCAAGAAACCTATCGTCGCAAGTACTGTCGAATTACAAGCTAACCCTCGAAGTCGTAGCGCCAAGCTCCGGATACTCGAAAAAACAATAGAGAAATGATCAACACTATTACCAAAAAGACCATCGACGCCGCAAGTACCCTTGATATAAACAAGACATTGAAATCAATCGCCGTATATAGTTGGATGAGTGCAGGAGTATTCTTTGCATGCTATTTGTATTTCGTCGGTGCAATTACATTCTCTGTCATCAAGGAACGAGGACTTGAACAAGACACCAAATCATTGATCTCGACGATGGGACAGCAGGAGCTTGAGTTCCTTTCTTCACAAAAAAGTCTGACCAAAGAATACGCACACAGCACGGGCTTCATTACTACTGACTCGGTGTCATTTGCTGCACCGCAAAAAGCCTTTGCGTGGAATGTTGGACGCTAAGATACATCGACGCCGGATTCGCATCATCATCGGGATTGTTATCGCGATTGGCCTTTTGGTGATCGGACGGCTTTTTTCATTACAGATCATCAACGCAAGTTTTTATAAAGATCGAGCAGAGCATCAGTACGTGACGCCATCCGCTGACAGCTTTGATCGCGGCAATGTGTATTTCACCAGCAAGGACGGTACGACGGTTGCTGCAGCCACCGTTGCCAATGGGTTCAAGATCGCCATTGTCCCAAACCTCATCAAGGACGAACAAGCAACATTTGATGCGATCAATGCCATAACACCGATAGAGCGCGAGACGTTTTTTGAAAAGGCCGCAAAGAAAAAAGACCCATACGAAGAAGTCGCAGTCCATGTATCCGAAAAAGCAGCAGCGGCCATCACCGCCAAGAAACTTGCAGGGGTGAGTCTCGTGCGAGAAAAATGGAGATTTTATCCAGGCGGGACTCTTGCGGCACGCACGATCGGGTTCGTCTCATTTAAAGGCAGCTCACTTTCGGGAAGTTATGGACTCGAAGAATACTACAACGACGTCCTCTCGCGTGATGCAGGCAACTTTTATGTAAACTTCTTTGCAGAAATCTTTGCCAATATGCAGTCGACTATTTTCAAAAATACTGCGTCCACCGGCGACATCGTGACCACCATCGAGCCCACGGTACAATCCCAGCTCGAGCAAGCAGTATCTGAGGTACAGCAGAAATGGGGCAGTGACTCAGTGGGTGGAGTGATCATGGATCCATACACTGGTGACATCATTGCGATGGCAGCAGCGCCCAACTTTGACCTCAATGCCTATGGCTCCGTCAAAGATCCAAGCACCTACAACAACCCCTTTGCACAAAGTCGATACGAAATGGGATCTATTGTGAAGCCTCTCGTGATGGCAGGTGCGATCGATGTGGGCGCCGTGACTCCAGCGACGACCTACAACGACAAAGGATCGATCACGATAGATGGCAAGACCCTCAACAACTTCGACAAGGTCGGCCGCGGCAACAACGTGACCATGCAGCGCGTGCTCAATGAATCCCTCAACACGGGCATGATCTTTGTGGAGCAGAAAATGGGCAAGGCAACGTTTAAGGAGTATCTCGTGAACAAATACAAACTTGGTGAAAAGACTGGCATCGATCTGCCGGGCGAGGTCAATGGGGCAGTCGGCAGTCTCAAGGACAGCAACGACATCAACTATGCAGCCGCATCCTTTGGACAAGGTATTGCGACGAGTCCGATCAACATCGTGCGCGGCTTTGCGTCGATCGCAAACGGGGGGACACTCGTGACCCCTCACATTGCCTCAAAGATCATTGAAGCAAATGGCACGATTACTGACATCGAGTACCCCGAAGGTGTGCGCGTACTCAAACCAGAAACCGTCTCGACGATCACCAACATGCTCGTGCACGTCGTCGACGATGGCTACCACAAAGGCCTGCCGCACTACACTGTCGCCGCCAAGACTGGTACGGCCCAGATCGCGCGTACTGATGGCAGTGGGTACTACACTGATCGCAACCTGCACTCGCTCATCGGATTCTTCCCAGCAAGCAAGCCACGCTACGTGCTCTACCTCTTTAACGTCTACCCCAAGGGCGCACTCTTTGCGATCCAGACGCTTGCTGACCCATTCTTCAATATGGTACAGTTCATGAACAATTATTACGGCATTGCGCCAGATCGCTAAATCTTATGAACACATTCACTTTTTCTATTGGCAGCACACTCAGAGAGGCTTGGGCACTCTTTAAGAAACATCTCAAATTCTTCCTGACGGTTTCTACTATATCTATCGCTTTGGGTATTACAGGCAACAGCACACATATCCCATGGCTCCTTTCGTGTGTTATTGGTATTGCATCAATGGTGTGGGCGATCGTATGGATGAAGGTGTCGCTCGCGGCCGCACGCAATGATGAAGGCAAACTCCTCATTGGTTCAATCCAAGACATGCTTCCAAGTGTGCGAGAGTTTTTGACGATTATCGGCATCGCTATTCTTGGTGGCCTTCTTACATTGTGCGGATTTATTCTCCTTATTCTTCCAGGAATCTATGTCGCAGTTCGGTTATCATTTAGCAACTTTTCCTACCTTGATCGCAAAGAAGGTGTTCGCGCATCACTTCGGTTTTCATGGAATATGACAAAAGGTCATTTCTGGAAAATATTTTGGGTGATGCTGATTGCTGTGGGACTCTACATTCTCGGATTTATTGCGCTCGGTATCGGTATTCTCATTGCATACCCGCTTGCAAGTATTCTCGTCGCCAAGCTCTATGTCATACTTCTTGCCCAGTACCAAACTGCTGCACCCCAAGCAATCGTTGAACAACCAGTTGAGATTCCTGCAGAGCTCTAAATTGACTTATCCCTCTTAAATAGGTAGTATCGAATCAAAATTGATACAACATGGCAAAGCTTCGAATTACTCAAGCACTGTACGGTCCATTTCCAGAATATATAAAAACTGCATGGATTAATGTAGATATTCAATACACTATTCCTTGTGTTGAAACATATAATCGTCAGATAGCATTTTCATCAGGAATGCTTGCATTAAAATATGCAGGAAAAATAAAAGCCGTAGAGTACTATGAAGAAAAAATAAAAGGAGGGTTACTTGGATTTCCCAAACATGCTTGCATAGTACTAGTATAAAAAGCACTACCCACGTAGTGTTTTTTTAATTAAAAAGCACTACCGTATGGTAGTGCCAGCAATTTTTCTTTTAAGTTTGTACCGAGTGACAAATGCATTAAATCGTTCAAATTTCTCCAAAGAGATAGATCGCTCAATAGCTTTTAAGCGCTGTAGTTTTTGGAGATTGATAGTGTGAGATACGGTAGCTGTCAGGGTTGTGTGTACTGGGAACCTTTTGCCATACTTGAAACTTAACTGTTGTTCCAACGCCTTGGCCTGACGAGAGTCTTCGATACCAATAACAATATTTATTTGAAATACTGGTAGTGACGAAATCTCCAAATCTTTTTTCTGAGTACGCTTTTGCTCAACGAGTGAGCTGATCAATGTCGTAAGTTCGGCAACAGCTTTGTACTGATCAGTATCCTTATGAATCCATACGAGCACTACGCCATGTTGCGCAGCTAAACTGGTCGTGATCGTATCCCATTCGTTTTTATTGGCATAAGGAATAAAAGTGTTTTTTCGGACGACATACCTTTGTAGTCGGGCATGGTCTTCGGGATAATCCTTGAAAGAAGCAATAGAGCAGCCTGGATCGTAGGTATTGATCATATCTATACCATCGATATACCAGTCAGCATCCAAGAGTCCGGTGAGGTAATACAGTACATTGCCATGTAGTTGTGTAGAGGTCGGTATTGCATACTGAGGGAAAAAGAGTTGTGTTTGTTTCATATAAAGATCATTTTTCTGCAGCATACCACGAAAATAAAAAATAGAAAGTCCCTTGATATACAAGCATTATTTTCATTTTTCCCCAGCGTGTGGTTGCGCGGGAAAATCAGTATGAAATACTAGAGATAACATCGGTACATTAATGAAAATAAGAGGAGAAATTATCAACATCAGTTGGTACACATAGCTATTTGGCTAGGTATGAACGGTACTAGTACTTACATTATTAGTAACTATCTATCTACACAATGCTTACCAAACAACAAAAGCTTCTCCAGCGTCGATGGATGACGGGGAAGCTCAATCTGATCGCAGTAGCCCGGCGACTCGGCTACAAAAAGGGTTCAATGACCAAAGGTCTCACCAAGGTACGTTCAGTCCTTGGGGCAATGGGGATTACTGTACTCTAATTATTCAATATGAAAACAACTTAGAGAAAACACGCATGATGGCGTGTTTTCTTGTTGCTGTGACCCCACGGAGAATCGAACTCCGATTTAATCCTTGAGAAGGATTCGTCCTAACCGTTAGACGATGGGGCCATGTCTTTAATTTTACCCTGCACGTATTTTCTTCCAAAACCACTTTTGAAATATTTTTCACGCTTACGTGCATCTGGCAACGTTTCTGTTGTTTCAAAATATATCAACTCAAAAGGTGCTCTTGGTTTGGTCGACTTTACAGAACCATTATTATGTTCTCTTACTCTTTTACCTAAGTCAACAGTAAGACCATAATAATATTTCAGATCCTTCTTACTTTTCAAAACGTATATATAATACATGCGGATTTGTCCTAACCGATACCTGCCCGCCCTCCCGATGGTCGGGAGCAGGCGGGGACGATAGGGCCAGTGTGTGTCGTGCTTGCATACTATAGCTTGTGAGGGTGTATAATTCAAGCATATGAAGAAACGATATGCCGTAGTCTTTTTTGTTATCATTTTTGGGCTTTTGTTCTGGCTCTTGTTCAAGTATGCGACTGCACCGATGGTTACGGGTCCAGCAAGTCCTGCCACGCTTGCCCCCGAAAGTGCACCTGCACAAAAGGATGACCTCATCATTGTCGACACGCCACTGCCGCAGAGCAAGATCGGGTCACCATTGGTGGTCAAAGGCAAGGCTCGTGGTGGATGGTACTTTGAGGCATCGTTTCCAGTGCGACTTGTCGATAGTGTGGGCAATGTGCTCGTAGAAGCTCCGGCGACTGCACAAGGGGACTGGATGACAGCAAACTATGTCCCATTTGCCGTGACGCTCAACTACGCTCCGCAGCCAGCAGGTAGTACTGGCTACCTCATCCTCCAAAAAGATAATGCCAGTGGAGAGCCGCAGTTTGATAACTCACTTTCGATACCAATAACCTTTTAAATTCATATGGAAAACAACAAACCTTCAAAAGCATACATCGTCATCACTATCGTCATTGTCGCAGCACTTGCGTGGTTTTTCTGGTACAGCAAACAGCATCCACCAGTCGATACTGTACAGCAACCAGATACGACAACCCCTACTGGAGACACATGGCAGTCAGTTGAAGTAAAAAAGGAAACAATTGCAGAAGAAAACCAATACTACAGTATCAGTGTGGCGTATCCGGTGACCAACGATGAGCGCATCAACGCCCAGTTCAAAACATTTGCCCAAGACCAAATCGCAACATTCAAAGACGACACTTCATGGGCAATGGATCCTAGTATTGATTCTGCATCTGAAGGCTCGCTCTCGCTCGACGTCGATTATCGCGAAGACCGTTCAACCAACGCCGACACGTACATCTTTAGCATTGTGACGTACACTGGAGGCGCCCATGGCCTGCAAGTAACTCGCACATTTGCCTTTGACCAAAATGGCAAGGCGATAGGTATCAAGGATCTGTTTACCAACGGCGAAGCAGGTCTCAAGACAATCGCAACATTTGTCCAAAAAGAAATCACCAAGAAAAATATCAGTGATGCAGAATGGATTAAGGATGGCGCAGCAGGCACGACAGAAAATTATCAAAACTTTGTAATTAGCGATACAGGTGTAACCTTTATCTTTGACGCATACCAGGTTGCGCCATACGCAGCAGGTACGCAAAGTATCTTGGTACCGACATCAGTGTTCAAGGGTATCGCAAATCCTGCAATCTTTAAGTAAATGTTGGCTGAATAAATAAAAAATACCTTTTTGGAGTGTTGCGCAGGACGACTGGTCCGAGCAGCAGCGATTTTTCAGCAGAAAAATACGCGACTCCAAAAAGGTATTTTTTATTTATGATGGATTATTCTGTAGTGCGTTCGATCTCACTATCCCCAAGGACCAAAGGTTCAAGCGCGCTTTCGGTTTGTGCGATGCGCATGACATCTTTGTCTACCTTCTTGAGCTCTTTGGAAGCACTGTTGTAATGGTTCACGACGGTCTTGAGGGTGGTGCCGAGTTTGTTGTGGTATTCCTCATACGCCATGAGGTGTCGCCCCAGCTCATCGACGCGCTTGCGGATCTCTTTGGCTGACTCTTCGATCTGCATTGCCTTGAGTCCTTGGAGCACTGTCTGCAGATAGGCAAGGAATGAGGTAGGGGACACAATGATAACGCGATACTTGCTTGCTGCCCGCTGGATCAAGTTCTCGGCTTCATCTCCTGTGCCGACGGTACCCACCAAGAGATCATAGTAGATTGCTTCGTGGGGGATGAACATAAAGGCGAAGTCCATCGTATTGTTTTCGGGTTGAATATATTTACTTGTCTCAGCAATGCGGTTCTTGAGGTCATTTTCAAATATCTTTGCGAGATCCTTTTTGCGCATCGGCTCTTTTTCTTCGATCATGCGATTGTAGTTTTCAAGGGAGAACTTGGAGTCGACGGGGATCACTTTGTCTTTCACAAACACTGCGGCGTCGACGATCGTGCCGTCAGGGAAGCTGTACTGCATTTCGTAGCTGCTTGGCGGCATGATGTTTTTCAAAAGTGTCTCGAGGTAGTATTCACCAAGCACGCCGCGTTGTTTTGGGTTTTTCAAAATATCTTGGAGTTGCTGGAGTCCTTCGGCAAAGCCAATGACTTGTTTGTTGCCCTCATCAAGTCTGACAAGGCGTTCCGTGATGTCGCCAATGATTCTCGCAGATTGTGAGCTCTGATGCTGCATGCTCTCGCGCATACTCCGTTCACTTTCGGAAAGTTTGGCATCGACAGTCTTTTGGAGGTCGGAGACTTGTTGCATGAGGAGCGAAAAGCCCGTTGTTGATTCGGCATCAACCGGTGACTTCTTGCCTTTGGTGATGAAATAGACGACTGCGCCCCCGATAACGAGGCCGATAATAATGAAAATGCTTTGCATAGGGCAATTGTAACACGAGGGGAAATGAAAAGAGCCGCTACGGGGCGGCTCTTAAGGTCAAACAATTTTTAACATTTAATCTCGATAAGTTGATCGATCAGTTTTTTTAAGAGGTCTAAGTTTTGATACAGAGGGGCTTCAGAATATAAAATACCTCCTGTAAACATTGCATAGATACGATCGGCAAACCAGATTGCGTCATAGGTTTCTTGTAATTCGTGACGACGTCGATACTGCCAAGCTTTTAATGGGGAAATAACAACATCAAGCGCTTCTCCCATCGGAACATGGTGGTCACATGCTATGACGATCTCCAAAGGAGCCCTTGGTTTTTTGTCACCTCTGTAATCAAACAGTCTGTGAATAACATCATACTTAAATTTATTGTAATTTGATGCATGTATATTCCTCCCAACTGATTCGACTACGATCTTGTCGATACTTGGCGATTTCCTCCATATATCAACACTATGATCTGTTTCTTCCTGAGTCCACTCAACTACTCGATCTTTGTCATACGTTATTGTGCATATCATTGTAAAATAGTTTTTCTCTATTCTACACTATTTTTCTATTTCGTCAACTTATTTCAAATACTGTTTCAGAGTATAAATCCAATCTTCTTCGCCAATAGGATTCTTGAGCTTTTCGGAGAGGAGCCAGGAGAGGTAGCCGAGGTCGATTTTGGCGACTTCTTCGATACGCATACCTTTGTGTTTGCCAAAGGTGAACTCACGCATAAATGCAGGTTCCTTGGTGATGCGTTGCATTTCTGCCAAGGCATCAGCTTCACTCATGCCGCCATCCATAATTTTTTTGAGCAAATACTCAAATACGTTTTCCAGGACGAGTACATCGGCAAATGCATCATGCGCCCCAACGTCGAGCTCCATGTCGAGTGCATAGCGCAAGTATTGGAGTTTGTAGTTTGTAAATGTCGTATCGGTGTCGATGTGTCGGACGGTCTTGTAGGTACAAATGATATTGGTCGGATGAATATCCTCCGCGGAGAGCATTGCCACATCAAAGGCACTGTTGTGTGCAACCACGATCGTATCCGGACTTTCAAAAAGCTCTTTGATCTCGGCATAGCGAGGGGATTCTTTGAAAAGAGGCTTGTCGGCAACCATCTTGTTTGAGATGTGATGCACGGCACTTGCCTCAAAGGGGATCGGCATTGGCGCCTTGAAGAGTTCGTTAATAAGAGGTGTAGCGTTGCTACGTTCTTTGATGGCGAGTTGCACAATCCGACTATCTGGAGTATTTCCAGTCGTTTCAGTATCGAAAAAGTAGATTTTCATACCGATCATTGTAGCATGGTATACTCGACTCATGATCTCAACAGATATTCGCGAAAAGCTAAAGGACGCAATGCGTGCCAAGGACCAGGTGGCGCTCGATACCTATCGAGGAATTCTTTCTGCGTTCACCAATGAACTTGTCGCAGCAGGCAAGACTCCTCAGGACGAAGTCACTGACGACATTGCAGTCGCAGTGATCAAGAAGACTATCAAGCAGCGCAAAGATGCGATCTCACAATTTGAAGCAGGAGGCAGACAAGACCTCGCTGATGATGACAAGGCACAGCTCGCACTCCTTGAGTATTTCCAACCGGCACAAATGTCTGAGGACGACATTCGCGCTATTGCGAAAACCAAGAAAGCAGATCTCAAGATCGAAGACAAATCCAAGCTCGGCATTCTCGTCGGTGCTGTGATGAAAGAAACTGCGGGCAATGCGGACGGGCAAGTAGTGAAAAAGATAGTCGAAGAGTTGTTTGTGTAATATACTATAGCTATGATTTTACTTCGCTGGTTTATTACAACACTCGCAGTCTTTGCACTCCCATACTTTGTGGCAGGTGTGACCGTCAATAGCGTACTCACTGCGCTCATCGTTGCAGCATGTCTTGTGTTCATCAACATGGTGATCAAACCGATCGTGACGATCCTCACATTGCCGATCAACATACTCACACTCGGACTTTTTTCACTGATCCTCAACGGCATCTTTTTCTGGTTTGTGGCACAGATCATCACAGGGTTCACGGTTGCATCATTTACCGCAGCAATCATCGGCGCACTCGTCATCTCCATAATCAACTGGATCGTTAGTCATTTCGTTTCTGAATAATCATGGATAGCAATACTTTTACGTCATTTAGAGAAAGCTTTTATCAGCTCGTAGAAGGAGCAAATAGTATCGCTATCACATCGCACTATTCTCCGGACGATGATTCAATAGGGTCAGTACTATCTGTGTATCAGATTCTCGCAAATAAATATCCTACTAAAAGTAGTCGGATTATCTACACAGGGATTCCATCTGAAAGACACAAATCGTTTGAAGCATTTGAAAAAATCGAGTGGGTTGATGATGTTGCCAATCATCTCACAGGTATAGATCTCCTCATCATGCTTGATGCAAGCCAATACGGGAGGTTCTCACGATCTCCAGAAAATTTGAAAGTAGTATCAAAAACTATTTGTATTGACCATCATGCATCTACCCCCGACGAGTTCACATTGTTGCTTGTTGAACCAACAATGACCTCTACGTGTGAGCTTATCTATTATGCATTCGATGTAGAAAAAAATATTGATAAAGATATTGCAGAAACGATACTTCTTGGTATTTTGGGGGACACCAATAATTTCTCTCATGTAAAACCAGCTCAAAGTCAGATTTTTATTATCGCAAAGCATCTTGTAGAAACGGTTGGTATTTCTATCGACGCATTTCGCTCCCGATACGCCGGTATCCCAAAGCGCATTATTCCATTGCTCCAAGAATTGGTAAAAAATACAAGCTATGAAAGCGTATCAGGATGGCCTGATGTTCAGTACAGTTTTATACCTCGGCCAATACTAGAAGCTGAAAATTTTTCTGATGAAGATGTGTCTGCAGCAAGTCATATCTATATGGGGCAGTACCTGCCGCGTGTCGAAGGATACGGATGGGGATTTGTGATCACTCCACGTACAGATAAGACCTGTCGTATGTCAGGACGATCTCTTCCGGGTAGTGTGAACGTGCGTGATTTGCATGAGCGACTTGGAGTGGGCGGGGGACATGATCGAGCTTCTGGTGGATATTTCTCAGAATCGGATCCATCTGTGTGTATTAAAAATGTGTTGGAGTGGATGAAGTCAAATACGCCACTTATCGGTTAAGTGTGGTATAACCATAGTCTATGGCATTTCTCGATGAGATTACAATTAGTGCAAAGGCAGGTAAGGGCGGCGATGGCGTCGTGCGTTGGAGACGCGAGAAGTTCATTGCCAAAGGTGGACCAAACGGTGGTGATGGCGGACAGGGCGGCGATGTGTACATCAGAGCGATCCGCAGCTTGCGCGTGCTCGACATCTACAAAGGCAAGAAGGAATACGCAGCTCCGGATGGCGAAGCTGGAGGCAGCCGCAGTTTCAAGGGTGCAAATGGCGAAGACCTCTATCTCGAGTTCCCGATAGGTTCAACGATCACCAATACCACGACTGGTATGTCGTACGAGCTGACCAAAGAAGGGCAGGAGATCAAGATTCTCGAGGGGGGCTTTGGTGGCAAGGGTAACGAACACTTCAAGTCATCGACCAACCAAGCACCCGACAAGGCAACACTGGGCAAACCAGGCGAGGAAGCAGAGCTCCATATTGAAGTGACGCTCATCGCGGATGTTGGACTCATCGGATTCCCAAATGCGGGTAAATCAAGCCTGCTGAACGCCATGACCAATGCCACTGCAAAAGTCGGCGACTATCCATTCACGACCCTTGATCCCAATCTCGGCGATCTCTATGGATTTATCCTTGCAGATATCCCGGGACTCATCGAAGGTGCAAGTGACGGCAAGGGCCTCGGGCACAAATTCCTCAAACACATTGCAAAGACCAAGGTCCTCGTCCACCTCGTGTCATTTGAACAGCCCAATATGATGAAAAGCTACGAAACGATCCGCGAAGAGCTTGAAAAATACGACACCAACCTCGCCCAAAAAGATGAGATTATTTTGCTTACCAAAACTGACGTCGTAGATGAGGCAACCATTGCTGTTACAAAAAAGAAATTCGAAAAACTCGGCAAACAAATTTTCACAATGACACTGTTTGATGAAGGGGGAGTGAAGGAGTTTAAGGATGAGTTGGTCAAGATTTTGAAACAATAAAGCCCCGACAACATCGGGGCTAAATCTTTTTTAGTGGGCTAATCTGTTAATGCGTAGCAAGTAATTTTAATCTACCAGGAAGGGGGTGTGGGCGAATTTCGAGGAGTCGATGAGGTATTTCATGCGTTCTCTCATTTGACTGCCGACGATGTTTTGCGCCTGCTGCAGTTAAAATTAATTGACGACAAAGGGGTCCTAGGTTGTCCCAGGTAAAGATTGGGGATTTCTTAGCCATAAAAATAATGGGGTTTTTAAAAATTAAACAACTAGTTGGTTCTCTACCACTCTACTACTTCCAAAAAATATGTCAAATAAAAAAACCGACCCAAATATATGGATCGGCTTGTAACATTTTAAATGGCTTTTAGGGTGCCATCATACCTCCTTTTAATACAATAACTACTTCTTCAAACACGGAAAACAGTCTATCTTCCAAAGAATCAGTTTCGGTATATGCACCAAATTCAGCAATCTGGGAGGCCGTACGCTTAATCAAATCTTTTTTCTTTGATTCAAACTTTTCCTGGCGATCAATGTCAGTCATCTCAGGATGGGTACCCAGGTATTCTTTTTTGTACTGGTGGGCCCAAACTGTTACCAATGCATCTATTTCACTCGATCCGTTAACTTCCCCTGATGATTGGTGAAGGCCAAAAAGGGATGAAAGTGCTCGTATGGTACCATGTCCTTCCACAGCACCACGTACTGTTGTACTGCCCGGTGCAATTTCTTTTAGAAAGCTCGATGATTTTTCTACCAACGCATCATGTCTTTCCTTGGCTTTGCTGAGCATTCCAGGTAAACCACCTGTTCCTTGTTGAACGTTATAGATCATACTGATTATATTGATCAGCAACCTGCGTTCGTTTGGATCTGTAATAGCAATGTCTTTTACCGGTTTTGCTGTCTCAGTGGAGGCTACTGCTTTTGCGGGTGGACTTGCTACAGGTGTAATAACATTTTTGGAATCTTCTAA
The DNA here is from genome assembly GCA_964474435.1 of uncultured Candidatus Saccharibacteria bacterium. Taxonomy (GTDB): domain Bacteria; phylum Patescibacteriota; class Minisyncoccia; order Phycocordibacterales; family UBA9973; genus UBA4124. The sequence continues at coordinate 224,956 of CAYYSI010000001.1, read as the reverse complement.
CTCAAGCTCCACCATACGCTTACCCAGCTCCTTTTCAGAAAGTCCCAGAAGGTTCGTAATTTCAATTGCTTCAAGTTTCATTACAATATCTCGCTGCTTTTGATTTAAGAGATTTGTAAACGCCCTTTTATGATGGATATTAACAAGGCGGGTGTTCATAAAGGTGTCGTCGGTGGGGCGCATGTCGGTTGATGTGGGTGCGACTGTCATAGTTGTATTAATTTAAATTGTTTAAGAATTTTTCTTTCATACTACATCCATTCCTTTAAATGTCAAGTGGTTTACAGGTATGCTATACTGGGTCTTTATGAAGACGTACTACCCAGTGATCGGGCTCGAAATCCACGCCGAACTGTCGACCAAGAGCAAAATGTTTTGCGCATGCAAAAATGACCCCGACGAAACGCGTCCGAACACCAATATTTGCCCGATTTGCATGGCTCATCCGGGGACATTGCCAGTGCCAAACAAGGACGCGATCCGCAAAGTGATAGAGGTTGGCCTCGCGCTTGGCTCAAACATCGCAGACTTTTCAGAGTTCGATCGCAAAAACTACTTTTATCCAGACATCCCAAAGGGATATCAGATCTCGCAGTACAAATATCCGATTGTTTCAGGTGGCACACTGAATGGTTTTGCGATTACCCGCATTCACCTCGAAGAAGACACAGGGCTATCCAAACATGATCGTGGTGACTTCACACTCGTCGACTACAACCGTGCCGGAGTGCCACTCATGGAGCTGGTGACTGAACCGGTGATCCACACCGCAACAGATGCTGCAAACTTTGCGAGAGAGCTTCAGCTCTTGCTCCGTACACTTGGAGTATCAGAAGCAAACCTCGAAAAAGGAGAGATGCGTGTCGAGCCAAACATTTCTATCTCTGATGAGGAAGGGAAGTTTGGGACCAAGGTAGAAGTCAAAAACCTAAACTCATTCAAGTCTGTAGAAAAGGCGATCCAATACGAGCTTGCACGCATGCAAGCACTCTACGAAGCCGGCCGTCAAGACGAGATTGTGCAAGAAACTCGTGGGTGGGATGAAAACAAACAGAGCACCTTTAGTCAGCGATCCAAGGAGAATGCCAACGACTATCGCTATTTCCCAGACCCCGACCTCCCAAAAATGCAGCTCCATAGTGCATTTGATCTCGAAACAATGAAAAAGGAGTTGCCGGAACTTCCATGGGAGAAACGCGCGCGATTTGAAGCACTGGGAGTAAAAGCTGCTGATGCAGAAATATTTGTATATGACAAAGCACTTGCTGATTTCTTTGAAGCTGTCATTGCAGATAAAGACGCTACATTTGCACAAACTGCTGCAAACTATATTGTGTCTGATTTAATGAGTCGTATAAAAATCGGAGGTAAAATTCCAGAAGTAAAACATTTTGTTGAACTTATAGAAATGGTTGTTGGAAATGAAATAACTTCTCGAACAGCAAAAGATCTTCTTACTGCTATTTCAGTTACTGAATCCTATGCTCCTCGTGCTATGGCGCAAGAAAAAGGCCTTCTCCAACAAAACGACCCCGAAGCACTAAAGGCAGTCGTTGCGCAAATCATAGCTGCAAATGAAAAGATTGTGGCTGACTACAAGTCAGGCAAGGAAGCTGCATTGCAAGGACTGGTAGGACAAGTGATGAAAGAGACGAAGGGAAGTGCAAATCCGGCCCTTGCCTTGCAATTGATCAAGGATATGGTATCGTAGCAATATTATCTCAACTGATTTTCATGTTGGTTGTTTTAAGGGTTAAAGAGAATTCCTCCCTAGTCTTGGGGAGGAATTTATTTATTTTCTGCTATACTTTCCCCATATGGATAAAACAATCAAAGTAGCTATTAATGGATTTGGACGTATTGGTCGAGCATTTCTCAAGGTTGCATGGGCGCGACCTGAGATCGAGATAGTGGCAGTCAACGACCTCGGCAGTATTGATTCACTCGCATATCTCCTCCGTCATGACACGGTGTATCGCGATTGGGGACATGATGTTCAAGTCTCTGGCACTGATCTCACCATTGATGGCAAGGTTGTGAAGTTTATTTCTGAAAAAGACACAACGAAGCTTCCATGGAAGGATCTCGGAGTTGATGTTGTTGTTGAATCAACTGGACTCTTCACGGCGTACGAGAAGGCGAAGTCCCACCTCGACCAAGGCGCAAAGAAGGTAGTGATCTCTGCACCATCCAAGGGCGATGGATCATTCCCAGGCGAGACAATATTGCTTGGAGTAAACGAAGAAAAGTTTGGTACATGTGACATAACGTCTAATGCATCATGTACAACCAACGCTTCATCTCCACTCATCGGTATCATGGACGAAGCACTTGGTATCGAAAAGGCAATCCTCAACACTGTGCATGGCTACACTGCATCACAATCCCTCGTCGATGGTCCAAGTAAAAAGGACCTCCGTGAAGGCCGCGCTGCTGCGCAAAACATTGTGCCTTCATCTACCGGTGCTGCAATCGCGGTGACCAAGGCGTATCCGCAACTCGAAGGACTCTTTGATGGGATCTCTATCCGTGTACCAGTTCCTGCAGGATCAATCGTTGATGTGACATTCATCTCCAAGAAAAATACAACTGCTGAGGAAGTAAACGCAATCCTCACCAAAGCAGCTAGTGATCCACGTTGGGCTGGAGTATTTGCAGTGACCAATGAACCGCTGGTTTCTAGTGACATCCTCGGCAATCGTCATGCATCTATAGCAGACCTCGAAATGACTCGCGTCGTCGGAGGCAACCTTGTGAAAGTCATGGGCTGGTACGACAACGAAATGGGGTATACGTATACACTTGTTGACCACGTGATCAAGACAGGGAAGACGATTAAATAAATGAAAATTCACCTCGCCACAGACCATACTGGAGTCTCACACAAGGAAGCCTTGAAGGCGTATTTGTTGGAGCAAGGGATAGATGTTGTTGATCATGGTGCAATGGAGCTCATGGATGGCGATGATTACCCAGATTACATCCTGTCATGTGCACAAGCGGTTGCAGAAGACCCAGACAACTCTATGGGTGTGATCTTTGGTGGAAGTGGCCAAGGGGAGGCAATGTGTGCGAACCGCGTGCCAGGCATCAGAGCTGCAGTATTTTATGGTGGTACAACTGACATACTTACACTGTCGCGTGAACACAATGCATCCAATGTGCTCTCGCTCGCAGCGCGATACCTTTCACCAGAGGAAGTAATAGAAGCAGTCCGCATCTGGCTCGCAACACCATTTAGTAATGATGAGCGGCATGTGCGGAGATTGAGTAAGTTTTAGTATGAAAATAATTCCTGCCATCCTTCCACTTCGCTACTACGATATCCCAAACGGGATCGAGAAACTTGGTGGTGCGGCAGATACTGTGCAGATTGATTTCGTGGATGGGAGTTTTGCAACCAATCGCACCTGGCCATTCAATAATAAAAACGAAGACAAACTCGCATCTATTTTAAATCAAGACGAAGGTCTACCCGAATGGGAAAATATAAACTACGAATTCGATCTCATGGTCAAAGATCCGCTTGAGCATATGGATACATTCATGACACTTGGACCGTCAAAAATTATTTTTCATATTGAAAGTATGCGTGAGGATGTGATGCTTCCATATTTTGAAAACATGCCACTTATATACAAAGACGTCATGACGTTTGGTATTGCGATCGGGGTTGATACTGATGCGGAGCTTGTGCGTCCATATCTCGAGTACATCGACACCATCCAATGCATGGGCATTGCAAATGTTGGATTTCAAGGACAGACATTTGATCTGCGCGCTATTGAACAAGTAAAAAAAGTAAAGGCATTGTTTCCAGACAAAACTATCTCTGTTGATGGTGGAGTAAATCTCAATACTGCAGCAGATCTTGCGAAAGCTGGGGCAACCGCACTCGTTGTGGGTTCTGCAGTATTTCAATCAAACGACATACACGGTACAATAAAAGAACTCAAACACATATGTCAGCAGGCGAGTTCAACACAAGAGAATTAGAAATCAAAGCAAACGATATTCGCGAATCGATTATTTCGATGTTGCTCGAAGCGGGGAGTGGACATACTGCAGGACCACTTGGTATGGCAGATGTGTTCACTGCACTCTACTTTGAACTCCTGCGTCACAAGCCCGAGGATCCTTCATGGGCAGACCGTGATCGACTCGTGCTCTCAAACGGCCACATCAACCCCGTCCTCTATGCAACGATGGCGCATGCCGGGTATTTCCCTATAGAAGAACTCCAAACCCTTCGCAAATTCGGCTCACGTCTCCAGGGTCACCCACATCGTGAATGGCTCCCAATGCTCGAGACGTCGTCTGGTCCTCTGGGGTCAGGGCTGTCACAAGCAGTAGGAATGGCGATCGCAGACCGCATGGATCATGGCATCACGAGTCAGAAATACATCTATTGTTTACTCGGAGACGGCGAGCTCAACGAAGGCAACAACTGGGAGGCAATGATGCTTGCCGGCAAAGAAAAGCTCCACAACCTCATCGCCATCGTTGATCGCAACAACATCCAGATCGATGGCTATACCGAGGACATCATGCCGCTCGACAGCCTTACGAAAAAATGGGAAGCATTCAACTGGCATGTTCAAGAAATCGATGGCAACAACATCGACGACATCATCAACGCCGTACACAAATCAAAGGCAGTATTCGAAAAGCCATCAGTCATCATTGCGCGCACGATCCCAGGCCGTGGCGTCCGAGAATTCGAACGCAAATTTGAATGGCATGGCAAGGCGCCAAATAAAGAAGAGGCGAATATGGCGCTTGATGAGTTGCGAACGTTGGGCGGGAAGATTAAGAGTGAGCATAACTAATATGAAAAAAAGTTTGATTTATTTACTGCTAGCTATTTTATCTTTTACATCAATTTGGTTTATGCCAGATATATATTGCAAATTAACTGATTCATATAATTGTTTTTTGATAGGAGTATTATCTATAGGAGGATTTTTGCTATTGATTTCTATTATATTTCTTGTCTTAGCAATAAAATATTTTACTAAAAGCAAAAAACAGTAGTATGGAACTAAAACCCGGACAAATTTGGAAACACTACAAAGGACATGATTACAAAATCATTATTTTAGGTAAACATTCTGAAACAGCAGAAGATATGGTTGTGTACGAACAAGTTCATAGCGGTCGAATTTATATTCGACCAATGAATTTATTTTTTGATGAAGTAGAATGGGAAGGCGAAATAGTCCCTCGCTTTACGCTCGTATCGGAATAGGAGTATACTAAGGGTATGAAAAAAGTGGTCAAAAAACAACCAAAGACACTGGAAGACAAAATTGATGACTTGGCAACAGTTGTAGATACTTTGGCTATTGCTATGGCAAACGGCTTCTCTTCTCTTGAGGATAGATTTACGAAACGAATCGACCATATTGAAAAAACAATAGCGACAAAAGCGGATATTCTAGAACTCCACGACAAATTTATTCATCGTCGAGAATTCGACCAGCTCTCACTTCGTGTCTCCAAATTAGAAGAAAAAGCGAGACGATAATCGTGCTCAATCCCGACCTAAAACTAAACCCCAAAGTATTTGCCGATGATGTCGAGCAAATTCCTATTCGTAAAGGATTTGGTGAAGGCTTGGCACAGGCGGGGGAGACCAACAAACAAATTGTCGCGCTGTGCGCAGACCTCACAGAGTCTACACAAATGCATTTGTTCAAAGCGAAATACCCAGAACGCTTTGTTGAGATCGGTGTTGCCGAACAAAACCTTGCAACAGTAGCAAGTGGTATGGCAGCAATGGGGAAGTATCCATTCTTTTCGTCATACGCAATGTTTAGCCCTGGACGCAATTGGGAGCAGATCCGCACTACTATCACGTACAATGATCGCCCAGCTGTTGTGGTAGGCAGTCACGCAGGCATCTCTGTCGGACCAGACGGTGGCACCCACCAGGCGATCGAGGACATCGCACTCATGCGAGTACTCCCACGTATGACAGTGATCTCGCCCTGTGACGCAATCCAGGCCAAAAAGGCGACACTTGCACTCTCTGCAAATCCTCGCATTGCATATCTGCGTCTCGCACGAGAAAAGACTCCGATCATCACGACCGAGGACACTCCGTTTGAAATAGGAAAGGGTCAAGTACTTTTTCGACCAGAAGGCATCGCTCATGTGACGATCGTTGCAACAGGTGGACTTGTGGCAAACGCGCTCAAGGTCGCCAAAGATTTGGCAGAGAAACATATCAAGGCGATCGTTGTAAACATCCACACGATCAAGCCAATTGATAAAGATTTGTTGGTCACATGCGCGCGCGAAACCAAAGCGATTGTCACTGTCGAGGAGCACCAGATCGCAGGAGGACTTGGAAGTGCTGTAGCAGAAACACTCGCACAAATATTTCCAGTACCAATAGAGTTCATCGGAGTACGAGATGTCTATGGTCAGTCAGGTACACCAAACCAGCTCATCGAACATTACGGCATGGGTCGCGATGCGATTGCTACTGCTGTGATGAAGGTGATAGAGAAGAAGGGTTAGTTAAGATTATTTTCTGCTAATGGTTTATCGGCCATTAGCATTGTCTCAATTTCAGATATAGTATTGAAAAGCACTTTTTTATTTTCATCCCAGAGTAGGCCCATAGTTTGGTTGATGTCTCCTTCTTTGAGAATTGAGCCCAAAAATTTTATTACTACATTAGAAACTCTATCAAATTTAATCATCTGAGATTGTATAGAAGGATTAAATTCTGAAAGATTTTTAATCTTTTGATTAAGATCAGACATTGAGGTGATAAATTGAGTTTTCTTTTCCTCAAATCGTTGTCTTTGTGGTGGTTTTGAATCTACTGATACATGAAAATCGTTATCAAGATTTTCTATCTGATCTTTCAATAGTTGTGTTTTTATAAGAACTTCCTCTGCATTTCCATGCATACCCTCGTATTCTCCAATACTGTCAGTAATAAGTTCTTTTAATGCACCTTTTTTCTTTTCTATCTTTTCGTTTTGGTCAGGGGCGTTTTCGGCATCTCTTAAGTCCTTATTAAACCAAATTTTTTCGTTTTCCATATTTAAAACAACGGCTGCGGAGCGTAATTGCTCGGAGCTTCTGATATATACTTTTCGATCTTGTCGGGAGAGAGCAGTCCTTCTTGAGCACCGACGTACTGCACAACTGACATTGAGTTGATCGGTCCCCACATGAGCGCTTCTTGGAGCGTCTTGCCCATAAGTAGTGCCACAGACACAGTCGACGCAAATGCATCTCCTGCACCCGTGCGTTCATACGCGTCATGTGGATACACCGGCATAAACCATGCTTCCACGCCGTCAGAGGCATACGCACCATTCATACCGTCTGTGATGACGACGATCTTTGGTCCAAGCTTGTGGAGCGCCTTGATGAGCATCGGGATCTCATGTTCATCAGTAGTTAATATGCGTTTCGCTTCTTCGAGGTTGCAAAAGAATGCATAGGTGTTCGCATAAATATCTTTCAATACCTCTGTGCCGAGCTTCATCTGAAATGTCCCTGGCTGGAATACAACCTTCATATCAGGATGCGCCTTGATGTAGTCGGCGATTTCTCCATGGTATTTCTCGGTGTGGTCGCCGAGAGAGGAGAGATAGAGCATTTTGGGAGGAGTTGGAATGTTGGGCATGAGCACTGGGTACGCCTCGTGTTTGATCAGGATCGTGCGTTCGACGTCATACCAGAGGACGTAGTGATAGTTGGTCTTCATGCCTTCGTGCGCGTAGACGTAGTGGGTGTCGACATTATTTTTCTTGAGCTCGGCAATGCAATTTTCTCCATTGAGGTCTTTGCCCAGGTGAGAGAGAAGTGAACTTTTTACTCCAAGTCGTGCCGCTGCGACTGCTGCGTTTGCAGAGTTGCCCACAGCGCGAAGCTCAGTCATTGATTCATATGGAACCTTGTCACCAAAGCGCACGCAAAGTTTACAGTTGGCATGATCGAGGTCGCAGGTGGCTTCTGCGTCTTTGAGTTTAATAAAGGCGTCAGTCACAATGTCCCCGATGGCGAGGAAGTCTATCTGGTTTTCCATTCGATAATTATATAGGAAAATGAAGGGTTTATCGCATATTGACTTTTCATATAATATGTGCTATTATTATAGTATAAATTCTTTGTAAACAACTAAATCAAACGATAATGAAAAATGTAATTATTATTTTGTTTTTCGCAGTAGCAATTTCTTCATGTAGCTCATCTTCTGGTGATACTACCTGTATGGTACAAATGTACGACACATATCAGGTTATGCGGATAAATGATAAGAGTGAAATCGTTCGTAAAATGATGGAAGTTAAGGTTAGAAAAGGAACGCTAAGTAAACTTAGAGAAGGACAAGATGTTTGGGTCTATCAATACTATGATGGTACGATGGGCAAGGCGTCTGACTGGAGAGTTACAGAAACCAATAGGTATGGTAAAGATACTATTGTAATTGAGGAGGTTATTCCAAATTATAGTAGCAAAACCAGCACGTACAAAAGAGCAAAATTAATGTCATTCTAAGTAAAAGAAATTACACAATCGATGGATCAGTTAAAAACTGGTCCATTTTTTTATGCTACAATTTACCCATGAAAACCCTTCGGGAAGTAGTGACTGAGGCACGTCGCGACAAAAAAGCTGTCGGCCACTTCAACTTCTCCAACATCGAAGGTCTCTATGCTATCGCTCGCGCTGCCAAGACCCTGAACGTCCCAGTCATCGTCGGACTGTCCGAAGGTGAACAGGAAGCAGTCGGAACACATCAAGCAGTTGCATTGGTCAAGACGATTCGCGAACACTGGGGGATCGAGATATATCTGAACGCCGATCATCACTACAGTTTCGCAACCGTCAAAGACGCGATTGATGCAGGTTTTGATAGTGTGATCTACGATGGCGCAGCACACCCGATCCAAGAAAATATTGATGTGTGCAAACAATGTGTCGAATACGCGCGATCTATGTCGACAATGACCGGTCGCGATATTACTGTCGAGATCGAGCTCGGATACATCGGTGAAGGTTCAAAGATGCGCGACGAGATCCCCGAAGGTGTGGCAGTGACGACGAGTACTGATGAAGCAAAAAGCTTTATTGAAGCAACTGGCGCAGACATGCTCGCTCCTGCAGTTGGCAACTTCCATGGCATGCTCCGCAATGCCGCAAAGCCACGACTTGATATCGAATGCATCCGAAATATTGCGGCAACACTTCCCAATACTCCACTCGTACTCCATGGTGGCAGTGGCGAAGACGCAGACTTTGATGCAGCTATAGAAGCTGGCATTTCGATCATTCATGTGAACACTGAACTCCGTCGTGCATACACACAAGCACTCAAGGATTATATGCAGAAAAACCCTGATGACATCGCACCATACAAATACGGCACCAATGCATCGCTTGCGATGGAGGCAGTCGTTACCGAGAAGCTCAAGATTTTTAATAGAATGAAATAATATTTAGCATGCTTGCAGAAGACCTCAAAAAAATAATCAAAGGAGATGTCGATACGAGTAGTGCGGCACTTGATAAGGCTTCGCGCGATGCATCACTCTTTGAGATGCGGCCGCAGGTTGTAGTATTCCCGAAAGATAGTGCCGATATCCAAGCAGTGGTGAAGTATGTGGCAGAACAAAAGAAAAATGATCCATCATTATCTATAACAATGCGTGCTGCAGGGACGGACATGTCAGGAGGTGCGCTTGGAGAGAGCATCATTATGGATACGACGCGCTACATGGCGGGCACACTCGAGGTTAATGCTGAAGGTGCATGGGCCCGAGTGCTGCCAGGTACGTACTATCGAGATTTTGATACTAAAACAAAAAAAGTCGGACTCATCATGCCTGCATACACTGCATCACGTGAGATCTGCACAGTGGGCGGCATGGTTGCCAACAACTCAGGCGGAGAGAAATCTATTCAGTATGGAAAAACTGAGAACTATATAAAGGAGCTCAAAGTAGTGTTCAGAGATGGATACGAATACGTCGTGCGACCGCTGACACGCAAAGAACTCATGGGTAAGATCGCCGAAGTCGGATTTGAGGCAGACATGTATCGCGAGCTCTATAAGCTCATCACTGACAACCAAAAGACGATCACGCTTGCAAAACCCGACGTATCTAAAAATAGTGCCGGATATTATTTGTGGAATGTATGGGATGCGACAACTGAAACATTTGACCTGTGCAAACTCATCGTGGGAAGTCAGGGGACACTTGGTATTGTGACTGAGATCACGTTTGGTCTCGTACCAGTAAAGAAATTCTCAACACTCTGTGTTGTATTCCTCAAGGACATGCAAGACATCGGGCGTATTGTGAACGTCGCACTTGCACAACACCCAGAGAGTATCGAAAGCTATGATGACAACACACTCAAGGTGGCAGTGAAATTCTTTGGAGACTTTTTGAAAAAGAAAAAAATCATCGGCATGATGAAATTTATGTTTTCGTTCATCCCCGAATTTTTCATGACGCTCGCAGGCGGCATTCCAAAAATGATTTTGCTTATTGAATTTGCAGGGGATGATCATGAAGTGATCCAGCAAAAGGCAACATCACTTTCTCGTGCACTCAAAGATCAGTTCCATGTGCTGACCCATGTGACACACTCCGAAGCAGAAGAATCAAAGTATTGGGATGTACGTCACGAGAGCTTCAATCTGCTCCGCAAACATGTGCAAGGCAAACACACTGCGCCATTCATCGATGACTTCGTGGTGAAGCCCGAGTATTTGCCAGAGTTCTTGCCCAAGCTTGATACGATTTTGAAAAAATATGATCTCACGTACACAGTTGCAGGACATCCGGGCGATGGCAACTTCCATATCATTCCACTCATGAAGCTTACCGATCCACGCACTCGCGATATCATTCTCACACTCTCTGATGAAGTGTATGACTTGGTTTTGGAATACAAAGGCTCGATCACTGCCGAGCACAATGATGGCATAATCCGCTCGCCATACCTCGAAAAGCAATACGGCTCAATTGTCATCGGACTCTTTGAGCAAACCAAAGAACTCTTTGATCCGCTCTATATATTCAACCCACATAAGAAAGTGGGAGTTACGAAAGATGATATTGCGAAATATTTGAGTAAGGGGGATTATGGGGAGGCGAGTAAGAAATAAGAAAAGCTGCATTTTTTAATGCAGCTCTCATGATTTATTATTTTTGTGTTTTACAAAGGTAACATTCCTGTTACATGAATATTGAATTTACTTTCATGCTTGTCACTGCGAAGGAATTTTGTAACTTCACTTTTAAGTTCAGTAACTTTTTTCTCATCGAGCAGACCTTCATAGTCCAAGACTTTATGCCCGCTCTTAAATTCACCTACTGTACTCGGGGTTGTGCGATACATGTAGAAAACTGTTATTTTCTTCATAAAGTTATTTTTATCAAAAATAACACTGATATTAATATATGTCAAGTATCTAGTATTTTACAAGTAAGGTCTTTTTGTGTATAGTACTGCCACTATGATTACATTAGCTGCAACCAAGAGAACAACAGAAACCCCTGCAATATTGCGTGCAGAGGACAAAATCCCAGCCGTCTACTACGGTATGGGCAAGGACGCCGTGTCTATCGCGGTCCCAATGAAGGATTTCGTAAAGGTATGGAAGGAAGCAGGGGAAACAGGAACTGTTGCACTTGATTTCGGAGGTGAAAAGGTCACAACCCTTATCCACGATATGCAGCATGACCCGATCCGCAACATCCCAACACATGTGGACTTCCTCGTCATCGACATGAAAAAGGAGATCGAAGTCGCAGTACCGATCGAATTCATTGGTCTTGCAGAAGCAGAAAAGGGCAACCTTGGAACACTGGTGAAGGTGCTTCACGAAGTACAGGTTCGTGCGCTTCCTGCAGAACTGCCACACAACTTTGAAGTTGACGTTACCCCACTTGGAGAAGTTGATGCACAAATCCACGTCAAAGACATCAAGCTTCCAAAGGGTGTGACAATGATCACTGACGGCGAAGAAGTAGTTGCACTCATCGCAGCATTCAAAGAAGAAGTAGAAGAAGCGCCAGCTGCAATCGACTTTGACGCAATCCAAGTAGAAGAAAAAGGTAAGAAAGAAGAGGATGGTGACGCTGCTGCAGAGTAATCTACAGAAACACACAACAAAACTTTTAGAAATCAATAGATTTGCATGTAAGACTCCTGGTATACTAGGAGTCTTATTGTTATGCGTATCAAATACATAGTTCCAGTCCTTGTTGCTGTCGTAGTACTCGTATCAGGAGTGCGATACCTTACGGCAACTGCTGCCGATACTCAGCCTGCAGTCTGTGCAAATCCGAGCTCCGAAGACATTGCACAAGCATGTCGTGACTATGCCGAAGAAACTGCCAAGCTCAAAGTACTCCAAGGCCAGCTTGCCGCCCAGAAATCAAAGAGTGGCACACTCCAATCCAACGTCAACAAGATCATCTCTCAAATAAATACGACCCAGACTAAACTCAAGGACAAGATCGCTTCTATTGGCAAACTCTCCAAAGAAATCGGTGAAAAGCAAAAAGCCATCATGAGCCTTTCAGGAGAGCTCGATCGTGAACATGACTCACTGGCACAACTCGTGAAGCGCACCAACGAGCTCGACCAAAAAGGTGCGGCCTATGTCGTGTTGTCTGCGCAATCAGTCACGGACTTTTATCAAGACCTCGATGACTTCCTTGCCGTGAAGCAGTCGCTCTATGCATCAGTCAACCATATCAAAGAGATCAAAGGTTTGACCGAAGATCAAAAGGAAACACTCGAAGACAAACAAGAGCAGGCAAAGGATGCAAAAAATGCACTTGAGAGCGAAAAGAGTAAACTCGCCGCAACCCAAAAGGAAGCAAAAGTACTCCTCGATACAAGTAAAACTGAAGAACAGCGTGTTGCATCAACAGTAGCCGAGCAGCAGAAAAAGGTCTCTGCAATCGAAAGCAAACTCTTTAGCTTCGCGGGAGGTAACACCAAGGCGATCCAGTTCAAGGACGCGTATATGTATGCAAAGGATGCTTCTGCTGCAACTGGTGTGCGCCCAGCACTCATCCTCGCTATCTTGACCCAAGAATCAAATCTCGGAGCAAACGTCGGTACTTGTAACCGTGCAGGGGATCCGCCATCAAAGAGCTGGGTAAATGTTATGCACCCAACACGTGATCAACCAGCGTTCAAACGCATTACGACAGCGCTTGGGCTCAATATTGATACCACCCCAGTCTCATGTCCGTATGGAGGTGGTTATGGTGGAGCGATGGGTCCTTCACAGTTCATTCCGTCAACTTGGGAAATGTACCAAGGCAAGGTTGCTGCAGCGCTCGGCAAGAGTAGTGCAAATCCATGGATTGCGCGTGATGCGATCATGGCGACAGGTATGCTCATGAAGGCAAATGGGGCCACAGGAGGCGAAGCAGCTGAGCGAAACGCTGCATGCCGCTACTATTCAGGCCGCTCATGTGATGGCAAGAAGCCACTCAATAGTTTCTATGGTAACTCTGTAATGGCACTGGCTCGTACTGTTCAGGCAGATATTGACTACCTCAACCAGTATGGTGTTTCGAGAAGGTAAATAAGGTACGTGGGCGTCCGGTTCTCGCCGTACACCGATTTGTTCGGTCCTAGGCCTAGTTCACCAGACGCTCACAAATCGGTATCCGGCTCGTCCTGGCCACCAGCTTGAGCATTTTGGAGACTGTGCTATACTCTCAGCCTATGAAAAAGGACACCCACCCAAAGAACTTCCGCGACGTCATCTTTGTTGACAACTCTTCTGATGCGCAGTTTTTGATTGGTTCTACCGTCAAGACGACCGAAAAGGGGACTTACAAGGGCAAAGAATACGACCTCTACCGCGTTGAAATCTCAAGTGCTTCACACCCATTCTTTACTGGTAATGAAAAGGTTATCGACACTGCAGGACGAGTGGACCGCTTCAAGAAGCGCGCTGCGGCAGCAAAGAAATAACTCACACAACAGTCGCTCTTTTGGAGCGATTTTTGTATGCTTAGGTATATGGATATAGAAACCCTCAAAAAGAATCCCAAGACCCAATACCTCGCGAGTGAATACGAGCGTCTTTCGCGTGAGCTCGTCGAAGTCCAGGCAATGATCGAATCTGATCCAAGTATGGCTGACATGGCACACGACGAAGTCGCTGCAATCGAAACACAACAGCGTGCAATCGAAGAGCAGGTCAAAGCGATCGAAGAAAGCGAAAAAGAGGAAGAAGAATTCCCAAACGAAATCATTCTTGAAGCTCGCGCAGGGGCAGGAGGGGATGAAGCTGCACTCTTTGCATTGCAGCTAGTTGAAATGTACGAGCGCTTTGCCGAGACTCGCAAATGGGCAGTGAAAAAGCTTGATGAATATACACTTGAAATCCGTGGCAAGGATGTCTATAGACTTCTGCGGTTTGAGACAGGAGTGCACCGTGTCCAGCGTGTACCTGTTACTGAAAAGAATGGACGTATCCACACATCCACTGCATCAGTTGCCATCCTTCCGATCCGCAAGAAAGTGAAATTTGAGATCAACCCAGTCGATCTCGATATGGAATACTCACGCTCGGGTGGAGCGGGCGGCCAAAACGTCAACAAAGTTGAAACGGCAGTTCGACTCATCCACAAGCCGACAGGTATCGATGTGCGCAGTACAAGTGAACGCAGCCAGCTCGCCAACCGCGAAAAGGCACTCATGATCCTCACAGCCAAACTTCAACAACTCAAAGAAGAAGAAGAGGCTGCAAAATACTCAGGTGACCGCAAAAACCAGATTGGGACTGCAGATCGTAGTGAAAAGATCCGCACCTACAACTTCCCACAAGACCGTGTCACCGATCATCGGATCCGCCAAAACTTCTCGAATATCGAAGGTATCATGCTTGGCAAGATTGATAAGATTATTGATGCGATGCAGATTGGGGAAGTAGGCGAGGCTGAAGATTCTGAATAATCGCCTCAAAGTACATATTATTTTTTCCGCAGACTCGGCTTTGCCTCAGACAAGTGCTCCAAAAACAATATGTACTTCTCGGCTTAATTCAACTTGAAAAATTGGGCTAAATAAGTATAATAATCCCACCACGCGTGTATAGTTCAGTGGTAGAACGCTGTCCTGATAAGACAGAGGTCCATGGTTCGATTCCATGTACACGCACTATGAATCCGAGGGAAAGAGGGGAATTGCAGCCAGATCTAGAAGTCGCACAAAAGGCGGAAGCTGCGAAATTGGAGGCCGAAAAAGTGTTGCGGTTATTTACAGAGCTACGAGGGCTTGATGATGTCGATACTATTGAAATACCTGCAACAACTGAGGAAGCACAAGAATATATTCGTAAGCTTGAAATATTAAAGGAAGGGAAACTCGTTCCGCTCTTGGCCCAAGAAAAAGATCACGTATTTGAACGAGTTGATGCATATATCGAAAAGTTGCAGACAGTAGGGCAATCCAGGGTTGTCAAAATGGGAGAGAGAAATGAAGATATAAGCTTAGCCGCGTAAATATGATGTTATCAGTCCTCGCAACTCCTATAGGCAATCTCAAGGACATCTCCGAACGGGCGAGGGAAGTGCTCACAGAGGCGACATTGGTTGTGGCAGAGGATACTCGCACGACGGGGCAGTTGCTCAAATTGCTCGCTATTCAAGAGAATCAGGCAGCGAAGAAGGAGTTCGTATCAAGTCATGCCCAGAGCAGCGACACAGCCCTCACCAAGGCTCTGGAGCGCTGTAGAGAGCACGAGCATATTGTCCTCGTGACCGATGCAGGGACTCCGGCTATTTCAGACCCAGGATCACTTTTTATACACGAATTCCGGGCTATGTACCCAGAGGCAAGTGTCGTACCGATCCCAGGGCCAGCAGCAGTTGTGGCAGCGTTGTCGGTATCAGGATTCCCTGGCAATCATTTTGAATTCCTTGGATTTTTGCCACACAAAAAGGGTCGTCAAACACTTTTTGAAAAGATACGAGATACAGAGCACACAGTTGTGATGTACGAATCCCCGCATCGTATTCTCAAGGCACTAGAGTCACTTGCAGAGTATCTCGGAGAGCGACCTATCATGATCGGACGCGAAATGACCAAGGCATTTGAGGAATATCCTGTGGCAACGGCTGCAGCACATCTTGCATATTATACCGAGCACGCTGACAAGGTTCGAGGTGAATTTGTGATCGTTGTAGCACCAAGACATCACCGGGAATCTTTGGTACAATAGCCTCATGGTAGGCAAACTACGACTATTATTTTGGACGGGCATTGTGCTCATTTGTATGCCGCTTTTGGGGATTCCACGCAGTTGGAAGACCGTCCTCACAGTCCTGATCGGGTGCGGTATTGTCTATATCGTATTTCGATTGCGCTATGCGTACAAGAAAATGAAATTTGAATCTCGCAATACAACGGCACCGGTAGATGAACCAACAACACTCCATGGATAACATTGAAACAACACAACGCGGCGGACATGTGACAACGGGGGTCAAACTATTTGTCGGCATCATTGTCGTCGTTGGGATCTTTTTTGGTGGAGTGTACATCGGCTATCAAAACCGTCCTGCTACTGACAAGATCACGGGAGTCATTCACAAAGAATCAGCGGTCACTGCGACGACTGACTTTGATCCGTTTTGGAAGGCATGGGCAATCGTTGATGAGAAATTTGCTGGTGCAGATAAAATAAGTAGCCAAGACCGCATGTACGGCGCGATCAAGGGCATGCTTGGCTCATTCAATGATCCGTATACGACCTTCTTCCCACCATCAGAAAATTCTATTTTTGAAAGTGAAATTTCTGGTACATTTAACGGTATCGGAATCGAGATCGGCCAAAAGGATGGTGTGCTGACCGTCATCGCACCACTCAAGAATACTCCTGCGGATCGAGCTGGTATCAAAAGTGGCGACAAGATCGTAAAAATCGATGACACTACAACCAACGACCTTACGATCGACAAGGCGATCACGCTTATTCGCGGCAAGGCAGGTACCAGTGTTGCAATCACTGTTGTTCGAGAAGGACTTGCAGCACCCAAAAAGTATGACGTCGTCCGTGAACAAATCGACCTCCCAACAGTCGACACCGAAAGTCGTCCTGATCAAAAGACTTTCATCATTCATCTCTATAATTTTTCGGCACAATCACCACAACTCTTCCATCAGGCACTCCAAGAATACGTTGCTTCTGGGTACCCAAACCTCCTTCTTGACCTGCGTGGCAATCCTGGCGGATATCTCGATGCGGCAGTGACGATTGGCGGGTGGTTCATTCCGGAAGGCGAAACGATCGTCAAAGAAATAGGCAAAGATCCCAAGGACGTTAGTGTGCACACGAGTAGTGGTCCACTCTTATTCCCCAAGAAATCAAAACTCATCATTCTTGCAGACAAAGGCTCTGCTTCAGCATCAGAAATTCTTGCTGGTGCATTGTCAGAGCAGGGGATCGGCGTGCTTGTTGGCGAGCAAACATATGGCAAGGGCTCCGTCCAAGAAGTCATCAAGCTCACAAGGGACACATCATTGAAGGTAACGATTGCAAAATGGTACACGCCAAAAGGAACGTCTATCTCAGATAGTGGACTCACACCGACCGTGAAAATCCCGTTTACCGAACTCAAAGACGGCAAAGATGCCCAGCTCGAAACTGCAATCGGATTGTTCAATAAGTAATTATGAAAGTTATTCTCCTCAAGTCAGTCCCAAAAGTTGGTACCAAAGATCAAGTGGTTGAAGTTGCCGCTGGCTTTGCACAACACTCACTCTTTCCTAAAAAGCTCGCCATACTTGCTACTCCTGCCGCACTCGAGTCAGTCGCACGTCGCAAACAAAACGTCGTTGCCGAAAAGCAGGTACGACATCACTTGCTCGATGCTGCGATCAAGGATCTCAATGGTGTGCAGCTCACCATGCTCGTCCGTGCAAATGAGCAGGGAAGTCTCTTTTCCAAAATTCATGAAGCCGACATTGCAGCATACTTGTCAGAGAAACATCGCATCAGTATTGATCCAGCAATCCTTAAACTAACTGATGGTCCGATCAAAACGCTCGGGATGCATACGATCCATGTTGCCGATGATGGATACACCGCAGACTTCACCATCGAATTGGTTAAACAATAAAAAACTTCTCAGATCGAGAAGTTTTTTATGTATTATCCGAGAATGTTTGCTTGCTTGCGAACAGATGTTGTTCCATCGAAGTTTTGCTTGCGCTTACTCGTGAACTTCACCGTGCCGTCCTTGAGTGCGTAGAGAGTGTGGTCCTTGCCGATACCGACTGAGGTGCCTGCGAGGATCTTGGTGCCGCGCTGGCGCACGATAATAGATCCTGAGGTCGCAAATTGACCATCATAGAGCTTGGTACCGAGATATTGTGGATTTGAATCCGTGAGGTTTTTAGCCGCTCCTTGGGCTTTCTTATGTGCCATAGACGCATATCATAGCCTAGAGCAGGCTCTCTGTCAACGCGTTTGGGGGTAGGGGAAGAGCTAGGATATACTGTAGGTATATGGCTCAATTTCTGACCAAATACTATAGGACATTTTTTGTGATCTGTATTGTAGCTATTGCCGGATTGTCTTTTTATGTTGGAATGTTATACGGCAAACAAGAGGGTGGGGGAGGTGTGACACTGGCTTGTAATGAGAGAGTCCTTTCTCGACTTGCCATTCCTACCCAGACGCTTGCTGCTGGAAAGGAGGCATCAGTACCAGCTGTAGCAGGAGTTTCTACAAGTGCAGATACTACTACTCCCGATACCTCTCCAGGTACACAAGGCGCATTTGCAGGCTCAAAAAATGGCACCAAATACTACACGCCAGGCTGTGCCGGGCTCGATCGCATCAAACCCGAAAATCTCATCTGGTTTCAAACAGCCGAAGATGCTACGCTGCAGGGGTACACGCCAGCTCAGTGCTAACTATGCGATCATTTTTCAGTAACATTTTCATTAGCGTCGCCATCGGCCTCTTGGTCATCACGATTGCAAAACCCGACCTTGCAAATAGGGTTACTGATCGCGTGCTCGGCATGTTCATAGAAACAGCACCAACCCCTGCGTTGGTACAAGACACCAACAAAGCAGATCCACTGACACCATCGAGCATCATAGAGTATTTCAGCGGGGTCAAACCGCCAGCAGACAAGGGAAGTCAGTCCACAGAAATGAGTACTGCACTCTCGACCAACAACATCGTGGATGCAACAAATCGCGAACGTATCGCGGCAGGCCTACCACCACTGACACTCAATCCCAAACTCGTAAGCTCTGCGACAATCAAAACCAATGACATGATCACGCGCCAATACTTTGAACACATTTCACCAACCGGTGAAGGGGTGTCAGATCTTGGGGCAAAGGTTGGATACAGTTATGTCGTCATGGGTGAGAATCTTGCGCTGGGCAACTTCGTGGACGGCGATGATGTTGTTGAAGCATGGATGAACAGTGCCGGCCATCGTGCAAATATTTTGAACCCTAACTACCAAGAGATCGGTGTCTACGCTGCCAAAGGTACATACCAAGGTCGCGACGTGTGGTTTGCGGTACAGCATTTCGGCACGACGCGCAGCGCATGCCCTGTGATCAGTACATCACTCAAGGTATCGATTGATAGTATCAACAAAGACCTCAAACAACGCCAAGCAACTATCGCTACCGAAAAGGCTATTCTCGAAGGTCCTGATCGACCACGAGGGAACGAGTACAAGGCTCGTGTCACAGCGTTCAATGCCATGGTTGCCGAGTACAACACGGCACTCGTTATTTCTCAAGAAAAAATTAAACAGTATAACGCACAAGTTGCAGCGTTCAATGCATGTTTGGTGTGGTATCAAGCCAAGTAGATTTCAACCCCAATATCGAGAGGGAGAAGGGCCTTGTCGGTCTATCCTCTAAAATATAGTAACGTCGCACAATATATCTTTTACGACACTGTATAGGGAGAATAACGAAGACAACAAAAGCCGGAGGTTTCTCTTAGCTAAATCTTCTAAATATTAGTGATTACAGGTTCTTCCACTAGTTCTAAAAAGAATTCAATGAGATCATTTTGTAGCATTATCATAAATTCCCAGCCAGCAAAAATGATAGGTTGTCCTATATTGAATTCATATACTCCTCCTTTATAAGGAATGACTTTGTCACCTCCCCTTTCTGGCCTATAAACTCCATTATGATGAACAGTGTTTCTCGTTAAACGTAATAACTCAAGAAAGTCATTATATCTTTGATTAAATCTGGTTCTGGCAACAAGCCAGTTTAGAACACTATTAAAATTTGCCTTACCGTTATTACAAGCTAGTGGATCTATAATATTTACCAACACTCTTATTGTTGATTCATAAATTGAAAAATACCCATGAAATGCGCTAAAACGATTCATCGTATCTAGTTCACGATAATGATTTGTGAAGTCAGCACTAGTAGGTATACTCACAAAATACGCACCCCAAAAGTTTTCTGAAGCTATTGAAAAAGAAGTTGAATAAAAAACAAAGGCTATCGTAATATCGATAGCCTTTTTTATATTTACTTATAAAAATCTATATGAGCTCTTTGGGATGTCGATCCCATACTGCTCACTCTTCAGTAAATACACAAGAGTTCTATGGTCTGTGAGGTTTATATTATGCCTTTTATAAAGCTTCGCAAAATCCTCCCCTGTTTCTATGGTATGTACAGAACCTGCGGCCCACATGCTAACTAGTCCTACCACTTGTTGTGTCGAAGATATACTCCCAGTCCAGCAAATAAAGTCTTTTGAACTCTTTGCTGAAGTGTGATAATGAATCTTTTTAGCATACGGAAAACTTTTAATGTCAGGAGAAATAATCTCTATTTCGTAGTGTATACCCTCAGGAAGTGAAGAATGTTGCTCATAAAACCCTGGTTCAATTTGTAAATCGTCTACCTTTTCAGATTTATAAATTCTGAATGAAAAGTCATACCTTTTTTCTGATTTTCTTGAATGTACCGTAAGTTTTGCTTCCATATTATTTTTTTCTTAACCCTACCTTTTTTCTTTGACAAAGTCAAGAATAAGTTGTAGTATTTACACAAATAAAACTTTAATAAAATGAAACAAAGTATTATCAATAGTTTAAAAGGTGTGGCCATTGGCGATGCATTTGGTGTTGGTATTGAATTCAAAAGTCGTCCATGGATTAAAGAAAACGTTCATTTCGATACATATGTAAATGAATGGAAGGGAGGAAAAAATAAGATACTTCCGGGAACTTACTCAGACGACACTGAGCACACTATAGCAGTGGTAGAAGCATTGCTTGCCGAAGAAAAATTTTCTGCTGAACTTTTATTGAGAAAGTTTAAGCAGGAGTACGAAACTGACAAGCAAGCAAAGGGTTATCCACGTGAAGGACATGGTTCAATTGAGGATTGGTATACGGGCAAGAAAAAAATTGATGAGATCCGGAAAGCTCAAGCTGAACGCGATGATCCAGGTAATGCTCCTGTAATGAGAGCGCTTCCTTTTGCATTCATACGACGTCATGACGTTCATAGGTACGCTGAGATCAATGCAAATGCTACTCATCCAAATGATATGGGAAGAAGAGCAAGTCTGCTGACAGTATTAGTAGCCTGGCATTTCCTAAGAGATAATAGTGCTGCTAATGAACTCATCCCTTTTTTGAAGTGTTATCTTGAGGATTCTAATACTAGAGAAAGCCTCGAAAAAATCGATGCACTGCCTGCGCCTAAAAAACTCACCGAAGAGGACTACCTAGTTCTTCATGGAACACAGCCGATTCCGTATGTTAAATGGGACCCAAATGTCTATGGTTTGCCTTGTGCAGCAATGAAGACGGCGCTCAATATCGTCTATGTGTTAAAGCATAGTTCATCAGCATTTGAAGCTCTTCAAAACAGTATCAATATGGGTGGTGACGTGGACTCACTCGCAGCTGTATCAACTGGTATTGCGGCAGGAAAATACGGACTCGATTCTCTTCCACAGTTTTTATTGGAAAAAACAGAGGGATTGGCGCGGATGGAAATACTTGGAGCAAAACTGTATGAAAAGTTTTCAGCAGAGTATGCTCATTGAAAGTAGTAACTAATTAATACTGAAGCTCATCTTTATGATGAGCTTTTTTATTTATGTATAAAAAATACCAACCCAGAAGGTTGGTATTGTAGTTTTTTTATGACGCATACCCTACAGGAAGCGAAACTGAGATTGAATGATCGATAGTCTGGCTTGTAATCAGGTCATGCTCCATATCCTCTTTAGAAAACAGAAACTGTTCTCCGAGGAAAGTGGTAATTTGTTCAGCATCACGATACGCATTGTAGAGTGCGACACTTGCACCAGGTGACGGAGTCATGTTGAAGATAATATTATTTCCAACAATCTTCCCTTCCCCAAGCTGTAATTCATGGGTTCGAGTATCTACTCGTTGCAATCGCATGCCACCGTATCCTTTTGCAATGCGTACGTCTTTGTTGCGTATGGTAGGAATAATCTTACGAATGTTTTTTGAAACAAACATCCACTTCCCCAATACAGGCAATTCGTAGAGCATATTTGCAAAGAGATACTTTCGCATAACCTTTTTAAGTAAGATAGAGAAAAAACTTTTCCAGGTACGCATTCGATTTAGTCCAGAAGAACGGAAATAATCTCCGCTCGTGCCGAACTTGTGACTCTCAAGCGCAGGATAAAACCGTGCAGTTGGTCCCCATCGTGTCAGATTTGGATGATGTAAATCAGGATCGCCGTGTGCTGCTGCAAAAGGTAATCCTGGTTTTTGCACTGTATAGACTTTGCTTTGAAGTAACTGCTCTGTGAAATAGAATGTTCCTCCAATAGGAATGAGTGAATACTCCATGCCGTATCCTAATTGTTTTGCAAAAAGGAGGCTATATGAATCTGCATCAACTATTACAACTTTTGCACGAAGAGATATATCTCCTTTAATATGCACCATATAGAGACCATCATCACATTTCTCAATTTGCTGTACTTCGCTTTGGTACCGTATATCAATCTCCGAATTGCACTTTTGTGCTTCAGTTATAAATGATTGAGATAGGTACTCAAAATCAACTGCGTACCCAATTGGATTGTAGAGCGCGATGATTTTTTCATCAGGATTGCGACCATTCATTATGTTTGGTTCAATCTTGGCAATATCAGGCCCATACAATTTTTGTAATTCAGGAAACAGTGGTCGCAATTCATTAAAGCGTTGTTCGAGTAAGGGTACTTCAGTGCCGATCCCAAGAACCATCTTAGGTAATACCTTAAGAATCTTGTTTCGTTCTGCAGATGGAAGCATGTTTGCATACGCTACTGTCATCATGGACGCCGGTTTGACCGTGCGTACCTTGTCGATAGTGTAGTTTGTTTCGATATCTCCAACGTGCAGTGTTTGACTATTATTTGATGCTTTGGTATTAACCTGTCCTGGTTTATCGTATTTTTCTACAACAACTATGCGCTTGATATTGGTATATCGGCATAGTGTATAAGCAAGTGCGCTTCCACTGGCGCCGACTCCGATAATGAGTACGTCATATGTGTTGTTTTGCATTGTGTGTATAGATTGGTTACCACAATCCCGTAAAGATGCTGTGGAAACCAATCTATACTCTGTAAAAGAGCAAAGGCATTATGGTAATAGTACCATAATTTTATCTAAAAGTCAAATATATCTCTATATCTGGAAGGTCCGAATGAAAGGAGTAAGATATTCGAGTGCATCATCAAGTGTCCGAAACTGCAGAGCCCCGTATTTTTCAGAGACAATATCAACATTCCCTTTCCGCCAAAACCCCTCTGGACAGATAATGAGCAGTTTTCCGCTTTGTGCGAATAGTCCCATCTCAAGGAGCGAGATCGGGGACTTTGTATTTTTATCGAAGTATAAAATGATGTAATCACTTCTTGTCAGCGCATCAAGTTCCCACTCAACTTGTTCACGGAATGCAGGATTCTGTTTCGATTGTTCCCATGTGGTATCCCATATATCTCTTCGAGGATTTAGAAGTAGTACTGCCTCATCTTTAAGTTTTTCACTTACAATGTTTTGCCAATTATCTGCTGTACCCATCTCAATACTTCCTGCGAGAAATATTTTCATATTAGGTGACTCTGGAATGTTGTTTGGGGCTTTAATTTCTTGCATGATTTTTTATAAATGACTCAAGTACTTGATGATGATTACTATGCATTTTGAGGGTAGGTATGCTTTCTTCGGGTACCCATTCGAGAGATTCTGCATCATCATCTGCTCGAGGGGTTACATAGTTAGTATTAGTTACGTCCATATGAAAGACTGTTGTTTCTATCCATGCATTGTCAGTATTCCTAAAATCATTTGCATATCCCTTCTCAATAACCTCAGCTTTTTCAAGTGGAATATCTAAATGTACTTCTTCTCCGAGCTCTCGCTCTGCTGCTCTGATATCTGATTCATCACCATCAACCATTCCTCCAACAAATGCATATTGATGATTGTCTGTTCGCTTAATAAGTAGGTATTCCCTCCCCTTATCTGTAGTTCTTGAGACAAGAATATCTACTGCATAATTTGCTCCCCATTTTCCCAAAAGGCCTCGACCCTTAATACCTGTTCTTCCTTTTGGGTTAAGCGGAAACCCTTCTTCATCTATGTTTACTTCATAATTTCTGCTCCAGCCCCTTTTTTCAATTGCTGAGATATCTTCTGGATCAGCCCATCCTTTCTCTATGCCTTGTATAAGGACTTTTGGGTCAATATAGTATGGTGGAATATATTCTGGATAGCGTACTTCCCATGAGCGGTTGGGTTCGGGAGTGACGAATCGATCCGGATAACCGGCCGGCTTTTCAAGATTAATATGGAGATTTGGAGTGTGAGATTTAAACATGGTATTGACAATAAATTGGGATTGTAGTAATTTACATAGTGTACGACTAACACTATAAACAATACTATGACAAAACACAAGACCATTGATCTCGGTTCTCTAGGAATGATTCGTATTGCAACAGCGGTGCCATCAGTACTCCTCGGTGACTGTGTCGCTAATACTGATGCGATTATTACACTTTTTAGGGACGCTCGAAAAAACGGTGCGTCTATTGTTGCTTTCCCAGAGCTTTGCATTACCGGGTATACCCTTGGAGATCTATTGCAGCAGGATATTTTATTAGAAGCTGCTTCCAAGGGTCTTTCTCTGATTGCTAAGGCGACTATCGATGGTGGTGTATGCATTGTGGGACTTCCCCTTCGGATTGAATCAAAGCTTTTTAATGTTGCGGCAGTATGTGCCGAAGGAAAAGTTGTTGGGATTATTCCAAAAACAAATCTTCCTGAATACAAAGAATTTTATGAGAAGCGCTGGTTTGCGTCAGGACGAGATTTAATCAGCAACTCAATTAAGTTTTTCGGGTATGATATTCCTGTTGGAACTGACCTCCTTTTTGCATCCTCTGATAATACACAAGTAGTACTTGGTGTAGAAATTTGTGAAGACGTGTGGACACCGCTTCCGCCAAGCTCAAAGCTCGCTGTTGCTGGTGCGACTGTACTTGTAAACCTGTCTGCCTCAAACGAACTTGTTGGAAAAGCACACTACCGTCGCAATCTTGTACTTCAGCAAAGTGCTCGAACTATCAGTGCGTATGTATACGTTTCTTCTGGTATAGGTGAATCAACGACTGACACTGTTTTTTCAGGGCATTGCATAGTCGCAGAAAATGGAAGCATGATTGCTGAATCAGTACGATATCAGCAAGATCCATACATCATGTATGCAGATATTGATATTGCCCACTGTATGATTGATCGTATCCGAACAACGAGTTTTGGAGATGCAACTCGAGAAATCAATACTCAGTCATGGCGCACCATTTCTCTACCAGGGTCTTCAGCTACGAGTGTTTCTGGTCTTGAACGAAAGGTTCCACAGAGTAATTTTATTCCAGAAAGTGATGCACTAAAGCAGGAAGTTGCTGAGGAGGTATTTAATATTCAAGTTGCAGGACTGACAAAACGAATGAAGCAGTCAGGAATTCAGCATCTCGTACTTGGTCTGTCGGGAGGACTTGATTCAACACTTGCGCTATTGGTCGGTATCAAAGCATTGGAAAAGCTTTCTCTTCCTGCTACCAATATGCATATCATTACGATGCCTGGGTTTGGTACAACAGATCACACAAAATCAAATACATATACACTTGCTGGGGCATTCAAATTACCAGTTGAGGAGATCAGTATTGTGCCCGCAGTGACGCAGCACCTTGCTGATATTGGGCATGATGGTGTTACAGAAAATAACACGTATGAGAATGCACAAGCGCGCTACCGAACGATGATTCTTATGGATAAGGCAAATGAATTAAAAGGATTTGTTATGGGTACCGGAGATCTCTCTGAGATTGCGCTTGGATGGAATACGTTTACCGGAGATCATACTGCTCCCTATAATGTAAATGCAGGTGTTCCAAAAACGCTTGTGCAGCATGTTGTTGCGTGGATGGCAAAGAAACACTATGACACCACTGTTCAAGATGTTATTCAGTCTATTTTAGATACACCAATCTCACCTGAGCTCACTGCAACAAAAGACGGGCAGATTGCTCAAAAAACAGAAGAATTGGTAGGACCATATGAACTGCATGATTTCTTTCTCTATCATTTTATTCGCTGGGCAAGTCATCCGGTCAAAATCTATGAACTAGCAGTACTTGCCTTTGAAGGTAAATACGATGGCTCTGAGATAATGAAATGGCTCAAGGTATTCATGAAGCGATTCTTTATGATGCAATGGAAGCGTTCTATTATGCCGGATGGGCCAAAGGTTGGATCTGTATCGCTCTCCCCTCGTGCAGACTGGAGAATGCCATCAGACGCAGAAATGACATTATGGATGAATGCTCTTGATACCTATGAAAACAAATAATATCGACCGTTCAAATACAAACTTCCTCAACCCATACGTTTCAGTAGACGTAGTCCTTTTTATGGTTCATGAGGACAAGCTTAAGGTACTTCTCATTAACCGTGATGGAGAACCGTTTAGGGGTCTATGGGCGCTTCCGGGAGCATTTCCTCGAAAGGAAGAATCAACTAAAGACACCGCTGTTCGAGTACTCAAAGAAAAAGTCGGATTAAGTGATCCGCTGTATATTGAGCAATTGTATACATTTGATACACCAGGCCGAGATCCACGTGATGTTGTGTTCTCTGTTACCTATTTTGCACTTATCTCTGAAGAGGTGTACAAGCATATTGACCTTATTCACGGACAACAGCCAACACTCTTTGATGTACATGAATTACCTGCAAAGGTTGCATTTGATCACAAGGATATTATCAAGTATGCGTACAAGCGTGTGCAGTCAAAATTAAAATATACCAATGTTGCATTTGCGGCAATGCCGAAATATTTTACCTTTAGTATGCTTCAACAAACCTATGAGATTATTCTCCAGCAATCTATGGATAAACGGAACTTTCGAAAATTGATTGATCAGCTCGATATCATAAAGGCAACCAAGAAAAAACTTACAGGCAAAAAGCAGCGTCCCGCTATTCTCTACGAGTTCAAGAAAACAGCTCTTGTTGATACAAGGCAGTTTCTCTAAAAATAAGGATTATTTGACAACATACTAATTGTGTATTCTAACGCATAACTACTTTGCGTATTTTTTACACTAAGTATATAGTGTAAAAAGAACACTAATTAATTCCTTAACAATAAAAAACAAAAAGATGAAAACAACACAAAAAATCCACTTAGTTATCATCGATCCTCAGAATGATTTCATGGATCGCGTAGACGGTATTGTAGGGTTTATTCCGGCACTTCCCGTCCCTGGCGCCACGGCCGATATGCAGCGACTCGCAGCATTTATTGCCGGTAATGGTGAAAAATTGGAAGACATCCATGTGACCATGGACTCACATCAGGTCATCGATATTTCGCACCCGATGTGGTGGAAGGATGCAAAAGGTAATCCTCCCCCACCCTTCACACAAATCATTGCTGACGATGTTGAAGCGGGTATCTGGACTACGAGAGACCCAGGGGTTCGTACACGTTCTCTTCAGTACTTGCGCACGTTGGAACAGAATAAAAAGAAACGTCACACAGTTTGGACTGAACATTGTATTATTGGAACACCTGGACATGCAATACAGGCAGACCTTATGAAGGCCCTTCTTGATTGGCAGCGGAACGAATATGCAATGCTCGATGTTGTGACCAAGGGTACTAATCCTTACACAGAGCACTATGGTGGCCTTATGGCAGAAGTAGAAGATCCAACTGATCCAACCACTCTACTAAATACTAAGCTCCTTGAAACATTGGAAAAAGCCGATGTGGTATTGGTTGCTGGAGAGGCATTGAGCCACTGCGTGATGGAAACAGTAAATCAAATTATTGATAACATCGGCACACAACATTTGAGCAAGATTCACATCATGACTGATTGCTCAAGCTCTATCGCTGCTATTCCAAATGTCATTGACTTCCCTGCTCTTACTGCAGCCTGGATAAAAGATATCCAGAAAAAAGGAGTTCAGCTAACAACATCAACAACATTCTTCAACTAAAAAACTTACACTTATGCCACGTTTAGATCAAATGGAAGATGGTAAGATTCCTGGTGGAAACTTCACCTTCTCCGCTATACGCACTGAGCATCTTGGTGCTTCAGAGTATACACTCGTTACAATTGCCGTTGATATCACTGGATCTGTTGATGGATTCGAAGATCAACTGCGCCAGTGTCTGATTACTGCAGTAAATTCTTGCAAAAAATCACCTCGCTCAGACAATCTTCTGATCCGCGTCATTCTCTTTTCTAGCTCCCTACAAGGAGGTATTAAAGAATTGCATGGCTTCAAGCCATTAGCTGAAATCAATCCTGATGATTACGAGAACTTCAATCCTGGTGGAGGTACACCTCTGGTAGACGCAACATATTCTGCGATAGGAGCAACAAATGCCTATTCAAAGACGCTTTATGATGATGATTTTCGTAACAACGCTATCGTCTTTATCATTACCGATGGAGATGATAATGCTTCAGTAATGAAATCATCAGCCATCAAGAAAGAGATTGAAAAAGGTATCAAGGGAGAATTCCTTGAATCTATGGTAAGTATACTAATCGGTATTAATGCCGCTCAGTACCTTACTGAATTACAAAGCTTTCAAATAGAGGCGGGCCTTGATCAATTTATTGATGCAGGAGATGTATCTGAACGAAAACTTGCAAAGCTTGCAGATTTCGTCAGTCAATCAGTTAGTTCCCAATCGCAAGCGGTTGGTACTGGCGGTGCGTCACAAAACATCAGCACAACAATCTGATCAGTATCAAAGGTGGAGCAATTACTCCACCTTTTATTATTTCACCACTAAATTCATTACAATGAAATTCAATGGAGATTCGCATTTCGTCATTGGCGGACTGCACATTCGTCAAAATATGCCATGTCAGGATCATGCCTTATCGGGCATGTCTGGGACATCTGCATACATATCACTTTCAGATGGATGCTCTACTGGAGGAGAAACAGATACTGGTGCGAGAATACTCAATTATGCAGCAATTATGGTGCTTAAGGAGTGTTTATCAAACCCAGAGAGTGATAATTCACCAGAGATCATATCGAAAAAAATTAGATCTACCAGTACTGCCATTATGAGCAGTATGGGACTCATGCTTCATGATTTACAAGCAACACTGCTGTATGCAGTTACGACACCAGATCGTGGTTTCGTTCATGTATTTGGAGATGGGTGCGTCACATTGATCTATACAGATGGAAAGATAGTAACGTATCGCTTCATATGGAAGCAAAATATGCCCTTGTATATTTCCTATAGCGGAAAGGTATTGGATGGATTCCTATCTCGACACGCAAGTGATGATCCTGAAAGCTTTGTGGTCATCAAAACCACGACTCATGCTGGACAAGATCTACAGATTGAAGAATCTACATATCCAGCCAAAGAAATGGTACAGGGATACAGTATTACATTCTCTCAAGAAGAATTACTGGGATTGAAAAGTATTATTCTTTGCTCTGATGGGGTTGAAAATTTTAAAGCTCACGCTGCACTTATTGAACCAGGTACGATCATACAAGAACTTACCTCGATCAAACAGTGGCAGGGAGAATTTGTAAAAAGGCGTCTCAGTAGAATGCTACACGTATTTTCAAAGGAAGAAATATTTCCTTCTGATGATTTTTCTGTAGCAGCAATACATATAGATGCACAACATGAAGTATCATGATAACAACACAACAAGGAATACTCAAAAAAGAAACAATCGTTACACTTGTTGGTCGAGGAGATATCGCACTTCACCCATCGCATCATATCGCAACTGGTGGTGAAGGCTCTATCTATAAACCTTCAAGCAAGACCATTGTGAAACTCTATAGCGATCCTTATAAAATGAGTACGCTCGATATGCAAGATAAGATACAACTCCTCTCTCGTATCAAGCATCCGTTTATTGTTTCGCCTAAAGGAGTAGTACTTCAAGGGAAAAAACCTATTGGGTATTATATGGATTTTGTTGACGCAGAACCGTTGGCAAGAGTATTTACGAGTACGTATCGTCAGAGAGAGAACTTTAAAGACAAAGACGCAATTGCACTTGTCGATGGTATGCGAACTACAATTGAGGCAGCCCATCAGCATAACGCGATTGTTGTTGATGCAAATGAATTCAACTGGCTCGTCAATCGATCAAACAAGATTCCTGAGCCTCGTATCATTGATGTTGACTCATGGGCTATCGGGAAATGGAAGGCGTCAGTTATTATGCCTTCCATTCGGGATTGGCACACACATGGGTTTACCCGAGAGACGGATTGGTTTTCATTCGGTATCGTCTCATTTCAAGTATTTACCGGCATTCATCCATATAAAGGTATGCTTAGCGGATATACCGGGAATGATATGGAAAAACGAATGAAGGACAATAAATCTGTTTTTACCACAGGTGTACGTCTCAACAGTGCGGTGAGAGATTTCTCATGCATTCCTCCAAATCTTTTGGAATGGTATGAGGCGGTGTTTCAGAACGGAGAACGCTCTATGCCGCCATCTCCGCTTCAGCAAAAGAAAATGCAGGCTATTAAGCACGCACCTGTACTATTTACCTCTGGTGCTGGTAGTATTGTGTTCTCACTACTCTATGACGGAATCACTGATGAAGCCATTACTATATACCCGAGCGGTGTCATGAGGCTTGCATCAGGAACACTTCGACATGTCGCAACTGGGATGATATGGAAAACATGCATTGAGTATACAGCTGAAGTAATTCCTGTTGAATCGGGGTATCTACTTGCTGAATTAGTGCCTGGAGAAAATATTCGATTCACACTTCTTGTGGGGCATGGAGGAATCACAGAGCTGCAGTCGCATCTTAAAGGAAAATCATTGCTCAGATTTCAGGACAGACTCTTTGTAGTTACTGATGCAGGATTAACGGAAATAACAGTAAAAGATTTTGGGAAACCAATACTCGTTACGGTGAATACCTGGCAAGTACTCGGAAATGCAACGACGTGGTATCGAGGACTTGGTATCCAGCAGTCGCTCGGTGCCGTTCATCTGGTAGTACCATTTGGTACAAATGCATGTACCTATATCAGCGCTCCTTCACTAAAGGACCAAAAAGTAGTTGATGCAGTAGCCGGTTTCAGACATATCATTGTTACCGCACTTGATCCAAAGTCAGGAAGGTATAGTGCATATCAATACACTTTCAATAGTTCCTATACTGATTATCAAGTAGATATAAGAGAAGTTGATACACCTGAATTAAATGTCGCACTTCTACCGAAAGGTGTCCGTGCAAGCATTATAGATGATGGCAAACTAATGATTGCTGTACCAACGAATGGCCAAGTTCGCGAGGTTCTTGATCCTCAAGTAAAAAGCGCTTTTGTTCTTTCAAATTGGCAAAATAAAGTCATAGTGACCTATCAAAACAAGGTATGGTCTATGACCATGAAGCCATAATTATTCTTATGAAAAGGAGTACACAAGTACTCCTTTTATTTATTGACTTATACTAAATAATATGTTATAGTGAAGACAAAGTACCTATATAGTAAAAATAGGTATATAGTGTAATAAATACACTAATTTACATTCACAACTTACATAAAATCATAACGCATGAAAAAAGCTTTGATAATCGTCGATGGACAGAACGATTTCTTTCCTGGCGGAGCACTTGGTGTTCCATTTGGAGATGAGATCATTCCCTACATTAACCTGCTGATCGCACATGCGGTCAAGCTAGACTGGCTGATCATTTTCACTCGTGATTGGCATCCTAGGAAAACCAAACACTTTAAAAAGGATGGTGGTACATGGGAAACACATTGTGTTAAAAATACTAATGGAGCTAAGTTCCATCCTGATATCAAGATGCCGGAGCACTATGTACTCATATCGAAAGGTATGAGTACTGTAGACGACGGTTACTCCCCTTTCGAAGGGGTTGATATTAAAGGAAGACCGCTCGATGCTGTTCTCAAAGAACATGGTATCACCACCCTCTATGTAGCTGGTCTTGCAAAAGACTACTGCGTAAAGGCGTGTGTCCTTGATTCACAGAAATTTGGCTACGACACCGTTCTTTTGAATGATGCTGTGCGAGCTGTAAACATTCACCCGACAGATGGCTTTGAAGCAGAGCTCTTGATGAGAGCTGCCCATGCCCATGTCACAAAAACACAGGAGGTATGCAATGAAAAACAATAAAAGAAATGGTAGTAATATGGATCTTCGTCGCATCGATGAAGAAACTATGGAGGGACCAATTGTTTCTTCTTTACTAGATGATGATTTTTATAAGTTTTCAATGGGACAATTTATTTTTGACCATAACTTGTATAAATCTGCCAATGTAGAATGGCATTTCAAGAACCGTACGCTCAGCGTACCACTTGGTGACCATATCACAGAAAAAGCATTTGGTGACCAAATCGATTTATTGCAGCAAATACAACTTGATGGTAGTGAACATCACTACTTAGCAGGAACGTTTGAGTATGGAGAGCGCCGAATGTTTAGTGACCCCTATTTGCAACATCTTCGTAATTTTAAATTACCGGCTGTACATTTCTCTAAAACCGATGATCATCAACTGGACATTAGGTGGGGTAAAGAAGGAGGTTGGAATAATTCAACTCATGGAGAAATTTCTATGCTCAAGATTATTAATGTGCTTTATTACCGTTCGATCTTATCAAAGATGAGCAGGTTGGAACGCGAAGCAGTATATGCTGAAGGTATAAAACGTCTTCTTGCACGAGTTACTAAACTCAAAGCGCATCCCTATGTTCAGTTTTCTGACTTTGGAAACAGAAGAAGTTTCAGTCCGGCATGGCACGAATATGTAGTTGCCAGGGTTGCTGAAGAACTTCCAAATCAATTTAAGGGTACTTCTTCAACTAGCCTTGCGATGAAATACGCTCTGATGCCAATCGGCACCTGTGCGCACGAAATCAGCATGGCTGCATCTGCGCTATTGTTGCAAAACAGCGATATGAACCTTGCGGCAATCCAGGAATTTATTCAAAAAGAATGGCTTGCTCAATATGGGTATGGATTGAATATCTCATTGCCTGATACATTTGGTACTGAGTTTTGTCTAAAAGCATATTCTGATGAAACAGTTCGAGACCTAAAAGGTTTCCGTATTGATTCTATGGATCCTATAAAAGCAATTTTGCTTCAACAGGAACGGTATGTAAAGGCTAATGTTGATTTCAGAGATCGGTTATTTATTCCAAGCGACGGGATGGATGTTGACCCAATGATCGAAATAAGTTCAAAATTCTTAGGACAAGGCATTATCAGTCATGGTCTCGGAACAAACCTTACTAATGATATGGGGCTCAAACAGCTCTCAATTGTATGTAAGCCGTATACTGTAAACGATCTTCCCTGTGTGAAGCTTTCTGATAATGTTTTGAAAGCAACTGGGGACTCTGGTGCCATCGCAAGATATAAAAAGGCAGCTGGTTATGATCTAAGTTATGAAATGGAGTGTAAGGTATAAATAGTTCTTTAGTACGGTTAAAGCGGAACAATTGTTCCGCTTTTTTATTTGTTCTTATTTTTTAAATAGAGTGTATGAAATTCTTCTGCAACTTCACGCATAATGATTTTGCCCTCCAGTCGCTTGACTGCTTCTGCACACTCAGCAAATGTTTGTGGCAAATCTGTCTCCCCTATCATTTCAAGGGCAGTTTTAATATTTAAGAGTATATTTTGCTGGTATCGCTCCTCTGAATTTATAGTTTTGTAATTTAATAGTATTTCTTCATATGAGAGCAATGGTAGACAGAGGCGTCTTTCTGAATACGGTTTAGATATCTTTGGAAAATTATCATACCATAGTTTGCACCACAATTGATTATTCTCCTTAAATTTTCGTAAGTAGGAAAAAACTTTGTCAGCATTCTCGTGTCCAGCAAGACCCTCATCAGAATTTTCAAATATGATCTTTTTTCGGAGATTAAGGAGATACTGAGGACTTGGTTGCTTATTATCTGTATGTTTTAGTAAGTCATACATAATAGTGTACGGCAGACTTTTTTCTCGCATTTCTGGAATACGGTAATATGTCAAAGTCTCGGTTTCATTTGAGGCCACCCACTCATTGTTATTTACAATTTCACAAAAATACTCAAAGGTATATCCGTGTACATTGAGAGGGTTGTCGAAGATCATATGCACAAAGTCGTGCATAAAGAACATATCGCTAATAAAATCATTGTCATAATTTCCTCGAATGAGGACGAAATTGAAATACTGAGTAAAGTGTGAAAATTCAAAATCCTCAGAAGCTTCAAAAAATAATGGAGATCGGTGGTCAATTATAAAATCTATTAATGATCTGTAAAAAGGGTGATACTTAAATATCTCTGTCTGCACTATTGTTTCATACATATGTGCTCTATATGCAGAAAGGGTCGGGAAAAATCTAATGGATTTCATAACGCTCTATATGATACATCAAGTATATGCTTTTCCCTTGAAATATTCAAAGAATCACGCAGAAAAGCGATATCCCCTCTTTGGAACGGTATGAATGAAGGTGCGAGTTTGGTCTTCGAGTTTCTTGCGGAGGAGTCTGATGTGCGTGTCGACGGTGTTGGTAAAAGGATCAGCATTCATGTCCCATACATGGGACAGTATCATTTCTCGAGAGACGACGATGTCTGGGTGATGCATCAAGTATTCAAGCAGTGCAAATTCTTTGTGGCGCAGACGAACTTCTTCACCATTGAGCGTCACAATGTATTTTCGAGAATCAAGCATGAGGTCTCCTCGGTGTACTATTTCATTACGCATAATAGACCCTCGTCTCGTGAGAGCACGTAGTCGTGCAATCAACTCACAGAGCGAAAATGGACGCGTCATATAATCGTCGCAGACAGAAAGCATATCTACTTTGATATCCATATTGCGTTCCGTTGTTAACACGAGTATCGGTACAGATGGGTTATGTATTCGGATAGCGGTCGATACTTCCATTCCTGTCATGTCCCCTAAATAATACGTAAGTATGATGACGTCATATATATTATTGCGAACACAGGTGATACCTTGTGCACCAGTACGAGCAATATCAACAACACACATCTCAGCTGCGAGTCCTCTTTTTAAAAAAGCAGCGACTTCACCATCACTTTCGATAATTAATACCTTCATACGTCTAAACTATTTGAATTAAAAGTATATCAAAATTATACGTACCTATACTTAAATTATTTCTAAAAAATACTTAAAATAAAAAACGACACGAATGCCGTTTTTTATGTATAAAATATTTGTAATTATAATTTATGAACAAGGTTCGCCAGTTGTCGTGCTGTACGGACTTGTCATTGTGCATCCATCGGGAAATACTGTTTCTCCCGGGTATGGTTGGTAGGTCGTTTGGGGATATGAGTAATACGTTGGGGTTGTGTAGCTTGTATAGCTATATGACTTTGGCTGTGGGTATGTTCGAACAATTGAGTATGTTCCTGGAACATTGGTTCGTGTTGTAGTGTACGTATAGTTATTAGTAAATGGCACCGCACTTGCAGCAAACATGTTTGTATTGCCGTAGCCATACTGCACGGCTCTGTTGTAGCCATAGCGAGGGCTCAGCAATAGAATGATGATAATAATACCAATAATGATCATTGTGACGATAAGGGGTCTGTTGTTGTGTGTTTCCATAGATAACTCGGGGTTACGTGCTGATACTACCACCTCTTCGCCCGTTGTACTACCAGTTGACTTTAAGTATAATATGTTGTCTTGTTCGTTTGGATTCATACACTTTAGTATACCCCTTTTATAGCACTCTGCATGCTATACTCGCCCTATCATGCCCTTCAAACAACCCACAACTCTCCCCAAAGGTCACGAGCGCCTTGAAAAGGTCATGGCACAGCGTGGGCTCGCCTCTCGTCGTGAATCCAAGGCACTTATTGCCAAGGGTCTTGTGTCAGTCAATGGCAAAGTTGTGACCGAGGCTGGGTTTGGAGTGATACCTACCAAAGACGTTATCGAAATCAAAGGTGCTCAAAACAAAGAGTCCTACCTCGTCTACAAACCTCGCGGTGTTGAGACAACCAAGACATCTCCTGCCGCCAAAGACCTTCATGATCATTTCAAAAACCTCAAGCACCTCTCGCCTATCGGACGCCTGGACAAAGAATCTGAAGGATTAATCCTTATGTCCAATGACGGCACACTGACCAAGGCTCTCACAAAAGAAGACTCACATATCGGCAAGACATACCTCGTAACTGTTCGCGAAAATGTCAGTGATGCTGCAATACTCAAAATGGCACGAGGCATCATGCTCGACAAGGTTATGACGAAGCCTGCAGTGACCAAGCGCGCATCGCGTACGTCATTCACTATCACCCTTTTTGAAGGTCGCAAACACCAGATCCGTCGTATGTGTGACGCATGCAAACTCACCATCGAATCCCTCGTTCGTACCCACATCGGGCATTTGAAATATGATGGCATGAAGCCTGGGAATGTGAAAAAGCTCTCACCTGACGACGTTGCGCTTCTGAAAAAATAATTCAAAAATTAGATCGCTCTGCTGTCGTATGCCCAATGGAGTAATGCTTGGCGTTGTCGTGGACGACAATTGATATCTCCAGGTCTGCAATGTGCCTGTATTTGGCCAATATGGCGACGTATCGCCTTCCATCGTTTGATCTGGCGTTTATCTTCGGCAGGTATGCGGCGACCCATGTAGTATCGACAATACCACTGAAACCATCCTCTTGGATCGTCTTTGTATATCCATCCCTTTGCTTGCCAGACTGAGAGCGGCTGACTGGCATTCACTTTGAAATAATTTATCTCTGGATCATGAAAGGTTGGAGAAAGGAGTGATTGTTTAAACCAGCTCTTTGGAAACTCGTCCTGACAGTCTGTCATGTATTTGCCACCAAAGACACCCAGGTGCAGCATTTCTTTTGGACTCAAGCTTGGTTTAAATTCGGGATCAAAATTTTTGCCAACCGGTTCAGTCAGAGTATAGGTATACCCTTTTTGCATAATGTCATTGACCGTAACAGTTTTCATTAGATGAATTTGAAGCTCTGAACCATATCTTCAAGAATTTTTGTTACAGAAGCTTTGTCGTATTCTTTGATGCCTTGATCTGGGCTGTAATTCGCAATGTTGGTTGTATGGATAGTGTATTCGACTGCGTAACAACTGTTGTCGCGAACAGTTCGATAGCTCGTTGTTTCATAAAAGTTCCCTGCGCCAGCATTACTCAGAGTAAATTTTTTATACACTACACCGTTAATTGTCAGATTGCCTACCTCTATTTCTCCATTTGTTGCAATCAGACAGTCTTTAACTGCGTTACTAGTACTCCCTGCACCTAGCATAAATATTGCACCTCTAAAATTTGTATTTGGTTGTATTGAGGCGGGAATTGCAATAGCGGCTAGTCCTCCACCATCAGTTGTTTGTCCCCCTACTCTCCAGGGAGCTATATCCCAACCTGTTGTATTAAATGATCCTTCAGCTGGATAATTAAATATGAAAGGTTTTTTATCAAATGTCACCCCATTAAATGTATTAAACAATTTCAAAGGATTGGGTATATCTGTAGTAATAGTGTTTGTTTGTGCATTTTCATGTGCCTTTTTAGCTGCATTGATACCAAACGCAATGAGCGTTAAGATAATAATAAATACAACGACTTTTGTGCTTCTTTTCATACTGTAAGTATACACCGAGATTAGAGATCGAGTATTTCGTCGATTCGTATCTGTGCAACGAATTCTGGTACGTGCGAGACGAGGATCATGGCGCCGGTATAGCCCGAAAGTGCCTTAGCAATGATTGGGAGATGGCGGAAGTTGATGTGGTTGGTTGGCTCGTCGAGGATGAGGAGTCCTGGTTCGAGGAGGACGAGGTTGGCAAATGCCACAAGCCCCTTCTGTCCTTCTGAGAGGCTGCCGATCTTGGTGCGGATCATTTCACTGGTGACCAGGAAGTTGGCGGCAACGGCTCGCATGCGTTCTTCATCAAGTTTTTTGCCAGCATCATGCATACTCTGCACAAGGGACTCATACACTGTATGGTCGAAGTTGAGTGTCGAGAAATCTTGTCGGTAATATCCAACCCTGACTCCCTCTTTGATCTTTGCGCCGTCAGAGGTGCCACGAGCAAGTGTTTCAAGGAGCGTGCTCTTGCCGATGCCGTTGGGACCACGGAGAAGCAAGTGCTGATTTTTCTTGAGCGAGATACTTGCCTTGCGTGCGACGATTTTGTGATCGCGCATTGTTGTGAACTCAGAGATGTTGATGATCTCACCCATGATATCTTCTTGGACAGGAATGGTGAAATTGCGAATCGTCTTGTCTTCTTTGCGGATGTCGACGATCTCATCCTCGAGCTCTTCCGCGATCATACGCATGCGTTTTGCGACGAGACGCATCTGTCCACCTTTGTGTCCAAACTGGTTTGCCTTATCTTTCTTTTCTTGGATTGTCTTTTGCAACTGCGCATTTTTCATATTTTCCTTTTCAATACGAATCGAGATATCGCGCACAACGTCCGTGTAGTTGCCGACGTAGTATTCGATCTTGCGACTATACACATCGAGGTAGATGACGCTTTCCGTAAATGAATTCAAGAATTCTGCATCATGGGAAATAACAATCACAGTCTTTTTGTAGTTGACCAAGAAGTCGGTGAGGTGCGAAATACCTGCCTTGTCGAGGTTGTTGGTCGGCTCATCGAGGAGGAGTAGATCGGGGTCTTGGATCAATGCAGAAGCAAGCAACAGTCGCGCCTGTTGGCCACCAGAGAATGTCTTGATCACGCGATCATGCACGTCCTTGTGTCCCACAAGGTTCACGACTTCGAGCGCTTCGTCAATACGAGGATCGATGTCATATACTTTTTCTGTAAACATCTTTGCAAAGAATTCTCGCACGGTGAGATCCATTTCGTCACGAGGGATGACTTGGCGAGCAGTTGCGATAGATACGCCTTTGACGATATTGATCGTGCCGCTCTCGGGCTTGTACTCACCTGTGAGGAGCTTAAAGATCGTACTTTTGCCGGCGCCATTTTGTCCCATGAGTGTCATTTTGGCGCCTTTGCGGATCGAAAAATCCACCTCATCCAAGATGGGTTTCGTTGAGCTATATTCAAATGATACGCCGTCAAAGCGCACTATGGCTTCACCTTTTGACATAAGGCAGCCAGTATAGCATAACGACTGCCTTTGTGAGCTGGTATACTAGGGTATGTTTGCGCTTACACCCGAGGAAGAAAAGCTCTTTAAAAAGCTCACTACCCCTGCCAAAATCCAGGAGTATCTCAATAGTATCTCCTATAACTTCGAAAAAAATGGAGAGACCTGCATGTCGCCTCGCAGAGTTATACATACACACTGTGCCCACTGTATCGAAGGTGCGTACCTTGCTGCCGCAGTACTCTGGTATCATGGCGAAAAGCCCTTACTCCTAGATCTGCGCAGTACGAAACATGATCTGGATCACGTTGTCGCACTCTTTAAGCAACATGGATACTGGGGCGCAATTTCCAAGACCAATCATGCCGTACTCCGATATCGAGAGCCAATATATAAAACAATACGTGAGCTCGCGCTCTCCTACTTTCACGAATATTTCCTCGATGACGGAACAAAAACGATGCGTGATTATTCAGCACCATTTAGTCTCAAACAATTTGGTACAGACTGGGTTACAACTGATGAAGAGTTGTGGGAAATAGGTGCAGCACTTGATGATAGTACACACTTCCCTATCTTGCCTCCACAAATGAAGCCACAAAAGCTACGCAAAGCTGACCCTGTAGAAATTGCAGCAGGCAAACTTCTCGAATACAAAAAGGATTAGTATTTACGAATCACTCCTCGCACAACTGCTGCGATTTGGAGATCATGTTTGGGATAGATCGGTTTGAAGTCTTTGTTTGCAGGCTCGAGCCACACAGTAGTACCAGTCTTGCGCAAATACTTCATGGTGAACTCTCCATCAACTTGTGCGATGACGATGTCACCTTCTTTGGCATTGCTTGTGCGCTCTGCGATCACCATATCACCATCCGCGATGTGTGCCTCAATCATTGAGTTACCATCGACTTCGAGGATGTACGTGTTGCTCTTGTTTTTGATCAAGTAGTCTTCAATATTGAGTGAGTCAGTGATTTCGTCGACTGATGATGGGAAGCCCGCCTTTACTGAACCTAGGAGTGGCGTGCTATCAAAGAGATCGCTCGGGATCAGTTTGCCAAGCTTGTCTTTGGTTACAATGCCTGCGGCAAGGAGTTTGGTGACAATACGCGCAACGGCATTTTTTGACTTGAATCCAAAGAGCGACATCATTTCCGTATATGTCGGCATCCGCTTTTTGCTTTGGTAAAACGAGATCAGTTGTTGTTTGTATTCGGGCTGCATATGTTAGAAGAGGAAGAGTCGGAGTACACGAGTGAACGAAAGAAGTCCACTATATGTGCTTGGTTTCCTTCTAGATACTAGTATAGCCTTTCTGGTGGTATATCGGTATCCTGGCATTGCGTAGAGTGCTGGAGCCTGGGGATTTGTCACCAATGTTTGGAGACGATTCATTTCGTGTTGAACGAGAGTTTTAAATGGTGTAGTCATGTTATTGGAATTGAAAGAATGAACTGATAAAGCGACCAAAGAATCCGTGTGAGCGCTGACGTTTGATCTGGCGCAAGAGCTGCTTGTGGCGGAGTGAATCATCACTATAACGCTGCCCACGCAGTATTTTGTGATCAATGCGTTCGTTCAATGCTTGGAGTTCGTGGTAAATATTTTTTGTGTATTGATGTCGTGTCATATGTTTTGTGGACAGGTTATGTATTAATGCGACCTGTATTTAGTATATGTGAACGATCGTTCACATGCAAGAAAATAGATGTGGATAACTATCACCCTCGCTTCCACAGTACAACATTGCCTGGTGCCCAAGCCAAACCCACCCACTGGCGGCAATATTGTACTGCGAAGCTCGGGTATAAACTGCTATACTTTGTCTATGAAAAATTTGGCAAAGAAAACCATCATGCATTGGAGTAATTCAAACGCTCCACGCATGGGTGCCGCACTCTCCTATTACGCAATGCTCTCATTCATTCCGCTCATACTTCTCATTGTGTCTGCGGTCACCACACTCTTTAGCAAGGACGTCGTAGAATACGCGCTCATGCACCAGCTCGTCACGACTATCGGCAGTAATGCATCGCTCTACATCAGCGAGATCCTGCACAATTCTCAGCTCCAGGACATCAGTGTGAAAGCCGCGCTCTTGAGTGCTATCACCTTTGTCATCGGGGCATTGGGAGTGTTCTCCGAACTCGACCGAGACCTCGACGAACTGTGGCGCGTAACCACCAAACCTGCCAAGAAAAAGCTTTCATTTATAAAAAAGATTGGCGCATTTGTGCATGACAAAATCATGGTACTGTCAGTGATACCGCTACTTGCAATACTACTCATTGTATCGATCGGGCTTACACTCTTTTTATCAGTTGTGCAGTCATCTATCCCACTCCTTCCCCCGTTTGGATC
Organism: uncultured Candidatus Saccharibacteria bacterium; assembly: GCA_964474435.1. Lineage (GTDB taxonomy): Bacteria > Patescibacteriota > Minisyncoccia > Phycocordibacterales > UBA9973 > UBA4124. The sequence continues at coordinate 182,832 of CAYYSI010000001.1, read as the reverse complement.
CCTCATCGCATTGTTTCAAATCGTCGTGCCACTTATCTTGAGCACGCTGCTTTTCACCGTCATTTATCGCGTGCTCCCAAACCGCAAGCTCCCATGGCACGTGCTCTTTATGGGAGGACTCGTGACGTCAGTATTGTTTGGCATCGGCAACTTGCTCATCACTGAATACATAAAACTCCTCGTACACACGAGTGTCTTTGGTGGAGCATCATCGCTTGTCGGTCTCTTGGTATGGATCTATTACTCAGCGCAAGTCTTTTTCCTGGGCGCATCATTTACGTACGTCTATAGTACGACTAAAGGAATTATTCCTGATAGTGGCTCATCGCAATAGTGATAGCTTCGATTGCGATCTTGTGTGCAGCATCGGGCAAGAAAAATGCCTTGGCATGGCCTGCCATACTGTCGTAGCGTTCTTTATTTTCAAGTATCGAAGTGATTTCGTTGAGGAGTACTGACGGCGTGAGGTTTGCTTCCTCGATCACGACAGCGGCTCCTGTGCGTGCATAATGGTATGCATTTTTGCGCTGATGGTCTCCATGAGCGTAGATGTACGGGATAAGGATTGAGGGTCTGCCAGAAGCTGCTATTTCAAATAGAGATGAACCTGATCGTGAGACGACAATATCGACTGCACCTGCAAACATTTTGGATTGCACATTATTTAAAAACTTGAATGCCTTGTACCGATTACGCTTGGTATTGTCTCCCATAATGATTCGAACTTCGGTTGTTACATCATCATAATCTGCCACTCCTGTTTGGTGAATGACTTGATAATGATCCAAAAGCTCGGTAATACAATTGACCACTGCATCATTGATTCCCTTTGCGCCTTGGGATCCGCCAACAACACCAATGGTTTTAAGATTGGGTGAGAGTTCAAAGAATTCTTTTGCACCCTGCGTGACTGGGTGAGTAAGATTTTTGCGGACGGGTTGTCCAGTCACTGACACTTTTTTGGGATTGAAATATGCTGCTGCTTCTGGGAATGAGAGCGCAACTTTCTTGGCAAATTTCCCTGACCATTTGCTCACGCGGCCTGGCACTGTGTCAGACTCGTGAATGATAACTGGGATGCGCAGTATGCGTGCAGCAAAGAGTACTGGGAAGCTCGCATACCCACCTTTACTAATCACGACGTCTGGATACAAACTAAAGACTTTGAATGTCGCACCAATGACTCCAAAGAACACTGTGACCATATTTTTTATATTGATCAAAATATTTTTCAAAGACAAATGCACGCGCAGTTTACCCGACACTATCGGTATAAAGTGTATGAACTGCTCCTCGAGAAGTCCCGCATCGTAGGGAGTCTCTGACATATAGTAGAGCTTGAGGTTCACAATGCGCTCTTCGTCCGCGATGCGGTTCAATTCTTCGGCAATGGCAATAAGCGGATAAAAGTGTCCCCCTGTGCCCCCTCCTGTTAGTAGGATTTTCATATAGTGATTCTATTATACCTTCTTTTCATATCTCGACACATTCAAAATTATCCCCACAGCCGCGAGCGCAATAAAGAGCGAGGTGCCGCCGTGTGAGATGAATACGAGCGGGACACCGGTGAGTGGAAAGAGTCCGACGAGGGATGCGATGTTGAGGAATGTTTGGGCAATGAGGAGAGTAACGATCCCCACAGTCAGATAGCGGCCAAACGCATCTGGTGCTTGGAGCGCGATCTTGTAGCCGCGGACGCCAAAGAATACATAGAGAATGACAAGTATCATGCTCCCAAAGAATCCAAACTCCTCTCCGATCACCGCAAAGACCGAGTCCCCTTGTGGCTCAGGTAGATAGCTAAATTTTTGCACACTTTGTCCGAGTCCTCGTCCAAACACTCCTCCTGAGCCGATTGCGATCAGAGACTGCTGGAGCTGGTATGACGAGCCACGCGGGTCACTCGACGGATTTGCAAATGTCTTGATACGATCCATCACATACGGTCGAAAGAATGCGAGTCCGCCAATACCAACGAGTCCAATGAGTATAATGACGCCAATTTTCTTCCATGACACACCAGAGACGAAGAGCATGCCGCAGGCAGTTGTCGTGATGAGGATTAAGCTTTTGGTATCGGGTTGCTTGAGAAGTACTGCTGCAACAATGCCGAGTAAACAAATGAGTGGAATGATCTTGAACTTCACATCCTGTTGTTTCTTTTGTGTCCATGCAAGCCAGGTGGCAAAATAAATGACGAATCCAATTTTTAATAATTCGGCTGGTTGAAATGATAGTGGACCAATAGAGATCCATCGCTGTGCCCCACCGTGTTCAAAGCCGAGTCCTGGCACAAAGACGAGGATCGTGAGTGCAAGTGTGATGAGGAATATATAAAAGGCATAATTGCGCCAAAAGAGGTATGGGATTTTCATGGTGAGCCACAGACCACCAAATCCTCCGATCAATCCGAGCACGATTTGGTTAAAGAGTACTCCATAAAACTTGCTCTCGCTCTTTGCGAGAATGCCGAGAGATGCAGAGACGAATGAAAAAAGTCCCACGACAGTGATCAAAATGACGATACCTAGGAAGTATCGATCAAATGGCTTTTGCTCTACCTTTTTTGTACGAGGAAGGACTGCGTTCATATTACTTGCTGATGAATACGACCACGACTCCGAGGAGTGCGCAGACAATGCTTACGACCCAGTATCGCATGACGATCTTTTCCTTGGACCATCCGATCGCATGGAAATGGTGATGCAGTGGTGCGATCTTGAACACACGACGTTTGCCGCAGTATTTGTAGGTACTGATCTGAATGATGTTTGATGCAGTGGTTGCAACAAGTGGAAGTGCGATGAGTGGCAAGACTAACACCGTGTCAGTAAGAAATGCGACCACAGTGAGTACGACCGTGAGCCCCAGAATGCCCGTTTCTCCCATATAAAAGCGTGCTGGTGGAATATTGAACCATAGGAATGCAAGAATGGATCCCGTGATAACTCCACAAAATGCTGCAATGTCGATCTGGTTTTGTCCAAAGGCGATGACTGAGTATGCCGCAAAGATCACTGCAAAGACGCCACCAGCCAGCCCGTCCATGCCGTCTATAACAGAGGTAGAAAAGACTGCAATCAAAATGATAATGAAAAATGGAATGAATAGTGTGCCGAGCATGAGCGGTGTTGCTGCAAATGGTACTGAGATAGCGACCATCCCAAGCTTGGTATAAAACCATGCACCGATGAGTGCACCAAGGCCTATGACGGTGAGGATCTTGACATAGCGATGTGAGATCTTTTCGACGACTCCTTTGATCTGAGCTGCGTCGTCGATCAGTCCTATCCCCGACCCGATGAGTAATGCTGCAAGTGGCACAAGTGTCTGACTTCGGCTATAAAAGTCGAGTTTGGTTGTGAGGTCTGATGGCACAATCTTGGAAATGAGCCAGATGAGTGCAATCGAGAGCAAAGTTGAGAGCCAGATGATAATGCCCCCCACACGAGGCGTTGAGATTTCGGACTCACTATCATGGATCTTTTTGTAGTCATCATTGGTGATCTCGGCGTCCTCTACCCTTTTCTTGCGGCGCCACAGTTTGTGCGCGTACATGTAGCTCGTGAGTCGTGGTGTCAGTGCGATACCTACAAGGAAGGCAAGTGTTGTCGGAAGAAAAATTTTGATGACGTTGATGATCATGGTTATGAGTTTGATTCTGTTGCGCCCGTAAGGAGTGTTGCGATCTTGGTTTTAGTCTCGACATAGTCAGGCAGTTGCTCGATTGATGTCACACCAAAATGCTCGAGCAAATCAAGTGTTGGATGATACGTGATCGCTCTCCCCGACCCTTTTGATTCAATTAACCCACGCATCATGAGTGCACGCAAACTGTACGAGACATTTACGCCACGGATAAATTCGATCTGGGATTTGGACACACCCGGCGTGTACGCAATGACTGCAAGTGTTTCGGCTGATGCCTTGGAGAGATCTTTGGAAAGCTCTTCCTTCCGGATCGCTTCGATGAGTGCACTGTGTTCACTGCGTGTCGCAAGGCTCACGACCTGATTGAGCTCAACAACTGCGATCCCATGTCCTTCGTAGGAGACGATCAATTCTTTGACAGCAGTATCTATCGCATCAGTTTCTACGCCAAGCTGCTTTGCAAGTGACGCATAGGTTTGTGGTTCTGCCGTGGCAAAAAGGATTGCTTCTATTGATTGGGAGATGTTCATATAGTTTCTGATTGTTCGGGTGCGCGCTCAAGTGCGATATTTGCGAACTGCTCGTCTTGGTTTGCAGCGACAAGTCCCCGTCTGACTAGCTCTAGCATACCAAGAAACGACACTATCGTATAGACTTTTTGGGATTTTGAGTCGCCGTCGGGGGCATTCACGCGGATATCATTAAACGACACGCTCGTCATGCGATTGATGCGCTCGATGAGTGTATCGATGACTTCGGTTATAGAAATTGTCGCAGTCACTCGCGCTTCTGGCTTTGCAACAGGAGGCGGCGGAATACGACCAATCATGTCCGCTATGAGATGTGGAAGTTGTTCTACGGACAAATTGGGGTCTGGTGCGAATACTGGGCCACTACTGCGTGCAACTCCTCCAAATGAAATCTTTTTGCCATATTGCTTGACCAGGTCATTGGAAACATGCGAAATGATCTGATAGAGCGCGACGCGGCGTTCGAGGTCGGTGATAGATTGGGATTCATCTTGCGTGAGTTCGAGATTTGGAAGTAATGATCGTGCCTTGATCAATATGAGCGTTGCTGCAACTGCCAAGAAGTTCGCAACCATGTCCGGATGCATGCCCTTGGTCTGAATGTGAGCAATGAAGTCATCAGTGACTGATGCAAGTGAGACGTCGTTGACGAAAAATTTGCGCTTCTCAATAAGCTCAAGCAAGACCTCAATCGGTCCTTCAAATGACTCGTGTTTGACCTGAAATTGCTGGGCTGTTACATCCCCCTGTGTTTCCATGAATGCCTATAGTATACCGCATAAAAAGAAGACCCCTATCACTATAGTGAAGAGGGGCTTTGGCGAATGCTTATGAAATAAGCGGTGGTATTGGATTGTGAGAAAAGGACTAAAAAGAACAATGGGTATGGGGGGTAAAAGGAGCAAAGAAATGAAATCAATGCGAATGGGTGGTATATAAAAGAAGTAGATATACCGGAAAGAAGAAAAGCTCGCTGGTGTCGGATATACAAATGTATTCCGAATGATTCATTTATGAGCACACTGGTTTGAGACGGTTAATGGTTGTTTTGAGAAGATTGGTACGAAGTACTGAAATCCTCTCCCTCAAATATGATGTGTTCAGAGTCCTTTTGGAATGAACAATGCGGGGATAGAGAAACTATCTATCTCCACTGTAGAGACGAGTTACTTCCCTTTTTATTACATATTGACATATAAAAATATTATAGTAATGTATCAATAAACAAAAATACATAAATAATGAAAAAGTTAAATCTTGCAGAGCTGACAACATCCTCTACTACTGCAGTTTCTCAAAATTATGAAATAGATCTCAATAAAAAGAAGCAGAATTTTTGGAAATCATATGAGACTGGCGAGAAAATTATTGCCAAAAAATTTTCTGAGTTCCAAAAGAATTTGATTGAGCAGGTAAAATCTGCCGCAAAGGAAGGGGAACAGGAAGTTAAAATTGAGGTATTTAAAATGTCTACATTTGAATTCGCCCATCTTCCCTTATGGAGTTTTGCTCTTTTTGTAAAATGTTTAGACTTTGTATTTGAGCAGGATCTTATTGGAGAAACCTGTGAAATTTGGGATCAACCCGTAGATGATACTGTAGATCCTACACCTAAAGCTGTTGGCATCAGAGTTTCTGGTTGGTAAAAAGCAAAAATCCCCCGTTCACACGGAGGGATTTTTTTATTTCTTCTCAACTTTTTTCAATACAATATTGAGCTCATCCAGTTGCTTTTGAGAGACTTCTGATGGGGACTGCATCATTGGATCCTTGCCTTCGCCCGTCTTTGGGAATGCCATGACTTCGCGGATGTTTGGTTCGTTGAGGAGGAGCATCATGAGGCGATCAAATCCCCAGGCGAGTCCGCCGTGTGGAGGAGTACCGGTCTTGAATGCAGTGAGCATGTGCCCGAAGTTTGCTTCGATGTCGTCGGCGCTGTGTCCGAGGATTTCAAAGACTTTCATGAGTGCGTCATAGGTGTGGTTGCGGATTGATCCTCCCCCGATCTCGTAGCCGTTGAGACAAATATCATATTGTGTTGTGAGGATAGATGCGAGATCTTTTTTCTCCATGAGGTTCTGCATGTGCTCTTCGATCGGACGAGAAAATGGATTATGTGTGAATGTCCATTCACCTTCTGCCTGTGGATTGTCGCTCTTGTCAGTGCGTTCAAAGAATGGAAAATCTACGATCCAGCAAAATGCGAGGAGATTTGGATCATCTTTGTCTTCGCGAATATCTGGTCGATCATTGCCGTATTTAGACATTGCGTCAGCGTATGAAATACGTGGAAACGGAACCTGTTGAATCTTTTTCTCAGGAAAGAGTTTCGTGACGATATCGATAAGGAGTGCTTCATTGAGCCGCATGACGTCTTCGCGATCGACGAATGAGAGCTCCATGTCGAGCTGGGTGAATTCTGGTTGACGATCCCCTCGTCCATCCTCATCTCGCATACACTTTGCAAACTGGAAGTATCGTTCGATACCAGCACTCATGAGGAGCTGTTTGTACTGCTGCGGTGACTGCGGGAGTGCATAAAATGTTCCTGGATAGAGTCGTGCGGGCACGATGTAGTCACGTGCGCCTTCTGGGGTACTCTTGGTAAGGATCGGCGTTTCTACTTCGATAAATTTTTCACCTTGCAAAAAGTTGCGTACATACTGCACGACTTCGGCACGCTTGCGCATGTTGTGTTGCATACGAGCAGAGCGCAGGTCGAGATAGCGATGCTTGAGGCGCACATCTTCGCCGACTTCTTTGGTATCGACATTGATCTCAAATGGAAGTGGCTCTGCGTGGTTCAAAATTTTGATATCAGTAACCTCAAGTTCTATATCGCCATTTTGTTTATCGGCAACGATATTGCGTTCTGGGCGTTTGTTCACAATGCCTTCGACGGCCACAACTGTTTCTGGGCGGCATGTCTTTGCGATCTCGATGACCTCTGGGCGCATTGGGAGGACGACACCTTGGATGGTGCCAGTCATATCGCGGAAGTCAAAAAAGACCATCTTGCCCTGGTCGCGACGCACATCAATCCAGCCCTTGATCAATACTGTCTCCCCTGCCTTTGCCCCCAAATCCCCAATATATGTTCGTTCCATAAGTCCTCGCATTGTGCCATAAAATGGGCAATAAAAAAAGCCTCTTGAAATATTCAAAAAGCTTTTTAGTACCACTTATCTAGTCGGGTAATGTAAAGAAACGTCCCGTTATAAACCAATGACGCACAGTGTAGAACATAATACCGCAAAAAACTATGGACGAAAAAAGAAGTAATGGAATAATAACTAAAGGATATTCTCTTCTTAACTTCCCAGACTCTCCATTTGTAGTGTTCACAGTTGTGGTTTTTGTTCCCTCAACATTAGAGGTAATGGTACTGTTTCCCTGAGCAGGTTCTGTATTTACTCCACAAGCAGAACCGTCCTGTGATTGTTGAAAGGAATACGGCATTGTTTGCGTGGTACTTACTGGCACATTTACTGTGGTGTATGCGGCGTGTGGTTTACCATCAAAAACTGTTGGAGAACCGCAACCATCAAGGAGTGGTTCATTTTGCGAAGCAATCGGTTTCTGCTGCATGAGTATTGAGTTTAAGTTTTTTAAATGACTACCTTTCCCACAACTTTACGCCTGGCACAATAAAAGTCAACAGCCCGTCTCGCGGGCTGGTTTTTAGGATTATTACAGTTTGAGTGGTCTGCGTTTTCGCCTCCTATCTTCTCTCCTTACATTCTTTCTTTCGATAGGTTGCACTTCACGACTTGCAAATATGAGTAAATCCCATAGAGATATTACTCGTTGAACGTGTGCTTTCATCGCAGTAGATTTTAATTTACCTATATGATATCTCCATTCTCAAACCCACGCAAACAAAAAGCCCGGGGCTGCCGGGCTTCAATTCACTTAATAGTCACAATATCAATAATGCGAGCACCTAGGTCATTTGTGCGTAAACTCTCAAGTTTCTTTACTTCAAAAGGAAGAATGAGATCTTGAATTTCTGATGGAGAATACACGCTTCCTCTGCCTTCATATATTTTTTTACACCTATCATCCCCTTCGAGTAGTTCAAAGACGAATACTCCCTTTTTGACCAAACTGTTGTATACCGATCTTATTATTCCCATCAGATATTTTCTGGGAACATACGATAAACAACGCATGGCATACACTAGATCAAAATGTTCCGATGGGTAATTGTACTCCTCTGCTGGAATAGGTAAAAAGGTAAGCTGATCATGTTTATTTTCTTTAGCATATAGCTCTGCAAAAGGGTCAGGATCAATGGCTGTGATCGTAAATCCTTTTTCTAAAAGAAAACAACCTTCAATTAATGATCCGCAGCCGATATCAAGAGCCTTTCTACCGGTAACAACATTGGGTAATGCTTTGATCAATTCCATAGAGGGCTCTGGGGGTCGCATTTGATAATAATGATTCCATGTTTGCATCATCAGTTATTTTTTTTAAAAAGTTAGTTTTTAACATAATACATTTTATTTAAATAATGTCAATATAAAAGACCCAGAAATATTTCTGGGTCTTACAATTCATAAAAGTTGCTCAATAACAAAATGGTGCTTCATTTTGTACGGTAGTTGAATCCAGTACTCAAGCTTTCCAGGTATTGGTTGAAACGGAAGGTCATCATCCGTCACCAATATTTTCTTTCTTAGGAATCTTGATTTATACAATCTGGATTCGGCTGAATTCCTTTTTTCAAAATCGTACGTATCTAATGGGTACACATACCCTTGTAATACTGGATCTGACAAAAGAAAATCTAACCGTTTTTGTGTAATGCGAAAGACTAGAGATAAATTTCCGTCTTTTCTGATAAAGTTCCATGCGCCTCCACCGAGCTTGTACCCAGGGGTTCTACTGATAAGCGCTGAATAAAGGGCGATTTCAGGTATTACTGTTGCACAAACAGCTACTTCTCCATCAGTCATTCTCGGCTTAATTTCATTGAAACAAGCCTTGGTCCCATGGAGTACTGTTCCGCCAGAAAATACTATGTTTCTAAGTTGTTTAAGTGCTGACATACTATAAATGATTTTTTATCATTATACGCAATTTTATATAAAAGTCAACTAAAAGAATAAGGCATATGTATATCCATTCGGGCTCTTTGTAGTGAAATCTGGCTTTCGAAATAGCTCGATACCGTATAAAAGCATTGTGTCAGCTATATGAAGAAACTGTTTTTTGAAGTCATTATTAATACCCCCAAGTGCAATTTTGTTATACCCTTTCTTTTCTGCCAATAGTGCTTTTTCGTATGAAATCTGTAATCCAAGATTGGTATATCCTTGTAAGCATTTATTAAAAACGCTAATGCACTTCCCTTCATCAAAACCTATTCCTATAGAATACGCGACAATTCTATCTCCTTCATAGGCTACTACGCCAAAATATTCTTGATCAGAATATATGTTGAAGAATTTTGCATCATTATGTGTTCGATCTGCCGCATACGGGCGCTCTGCTCGCTGTGCAAGCCACGATTTCCAAAACTCTTGCAGGTGCTCTATGGGGATATTTTTAAACTCTTTTATTTCTAATGAAGAATTATGTTTAACTGCTTGTTTATAATGCTTGCGCATTGGGGCATATGCGAGATCTACATATTTTTTGACATCAACCACCACTTCAATGTCTTCTATTTGTCTTTCGTCATGCTGGTCTTCAAGTAGTTCATTGTATGCAATATATGGTGGATCAAATTCTTTCTTGAGCTGATCGACTAATTCATCTGGGAATTTCTTAAACAGCAATCGAAGTTCGTTTTGAACAAATTTTCTATCCACCTTCCGAACAAATATATATGTTTCATTTTCAAACTCTGCGCTCCATAACTCAAATCCAGTATTATTGAAAAAAGTATTGAGAACATGAGGAGAACCAAATAGCGTAAATGGTATGACAGATTTTTCTATCGCTCCCAGAATTTTAGTATGAGTGTCGAGCCTTTCTAGTTTCATTTCTTTATCGCTATAACTACTATTTGATGCTCGTGTCTTGCAGTCACATCTCACTTCTTTTTAGCAAATTCCTCTGTCTGATCTCGTTCATGTTCCTTTATATAGACAATTTCAAAACCTTTTAGAATATCTGGCAAATCTTGTGCCGGAGTTATAGTCATCTTTGTTCCTTCATGATTCCATGTATCTTTTTCCCCAAGGAAATTCGCACACAAGATACCGCCTTGCTTTAAAGAATAACTAATTTTTTCAAGATTGAAATCAAATCGATCTTTTGGAAAGTGAAATAATATCTGTTGTGCGTTAATAATTGAAAAATGGTTTTCAGGATATTGATATGCTCCAGCAAAACCTTGAAACATAGTGAAATTCGGATCACGCATCTTTTCTGCAGCCAATACTGATCCCGGAGACGGATCTATAGCGGTCACAATAAACCCTTCTTTCAATAAAAATTTTGTATCCCGTAAATTCCCTGCGCCAATATCTAAGGCATAGCCTCTTTCTTTACAATAATCTCTAACAGCTCGCTCAAGAGCTGACGAATGGTCGCCCCCAACCGCATCATAGTATCCATCCCAGCCGTCTAGTGGGTTGTTAGTCATCTTCATATCGAATGATTCGATCAGTAAATTCTTTGATGAAAAAATCAGCACCTTTTTCTTTGACCATATTAATGGCTTCTATATACCCCGGCTTTAGAGGTTGCGCCAAAGAGATATTTATTTGATCGATTTGTTCGGGTGTAAAAATCAAAGGGCGAAGTTTTTCTAATACCGCATACAGTAATATATGGTTTTGTGTTGCTAAAAGTAAATCAGGATACGCTTCTTTTTTAATATAATCCCAATACTCTTTCTGAGGGTGTTTTTCCCAGCGCGGAGATTGTATAAATCGATGAAGAAGTTCATGTACAATCACTTCCAATAACTCTGCATCAGGATAACACTCACCTTCTTTGGGGTATAAACCGAGCATAAGTGGCGTAGAAATTGCACCAAGCCTTCCTTTTCCATATATAAAAAATTCGAAATCATATTCACGAGTGATACCTAAGATATCAACAATACCTTTGATGACTTTATCATCCTTATTTACTTCATCCCATAATTTTCGTATATGCACTACGCCATCTGATACTTTATCCACAGAAGGATACTCTATACCGTTTTTTTCAAAATTAGCTCGTTGAAAATTATCGAATGCCCATGTATATATAAAATGTATTTTAGGTATATATTTTTTCATACTTATTCCGTCAACCCCACCGCCTCATACACATTCGTCAATTTCTTCATCGCAATATCATTTGCTTTCATCGCGCCATTTAGGAGGATTTCTTGAACAAGTTTTGGATCATTTTCATAGATCTTGCGGCGTTCGCGCATTGGAGTAACAAAGGTGATGATGTCAGCTATGAGCATTTTCTTTGCATCGCCGTAGCCGAGGCCTTGTCGGTATTGAGATTTGAGTTCTGTAGAATCATTAAAAAGTTTGTGGATCTGATAGAGCACTATGTCGTCGGGATTCTTTTCTTCATCCTTGCCGCGTGAATCAGTTGCAATACTCATGACTGCTTTTTCAATCTCTGCATCAGTTGCAAAAAGTGGGATCGTGTTGCCATAACTCTTGGACATTTTCTGACCGTCAGTACCGGGCACTGTTTCTACATCAGGCAGGATCAGATCTTTTGGGAGCTTAAATAACTCTGCATATTGATTGTTAAATTTCCCTGCAATGTCTCGCGCGTACTCAATATGCTGCTTCTGGTCTTTGCCCACAGGCACGACATCGGCGTCATACATCAATATATCTGCCGCCATAAGTACTGGGTATGTAAAAAGTCCCATGCTCGGTTCGATGTCTTTGGCAACTGCGTCTTTGTACGCATGCGCGCGCATCATAAATGGCACCGTGATGAGTGTGTCAAATATCCACGTGAGCTGGGTATGTGCAGGCACTGCGGACTGTTTGAACAAAGTGATGTTTTTTGGATCAAGTCCTATGCCCAGATAGTCGAGTACAAGGTCGTGCGAGAGCTGTACCATCTCTTCTTTGTTTTGGATGAAGTTGAGTGCGTGCAGATCTGCGATGAATACGAATGTTTCGTATTGGTCTTGGAGATCGACAAACTGCTTCATTGCTCCAAAGTAGTTGCCAATATGTGGTCGACCTGTAGGTTTGACGCCTGAAAGGAGGCGTTTCTTAGGGGATATCATGTGCATATAGTACCAAAAATGGTGGATTTTTAATAGTTGGGCCAGGTGGTACAATCACTGGATGCAAAAGCCTCAAGGTCTCTCCAATCTCCGCGTTCCGCCGCACTCCCTCGAAAGTGAGCAGGCAGTACTCGGTGCGCTCATGCTTCGTCCAGCCGCAATCCATGAAGTCGTTGATCTCTTGGTACCAGAAATGTTCTATGCGAAAAAGCATGCGATCATTTTCAAAAATATCATGGAGCTCTCGCTCAAAAACGAACCCATCGATGTCCTTTCACTTGCAAACGCACTCAAAGAAAAGAAAGTACTCGTTGAAATCGGTGGCAATGTGTATCTCAATGAACTCATGTCGAATGTCCCCTCCACGGTCAACATTCGTCACTACGCAGATATTGTGTACAAGAAGTTCATGCTTCGCTCATTGATCGATGCATCAGAGTCTATCGCAACGATCGCCTATGAAGAAAGTGATATGGAAACGGCGGACGTCGTCGATGCTGCAGAAAAGGCGATTTTCAAAGTCTCGTCCGGTATGAGTGTCAAAAATGCATTTGTCTCGATCAAGCAAGAGCTCATGCACACCGTCGAGCAGATCGAATACCTGCGTGATAACAAAGAGGAAATCCGTGGTGTACCAACAGGATTCCCCGATCTCGACAACCTCCTTGCTGGACTGCAAAAGTCTGACCTTATCATCCTCGCAGCTCGTCCGAGTATGGGTAAGACAACATTTGCGCTCGACATCGCCCGCAATGTCGCACTTTCTGGCGTTCCCGTTGGGATATTCTCATTGGAAATGAGTGCACAACAGCTCGTTCAGCGTATGCTCTCTGCAGAGTCACGAGTCGATGCATGGAGTATTCGCACAGGACATGGACTCAACAACCAGCACTTCACGACACTCCAAGAGGCCGCATCTCGCCTCCAAAAGGCACCGATCTATATCGATGACCAAGCTGGTAACTCAATAGTGAAAATGCGTTCAGTTGCACGACGACTCAAAAGTGAGCATGGCCTTGGTCTCATCGTCGTCGACTACCTCCAGCTCATGACCACATCCAAAAACTATGACAACATGGTCAATCAGATCACCGAAGTCTCTCGCTCGCTCAAACAACTCGCCCGTGAGCTCGACGTGCCAGTACTCGCGCTCTCACAGCTCTCTCGTGCAGTTGAAACTCGTGGCGGCAAACCTCGTCTTTCTGACCTGCGTGACTCTGGATCCATCGAGCAAGACGCCGACCTCGTCATGTTCCTCCATCGTGACGACCGCTACAAAGATGAAAAAGATAACATCACCGACATCTTGATCGAAAAACACCGCAATGGTGCAGTCGGCTCTGTGCAGCTCATGTTTGATGGTAAGACGACGTCATTCCTCACGATGGACAAGTCCCATGCAGCTGTTGCCAAGACTACGTCATTTGATGATTTCTAGGGGTTGATCATGCTCACGTACAAAATATGGAAAAGTTTTATTACACCTATGTATTAAGAAGTCTGAAAAATAATAAATTATATATAGGATATACAAGTGATTTACGGAAACGCTTTAAAGAACATAATGAGGGAAAATCAACATATACAAAAGGTCGAGGCCCCTATACAATCATTTACTATGAAGCATGCCTTACAGAAGAAGATGCTCGGTCGAGAGAATTATATCTTAAATCAGGGAGGGGCTGGGCGTTTCTCAAGAACCGTTTAAAGCGTTTCCTATTTTGTACGTGATGCAACAAGAACTTGAACGTCTCGCACAACTTTTTTTGAAATTCCCTGGGATTGGGACACGGCAGGCACATCGCTTCGCGTATTTCATATTGACGCAGCCAGAACACTATGTGGCGACCCTTGCCAAAACACTCCTTGAGGCTCGCGGACAAGCCCATACCTGCACACGGTGTATGCGCATATACGAAGGCACACCCGGCACGTGTGATATGTGTAGCGATATACGTCGCGACCAGTCAACGATCGTCGTTGTAGAGAAAAGCCAGGATATTGATTCATTTGAACGGACTGACTATCGCGGACTCTTTTTCGTCCTTGGCGGACTCATTCCTATCATTCAAAAAGTAACGATTGCAGCAACACATGCAAACCAGCTCCTCGAGCGCATCAAAAAAGAAAATGGCTCAGTATTGACCGAAGTCATCCTCGCCTTCCCTCTTACCCCCAATGGCGAACACACTGATCAAGCCATCCGCGAAATGATCACTCCAATCGCCCCAACACTCAAACTCTCAAGCCTCGGCCGCGGACTATCATCTGGCGCAGAACTCGAATACGCTGATGCGATGAGTTTGAATGCATCGCTTAAAAAGAGAGAGTAGTAAACATGGTATAATAATGAAAAATTATTATTAATGAAAATAAATGAATTATGAGCTTAGAAACTATAGGAGATGCCTGGGAAAAATCAGATGCTATTAAATCATCAACCGCTCTTCTCGAAGAATCTAAAGGTGGAAAAAGAGAAGTTTCTGCTGATGCCTACCAAGCTATTTTGGCTAGACATGATGGCAAACTTGAAGAGATTAGAGAGGTTTTTATTGAGAAGCTAAACAAAGCGCAACAACTTCTTGAGGAGGCAGCCGACTACGAAAGACTTGTTTATTCAAACAACAATGAGCAAGATAAAGAAGGCCCGGTAGTAAAGGCAACAAATACAATACATCAACTTCTTCAGGATCTTGAAAAATAGAAAAAACTCTCCATTTGGAGAGTTTTTTCTATTTAATGCTTGTTATTGAAACTTTGAGATATGGCTGCTTGTGACCATTCTTTTTGAAGTAGCGAGATTTTTGCTTGTATTTGATAACCGTTACCTTTTGAGCGCGGCCGACAACCATGACTTCGCCAGTTACAGTTGCGCCAGTGATGTGTGGAGTACCGATAGTTGTATCAGTGCCATTATCTACGAGAAGGACCTTGTCAAAGGTTACTGCATCACCTTTCTTGAGACCTTCGATCTTTTCGATCTGGATGGTGTCGCCAACAGCTACTTGGTACTGCTTGCCGCCAGTGAGGATAACTGCAAATTCATCAGAAGCAGGCTTTTTTGCCGCCTTTGCAGGAGCTTTTTTTGCAACGGTCTTTTTAGCTGTAGTTTTTGCGACTGCCATAATAGGAGCTCATTATACATATTTCTAGCTTGTCCGCAAGCCGTTTCCCGAGATACATGACCCTAGGGCGAGGTATGGTACAATTACACCATGATTACTCGCTTTGCCGCCCATGGGCTGACATGGATCGACCTCGAGTCCCCGACTGCTGACGAAACAGCACATATTGTCCAAGAATTTGGGCTTCCGCACCTCGTCGGCCAAGAGATGTCTGACCATACGCTTCGATCCAAAGTAGATCTCTATCCCAACCTCCTCTACCTCATCCTCCACTTCCCCGTCATTGGCAATCAGGTGCCCTCAAGCACCGAACAAGAGATCGACTTTGTTATTGGCAAGTCATTCATTATTACTGTGCGCTACGAAGCCATCGAACGCATCAGCAACTTTGCAAAAATATTTGAAGCACACAGCCTACACGAAGATCCGCAAATGGCACATCACGGCGGCTACATTTTCATGCAGATGATGAAGGAGTTTTATCACAAGTCACTCATCGAACTCGAAGAACTCACCGAAACCATCAAAGACATCGAACGCAAAATCTTTGAAAGTCACGAAGTCTCAACGGTGCGCCGCATCTCTGCGACTTCCCGCAAGCTTCTCGATTTCAAACAGTCCATTCGCTTTCATGGTGAAGTACTCCACAGCTACGAATCTGCTTCCAAACGCCTCTTTGGCGAAGAATACGCATACTATGCAGAGCTCATCACGAGTGAATACCGCAAAGTGAACTCAATACTGGAGAGCCATCGCGATGTGCTCGCCGAACTCCAGCGCACCAACGACTCCCTCCTCAGTACGAAATCAAACGAGATCATGAAAAACTTCACCATCATGACGTTTGTGATGCTGCCACTGACGCTTATCACAGGAGTCTTTGGGATGAACACTGTCAACAACATTATCTTTATCAAATCACTTGAAGATTTTTATTTCATTATCTTTGCGATGTTTGTCACAGGAGTCGTCATGTTCGTCTTCTTTAAACTACGTCGCTGGATCTAACCGTATGAAACTTTCGCTCTACAATACACAAAGTCGATCAGTTGAGGAATTCGCTCCACTCAATGCTCCTACGGTGACAATGTACGCCTGTGGCCCAACTGTCTACGACTACACCCATATCGGACATATGCGCAAATACATTGGCGACGATATGGTGCGACGAACACTGGCGTTGGTCGGATACGACGTAAAGCATGTCATGAATATTACCGATGTTGGACATCTCACCAATGACTCAGACGAGGGCGATGATAAATTTGAAAAGAAAGCCGCGACTGAAGGCAAAACTGTTTGGGACATTGCCGAATTTTATACGGAGTATTTTCATAAAAGTATGCAAGCGGTGAATGTACTGCCGCCGCATATTGAATCAAAGGCAACGAGTCATATCAAAGAAATGATAGAGCTCAATGAGAAACTCATATCAAAAGGTTTTGCCTATGAGACAAACCAAGCGCTTTATTTTGATATATCCACAGATCCAAAGTATGGATCACTCTCTGGTCAAAAGCTTGATCAAAAAGAAGTTGCAGTTCGGGATGATGTCGTCATTGATCCCGAGAAACGAAACCCTGCAGACTTCTCTCTTTGGTTCAAACGTGTAGGCAAATTTAGAGACCACGCAATGTATTGGCCGTCTCCGTGGGGCGATGGTTTCCCAGGGTGGCACATCGAGTGTTCTGCGATGAGTATGAAATATTTGGGCGAGACGATCGACATTCATACTGGCGGTATTGATCACATTCCCGTGCACCACGAAAACGAAATCGCACAGAGTGAGTGCGCAACTGGGCACGACTTTGTGAAGTATTGGGTGCACCACGACTTCCTCCTCGTCGATGGTGTCAAAATGTCAAAGAGTTTACAAAATTTCTATAACATCGACGATATACTCGCTCGCAAAATCAATCCGCTTGCAGTACGTCTCATGTTTATGCAAACAAGCTATCGCAAGCCACTCAACTTCACATGGGATTCACTCGAAGTTGCAAACACCCAGCTCAAAAAGCTCCAAGCATTTGCTGCAAAACAACCATTCGTCGGTGATGTCATTGATTCATACCTTGACGCGTTCACTGATGCGCTCTCTGACGATCTCAATACTTCCAAGGCGCTTGCAGTTCTCTGGGAACTTTTTAATGATGCAGCTATCGAAAATAAAGATAAATGGGCAACACTGCTGAAGTTCGACACTGTCCTTGGACTTGACCTCGCATATGTTCGCAAGATCGTTATCACTGACGCAGTCAAAGCACTCGCTGCAAAACGCGACGAAGCCCGCGCCAACAAAGACTTCGCAACCTCCGACCACATCCGTGACCAACTCATAGCATTTGGCTACGAAGTCCTCGATACACCAGAAGGAACAGTGCTGCAATAATACTTACATCGTCGGCAATACGACCTTGAATGTAGAACCTTTGCCGAGACCCTCACTTTCGATGACCACATCCCCCTTGTGTGCGATTGCGATCTGTCGTGCGAGATAGAGCCCCAAACCACTTCCTCCCGTATTCATCTTGCCACCCTCACCACGACTAAACTTCTCAAACAGTTTCGCCCGGGTTTCTGGAGAAATACCCATGCCCGTATCTTTTACGGCGAACTCTATCGTGTCATCAACTCGCTTCAATGATAGCGACACTGTGCCGTCGTCTGGTGTATATTTGATACTATTGTCAGTGAGGTTGAGGAAGACTTGTTTGATTTTGACAGGATCGGCGTTCACGATAAATTTCTCATCAGCCTTCATATCAAGTGTAAATATGATGTTCTTGCTCTGCGCCGGGATCTGCATTTCTTCATAGAGGTTTTTCACAACTAGGTTGAGGTCAGTTTGCTGGAATTCATACTTCATACCACCCTGCTCGATCTTGGAAACGTTGAGCAAGTCCTCGACAATACTGACGAGTCCTTGTGCAGATGTATAGATACGTTTGATCGGCTCATCAACTTTCTTGGTCAATGCACCAAACGATCCTTCAATCAACATCGACGAATACCCCTTGATCGCAGTAAGTGGGCTACGCAACTGGTGGGAGGCAAGTGAGAGGAATTCAGTCTTGAGCTTATCGACACCCTTGAGCTTCTCGTTAGCATGTTCGAGATTGTTGTTAGCATACTCCAGATTTTTTGCCAATTCTTCGATTTCAGTTTTTTGACGATGTTCCTTGATAACGGAAATATTGAGCAAATATCCAAATGCAATTGTCAGTGCAAAAGTGAACAATACAATTAACCGAATGAGTTGGATATCTTGAATAAGAAGTAATGATAGAACGAGGATCGCAAGTGATCCGCTCAATATTTGCGTTGCAAAGACTTTTGTATTAAAGCGCTGATATCTGATGACGAGATATGAAAGGAATACAATAAAGACTGGCATTCCAAAAAGTCCGTATTGCGCAATACTCCAGTTTTCTGAGAAGCTCCCAACGATATTACCCAATGAAAGGCTCAGAAGGAATAATATTGATCCGATCGTTATGAGGCGATTTTGAGTTACACGCTCTGGATCAGGAGATTTTCTAAACCCGATAAATGCAATTGCTGCAACAATAGCAAACTCGAGTATGTAGATATACGTCCAGAGCGGTCCTTCGATAGCTTCTCGATCACAGTTGGTGAAATCAAATCCGACAAGATTTTTTGCGGTCGGTGCAAGCAAGAGAATAGGTAGAAGAGTTAGAGCAATAAACACCTTTTTTTTGAATGGGATATCAGACTTTTTGACAAAGATATGCACCACATACATAAGACCGATATATATCAGCGGCTCAATATACGCAAGAGCTGACCATGAAAACATGATGAGATCAACACGCTCTGTTGCCCACAACATAAGGTCTATCAGCGTCCAGAGCACGAATGCCATCATCGTGAAAAAAAGAACTTTGTTGATGAGTGCCTTTCTGTTACTAAAATAAATCAAACAGCCAACGAGTAAGGCGGCGATAGCTGGAAATATGTGTGAATAATAAATCAGATTCGAAAACACATTTCCAGAAAAAAGAAAATATGGGGCACTGTACCACTGACAAACTTCTGCTCCAATTGTTTGTATTGTTGCTAACATGGTTATTCTTCAGGTACCTCTGGTATACCATTCTCATTCTGAATTATCTCAAAACTTTGTGACATCATCGTATTTCGATATAGTACTGCCAGTGAAGCAACTACACCAATAATGATAATAGCTATTAAGATCTTTGAGCTTCTGTCCATGGACTTAATTATAGAATAGATATTCAAAACTACGAAACGATTTTCTTGTGTTTGCCAAGTGCAAACACTGCCACAAATAGATGTAGTACAAAGCAACTCAATGGAAATAACAGTTCCACCGGATCGTTCATACGTAGTAGGACGACGATTGTACCTAGTCCATACGATGCAGTCCACCATGTCCATGCCGCAGGGCGTTCTGATTTGGGATCATGCCATGTTGTAGTAATGATCGGAATAAAGGAAATGACATTGTCTACTTGTAGTACCGCACTTGATTCACGGACAAGACCAAAGTTTTTCCAGAGAATCAATGCGAGCGCAGAAACTCCTAGACTGATATAATCTCTCAGTTTTGGAATACTAAACTTCCCTTTGAATAACAATAGCGCCCAGGTTATCAGGCAACACACCGAACATGTAATAGACAGTAAATTCTTTTGCCAGTCACCAGTGAGGTCAATATAGTTGAGCGTATCGATAAGCGAAGTGAGACCCCAGATAGACCATGATGTCAGGTTGGGACGAATGTCAGGCTCACGGTTGTACTGTATGTGACCTATTATTTGAAGAATAACTGCGATGATAGCTAGCGCTATGGTGATCATAGTGTGTTTTGATTCCCTTCTTCGTATTTGAGATACATACTCATATCGCCATTCTTGAGTTTACGTTCCGCATCTTCATCAAATTCGTAGTAATTTACAAACAATTCCTCACCAATCTGTATATCGCGAGCCGCAAGTTCTACACCCTCAATCTCATCTCCCGTTTCACTTTGAATAACATTCGGGTTTTCAGAATGATTAATAAATCGTTCGTCATCACCACAGAGAATGAAGTGTTTTGTCTTCTTGTTGAAATAACAGTAGTTCAAAAATTGGGCACGTGATTCTTCAGAAAACCGTAACAAATCATCTTTTGGAACGATTAGGTCATACCCGGGACAGAACCTCCACATCACTGTTCCTTTTGCAATAAATTGAGAAGCGAAGAGCCCCATACCTGCTCCAAGAATTGTACTTTCTTTAATTTTAGTTTTTACCATCAACATATTTATTCCCTCGGCTTCAAAAGTGGGAAAAGCTGTGTCTCACGAAGAGGCTTGTCCACAAGGAATGCAAACAGTCGCTCACCAAATCCAAACCCACACGTTGGTGGCATGCCATGCTCGAGCATCTCGACGAATTCCCATTCGGGCATCATTGCTTCATCATCGCCTCGATCAATCATTGATTGCTGTAGATCAAATCGTGCACGCTGGTCGACTGGATCATTGAGCTCAGAGAATCCATTCCCTACTTCAGAGCCTGCAAGGAGTACCTGGAAACGCTCAGTTACTCGTGGGTCATCAACACATGCCTTTGCAAGCGGAGAAACGAGCTTGGGTACACGCACGAGAAATGCTGGGCCGCTAATAGACTTGCGGCAATATTTCCAAAGAGTGTCGGTGAGGCGTTCTTTGTTGGTGCCAGTATACTTCACGCCGAGCTCATCGAGCTTTGCACGCATGTCGTCTTCGGATGCATCCAGCACATTGATACCTGTTTGCTTTTCGATCTCCTGTACATAATCAATCCGTTTCCATTCATCGTTTAGGTCAAAGGTGTGTCCACGTGTAGTAAATGTAGTCGTACCAAATGCCTCCTCTGCAATCTTGCGATAGAGTTGCTCGACGAGCTTCATGCCTGCCTCGTAGTCTGCATAGCCCCAATAAAACTCCATGTTCGTGAATTCTTGGAGGTGGTCAGGACCAGAGCCTTCGTTACGATACACACGACCGATCTCAAAAGTCTTTGGGAATCCGGCCGCCATCAGACGCTTCTGCCACAACTCTCCGACAGAGATGCGCATGAACACATCGAGTGCAAAGTCTTTGTGGAATGTTTTGAACGGATTTGCTTCAGCTCCACCAGTTGTGACTTCAAGTGTCGGGGTTTCGACTTCCATAAAGCCGCTCTCTTTCATGAAGTTGCGTGTCACTTCCCAAAACTTCGCCTTCTGATCAAACATCGCACGAAGCTCAGGATTGGTCAGGATATCGAGGTATCGTTTGCGGTAGCGCTCATCCTCGTCAGCAAGTCCATGCCATTTTTCAGGAAGTGGAAGCAATGACTTTGCAAGCATGTTCCAGCTTGATACAAAGAGTGCCTTTTCGCCGCGCTTGGTTGTGTATGCGATACCAGTCGCTTCAACGAAGTCGCCAACGTCAGTCGTTTCGTTCCAGAGTTCATATGCGACAGCGTCCATCTCGTCAGATTTCAAGAAGAGCTGCATGCTACCTGTGCCATCAAAGATATCTGCAAATGCGAGACCTCCTTGGCCACGTTTGGACATGATGCGTCCTGCAAGCGTGATAGTGTCTTTGCCAGTTTCGTAGATAGTAAAGCGGTCGATAAAAAGGTTGATCGCGTCAGTGCGATTGGTTGTAGCCGGATATGGGTTAATGCCCTTGTCCTCAAGTATCGCCTTCTTTTTCAGTCGCTCGTCCCGCAGTTCTGGAATGGATGCCATAGTGATTGTATTCTAGCAAATCTGGGCAATAAAAAAAGCCTTCCGTTTTACGAAAGGCTACTTTAAACAACGAAATTATTTTCAACGAACGATCCAGTGCACAATATCGTTGCTAACCCATACTAGTAAGGGCATAAGGAAAATACCAATAAGAGCAAAAGTCCCTATTGCCCAACCATAAAGATCATCAAACAGGTTACTATAATACTCTCTAAATTCCTTTTCGGGTTTCGTTAATTCGTCTTTCTCTTTGAATTCCTTTTTCATAAGAAAGAGAATCAATGCAACGACACCAGCCCACACGATTGTGGCCAATATCATTTTTACAAAGAGATAATTCTTATCGTCGCTGAAATCTGAGGGATATTGAATATATAACAACTTAAGAAAGTATGAAGAAACACTGTATGAGGCAAATGTCGCTATTGCAACAGTTATGAAAACAATTACTTTTTTCATGTTTTATTTTTTTGGTGAAGAACTATATAAATCATAGCATATTTTACATAATTTGTCAATATAAAAAGCCCTTATTTCTAAAGGCTTTTCAGTGAGTTTATTGTTTAAATCCCCTCCTTCTTCAATTCCTCTATCACCTCCTTTGCGTGCTTACTCAACTTCTCAGGAAGTTTGATATCGAGTTTGATGACGAAGTTGCCTCGCTTTGAGCTAGATGTTGGCACACCTTTGTGCTTCAGCGTGATTGTGTCTCCTACTCTCGTACCTGTCGGGATAGAGATTTGCTCAGTACCGTCGAGAGTTTTGACTGCGTACGTTGCACCAAGGAGTGCATCGGTGAGCTTGATCGGAAGTGTGGTCACGAGGTCGTTTTGTATGCGCTGTATCGTCTTGTGACTAGCGACAGAGACATGTACATACAAGTCCCCTGACTGTCCACCAGTGATCGCCTCCCCCATACCAGCGAGACGGAGGGTCTCGCCATTTTGAATCCCGGCTGGAACGTTAAGTTTGATGGTTCGGGATTCGTTGACCACGCCTTTGCCGTGACAGGTCGTACATGGATCCTTGGGGATCTTGCCGACGCCATGACATTTGTCACAGGTTTGGTTGGTTGCGATTGAGCCGAGGATTGTGCGCTGAATGTTGCGTACCTGACCTTTACCGTTACATTGGCTACACGTCTCGAGATTTGTCCCAGGTTTTGCACCATCACCTTTACAGGTCGTACAGGTCGAAGGTTTCTTGATATGGAGCTCGCGTTCGACACCAAAGACTGCATCTTTGAACTCTATAGAGATAGATGTCTGCAAATCAGCGCCGCGCTGTTGTCGCGCTTTGCGACCACCACCAAAGAGATCCCCAAACATATCTCCCATGTCGAACTCAAATCCACCTTGTCCAAAGCCATTAAAGTCAAACCCGCCAAATCCACCTGCATCGTATCCGCCACCCATTTGTGGTCCAGCTGATCCAAACTGATCATACTGCGCACGCTTCTGATCATCAGAGAGCGTCTGATACGCTTCGTTTACTTCCTTGAACTTGGCTTCGTCCCCAGTCGATTTATCAGGATGGTATTTATGCGCCATCTTGTGGAAGGCCTTTTTAATCTCATCCTTTGAGGCGCTTTTTTGGACGCCAAGTGTCTCGTAATAGTCTTTGCTCATATGCATATTTTACCACATTTTTCCCATAAGAAAACCCGCCTTGTAGCGGGATTTTCTATGACAATACGAGGATTATCGATGTCGTAGAGAGACGGTCTTGCCATCCTTCTTGCGCTTCTTTTTTGCAGCTACTTTTCGTTTCTTGTTCATAGGTGTGAGTACTATACCATATGTGAGAAATAAAAAAAGCCCTGAAATAATTTGTGTTTAATAAATTATTTCAGGGCAAAAATGCATTACTTATCCTGTTGTTTTTCTCCATATCTTAAGTCCAGTTTTAAAAAACCGGTCATCAAGAAACTCAATTAAGAATGTGAAAAAAATAAGGGGTACAACTATAATTATTATTATCGCTATAAATGGCGATAATAATCCTGATCCTGTTGTACCTACGTCAATAGTATCAGTTAATTTATTCCACCATCCGTTACTAAATGACAACAAGGCTAAAATGAGGCTTATTATGCCAGGAAGTACAGACCAGCAGATTCTTACGCAATATTTTTTCATATTTTTTATTTAATTGTTTTAGAACTTGTTTACTTATATATAATAGCACATATTTTCATATAAGTCAATAAATTAAAAAGCCCCATTTTTAGGGCTTTTTAAGAGAATACGGATTGTAATCGATTATTCCTTTGGAGCTTCTGGTTCTCCTGTTGTATCAGTCGCTTCAGCATCCTTTGGGGCAGAGTCTGTGCCAGGACTTTCTTGTCCAGCAGATTCTTTTTGCATGTGCTCACCTATCTTTGAGAGTTCACCAGAGAGTGCGTGGATAGCGGCTTCGATTGCAGCCTTGCCACTTCCCTCTTTTGCAGTCTTGAGTTCTGCAACTTTTGCATTCACAGAGTCTTTGAGTTCCTGAGGGAGTTTGTCACCGTGATCTGCGAGAGATTTCTCTGCAGTAAAGATGTTCATGTCAGCAGAGTTTTTGACATCGACGAGGGCTTTCTTTTCTTCGTCTTCTTTGGCGTGGATCTCAGCATCCTTTTTCATGCGTTCGATGTCGTCTGGCGTGAGTCCGGATGAAGCCTCGATGCGGATAGATTGCTCTTTGCCAGATGCCTTATCCTTGGCTTTGACCGCGAGGATACCGTTGGAGTCGACATCAAAGGTGACTTCTACTTGTGGCATGCCACGTGGTGCTGGTGGGATGCCATCGAGGATAAATCGTCCGAGGGATTTGTTATCACTAGCCATTGGTCGCTCACCTTGCGTGATGTGGATCTCGACCGATGTCTGGTTATCAGCAGCAGTTGAGAATACCTGACTCTTGGATGACGGGATTGTTGTATTGCGATCGATGAGTTTGGTTGCAACACCGCCCATTGTCTCGATACCGAGTGAAAGCGGGATCACGTCGAGCAAAAGCACGTCACGCACATCACCTTGGAGCACGCCACCTTGGACAGCTGCACCGAGCGCTACGACCTCGTCAGGGTTGATAGAGCGATTTGGTTCCTTGCCAAAGAGTTTCTTTACTTCCTCTACAATTTTCGGCATGCGAGTCTGACCACCGACAAGGATGACTTCGTTGATTTCAGACATCTTGAACGGGGATGCTTCGACTGCGCGCTTGGTGATCTCGATAGATCGCGCAATGAATTCATCTGCGATACTTTCGAGTTGTGCCTTGGTCATCTTGAGGAGCAAGTGCTGTGGGCCAGCATCAGTTGAGGTGATGAATGGAATGTTGATTTCAGTTTCTGGAGTGGTTGAGAGTTCGATCTTTGCTTTTTCTGCGGCTTCGTCGAGTCGCTGGCGAGCGAGAGGGTCGTTGAGTACGTCGACACCTGACTGCTTTTTGAATTCGTCTGCGATCCAGTGCATGATCTTTTGGTCGATATCGCGGCCTCCCATGAGTGAATCACCATCGGTAGACTTCACTTCGATAGATTGCTGGTCGTCGATGTCAGAAACTTCGAGGATAGATACGTCGAATGTTCCTCCACCAAAGTCGTACACTGCGATCTTTTCATTCTTTTTGGTGTTAAATCCGTATGCGAGGGCGGCCGCGGTTGGTTCGTTGATGATGCGCTTCACATCAAGCCCTGCGATTGCACCAGCGTCTTTGGTAGCCTTGCGTTGTGCATCGTTGAAGTATGCAGGGACAGTGATGATCGCTTCGGTGACCTTTTCACCGAGCTTTGCTTCGACATCAGACTTAATCTTTTGCAAGATCATCGCTGAGATTTCTTCGGGACGGTAGTCCTTGTCACCAAGCTTTACTTGTACACCGCCGTCAGTGCCATGAGAGACCTTGAATGATGAACTTTTGATCACTTTGTCCAAACCTTCGTCAGATGCTTTGTGACCCATAAATCGCTTGATACCGTAGATCGTGTTTTCTGGATTGGTCACTGCCTGACGCTTCGCGAGTAGCCCCACAAGACGATCGCCATTTTTGCCGACTGCGACAATAGACGGTGTCGTGCGTGCGCCTTCGATGTTTTCGATAATTTTAGGCTGACCACCTTCGATGATGGCGACAGCACTGTTTGTAGTTCCAAGATCAATTCCAATGATTTTTGCCATAATTTAATTTAAAAAAATAATGATAATAAAGTATTTTCAGCATTTCTACCATAATTTCGCGACCGCAAAATACTTGTACAAATAACAGTATAGTGATATCGTTTTTGTATGTCAAGAAAACCGGAATTCTCCAAGAAAATATTGGGATTATTGTCTGAAAAGCCCGCTGTTGCAGTGCCAAAGCTGACTGGAGATCTCACTCCAGATGGCGATAAAAAGTCCTTATATGCCCTTGCACGCTCGCTCAAGGGCCTCAAGGATGCAGGATTGGTCGAATACCACCATTCAGGCCAGCAAGAGTACGCAAGGCTAACCCGCGACGGCCGCAAAAAGGCTCATTCTGCCAAGCTCGACTCAGATACTGGCCTCATTAACCCCAACTGGGACGGCAAATGGCGCATCATCCTCCTCGACGTCCCCGAAACCCAAAAGACTGAACGAGATGGTCTGCGATATATATTAAAAAAGGCGGGCTTCGTTGCTGCTAAAAACTCTGTTTGGATATCAATGTATCCTTTCGAGTATATGTTCATGAATATTAAAAAAGACCTCGGGCTTACCACCGAGCTCATGATATTCGTCACCGACACTATTGATCCCGCAACCGAAGAAGCATTTTTGAAATTAGCAAAATAAAAAGCTCCCTAAATAAGGAGCTTTTAAACATTTGTTTACTAAATTATTTCACTCGATGAAGTATCACCGGGAATTTATTGCCACTAGTATCCACGGAAACCCTAACAGTGGCACGGTTAGGATATTCACATTTTGGATTTACAACAACGTACTGGTAGTGATCAGAAGCCTCCACTAATACGTAACATGAACCATCAAGGAGTTGTTTAGCCGCAAGAGGTCTTGCTAGTAGTAGAGGCGGATGCATTTCTTCGATAGAAATCTTCCTGATGATAGTAACTCTTTCATACACGTTTTTTTCCTGGCATGCAGAAAAAAGAATAATGGCAATAAAAAGGACACAACATGTTTTCATTTCGTAATTGTTTTAAAGTTCAATAAAACAATACCATATTATTGAGGATAAGTCAATTATGCTTCTTTATATACGAGCACAGTTACTCGCGCCGCACGAAGTATTGTATCCCCTAGTCTATACCCTTGCTGAAGCACTGTATCAATCCGGTGATCATATCGCTTGTCCCCTGTCTCTACTTCTGAGACAGCTTCGTGGAGTACGGGATCAAAGAGATCTCCCTTTTCACCAAAGGCTTCGAGGTTGTGTTCGCCGAGGGCGTTCATGAGTTGGCCGTAGATATACTCTACCCCTGTGCGCCAGTTTGGATCGACTTTCTCCCATGCTTCTTTGTTGGACATGGCCATGTTGAAGCTGTCGATCACTGGCAGGAGGTCTTCGACAAAGCGAGTTGCGAAGTGTTCACGAAATCTTTTTTTATCTTCGTCAGTAGTCTTTTGAAGGTTGGCGTAATCCGCTCGTGCACGCTGCCAACCATCGAGGTATTCAGTCTTTTCTTTCTCCAGTGCCTTTATTTTCTCCTGGAGTTTCTTGACCTGCGTAGAGCCGGCAAGTTCATCCCCGTCTTCGTTTGATTCCACAAACTCTGGGTCCATTTCTATGTCGTTAGTGACTTCCATATAGTCATGATTATACTGAAAATTGGGAATAAAAAAAGCCTGTATAACAGGCTCTTTAAAAGTGTGTTTTTACTACCGAGATCAGACGAATTAAAAAAATTCAGCTATCCCCCAAAGTATCGGCGGGCATTTGCCTCTTGGAATTTAATTTGGTACTCCGCGCACCTTCTTAATTTCTTGTTAACGGCCTTAACCATTGGTCTGGGTGTCACCCCTCTCGCGAACTAGATGATCTGTAACTGGATCAACCTTTCGATATAAATACACTGATATGTTCATATCTTTATTGTGTAAAGAACCGACCTTATGTCCTATCAAAGGCACATCCTTCGAAGATTTCAGGTTTTAGTCCGCTTTCGCGAAAACACTTGTTAAATGGATACTAGCAAAAGATATGCACTGGGTCAAACAAAAAACCTCCTTTTGGAGATCTTTTGAGAGTATTAACGCTTTGACCACTGAGGCGCCTTTCGAGCCTTTTTGAGACCGAATTTGCGTCGTTCCTTTGATCGTGGATCACGCTTAAGGAAGCCTTCTGATTTGAGCTTGGTCTTGTCAGATTCATCTTCTTTGACCAAACCTCGAGAGATACCGTGTCGTACTGCTTCGGCCTGTGAGTGAATACCAGAACCTTTGACGAGTACTGTCACTGCATATGCCTTCTCAGCAACCTTGAATGGATCTGTAACGATCTTTTGGAGCTCTGCTGTTGGGAAATATGTTTCGAGTGCGAGGTCATTGATGGTGTAGCTAGCCTTTGTAGCAGGAGTGATGCGCACGCGAGCAGTAGCAGTCTTGCGTCGGCCGATAGTTTCGATGTATTTCTTTGTTGCTGTAGTTGCCATATATTATTTAAATTATTCGGTGATCGTGAGGTGCTTCATCATGTCGTTGCGAAGGCGGTTGCTTGGGAGCATGCCTTTGATGGCGAGAGACAAAACTTCTTTGAATCCCTTGGTATCAGTCACATGCTGCATTGTTGACTGCTTGAGTCCACCTGGATATCCAGAGAAAGAGTTGTAGGTCTTTTCGAGCATCTTGCGTGGATCAACTTTGAGCTTTGAAGCGTTGGTCACAGTGACAGTGTTCTCTGACACTGTGTTGCGAGCAAATGAAGCCTCATTTTTGCCTTGCAAAATGCTTGCTACTTCTGTAGCGACACGACCGAGAGATTTGTTTGTTGCATCAATAGTGTGGTTCATATATCAAGAAATTATGCGACAAATTCGATTACTGCCATCGGGCTACCATCGCTCTTGCGAGCAACGAGCTTAGTGATACGAGTGTATCCACCTGCTCGTTCTGCATACTTTGGCGCGACATCATCAATAAGCTTTGAGACAACGAGTTCGTTGTTGTAGAGACCTGAGAGAAGGAGTCGGCGGTTTGCAAGAGTTGGATTCTTGGCCTTGGTAACCATCTTTTCGACAGTTGGGCGGATTTCCTTTGCCTTGGCTTCAGTTGTGAGGATACGACCATGTGAGATGAGAGACGCAGCCAAACCACGGATGAGCGCAATGCGTCCGTTCTTTTCTCGTCCAAATTTTCTCACATTGTTTGCGTGTCGCATAAGTACCTCTTTATACTCTATTAATCCTTCAAAGACAAGTCGAAGGCTGCAAGTGCTTCCTTGATCTCTGTAATCCCCTTGTCGCCAATGCCGTCGATCTCGAGCAAGTCGTTGACATGCTTGCGTGCAATACCTCCGACAGTGCGGATATTTGCCGCTGAGAGCGCGTTCAATGTACGAGTTGAGAGTCCGATAGAGTCGATGCGGTTTTTGAGCACATCGGTCACATCGACATCATCTTCGGCACCTGCTGCTCCTGACTCTTCGGCAGAGTCAGTCATCACTGGAGCCTTGACGGTCATACGAGACTGTACTTCGTCGATAGCGGCTTGTGCATCAACTGATACGATCGCTGCAAGCTGTTCGATCATAGTCTGTACTGACTGTTCAAGTGCTTCACGAGGAGAGATAGTACCATCAGTTTCGATAGTCAAACGAAGTCGGTTGAAGTTGGTCTTGTCGCCAACACGCATTTCTTCTACATCGTAGCTCACGCGACGGATAGGAGAAAAGATCGCATCGAGGAAGATCGTACCGATGTCAGCCTTTTGCTTGTGGTGTGCTTCGCGAGGAACGAATCCGAGTCCACGTTCGATAGTGATCTCTGCGTTGATACCAGCCTTTGAAGTGATTTCACAGATGTATTGATCAGGATTTGCAACTGATACCATGCCTTTTGCATTGATGTCTGCAGCAGTGACTACCTTGGGACCTTTTGCAGAAAGAGTCACCTTTTGGGGTTCGTCAGTCGTGAGGGCAAAGCGAACGTTCTTGAGGTTCAAAAGCATTGTGATGACGTCTTCTTTGATACCGTCCATTGTTGCGAATTCGTGGCTCACACCATCGATTTTGACTGAGGTAATAGCAGCACCAGAAAGTGATGAAAGGATGATGCGGCGAAGTGAGTTGCCGAGGGTGTACCCGTATCCTGGAACGAGACCGTCAATTTCAAATACGCCACGATTACCTTCTTCGAAGGTTGCTTTAGGTTTTGATGGAAGGATTATTTTTTGTTCACTCATATGAAAATCAATTGTACCATTAACTTGTAAATTCTCCAAGTCCGTGTCCTATTAACGACTATAGAACTCAAGCACCGTTTCTAATTGCAAGAACTGCTCGTCATTTTTTGGCTTTGCAACCACCTCTGCACTCATTGCCTCAGGGGTAAACTTGAGCCAGGTTGGCCAAGTGTACGTCTCGAGCTTTTTCTTGAGGTCAGCAAATATCACACTCTTCTTTGAACCTTCTCGCACTGCGATCACGTCTCCGATCTTTACTTCCAGTGACGGGATCGTCACCTTGGTACCATTGACCGTGAAGTGGCCGTGAGATGCGAGCTGTCGCGCAAAGCGTCGTGTACTTGCAAATCCGAGACGATAGATGACGTTGTCGAGGCGAGTTTCGAGGAGTTCGTAAAGCTTGTCAGTCACAGGCATGCCCTTGATGTGTGCTGCCTTTTCAACGTAGTTGCCGAGCTGTCGTTCTGAAATACCATATGAAAATCGAACTTTCTGCTTTTCGATGAGCTGGCGACCGTAGTCAGAGAGCTGCTTTGGGCGCTTGCCAGAAGATTTACTCTTCTTCATTTCTGATTGCGTGTATTTTTGCGTCTGGCACTTTTCGTAGACACCAGTTCCGAGACGACGACACATTTTGTATTTTGCAGTTACATTCATAGTATTTAAATTAATTAGACTCGTCGAGGCTTCTTGGCCTTGGGACCGTTGTGTGGCACTGGTGTGCGATCCTTGATCGACAAGAGCTCAATACCTCCTCCAATAAACGCACGGATGAGCGGTTCGCGACCTGAACCAACCCCCGTAACGACGACACTGACCTCCTTGATACCAGCAGCGGTTGCCTTTTCGGCAAGGATTTCACCTACCTTTGAGGCTGCAAACGGAGTTCCCTTCTTTGCACCCTTGAAGCCGAGCGATCCAGCTGAAGACCAAAAAAGGACATTCCCCTTGGGATCACTAACGACTGCCTTGGTGTTGTTGAATGTTGCTTCAATAGCGAGCATACCGATCGTAAGCTTCTTTTTAGTAGTGCGGGCAGCACCACCACGACCGCGATTTGCATCAACGAGCTGTCCTTCTTGGTTTGTGATTCGTTTCTTTCCCATAAATGATTATGTTTTACTTTCCTTACGACGACCACTTCCCATAGTGTTGCGGACATTGCCGCGAACAGTACGAGAGTTGGTCTTGGTGCGCTGACCCTTGACTGGCAATCGGCGCATGTGACGGATGCCACGATATGCCTTGATGTCCTTGAGACGCTTTACATTTCCGGCAATCTCACGCTTGAGGTTTCCTTCGATAGTGCGCTCTTCGATTGACTTGGTGATCGCTCGCTCTTGGTCAATAGAGATGTCCTTGCCTTTAGTGCTTGGATCAACGCCAACTTGCTTGAGGATCTTGGTTGCAGTTGCAGTACCAATACCGTAGAGCGTGGTGAGCCCGATGTCGAGACGTTTTTCGTTTGGGATAGTTATACCTAGGATACGCATATAAATCTTATTGTTTCTGTTTGTGCTTTGGGTTATCGCAGATCACATGCAAATGACGATTGCGTTTTACAATCTTGCACTTGTCACACATTTTTTTGACTGTTGATCTGATTTTCATAAAAATAAAAGGTTTTGTCCTCCCAAATTTGTAGCCGGGAGAGTATACACTATCTATGACCGTCTGACAATACGTCCTTTTCCACCATAGGGATCCATGACGACATCCACGTTGTCCCCGACCAATACCTTGATGCGGTGCAGACGCATCTTGCCGGCAAGGTACGCGACAATCACATCCCCATTTTCAAGGGTCACTCGAAACATAGTGTTTGGAAGTGCTTCTGCAACGGTCGCTTTTACTGCATCTTGTGTGGTTGCCATGGGTTACGAATTTCAATAATACTATAGCCGAAGGCCGTGGTCAACTCTTATTTGACTTCAATTGTTATACGACTGTCGAGGTTCGGGAAAAACGGCGCCCAAAAGGGATAAAAATGGTATTGCGCAGTGTCGACTTCGGGTACTTCGGCAAGGATACGTGCGAAGTCATGCTTGGGTCGGCCGACAATGGATTCTTTGATTTGCTCGACGGGCGCCTTGGTAATGATAGTGCCCTGGCCTGAAATCCGGACTTTGATAGTCTCGGGGATATTTTTGGGGTCAGTCGGGAGTGCGGTTACTGGCTCAACGACGAGATCTCCGAGACTTGGGATGGTGACGTTGGCATACGTATGCTCGGAGAGCGCTTCGTGCGCGATCGCACTTTCGAGGAGGTCACGAGAGATGAGGTAGGTCACCATCGTGCCTTTGATACTTGCTGGGAATTTGAAGCTCGTCCCTTTGAGTTGTAGGGATTCGCTATCGATCGTCGTCACCTGGAGATCTGGAAACGCAATGAGTGTATCAGGGATTTGGGCACGAGTTTCGCGTTTGAGGCGCTCGATGAGCTGAGACTGAAGCGTTGCGACGACATCGGACTTGTCAGCATCAGAAACGCTGTGTGTCGCACCCTCTCCTCCACCTGAGATCGATCCTGATGACTGTGCGTATAGCTGCTTTGCCTTGCTGCCTGTCCAGCCTGCGATCGTAAAGGTTGTACCACTCGTGTTGTACGCATCCCCTGCAGCTGTGGCAAGGATTGGGATTGCAGGAGAAGTACCTGCCACCTTTTTCTTGTCCTTGGTGGTGTAGCCAGGGACCGTTGCAGCAGCCTGAGTTTTGTATGTCTTGCCGTTCGTGCCAGTGATCGTTGTGCCGGACTTTATGGTCTGTGCCTTGGTGCTGTATTCATTAAATATGACGATCTTGCCGCGTGCGAGTGTGTTGCTTTGGTCAACTTGGGAACCATAGACTTGGCGAGAGACTTCGGTCGGCACTACCATTGTCTGAAATGCGAGCCTTCCACCCGTGGCGTCTTCTTCGTGGACGAGTTCGAACTCTACATTATTGAGTGTAAAAGGGACGCGGCGCTCGACAATGACGACCTTGGCATGCACTACCTTCATGCCGATGATATAGAGGAGTACCACGAACAAGACAGCGACTCCGACCGTGATGATATGGCGAATGCGTGAGGGTCGCGGATGTTTGACTACTCCATGAGGAACATGGTTGCCTTCTCGATCAAGCTTTGGAATCTCGGGCAATGGTTTGCCCTTGGTCTGATTTTCTTTGCGAATAACATCGTAGAGCTTCATATAGCTATTTTAATATAGAACTTGTTCAACAAAAAGCGCGCTGGTGGCAAGTGGAATGTCGATTGGCATGCCTTCAGCTGGCAGCACGTGTGTATCAAAGGTACCTTGATCCATAAACATGACCGTCATCGGCGCGCGAGCAGTTGCATGTTTGATAAAGGCATCATTTTTGACCGCGGTTACCAAAAGTGATTCAAAGCGAGGATCTGCAGTGACGATACATGATGAAGGCATGACGAAACCGTATTCACCTGTGTCGAGAATCTGTCGAAACCATGTCTGCCACTTGGTCTGAAATGCTTGTATAGCTCCGGCAACCTTTGCCTTTGCATGAGCCGAGAGCTTGCCGAGACGATATGACTCGAGGAGCGCCATTGATTCAGCAGTTGTACTCGTTGTTTCATCTGCAAGTGCCCTATAGAGGCCGTAGGTGCCGACAGGAAATGAATGCTGGTAGCGCATAATGCCGCCTTTGATAAATGCGACATCAGTTACTTCTTCGCCCACATCGATAACGACACAGTCTTCGTTGGTATCCATACGATCGCGCATGACCACAAAGGTTGTAAACGGGCTCGTCGTAAATCCAATGCGTCGTGTACCGTACTCGCGCTTGATGACATCTTTGAACCGATCAAGGATGGGCTTGGGTGCGATGGTGATCGTCAGATAGAGCTCAAGTGTCGTCGCCTCTTTGCCAAAGGGTGCAGTAGTTGCGTAGCCGTTGAGGGTGATACCCGAGAGCTGTTTCTCGACAATGATGGACTCTTTGCCAAATGCACCAAAGGAGCCTTCTTCGTTGGCGAGGATGTGCTTGATCTCTGCATCAATGAGTGAGTCAACGAGACTTTGAGTGCAAGTAAACGGTAGTTCTTTTTGATACGAAATAGTGCGCGTCTGTGAAGTGTACCACGGAGACGCGAGGGTTACTTGGATGTAGGATGGCTGATGAAGGTCTTGTTTGCGAATCGTTGTAATCACTTCATGGAGTTGTTTACAGGTGTCCTCGACGAAGCGCTGCATGTCCATGTCTTCTTGGAGCGGCGCGTTCTTGCGTGCAGCAGCAAGGAACACGGTGTTGTTCGTGCCATGTGTCGCAAGCACATGCCCTCCGGCAACAGAGCTCGAGCTCATATCATATACAGCAAACACGTTGCCCTGTTTCGAAGACGTCATGCAGAAAGTATAGCATCCTTGACTTACACAATGATAGTGATAGTGTTCATTTCAAACAAAAAAACACATTTTATGAATAAATATTCTCTTGATGAAGTAAGAGCTAAAGCCGCTGGTATCTCAACTGTCATATTAGCTATAGAACAGCTTTCTACCCGGATCCTTTTTAAAACAAAGGATAACGAAGTTAGTAGGTTTTTGGAACTTCCGACCGTCCCGCACAATTCAGGTTTTGAGCCATCTTTTATTCAATGCTTACTTTTACATTCAGTCAACGAAGCAGTATACAGTGACTATGGGAAAGGTAAGACTATTATCATTTCCAAGGAAGTTTTATCAAGCAATGGATTCACATTTTCTTCAAAAGAAGATATTAAATCATTTGCAAAAAAACTGATGAATGAAGTTCCTCAAATAGTTTTCTTCAGTGAAAACGGAAATGGGTTCAATGGCGACGAAATATATTTTCGCGTCGATTATGATTCAAAAATGCCAGTTGAAGATTAAGATCTTTAAAGAAAATAAATTGCTCCATATAGTGGAGCAATTTTTATTGCAAGGTTGCCTTGATACGACGTACACCAGCACTTGATGCTTCTTCTTTTTGGATTTTGAATACGCCGAGTGCGCCTGTATGGGTGACGTGTGGTCCACCACAAAATTCTTGTGAGAATACTTTGTCGTTTGCGTCATGGATCATATAGACCGATACAATGTCGGGATATGTCGTCCCAAATTCCATTTCTGCACCAATTTTTTCTGCTTCTGCCTTTGGCATTTCTTTTTTGGTGACGATGAGGTCCTCTTGGATCTTTTCATTGACGAGGTCTTCTACTTTTTGTTTTTCTTCATCAGTGAGTTTGCGATCGAAGTTGAAGTCGAGACGTAGACGTTCTTCGGTGATATTACTTCCTTTTTGATGAATGTCTGGAGATACGACTTCTTGCAATGCCTTGAGGAGCAAGTGATGTGCGGTGTGGAGCTTCGTTGTGATCTCAGACGTATTTGCAAGTCCCCCTTTGAACTTTTGCTCAGCACCTGCGCGAGATGCGTCTTGATGAGCTTTCATTTGTGTATCAAACGCCGCACGATCAATCTCAATTCCCTTTTCTTGTGCGAGTTCGAGCGTAAGTTCAATTGGGAAACCGTATGTTGTTGCAAGGATAAATGGATCAGCACCTTTTTCAAATTCTTTGAGTCCTGATTCGAGAGTTTTACTAAACTTATCTGCCTCAGCACTCATAAAGCCAACGCAATCAGCTTCTTTTCCTGATGCTGGCACTGTTTCAGATACAAAATATGAAGTATCTCTGTATATATCAAAAATAATATTGAGAAGTGGTGTAAAGAAATTGCCATCAATAGTCATTCCCATTTTTCTACCTTGCACAAGCGCACGACGAAGAAGTCGCCGCACAATATATCCCTGATCCTTATTAGCTGGTCGTACACCATCTGCAATGATCATTGCAACACTTTTGACATGGTCAGCAACAATACGAGCACTACGCTCATTGTAGCTTTTCGAATCATTTTTAATTTGCTCTATAATCGGCGCAAACATATCCGCTTCATAGACATTTGACTTCCCTTGCACAATCATCGAGATGCGTTCAAGACCACTCCCTGTATCGATATTTTTTTGTGGAAGTTGCCCAACGACTTTTCCATCTTTTGAAAGGTATTGCATGAAGACATCATTCCATATTTCCACAACATCACCGCGATCATCTGCGGCGACATATTGCTCATGTGTCATGTCACCCAGCGTGCCCGTCACGTCATAAAACATTTCAGTATCAGGTCCACACGGTCCGTTGTCCCCTGCGCTCCACCAGTTATTTTTCTTTGGTAAAAAGTAGATACGGTTTTCTGGGATGTACTGCTTCCAGATTTCTACTGCTTCCATATCGCGTGGTGCATCAGCATCGCCTTCAAACACAGTCACATAGAGTCGTGCTGGATCAAGCCCAAGTCCTTCTTCTTTTGAAGTTAAAAATTCGTAACTCCACTTGATCGCGTCCTCTTTGAAATAATCTCCCAGTGACCAGTTGCCAAGCATTTCAAAAAAGATCAGATGGCGTGCATCACCCACGTCATCGATATCGCCTGTGCGTACGCATTTCTGACAACTTGCGAGACGATTGCCCAGTGGATGTTTCTCGCCCATAAGGTATGGGACGAGTGGCTGCATACCTGCAGTATTAAAGAGTACTGATGGATCGTTCTTGGGCACGAGCGAAGCCGATGGCAAAATGGCATGCCCACGCTTGGCAAAAAAATCGAGGAAACGCTTACGGATTTGTGAGGAGGTCATAATGACAGTACTTTAGCAAAAATTGAGTAATAAAAAAAGCACTTTTTAAAAGTGCTTTTTGGCAAGTATAGTTTACACCTCTGAGTACAAAATCTTTGAGAAATTGGTTTTGTAATAACTTAGTTCTCTAGCAGTATTGATTACTTTGAAGTAAAACTCCTTTTTACCACCATTGACTGTTCTCGTTTCCAACACATACACTTTGTTGTGATGTTGCTTTAACTGCTCAATAATCTGTTCATTTGAAATTTCAAAATAATATACTGATTCAGAATCATTAACAAGCGCCTTTACAATGGAACTTTTCGAATCAAATAGTGAGGATGTATTTCTATTGTATCGATCAAAAAAGTTGATTGGATAAAACACTTTTCCTACATAAGAGTCATCGATAGTCAACGGATTACTTCTTTCTTCTTTCAATTCTTTATTTCTTTTCTGTAGGTGTGCTATCCAAACTATGCCGATCAATACCAGTATCAGAAGAACTAACATTCCAGCTTGCCAATACCAGAGTGGTATTTGAATTTGTAAGTACATATGTCGTATTTTTTGGTGATGTAATTTTTTAACACTATACAATATATTAAATATTTTGCAACTATTTCCCTCTTTTATTTTTTAGCCAATTCTTTGAGAGTTTTTCAAGTTTATCAATATCAGCTTCAATCCCCCTCAGTCCTGCTTCAAAGAATTTCTTATCAGTATTGATGCCGATGGATTTGAAAATATCTTTGGGGCTCATTGAGCCACCAGCCGAGAGAAATTGTTCAATTTTTTTCATATATGAATTATCTTTTTTCCAATTTTCAAATAGTGCACGACTAATCAAACCACCGTACGCATACGTATATGTGTAGAAATTATATCGAAGGTGATGCCATGTCACAAACAAATATCCATCATCTGCCAATATGTTCATTGCCGGGCCGCAATATGCCTGCATATGCTTATTCATCATCTCTGCCATATCCTGGGCAGATACTTGACCTTCTTTCTTGATGCGCTCATGGAGTTCCAGCTCATAATTAAAACATGCAATCTGGCAAAAAATTGCAAACACATCTTCACATACCTTTCGGTGAAGCATAAATAGTTGTTCTTCTTCGGTTAAGTACTGCTCAAGTTCTAATCCAACAAATTGCTCGAAAAACATGCTCGCAACTTCTGCCACAGAACCTGAATATGCTTGATAGTGTCGAGGTAGTTTCTTGCTCAGCTCACCATGAATCGCGTGCCCCATCTCATGAGCAAATGTTTCTACTGATTGCACATCATTGGTATGGTTGAGCAATATATATGTTGGCAATTCTCCGACGGTCACGCAAAATCCCCCAGCCTGTTTACCTTTGCGAGGGAGTACATCGATTTGGCCATTATGTATAAAACGATCAAGGATTTTTGAATACTGAGTTCCGGCTTTTCCTAGTGCGGACCTAGTTAGTGAAAGAGATTGTTCAAAATCAAATGTTTTGTTGACCTTACCTATATTTACTCGTCGATCTGCAAGTCTTAATTTTTTGAGACCAAGGAGCTTTGCATGAAGTACATGAAATCTTTGACTGAGAGAAAAGTATTCAGTAACGAGCTCAGCAAAAGCTTTTATTTCTTCTTCTGTATTTTCCTTTAAAAGTACGCTGGCACTGTAGGGCGTCTTATACTTCTTTAATGTATTGACAGTATTGTGAAAATTATAGATCGCATTGAGCTCTGCTTCTGCCATAAAACTAATCTCTTTTGAGACTGTACTAATCTTTTGCGAAAGATCGTATCGTTCTTCAAGTGGAAGTTCTGCTACCTTTGCTTTTGCTTCCGATATTGGAATCGTAACCCCTTTAAATACTACGTGTTGATTGCCTAGGAGTTTCTGCTGAGCGCTTGCCCACATTGTCTCACTTGTTTGAGCCAGCAACAGTAACAACTGCTCTTCTTTTTCAGAGAGATTATATTTTGCAGTAGTAAATATTTTTAGAAGGTAATATCTATATACTTCAAGATCCTTATTTTTTAGATATTTCTTTTGGGTTACAGGTGGTATTTTTGCAATATCAAGCACAAAGAAGGCGACTTTGTTACTTGCAATATTGATCCGTTGTTCAATACTTGTGTACTGTGCTTGTGCATACGTATTATTTGCATCAATTTCTTTGATGAGATAAAAATAAAACCACGGCCGATATAGAGATGAATCAGACATTGCGTGATACTCTTTCAAAGCAATAGCGAGTCTTTGTGCAGAACTAGTAAAGTTTTTACCTTTATACTTCTTTTCAAACTGAGCACAGAGGTTTTCAACCATTTGTACATCCTTCTCTATCTGTGGATCCTTTTCGCTCTTATACAAAAGGGTCAAATCCCACTGCGTCTTGTATTTCATACCGCCCATCATACCACAAACAAAAAACCGCCTTTAGAGCGGTGTGTTTTCGATATCTTGACCAATGTGAATCTTGCGGATCTGCTGCTCGAGGAACCACATGACGACGAACGTAAAGAGTGAGAGGATCGTCACGATGATCGCAAGCTTGTAGAGTCCAAAGCCACACGCCATACCGATACCTGCTGATACCCAGAGACCGCTTGCAGTCGTGATACCAGAGACACGTTGATCTTTGTGAAAGATTGCACCAACGCCGAGGAACCCCGCC
This sequence comes from uncultured Candidatus Saccharibacteria bacterium, assembly GCA_964474435.1. GTDB lineage: Bacteria > Patescibacteriota > Minisyncoccia > Phycocordibacterales > UBA9973 > UBA4124. The sequence goes on along the minus strand of CAYYSI010000001.1, from coordinate 142,867 downwards.
GCAGCGACAACTTGGGCTGCCATACGAAGTGGATCAAAGAGTCCCGTGCTCTGTGCTGCAACCATTTGCGAAATGATGACAAACAATGCAGATCCCATCGAGATGAAGGTATAGGTGCGCATGCCTGCAGTCTTGTGCGCGAGAAATCGTTCGATACCGAGAATCATACCGAGTAACATTGCGACAATGAGACTGAGGATCATTGGGTCGTTGATGATATTTTGCATGCATGAAGTATAGCGTACTTTATGACACAGTATCAATGATGCCTCCGCCAACAAGTATGTCTCCGTCATAGATCACGAGTGATTGTCCGAGCGCAATGAGTCCATCATAGGTGAGCTCTACTTCCCTATCATTTTTAATACGAGCCTCAATCAACTCTCCATGATATCTGATCTGTGCCGTGTATGCTTTGCTGTGATCAACAGATTCGATCCAGTTTGTATCGCGGAGTTGTATTGCTACCTTGCCATTGCTTTGATTTGTCGGCATTGGATTCTTGGAAACAACGAGTTGGTTTGCTTCAATATTTTTTGCAATGACATAATACGGCGATGTATTTGTTTCTGTATTGGTGATCGTAAATCCGTGACGTTCTCCCAATGTATAAAACCACACACCAGTATGCGTCCCGATCACCTCGCCATTCTCATCTACGACATCTCCCTGTTTGCTCTCTATATAATGAGAAAGAAATTCGCGCATATCGACGTCGCCAAGGAAGCAGATGCCCTGGCTATCTTTTTTTACTGCAGTAAAGAGTCCTGCCTTTTCTGCAATGCGACGCACCTCGCCTTTGTCCAAATGTCCAATCGGAAATTGGATATGCGAAAGCTCTTCGCGCGAAAGCATCCAGAGGAAATATGATTGGTCTTTGGATACATCAACTCCCTTCATCATTTGTGTGCCATTAGTCTGCGCATAGTGCCCCGTCGCAACGACATCTGCACCATGATTTTTTGCATAATCCCAGAGCACACCAAACTTGATCACGCGATTGCAAAGCACGTCAGGGTTGGGTGTGCGCCCGGCGCGATATTCATTGATCATATACTCTGCCACGCCGTCCTTGTACGCCTGCTCTGCATCGAGGAAATGGAATGGAATACCAAGCGCGGCACAGACACGCATCGCATCACGCTTTTCATCTACCCATGTACAGGGCAGCCATTCTGGTGACCACGTCTTCACAAAGACGCCATGGACGTCATGTCCTTGTTTCTGCAGCAGGTACGCGACAACAGACGAGTCCACTCCGCCTGATACGCCTACAAATATTTTCTGACGTTTAGATTTCACAACCGACATAGTACCACATATTTGACAAATCGTCCTTTTAGTTTAGAGTAAAGAAAAACTCATTAAATCATGAATAACGAAATATTACTATATGACCCAAAAACAGCAGGTCACCGTGAATTCTTGGAATATATAAAGATCGTATCAAAAAATGAAAATATGACTTTGATTCCAGTGAATACATTACAGTGCTTGAGAGAAAGTACACTACGAAGATCCTGGCCTATTATTTTTGTAAATTTTAAAACGGATGAATTTCTAAAAAACTCACCTGCTTTTATCTATAAAATTATTAGGGAAATAAAACAGTCACAAAAAAATGATTTTATTTTAGCAGGATTTACATCAGATAACAGACAAAAGAAAACTTTGTCTACAGAAAATATTCAGATATTGCATGATATTTATGATAGATTTCGGATACCTGGTGTTTTTGGAATCACTCAAAGTCGCACGTCTGCAATTACTATAGAGAATATATCTCATACTGTATGTAATTTTTTCGATATCCCTTATGAAAAAATATTTGAGAAAACAAATAAGGCAGATATCGCTACCGTGCGACAAATTATTAGGTATTTAGCGAGAATGGTTACTCCTTATTCTTTAAAATCTATTGCGGAATACTTTGGTAGTACAGATCATTCAAATGTTTTATACTCCTGTAACATTGTGAAAGACCTTATGGATAATGAGGCTGACTTTCGAAAGGAGGTATTGGCAATAATTGATACAATAGTAGCTATGTAAAATACTTACTTATCCCCGGCATATTCGTCGGGGATTTCTTATTTCAACTTCAACAACTTCTTAAAAAGCTCGTACGTCGCGTATGCATCTGCAAACGCACTATGGGCTTTTTTATTTTCTATACCATATTTCTCACAGAGTGCACGGAGCGAAAGCTTGCTGATGTCATCATTGGTGTGCAGGATGCCAAATGCAATCGAGATTGTATCGAGTCGATGATAATGCATCTTGCTCTCGATGTTGTACCGTCTGAGGTTTGCTTCGATAAATCCATAATCAAACGTTGCGTTATGTGCAACAAAGATTGCTCCCTCAGTTTTCTCTACAAAGGTCTTGAGTGCTTCCTCGATCGATACGGCAAATATCCAATCCGCTTCGTTGTATCCGTTGACGCGTAGTGCTTGCGGCTCGGCAGTTTCGATATGTTTGGGTGCGATTTTGAGATCGATTTCTTGCAACACAACGAGCTCGTCATCCTTGAGTCGTGCAATCACCACGCCGAGCTCGATGATTTCGGCGGTTTCAGGATTGAGTCCTGTCGTCTCTATATCAACAAATGCGAGAGGTTGTTGGAGGATCATGGGATAGGAAGTATACCGGTTATTTCAAATAGAGCGCAATGTTCTTTTGATGCTCCTTGTACGTCGTTGCATAGTGCACCACACCATCACTGCCATGGAGATAGAAATAATATGGAGAATCAACGGGTGCCAGTGCTGCCTTGATCGCATCGAGTCCAGGGTTTGAGATCGGCGTCGGCGGCAAACCTTTGTGTGTATAGGTGTTGTAGAGAGAGTTGGACGCGAGGTCTTTGCGAGTGAGTTCACTACTCGCCTTGCCCAATGTGTAGAGAAATGGTGCATCGACTTGGAGCGCCTTGCCTTCATCGATGCGTTTCCATAGGATACCTGCAATGACGGGCATTTCTTCGGCCTTGTTTGCTTCCTTTTCAATGATTGAAGCCATGATGATGACGTCACTTCGCTTGCGGTTTGACGTCAGGAAGCTCGACTCGAGATCCATCGTCTGTGTTGCAAAGTTGCGCTTGAGCACACCAACAACAACATCTGGTGTAATCGAAGGAAAGAAACTGTACGTATCTGGGAAGAGATAGCCCTCATACTCTTTTGCCAGCATCAAGAAAAGCTCTGTATCAAAACCGGGCATCGTCTGCTCGAGTCGTGCGGCCATTTGTTTATTGGTGAAGCCTTCGGGGAATGTCACACGCTTGCGATCGATCCCAAACTGTCGCCCAGAAATACGGAGCGCGATTTCAAATGCAGAGACGGGTTTTTCAAAATAATATTCTCCTTCACTCACCCGCTTTTCACTATCGAGCGCAATCATAAACACCTCAAAGAGTCTCGTCGATCGGATCACGTGCGCATCGTAGAGCTCGTGCGAGATAGAAAAGAGTGTCTGCCCAGACTCAATCGTCAAATGATACGGTGTTGGGAAACCTGCAGGGGCAGCAAGAAATCGGCGAAACAATCCGACGATCCCGACAACAAGCACTACACCGATAACGATATATGCCAAGAAACGAATGATGCGGGAAGATGATTTCATACAATACTAAATAGGTAGGTTTGCTGGTGGCTCCCCTTTCTTGGACTCGATACGACCGACAGTTGGTGTCTCTGCAACACGACCTGGCAAGTGATAGATCGTTGCGAGCTCTTCGCTCGAAAGGACGAACCCTTTGCTCCCAGAATTTTCTGGATGCGTGAAATACTTGCCGATCTTGTCAAACCGAAATCCTCCGTAGAAAAATGCACGGTCTTTGTAATCATCGAGATAATCTTTTTTCATTTTCTTTACCTTTTTATCAAATGGATCCTTCCACGGCATTGCATCAGGGGTCTTGGTGAGGTCGCCCATACTAAACGAGTTCATGTCTTCGGTATTGTACTGACGAAACATTGCCGTAAATGCAGAGATCGTGTTGCCACTAAAGTTATCTTTGTTTGCAACATAGAGGACACGTATGCCACAGTCAAAGCCCGGCTTGTTTCGATGTCGCTCGATGGCTTCGATGACTTGGTTTTCGCCTTTGCTCAAACGCCCTGCAGTAACCTTGCCTTCGGCATCCTTGGTATTTGCAGCAGCTTTGAGTCCGGCAATGATTTCTTTGCTTTTGTCCGTCCACGCTTTTTCTTTTTCAATCTCCTCGCCCTTTTTCACCTCATGACGTTTTACTGCTTGGCGGAAATTGATCTGTACCCAAATATGCTCACCGATACCAATAGAACCCATTGTTTCAATAGTGGGCGTGATTGGATCAATACGCTGCTCTTCTTCGAGTGAGCCCACGGCCCGATCAAGACCGAAATCAATATATGACTTGATCGGATACGGATCCTCCTTTTTGAGCTTGAGGTTATACGCAAACATACTGATCGGAGAATTCTTGCCAAAGTCAGAGCTCGGGATCTTTTTCGTATAGTCCTCGACTTCTTTTATTTCTGCCTGCGGATACTGCGCATAGAGTTGTGCTTCAAATGCCTTTTTAAATTTCTTGGCAAAGCGAACATAGAAATGCACCTTGCCCTCAGTCGATACGATCTCGAGTGAGTAGTATTGCGCGAGCTCACCTTTCCAATATTTTTCGTACCAGTTGCCCGCACCTCCTCCGTTAAACACATTCAATACGAGCTCCATTGCTTCAGGAGATTTGTGGACTTCTTTGGGTGGGACGATTTCGAGGATGACCCAATCAATCGATCGGAGGTACACCATGTTGATGTATTGCAGCCACACATTCCATGCGATCACTGCAATAGCACCAAAGATTAAAAACACACCGACTTGGTGAAAGACAACTGCAATAAATGCATCAGGAGACATGCGTGTAGTATACCAGTTTTAAAATTTGAGCGGAATGCGCACTGAGATCGGATGCGTGGGATCAGTCGTTGCGGGGATCAGTATGAGGTACCCAGTCCCTTTGGTTGGCGTATCAGTCAGCGCAATACTTGTGTCAAAGTATGCAGTGTTCACACCTGATGAAGCAACGGGCACGGTTGTGTATGCAGAGACAGGCATGCCGCGCGCATCGACGACTTGTGCGTAGAGCGCGACATCACTTGTCGACGTCCAGTTGCATCCAGCAGTCGAGCCGATGAGGGTGACAACCGTTGTCGGCTTTTCGAGTGAGTGCGGGCGCGAGAGTGTGAGACCACATGCGTTAGGATCAGGAGCCTTGCTTACAACTTCGGACTTGGGCTTCGTCGTTGTAGGTGCCTTTTTTGTATCGTTACTCGTATCAAGTCGCGACAAAAGACCGATCAAAAGAATCACGACGATAATAATCTCGAATGGTTCCCACGTACCGCCACCACTTGGTGCATCTGCCATATGCCTTTATTATACCACGCAATAAAAAAACTCTAGTGCGAAACTAGAGTTTTTTAAGAGTTATTTGGCTACGGTGTATCGTCCGTCCGAAAGCTTTTTGAAATATTTTGCGTTTTGGAGGTTGACGAGGATCGTGTTTTTCTTGAGGAAGCGTTCTTTGAGTACGCGCTCGATGACGTCTTCTTTGGTCAATGGTCCTTCTTTGACGAGGATCTCCTTGATGACATCACGAACGATACCTGGCTTGTATCCCCATTCTGCAAGTGCGTAGTAGCCGCGGCCAACGAGCACAAAGCGTGGATCCTTGATCAGCTCGTTGTGCGTTGTTGCGACATGTGTCTTGCGTCCAAAGGTGTCAAAGATTGCCTTTGCAACTTCGCGGAAGTGCATCGGAGAACCATGCTTGCGCATCATGAGAAATGCATAGTCCTTGATACCACGAGTCTTGATGTTCTGAGATTCTGATGGACCCCATTCACCGAGTGGATTTTGTGCGATCTTTTTAGAAATGTTGAGCCATCGGCGTGCAACTTCTTCGTTTTTGTATTGATCAGCAACGTCTTTGATTTCTTTGAGGAATCGTGTGACGAGGTCTTCTTGTGAAAGGAGCTCCTTGTCATCAAGGGTGCGGTAGACACTGTGAAGTGCTTCGTGTACAACTTCTGAGAGTCCTTCGTCGACAGTCCATCGAGCGTTGAAGTGATCATCTTCTTTCATCTTTTTGAATTCATCACCGAGTACGAGATAGAATCGAACATGATTTTGCACTGACTTGTCCTTTGAGATAAATGAAAGGAAGTCATCTTCGTGCACCATAGCACCAGCAGTTTCAATGAGAGCCTTGAGTTCAGCAAACGTCTTGTGTTCAGCCTTAAATGAGTCGCTCTTTCTGATCGCTGCAAGGGCAGCATTTTCGATCTGGCGAACTCGTTCGCGAGTGATATTGTATTTTTTCCCGATTGCTTCGAGGGTCTTGGAATCGGCATTTTCAGTAAGACCATATCGGTTAACGATAATGTCGTATGCGCGATCCTGAAGGTTCGACAACAGGCGTTTGGTGACTTGTTTTGGTTTGAAACTGATAACTGCCATAGAATTTCTGCTGTTCTTATAAATTACTATACATACACTTTATCATGGATGTAAAAAAAGTCAAACATCTGTCAAGATTGTCCAATGGCCTTGTATTATAAGGCTCGTTTGATATCCCCGATCGTGAGCATGACCATGAGCCCGATCAAAATAAGGAATCCAACCGTATGGATGACCCCCACGGTGAGCGCCGAAAACTTGCGGCGGGTTATGGCCTCGCCCCAGACAACCAAGAGCCGCCCCCCATCAAGTGCCGGGAATGGCATGATGTTGAGCACGGCGAGATTGAGCGAAATCGTTGCCACAAATGCGAGCAGATATGTTGCGCCAAATGATGCGGCATTCCCCACTTCTTTGGCAAGCCCTACTGGACCAATGAGTCCTTCGGCAGATGGATGCCCACTGAACACTCGTCCGACGAGCATGCCGATCGCACCGACGATACTTTTGATCATGGTAGTAACCTGTATCCAAGCTTTCCCCAGTGCGTCGATAAATGAAACCTTGATCACGCCAATACGTTCGATGCTTACACCTATTAGTCTGCCATCACTTGTTTCAGTGGGCGTAAGTACTGCAGTATGCGCCGCTCCTTCATGTATATAGTCTACTGTTACGCCCCCTGTTGAATGTTGGATTGCGTCACGAATAGTATCTGTTGATTCAATCGATACGGCCTTGGTATCAATATGTATCGATGAAATAGTATCGCCTGCTTCAATGCCAGCTTCTTGGGTAGGACTACCATCCACTACTCCGATCACGGTGGGCGTACCAGTATCAGTCACACCTGGCATGCCGATCGTGTACGCCGCGGTAAACAGCACGAATGCAAGTATCACATTCATCACAACACCTGCAACCAACACCAGGCTTTTGACATACCACGGCTTTGATTCAAACTGTCTGTTGTACGGCACTCCTTCGTCCGCACCATTCTCCCCTGCGATCTTTACAAATCCCCCGATCGGCAATGCATTGATCGAGTATGTCGTCTCGCCACGCTTCCATGAAAAAAGCTTGGGTGGAATACCAAACCCAAATTCCTCCACAAGCATCCCGCTCTTCTTGGCAGTGATGAAATGCCCCCATTCGTGCACGAGGACGGTCACGAGCAATACAAGTATGAATAATATGATGGTCATTATAAATTAACTCTGAATCTCAGCCTCCTTTCGCTTGAGTTGGGCTTCGAGTGTGTCATTGACGGCATCGACGAGTTTCTGGAGATCATCTTTGGCACCACGCATAGTGTCTTCGGGGAGGTCTTGGCCTTTCAGAGTATTGAGCATAGATTCACGTGCCTTGCGGACGGTGATGCGTGCATCTTCGAGTTTGTCTTTGGCGATCTTTGCAAGCTGGTTGCGAGTCTCGGTGGTGAGCGCTGGGATGATCACGCGAACACCTGCATCGTCAGATGACACAGAGAAACCGAGGTTTGCACCATGGAGTGCGCGTTCGATATCTTTGATCTGGGATTTGTCCCATGGGACGACACGCAGAGTTTTTGGGTCCTCTATAGAAACACTTGCTACATTTTTGAGCGGCTGAAATGCGCCATAACTCTCGGTCTGCACACCATCAAGGAGTGCTGGTGCCGCACGTCCCGTGTGGATTTGCGAATATTCTTTCATAAGCCATTCTTCGGCTTGTTTTGCTTCTGCTTTAAATGCGTCTAAGTTATACATGGCTGTCAGTATATCATAGACCCTCAGTACGTTGACAATACATACTTTGAGTTATATGGTTATGAAAAAAAATAATATGAAAGCAGATACACTGATTATGTTAGGCGCTCCTATTTTTTTAACAAAAACAGAAATTGCCCCAAAGCATGTAGCCTTATTTCCTATCGGAACTATCATGGCAGGCAGACTAGCCAGTTGGTGCCGGGTTGGAGAAAAAATAAGACTTGAAGAATTAAATAGACAGAGTGTAACCATCACTATTACCGAAATCATACCTCTGGAAAATGACTACTACACGATAAAAACAAAAACAGCAACCTATACGCTTCAAGTTCTAAAAGATGAAGATGTGGGTGATGAGTTCAATCAACGTGTACAAAAGACAAAAGAACTTCACGGAATGATCTAGACATTCCGTGCCCTCGCAGCAGTATTGTTGCGAGGGGTTTTTTATTTATAAATACGTCATATAAAAAAGCGACCATTTGATGATCGCCTTTTCTGAAATTGCTGCTTAGTACTCATTTGTTACCCAGTATTCACCAAGCTCTCCATCAACGAGGGAAATTAATATTGGTTTACCTTGTCTTTGTTTTTGAAGCTCAGCAAATTTTTTCTTGGTTGTACGAAAGGATCGTTTACCCGTTAGAGAAACTGCACTTTTTATTTGCACATACACTAGATCACTTTTGTATTCCGGAACCAGATTTGCGTCGACTGCAATAAATAGTGTGTCTATGACAGGATCGGCACGACTGACCATGTTGCCCGGAGGACCACCATATGGTTTTGCTTGTGCATGGAGAGTAAGTACTGACGTAATAAGAATGAACAGAACAATAAATATTTTTTTCATGGCTGTAATTTTCATACAGTGTACTGCCTCGCTCGTCTGTACAACAAGCCTAAAGTATGGCCGTTACAACATACTCCATCACGTATTTCGTCGGCATGTTTGCCTTGAACAGCATGCGTTTGGCATCGTAGATGGTTTGCGATTTCATTGGATCAGATTTGTAGAGTGTTTCAAGTTCGTCCAAGAATACTACGGCCTTTGCACGGCGTGTTGCTGCATCGTCATCAGAGTCACTCGAGAGTTCATCTTTGACATACTGCAATGCTTGCGCGTGCGTGCGTTTGGTCGGGACGATTGCTGATCGCTCTGTTTGCAACAACATGACACGCGACCGGATAGTGATCGGCACAATATATGGATATGGAGTGACAAAGACGATAGTTGTGAGCTCGTCCGGCTCTTCAAGAGATTTCAAAAGTACTTGTGCCGCATCTGGCGAGAATATTGAAAAGTACACAACAAGCATACGCTCACTTCCACTTCCTTCTACTGCAAATGATGCGACATCATGCGCGTGATCAACCGTAAATCGCGACACCGACAATGTCTGCACGATCAGCCAACTACTTTTAGCCTCAGCAATGATTGCGTCATACTGCTCATCATTTCCTTGGACGAGGAATATGCGTTGGGGGTTGTAGGAGGTGAAATCGAGCATTGGAGAAGTATAGACTATGTTTGGTGTAAAGAAAAAATTTCATCTTATGACAGATGAAATCTCTATAAAAAACCACTTTTTCACATTACTTTATTTTTTTCTTTTTAGAGGCCTTGGATTTGCTGACTTTTACTTTGGTAGTAGTAATAGGTTGTTTTATAACCGTAACTCTCCCTTGTTCAACCTTTCCAATAAAACCATCTGATGAGATTAAGTACGCCATGCTATTAATTTTTAGAAAGTTATAAATATTTTTCTTTATTCTACTCTGCTATTTGACAAAATCAAGGGTAATTTGTAATGTTGCAAAAAACTTATACGCATGAAAAATGTAATAAATGTATCGATCTTAGTTTTGATAATTGTAGTTCTGTATTCCTGCATTACAAACCAACCCCCTAAAAGTGATAAAAAAACTTATTACACGGTAGAGGTTTGCACTAAAAGCCATAGCGAGAACAAATGGGAGTATAACTATGGCTATAATATTCTTAAGCAAAAATGGGAGTATGGATATGGGCTACATCTGGTAACCATATGCGATTCATATCGAACAGATACAGTTTGGACTAACGAATAAAAATTAGTTAGCACCTTCAGCAATGAAGGTGCTTTATCTTTTCACCAAAATAGATCTCTTATATTCATCCAAATGATCCAGCAGTATCCCTGTCCCCTTCACCACTGCAAATGCTGCATCGTCTGCAACGCGGACTTTGATACCGGTTTGTTGTTCGATGAGTGCGGGCAAGTGTGCGAGTCCTGATGTACCACCAGTCATGACGATGCCGTTGTCGATGATGTCACTTGCGAGCTCAGGCGGAGTTTGCTCAAGCACGCTTTTGATCGCCTTGATGATGAGTTTGAGTTCGTAGTCAATCGCTTTAACCAATTCATTAGTTGTGACCGAGAGTGTGATCGGAAGTCCAGCAACAGTGTCGCGCCCTTTGACACTTCCAGTGCTGTCTGGATTGATCGGGAGTGCTGCAGCAAAAGTCTTTTTGATGTCTTCGGCAGTTTGGTCGCCGATGATGACGTTGTAGGTGCGTTTGATGTAGTCGATGATTGCTTGGTCGAGTTTGTTGCCACCACATTTCACTGATGTGGATGCAACAATACCGCCGAGCGAGATCACGGCGATGTCAGTCGTACCTCCGCCAGAGTCGATGATCATGCATCCCTTTGCGTCATTGATCGAGACCCCTGCACCAAGTGCGGCGAGGATCGCTTCCTTTACAATGATCGCGCTTTTTGCACCGGCTTTCATCGTAGCCTCCACAACTGCACGGCGTTCGGTCGATGTGATACCTGCAGGCACTGATACGAGCACGTCAGGTTTAAAAAGTGAGCTGCGACCGAGTGCCTTGGTGAGGAAATATCTGAGCATTGCAAACGTGATGTTGTAGTCAGCGATCGCACCGTCTTGCATCGGTCTGTAGACTGCGATCGAGTCTGGGATCTTGCCGATCATTTCTTTGGCTTCTGCTCCGATCGCCACAATAGTCTTGGTCGTGCGGTCCACTGCGACAACGGTTGGTTCATTGAGCACAACGCCTTTTCCGGCAACGTATACAAGGGTATTTGTTGTTCCCAAATCAATGCCGATCTTCTTGCTGGTACGGAGTTTCCACATGGTAGTACAAATAGTATAGTGATTCCATGTATGTCGCAACAATCATCCCTATAGCGCGAGGTATCCCGTTCGACACGCTGACCTATTATACGGCGTCGCTTTTGCCGCCTGGCACCCTCGTCTCGATCCCGTTTGGGAGACAAATCATCATCGGAGTCGTCATCGAAAGTGTCTCCCTTGCCGAAGCAAAGTCCATCATCAAGAGTGCTGCCTTTTCTCTCAAGAAAGTAAAGCAAGTACTCGGGCATCTCCCCTACTTTGAGCAAGCAATACTCGCGCTCAAGGCAACATCAATGCAAACACTCGCACCAGTCGGCGCAGTTGCGGGTAGCACGATCCCACAATTCCTTTTTGAATACATGCAAGGCGAAAAGCTCGGCGATGTGTTGGGCGAAAGTGTTGCAACAACTGACACATTTACGGAACACGTGATTGCAGCAACAACACTTGACCGTATTGATCATTACAAACGCCTCATCCGCAGCGCATTTGCCGCAAAGAAAAGTGTGTACTTCGTCGCACCCACCATTCGCGCGCTCGAAACATGGGCAACGCGTTTGGAAAAAGGCATCCAAAAACACATCGTCATCCTCCATAGCAAGACCACCAAGAAAAATTTGCGTTCATACTTTTCACTTATCAAAACATCAGATAGGCCACTCCTCGTCTTTGTAACTCCTGGATTCTTTTTGATACCGCGCTCAGATCTCGGCTTTGTCATTGCCGAAGACGAAGGCAGCAACTTGTACAAAACCAATGACCGCTATGCGATCGACACACGCATCCTGATCCGCTCGTTTTGTGAACACGCACGACTCGACCTCACCTGGGGTGATACCATTCCTCGATTTGAAACGCTTGCTCGCCTCAATGCTGATCATTTGCCGCGCACGTATATACCTGACAAGCTTCACATCGTACCCATCGAACCATATCGCACGACTCTCCCAAGCGAAGTCATGGACCTCATCCGTCATGCCGAAAAGAAAAAATTCCGACTCTTTATATATGCCAACCGCAAAGGTATCGCGCCACTCTCGCGCTGCGCAGACTGCGGCACGATCGTCACGTGCCCTGCGTGTGAGCTTCCGATGGTGTTGCGCAATCGTGTGATGCCCGACGGTACGCGCGCACGGTATTTCATTTGTACGCATTGCGGCGAAGAACTCCCGACCACACACAACTGCACGTACTGCGATAGTTGGAATATCACACCGCTCATGATCGGGACCGAAAGTATTCATGAAGAAATAGCGTCTCTGGTCGGCCCTGACAATGTATTCACCGTGGATGACGACATCACACCCGACAGCAAAGACGTCGAAGCTCTGATCCGTGACGTCCAGCAAAAGAAATTTGCAGTCGTCATCGGCACGATCAAAGTATTGCCCTATCTCAAAGGCATTCACTACACCCTCTTCTCTTATATGGATCGCATGCTCTCGACCCCATCACTCTCTACGACCGAAAATGTGCTGCGACTCATCATGGAATGCAACCAAGCATCAAGCGAAGGAGTCATCGTCTGCACGCGCAATCCAACATTTCCTATCATCAAACAACTCGAGACACAAAAAATAAATGCCATCGTGCATGACGAGCTCATCATGCGCAAAGAGCTCGGGTATCCGCCATACGGACTATTGGTGAAAATATCGCTCACCGTGCCCGAAGGTCATCGCGGCAAAGTCAAAGAATCCATCGAGCAGTTTTTCGCAGACACTGACATCACTGCACTCCCCGCACGTCGCATTGATCTCGGCAGTATGAAAGTCCTCATGGTCTGGATCATCAAAGCACATCTCTCATACATCGAAGAAGAAGGCATGCACATCCAATCATTCCTCGAATCGATGAGGTTTGCTTATAAAATAGAACAGAATCCGGATAGGTTTTAAATAAAAATATTCCACTAACTTATCAAGTAGTGGAATATAAAATCTCAACTGTTTATAGGCTGCAAATTGAAACGATAAGTATAATCTCCTCCTGGATCAAATTCATGATTCGTTACAGTTGATTGAAATTTAGCTGCTATAGAATCGACAATGGCTCTTAATTCACGTCTTCCGGTATCAAATGCAAACCCATTGTGATTAATCTCATTTGATCCAATCTCTATAGTAAATGATCTAATATAAATCTCTTTTTCAGTTACAACAATTTTGTTAATAATCGAATCAAGTACTGAATCTATAGAAAACACAACGTTCAAACCAAGGAATCTTTTTTCTTCTTCAGAAAAATCTGAGCTAGAGATAAGTATCTTACGCAACTTCTCTTTTTCCTCATCTATAGTTTTTTGCAATTGAGTAACTTCTGATTGTTTATTGAAAATAGTTTTTACTATTTCTTGCGTTCCTTTAAAGATCGATATTTGTTCCATAATAAAATGTTTTTAGCTACTCTACGCTTCATTTATATAATGTCAACCTTTATATTGCACAGTTTTTGTTGATATGGTACGATATCGCCCATGCCGACCACTAATATAGAACTCAAGAAAAACGCACACGAAAACGGGGCAAGCCTCATTCGTCGCTTTTCGCGCAAGATGCAAGAAGCTGGGATCATCCCCAAGGTAAAAGGTGGCCGCTACGCAGTGCGCCCAATGTCAAAACTCGCACAAAAGAATATGCGCATCAAGAGCCTCGTTCGCCGCAAAGAAGTAGAACGCCTCAAGAAATTGGGCAAAATGTAAGGGGAGCGAAGCGGACACTTATGTCGAGCTTGCGAGACGAAGGTATATAACCACCAAATGACATTCGAAGCACACAACCTCTCAATTTCTGGAAATGGCACCCTACCCGGCGTGCCATTTTTGGCAATCAAGAAAAAAGTCTTGGGCAAAGGGTATGAACTCTCGATCGCATTTGTATCCCCTGCTCGCGCGCAAGCACTCAATATTGAGCACCGAAAGAAAGATTACATTCCCAATACACTTTCATTTTCTCTCACCGAAAAAAGTGGTGAGATCATTTTGTGCACAACTGCATTGCGCAAAGAATATAAAAAATTTGAGATGGAATACGACGAATATGTAATATTTATACTCATTCACAGCATGCTGCATTTGAAAGGAATGGAACATGGGAGTACAATGGAGCGTAAGGAAAAACACTTCATGAAGTTTTTCGCTTCGCAAAGGTAATTAATGAATCACGTACAAAATCGTGATAGAGATATATATGGTCGAAACAATTTTTACACTAACAGCTTATTTCCAATAACGGCCACGGCCATATTTTGTACGTGATGAAACAATCCATTGCAGTCGGTATTGATATCGGAACATCTCTCACACGTATTGTCGTGTGCGATTCTGTTGCAAGCGATGGTGCATTGCCACGGATCATTGGCGAGAGCGTGACTCCGAGTCGAGGACTTCGCCATGGATATATCATCAACCGCGACGAAGCAGTTGCGTCCCTTCGACTCGCAGTACGCGATGCCGAACAAGCAAGTGGGCAACGCATTAGATCTGCAAGTCTCGCGATCGGCGGCATCGGACTAGGAGCCGAATACGCAACTGGTTCTGCTATGGTCACGCGCGCTGACTCCATCATCAGTAAACTCGATATCGAAAAAGCTATCGCAGATGCCGAAGCAAAACTCGAGATCAAAAACAAAGTCATCCTGCATGCCTTCCCAATACTCTTTCGTGTTGATGGCAAAGAGCTCCCGACTCGCCCCGAAGGTATCCAAGGATTCAAGCTCGAGATCAAAGTCCTCTTTATCACATGCTTCCAACAACACCTCGATGACTTGCTTGCAGTGGTGAGCGATGCCGGTGTCAAAGTCACGAGCTTCACCGCCACCCCTCTTGCAACGGAGCAACTCTTGCTCACGGACCTCCAGCGCAACTTTGGCTGTGCACTCATCGACATTGGTGCAGAGACTGTGTCTGTATCAATTTACGAAAATAATTCTGTGACTTCACTCCATGTCTTTGGCATCGGATCACTCGACATCACCAAAGACATCGCACTCGGACTCCGTGTCACCCCCGAAGAAGCAGAAAACATCAAACTCGGCGTGGTGTCATTTCAGGCAGTACCAAAGAAACGATTGGATGAAATAGTTGAAGCACGTCTCTCTGATATCTTTGAACTCATCGATAAATATTTAAAAAAAATTGGACGCAGTGGACTCCTCCCGGCAGGTGCGATCATTATTGGTGGCGGTGCACAGATCCCAATGATCGAAAGTGTTGCAAAAAATATGCTGAAAATCCCCGCTCGCATCGGCTTCCTCGAATTCCCCATTGCATCTGGTACCAAAACCAAAGACCAACGTCTCCTTGTTGCATACGGCGTCGCAACTGGCATCGTTGATCGAGTGTCGTCCAAAAATACTCACTCTTCATCCGGCGACCACGACGGCTTCATCAACACCATCAAAAACTTTTTCAAACAACTGATGCCGTAAATAAAAGAACTCTTCGAATAACGAAGAGTTCTAAATTACTTTTTTCCAATATTTTCTATATCAGATTCGAGTTCATTTACTTTTGGTTTTCTTTTTAAAAAAAGAGCACCCAACAAAAGTATAGCGCCAGTCCAAAATAGTACTGAACAAATTATATCTGGTGTATCGGCGTCAGTTACGCCTTTATTTTTAAATTCCCAATTAACTCCACCAAAGAAACCTGCGATAAAGAAAATAAATGTAATGAACACAATAGAAAGTTTTCTTCGATAGCTCATAAATTATTTTTTATTGAAAATAACATATTCAATTTATTTGTCAATATTCATTGCCCTTTTTCCTCGTTCTGCTAGTATATGTGCTGTAGCACTAACTCCCCGTGGAAAGGGAAAAAACATATGCCAAAAGTCATCCCCGAAATCGAAACCGCTGCTCGTATCAAAGTCATTGGTATTGGTGGGTCTGGTAAAAACGCCTTGAACCACATGATGGAAAACAAAGTCCGTGCGGTTGAATTCGTTGCCATGAACACCGATGTCCAGGATCTGCACAACTCTCTCGCCGAAAAGAAAATCCACCTCGGCAAAAACTTGACCAAAGGTCTCGGAGCCGGCATGAACCCAGAGCTCGGTGCTCGCGCTGCAGAAGAAACAAAAGCTGAGATCCAGGATGCAGTCAAAGGTGCGGACATGGTCTTTATCGCGTGTGGAATGGGAGGCGGAACTGGAACAGGCGCTGCTGCAGTTGTTGCTCGTGCTGCAAAAGAACAAGGCATCCTCACCGTTGCCGTCGTCACCAAGCCATTCTTCTTTGAAGGCAATCAGCGCATGCGCATTGCAGAACAAGGTATTGCAGAGCTCGAAAAGGAAGTTGATGCAATTATCGTCATTCCTAACGATCGACTCCTCGCAATCGCTGGCAAGGACACGACATTCAAAGACGCATTTGCAAAATGTGATGAAGTTCTCCGACAAGCGGTTGAAGGAATATCCGAGCTCATCGCCTCTCCTGGTATCATCAACGTCGACTTCGCCGATATGAAATCAGTCCTCACAGACGCTGGTACTGCACTCATGGGTGTTGGCTTTGCAAGTGGCGACGGCCGTGCAGAAAAGGCTGCGATCCAGGCGATCAACTCTCCACTCCTCGACATTTCTATCAACGGTGCAAAAGGGGTGTTGTTTGCAATCTCTAGTAACGATGACCTCACGATGGCAGAGTTCCAAGACGCTGCAAAGGTCATCACCGAATCAATTGATAAAGATGCACGTGTCATCATCGGTACCATCCTCGACGAACGCATCAAAAAAGGCGAAATGAAGATCACCGTCATCGCGACAGGCTTCCCAAGTGAGAGCGGCAAGAAAGGCACACTCTTTAGTCCAAGTGGTCGCGACCTCTTTAACCGACAAGAACTCGCAGCCCAGCAAGCTGACCAAGAAGTTCGTCCAATGGTCCAGAAGCCTGAGATCAAGCCAGCAGATGCAGAGCTTGCCGATACCGAAGGCGTCGAAGACGACCTCGACAACTTTGGCGCAATCCCTGCCTTTCTCCGAAGAAATAAGAAGTAGTCTCTGAAGCAAACAAAAAGAAAAAGAGGTATTTGCCGTGTTACGCAGGACGACCTGGTCCGAGTATCAGCGAATTTCCAGCAGGAAATTACGCGACGGCAAATACCTCTTTTTCTTTTTTGTGAGGCTCCTGTATAATGCAGTCCTATGCAATACGAACTCGTCATCATCGGTGGAGGCCCAGCAGCATGTGCGGCGGCAGTCTATGCCGCACGCAAGCGCATCACTACCCTTCTCATCGCAGAAGAAGTTGGTGGTCAGTCATCAGTCTCTGACACTATTTTCAACTGGATCGGTACTCCATCAATCAGCGGCTCTGACCTCGCAAAGAACCTGAAAACTCATATCGAAGAATACGCAAAGCCTGAACACACACTCACACTCAAGCTTGGCAAACGAGTTTCAAATATTACCAAAGATGTAACTGATGCATTTGTCACAACGATCGATGGCGAAACAGAGACGATCACTTCAAAGAGTGTCCTCATAGCTACTGGCTCAAGTCACCGCAAACTCGAAGTCCTGGGCGCAGACAAATTTGATCACAAAGGCATCATGTACTGTGCGACCTGTGACGGCCCACTCTTTAGCGGCATGCCCGTTGCTGTAGCAGGAGGCGGAAACGCGGCGCTTGAGGCAGTTTTGCAGCTCTCACAGTATGCCTCACACGTCACTCTCCTCCATCGCAGCGACTCATATCGTGCTGACCAAATCACAGTCGACAATGTCTCCAAACTTCCAAATGTCACCCTTTTGAAAAATATCGAGCTTATGGAAATCAAAGGTGACAAATTTGTCTCGTCTGTCGTATACCGCGAAAAAGACGCTGCAGAACCAACAGAGCTCCCTATCAGTGGACTCTTTGTCGAGATCGGCCAGATCCCTGCCACTGCATTCGTCAAAGACCTCGTGCCACCCACCCAAGACGGCAAAATATTCGTCGACCCAATAAACCAACGCACCAAACAACTCGGCATCTGGGCAGCTGGTGATTGCACCAATGGTCTCTACCACCAAAACAACATCGCAGCTGGTGATGCTGTCAAAGCTATCGAGGACTTGTACGTTTGGTTAAAAACTGGTAAATAGTTTGACAAATTTGTAAAGGGTGCTAAAGTGTCATTAGGTTTATACAGGATAAAAGAAAGGGTGTTCCTTCTAAGGATATGAAGGCAAGGGACTCATATGCATTAGGGCACCCTTTTTAGTTTTTTATTTAATAGTATTTTTACAGGACGACACACCTTTGAAACCTTAGATATTTTCTAAGGTTTTTTTATTTGTATTTGTGACCCCCTTCCAGGGACTGCGATTTGTTTGTGTCACGAGTTACTAAGTCTACTCATGCACTTCGTGCACTGCGTGGACTAAGTACTCGCGACCCCGGCGCGCTTGTCTTCGACATCGCTTACGCCTTCACCACGTAGCAAAACACCCCATGCAGATGGGGATGTTTTGTCGTGGTGACCCTACGGGGAATCGAACCCCGATTAACGGCTTGAAAAGCCGGCGTCCTAACCGTTAGACGATAGGGCCATGTGCGTACTATTGTACAAATTTTCGTATAAAAATCAAATGAGCCAACTTTTAGGTTTGGCTCATTAAAAAATGCTTACACTGCAATCTCCATAGGAAGACTGATGACTGCGTGAGTGTCATGTTCACCGATGTCATTATATATGCAAACTTCAGTTGTTATGCTTTGGAAAAACTCCAGCATATGCTTGGCGTTTTTCTGGCTGGTAAAAACCCATACCACAGCATCTGTTTTTTGCAATATTTCCTGATCAACATCATTTACAAAAAGATGAATAGGGTCTTTCCATTTGAACTTTTCCCCCATCATATCTTCATAATATCCATTGAAGTATGGTAACACTATGACTTCTCTTTCAACATTGATACTTTCTCCATCAGTGCCGGTTTGTAGTTGCTTAATATGAATAGGTACTTTTTTTAAAAAAAGTTTTACCTGTTTCAACACCCAAAGAGGAATGAATGTCCACCCTCCGAACAAATCTTTTGTAAATATCTGTACCACTGTAGGGATTGTAAAAATAACAACAGACGCTTGCTTGTAGTTCATGATAAAAGTAATTTTTGAAGTTAATGAATTAGTTTCTATATTTATACCATATTCCTATAAAAAAGCAACCATCTTCGCCAATTACACCACAATATGTTATATTTCCCCTACAAAACCCGCGCGGTTAGCTCATATGGTTAGAGCGCAGCATTGACATTGCTGAGGTGAGAGGTTCGATCCCTCTACCGTGCACCCCTTTAAAAACGAGCCTGTTCATACAGGCCATTTTTATTGGGTGCACGGTAAGCATGCAAACTGCTTTGCATGCGTGAGGGAGAGAACGCCGGAGCGTTGCCGCAGGCCGCGAGGCGGTGCCCAGACCGAAGACAACGTCTGAGAGTCGCGGGAGATCCCTCTACCGTGCACATAAAAACCCTATTCTCTGTATAAAGAATAGGGTTTTAACCGTTGTTTAAGCGGCAGAAGCTTCAGCTGTCTTTTGTGGTATCATATTTGTTTTAGTAATGATAAAACCAGCTGATGTTTTCTTGCTAAGGGTGTGCATGCCGCAATGTGAATTTTCAAGACCAAACCATCTATAGCCCTGCTCGTAAAAAATGATTTGATTTGGACGCATAAGGCTATTTCCAACATAGTGACGTTCATTTTCTACAGCATCTTCAGAGCTTTTTTCGATAATTTCAGTAGAAACTACAATATCTTTTCTTTTAAGTTTCTCTGAGATTTTTTGATACCGAATGAGGTTTAGATTTGAGCCGAGTAGAAATAATACAGTCTTTGTCATGGTACACAGTTTTTGGAGGTGAGTAAAAGAGGATTCCTTACAACTATAGCATCAATACCCAAATTGTCAAAACTTACTCACGATCCCTCACCCACTGCCACCTCGGCTTCTCACCTTTCTTGTAACAAATATAGATCAGGAGCGCGGTCCACATGATCGTGGGGACTGCAAATATAAGCAGATTGCTATCTTCTCCTCTTCCAAATGCGAAAAGTAATACTCCAGCAATATAAACTGCTGTAGCTATCCACCCCTGCCATGTTACAGGTACCCATCCCCATCCATATGACTTCCTCTTGAACCATAGTTTTTGGTGCATAGGGTTATTGTAGCAAATGAAAACCGCACTATTGGATAGCGCGGCTCTAATGATGAATATTTTAGTTAAGGAGAGCGGCTGAATTTACTTCAGCAAGTTCTGGCTCGGCGGGCATTTCTACTGCTACTTTTTTTGTCTGTGCCTTTCGCATTTCTTCTTCTGCTTTTTGTTTGTCTTGTTGTTCTTTCATTGCAAGATATTGGAGAGTCCCTTGCATGGTCTTTGATTGGACTTTTTCAAAGTGTCCGGGATTGAGGTATTTCCATTGATCATGGCGTATACCCTTTATCCGAATACAAAAGATACCAAATGTTATGAAGTACAAAGAGTTTTGTACCCACAAAGAAGCGTCTTTGAATAAATACCATTCGACAAGAAAAAAGAATACGAGATATCCAAAAGTGAGGCATTGTTTATAGAAAAAATGCTTTTTCTTCAATGTTTTTGCGGGAGTAGGAGCAGAAGCTTGTAGTTCTGTTTTTTGCATATTCGATTATTATTTAGTATAAAAAGATTTTTCCTTATATTACAGCATTATCATTTTTTGTCAATACTACCCCTTTTCCACTAAAAAACGAGCCAATTGGCTCGTGATTTCTTCTTATAAAAGACCTAATCGTTGGATCAAATCAGAAGCATATTGGTCAGGTGTGATTCGAGGAACACTTGGGTCTGCCAGGACTTCCGGAATAGTCTCCCGTGTCATTTCACTATCGATCAATCCGGGTTTTTCAACTATAACCTTACCAAAAGTGCCAAGCATGTCCCATTCGCCCGCACGTTCTACAAGGCAGATTTTTGATTGAACATATCCTTCTTCATTAATCCGAAAACTATGCCCTACTGGAAAATCTACCGCATGTGTTGCGACGGGTACAAGTATTGTGTGTTCCAAACGCTCACCATATGCCTTGATGAGCCCTTCCACAGTTGTTTCAGCTGTGAGGACATTCGATCGCATATGAGCTTCAATAGATGTTTTTTCTTTTTCTATAGAAGTATCTCCGAGAAATGTTTTGTCGAGTTTAAAGATACCTGCGAGCAAAATCACGATATCAAAACCAATACCCTCGTTTGCAAGCTTTGTACTATAGTCGAGCATAGACTTGTAGTCTTCGAGAATACATTCTTGGGCATGAATGTTGGTTTGTGTACCAAAACGTTCCTGTGCTTTCTGAGCATTCCTGACAGGTGCATAGATCTGGTGGTCAGTATGTGCGAGCTGTTTTATAAGGGCTGTTCCGATATCTCCGGTAGCACCGGTAATGAGTATGTTCTTTGGTTTCATAATTTTTCTTGGAAGTATAGCACTACTCATGACGCTGCAATATCCTCGGCCATATTGGCTTTGATTTTCTTCCAAAACAACGCGACGATCAATACGGCAACAACTGCAACAAGGAAGAGGATCTTGCCGATGAGTGAGTTCACCTGACTCCAGCTATTGGCAAAGACATAGCCGATCGTACTGTAGAGGGTCACTTGGAATATTTCGCCGATGCCGCTATAGAGCAAATATTTGCCATACGGGAGTCTGCTGAGCCCTGAGATGAGATTGACCGAGAGGTTCGTCACAACTTCAAACCGACTAACAAAGATAATGAGTCCGGGGCGTTTCCTGATCGCTCGTTCAACGATCTTGTACCGGCGAGAATGCATAAGCTTGCCAAAACCGATCTTGTTGAGAATACGCGCACCATAATGACGCGCAATCCAATACGACGCCGTGTCCCCCAGGATGTTTCCTGCAATTGCCGCCATGAGCACGAACCCAAAGACGAAATATCCTTTGTACGCAAATGCAGACGATACCATGATAAGTGTCCCTGGCGGGATCGGGAGCGCCATCGCAGTCAGAAATGTAATCAAAAAGAGCGCCCAGTATTTGTACATGAGGACAAACGGAATGATGGTTTGCACGATGGCGTCCATAGTACCCCTATAGTAGCATATCTATTTTTTCGGCGAGCTCTCGATCTTTGTCAGTCACTATGTCCCCCGCATCATGTGTCGAAAGAGTGAGTGTTACTTTATTGTATACATTCCAAATTTCTGGATGATGATTAAGCTCTGCGGCAACTCCTGCAACTTTGTTGATAAATGCGATCGTGTCTACAAATGTCGGGAAGGTGAACTCTCGAATGAGTGTGTTATTTTTTTCTTGCCATGAGGTTTGCATGAATATATTGTAACAAAAAAAATCCCTAAGGGGATTTTATGGGTTTTTTAATTTCTTCAAAAAGATAGTTTGCTATTTCCCATGAAAGTGGATCAGTATTCTGCGTATCCAAAAATGTCTCTTTATTCTTTCGTATTGAAATTTCGGAAACACTTTTAATATCCTCATTTGATACCACTAAGGTAGGCAATATTTTCTTTTGGTTAGAAGAAAATTTTTTCCATAAAGCTTTACCTATTTTAACGGCAGTTGTAGTACCGATAGTTTCAGCCTTATCATCATAATGAGAAATCTTTTCTATACCGGGAAAGTTTAACGTGTAGTGAATTTCAAAATTGTACATGAGTTAAAAGTTTTGCTAAACCTTACCACACCTTCCAGAAAACACAATCTATTGGTATAGTGTCGGGTATGAAAATCCTGTCTATCGAGACCAGCTGCGACGAAACGGGCATTTGCGTGCTCGAGCGCGATGGCGACACCATTCGCCTCCTCGGGAATGCCCTCGCGTCCCAGATCGAGCTCCATGCGCAGTACGGTGGGGTATTCCCTGCCATGGCCAAACGTGCCCATGCCGAGAAAATCACACTGTTGGTCCAAACCGCCCTCGATGAAGCCTACATGCTCGATGCCGTCGATGCAGAACAACCCCTGCCCGATCTCTCATTTCTCGATGACAAAGAAACCACCCTCAAAGAACACCTTGCGCCATTCCTCGCCTTTTATCAAAAGCCAGATATCGACTACATCGCAGTCACTGTCGGCCCAGGACTTGAGCCAGCACTCTGGGTGGGTATCAACGCCGCTCGTGCACTCTCTGTCGCATGGGACATCCCGATCATCCCGATCAATCACATGGAAGGCCACATCGTCACTGCAGCGATCGAAAAAGTCGCTGAGCAAGAATACACATTTAGCAACCTCGCATTCCCCGTCCTCTCACTCCTCGTCTCTGGTGGTCACACCGAACTCGTCATTGCGCGCGCATTTAGTGAGTATGAAAAGCTCGGTCAGACACGCGACGATGCAGTTGGTGAAGCCTTTGACAAAGTCGCTCGCATGCTCGGGCTCCCATACCCAGGCGGACCTGCAGTGTCCAAACTCGCCGCACAGTTCAGAGAAACCAATATCGTGAACCAATTCGTACTCCCTCGTCCCATGCTTCACTCTGGCGACTATGACTTTTCATTTTCTGGTATCAAAACTGCGACACTCTATGCGATCCGTGATCTGACCCAAGGCAATACGCGCGAACTCACTGATGATGAAAAAATGGCACTCGCATGCGCATTCGAAGACGCCGCAATAGAAGTACTTATAAAAAAGACAATTGATGCAGCAACTGAACACAATACTCCGACCATCATCGTCGGTGGCGGTGTTGCCGGCAATACATACCTCCGCGCACAACTCACCAAAGCCGTCTCAAAGAAACTTCCCGACACCATCGTACTATTCCCCGAACAATGGCTTGCCACTGACAATGCTGTCATGATTGGGTTGGCAGCAATGCTCCAAGTAATAAGCGGGCAAATAAAAACCGCCGACCCAGGTGACCTGAAAGCTGACGGTAATTTAAGTTTGTAAAATTAGAAAGAAATTTCTGAATTATCAATGGGGTTTTTTACAATTCCACTGATGATAGGATAACCGAGGATTTCAACAGATAAAATTATATCCTTATTTGGATATGCAAGCTCTTCAAATTTTCGCATAAGAATTTCCTTAATTTGTCCCGCGCTCGCTGGTTGCGGAATTTTTTCTATTTGCATATTGAGGTAAGACTCAATAGCTTTAGCAATTCTCTTGTTTCCATTTGTTTCTGAAGCAATTTCTATCCATTCCTGTTCAGTTACTTTTTCAGTGTAATAGATTTCTTTATCAGTATTTGTAAACATGATTTTTTAATTTTTAAATATAATAAGATAGAATTTATATATTGTCAACCCCTCTCCCCAAAACGCCTTAAAATTGCTATTATTTGCCTATGGAATCCTCTACTCCCTCGATCCCCGAGAAGCTTTTGAAGCCGTACAACCCTGTGGACGAAGAATCTCGCCTGTACAAGAAATGGGAAGACTCTGGCTATTTCAATCCTGAAAACATGATCAAGGATGGGCACACTGCACCTGATGCCAAACCATTTACTATCGTCCTTCCCCCACCCAACGTCACTGGCACACTCCACATGGGGCATGCGCTCGGCGGCACAGTTCAAGATATTTTGATTCGATACAAGCGCATGCAAGGATTTCGTACACTATGGATCCCGGGCACAGATCACGCAGCGATAGCAACACAATCCAAAGTTGAAGGAATTATTAAAAAGGAAGAAGGTCTTTCTCGTCACGATTTGGGACGTGAAGAAATGCTCAAGCGCGTTGATGCATTTGCGCAAAACAGCCATGACACGATGGTGAGCCAGATCAAGGCACTTGGGTTTTCATGTGATTGGAGTCGAGAAGCATTTACACTCGACCAAGAGCGCAACTTTGCAGTTCGTACTATTTTTAAATCAATGTATGACGACGGACTCATCTATCGTGGACATCGTATCGTCAACTGGGATCCCAAAGGTCAGACTACAGTCTCTGATGATGAAGTTGTACACGAAGCCCGCAAGGCGACGATGTATACTTTCAAATATAGTAAAGACTTCCCTATCGCGATCTCTACCACTCGCCCCGAAACCAAAGTTGGCGACGTTGCTGTTGCCGTACATCCAGAGGATACTCGCTATGCAGGATTTGTGGGCAAAGAATATGACCTAGAATTTTGTGGAGTACCTCTTCATATCAAAGTCATTGCGGACAAAGAAGTCGACAAAGACTTTGGTACGGGCGCACTGGGTGTGACTCCGGCACATAGTATGACTGACTGGGAGATCGCCGATCGTCATGACCTACCTCGCCCGCAAGTAATCAATGAATATGCCAAGATGACTATTGGTGACGAGCGAATTTTGAATAAAAAGACGACAGATGCACGGGAGGTAATAGTTGCGTGGTTGCGAGAAGAAAATCTTTTGGAGAAAGAAGAAATGATTGATCAAAATGTTTCAATGGCTGAACGCACGAGTGGTATTATCGAACCCTTACCCAAACTGCAGTGGTTTATTAACGTCAATAAATCTGTCGCGATACGTAATGACAAAACATTGAAGGAACTCATGCGCGAACCAGTTGCAGATGGAAGTATTTCGATCCACCCGGATTATTTTGGCAAGACGTATTTCCATTGGATCGACAACTTGAGGGACTGGTGCATCTCTCGACAGATCTGGTACGGACATCGCATCCCTGTGTGGTACAAAGGTGACGAAGTATATTGTGGTATAGAGGCACCTGAGGGAGATGACTGGGAACAAGATCCTGATACTCTCGACACATGGTTCTCATCAGGCCTGTGGTCATTCTCGACCCTTGGCTGGCCAAAACAAACGCAAGACCTCGCCACCTATCACCCAACCTCAGTTATTGTGCCCGCATACGAAATCCTTTTTCACTGGATCGCGCGAATGATCCTCATGACAGAATACACACTTGGCACTATTCCGTTTGAAAACGTATTTCTCACGGGTATTGTTCGCGACAACCAGGGACGCAAGTTCTCAAAATCGCTTGGTAACGGGATCGACCCACTTGATGTTGCAGCAAAGTTTGGTTCAGATGCGGGACGAATGGCACTTATATTTGGAACGGCCCCAGGGACAGACATGAAGCTTTCCGAAGACAAGATCAAAGGTCAGAAACTTTTTGCAAATAAACTTTGGAATATCGCACGGTTTGTACTAACAAGCGTTAGTGACATGCCACTCGATGCCGACCTCTCCGAAGAAGATAGCGTTGTGTATGAGGCGTGGAGAAATGAATTGAGTAGCATTACAACCGATATCGACACCTATCGTTTGCACTTGGCCGCAGAAAAAATCTACCAATACATTTGGACTGTATTTGCAGACAAGATTATCGAAGAAAGTAAGCCTCTCCTTGCAAGTGAAGATGCAGCAACAAAACATTCTCGCCAGAAACTCCTCAATCACCTTCTCAGAGAAACTATCACGACACTGCACCCATTCATGCCATTTGTCACCGAAGCAATCTGGGAACTCTTGCCCGATACTGACAAAGACCTCCTCATGATCACACCATGGCCAACATCGTAATCTCTCCTACTGCCTGGGCAGTTATCATAGGACTTTCTCCATCACTGTTGTGGTTGGTCTTCTGGAGACATTTGGTGAAGCGTGGCCGTGAACCAATGGGGCTTGTATTACTCTGTTTCCTCCTCGGTGCTGCAAGTGTCTTCCTTGCCACATTCCTCCAACAAGGATTCAAAGATATGGTCACTGACCCTACGACCCGCATTGCAGTGTGGGCAGGCATCGAAGAAACCCTGAAATTCGTAGTCTTTTATATCGTTGCGTACAAAAGCACGTACGATGATGACGCGCTCGACCCGGCAATGTACTTGATCGCCGTTGCACTCGGCTTTGCTGCCCTTGAAAATATCTTTTATATCCTCAAGCCTGGACTGAGTTTCAATATCACCGCAAGCTTGCTCACTGGTGGCCTCCGATTCTTTGGATCCACACTGCTGCATGCGATCGCATCATGTTTCATCGGTATTGTGATCACGCTCACCCCTCGTGCGATACGCAGTATGGGCATCGTGATCGGCATTGCGGGTGCTATTTTCTTGCATAGTACGTTTAACTTTTTTATACTAAAGAACGACACCGCAAGCTTCCTTCAGATATACGGCTACTTGTGGATCGTTGCGATTATCAGTCACGTCATTCTCGAAAAATTCCGACGCATCCCTCCCAGGACGTTGGCCCCATTATGAAAAAGCCCTCATTTTTTGAACGTTTAGCAGGCAACCTGCGCTTTGACGATACCGATGAAGAAATCGAGCTCAAAGAGCACGAGGTAAAGAAAGACGACAAGCGTTCATCTCACACTGAACGACGCGACGTCCCGATCAACAAAGACGCTGAACATTCAGTTGTCCCAACAGCTCCCGAAGAAGTCGGCGAGCTCCCTGTCGACGTGTACGAAACTCCCAACGAACTCATCATTCAGACACTCATCGCAGGCGTCATGCCCGAACACCTCTCGATCGACATCACTCGTGACGTGGTCAAGATCTCTGGTAAGCGCGAAGAAAGCAAAGGTATTCCCAACGACGCATATCACATCCGCGAGCTCTACTGGGGATCATTTGAGCGCGTGGTGAACCTCCCCGAAGAAGTCGAGATCGACGCCGCTGAGGCCATCGAGCGACACGGCATGCTCATCATCAAAATGCCAAAAGTCGACAAACGTCGCCGGGCACATCTCAAGATTAAATCGATCTAATACAAAAATACCACCTTATATCGAGGTGGTATTTTTGTTATTTGTGCTCAGGACCAGACTTGAACTGGTGACATCTCCCTCTTCAGGGGAGCGCTCTACCAACTGAGCTACCTGAGCATTTGGTGCATATGTTATACCCGAAAAACGGCGTTTCGGCAACCTTATTCGTTGATCGATTTCAGCAAATCAGCATAGTTTGAGGTTGATTCCTCGCCTACTCCATACGCATTTTTGAGTTCTGTCAGATACGGCTTGATCGAGTAGTACGAGATGATAGAGAGCACAATAATGACTGCCCAATACAGCATCTTGCGATTGCGGGCGTTGCGCTGTGAACGATGCATTTTTGAGACGACATTGTTCATGTCATCGATTTTCTTTTCCATCGCTTTGAGGCGTGTATCGAGTTCTTGTTCCATACACTAAGTATACCAAAAAGTGCCCTCAGCACGAATCGAACGCACATCAATCCCTTAGGACGGGACTGTTCTATCCATTAAACTATGAGGGCATACACTTCGAGCAGGCAAAAGTATTTTTTGAGAAATGCCTCTGGAGGCGCGACTGGCGCCGGAAGGAGAAAATATTCAGCAGAATATTTTCGTGTATTTCGAGAAATGTACTTTTGCCTGCGAGAAAAATACTACGCCATGCCCAAGACCTGCCTCATATGAGACTCTTGGAACCCTACCATAACGTCGTCTCCTACTCTGATGACTGGCACTCCGAGCTGTCCGGTCAGATCAATCATTTCTGCACGCTTGTCCGCATCAGCCGCAACGTTGTATTCGGTATACGCAATATTATTGGCCTTGAAGAATTCCTTGGCAAGGTTGCAATAATGACATACGGGTGTGCTGTAGATCGTGATTTCCTTCATATAGGCTCAGTATATCACTTGTCACGGCCGATGCCCAAACCTGCAATTATGGCACTCCACCACCTCGATACTGCCGAAGGTTTGTCCTCGGGTTCCCTGCTGACATCTGGCGGCACAATGACGATCATACCCTCACCAGGCTTCACGACGTTGTATTTGTCACGGAGCGCCTGTTCTTGGCCGGCGGGAGTTGCGAGGTATGCATTTTTTTTCTCCAATGATTCATGTTTGGCAGCAAGGGTTGCTTGTTCTTGGTTGAGCTCCTTGATATGACGCTTGATCGCGAAATATTTGCTCGCAACCGAGACTACTGATGTGAGGAGGAGGAACGCAAGCACGAGGGCAATGAGTGCACCAAGGAGGCGCTTGTACGAGAGTCGCTGCTTTTTTTCAGTAAATTGCGTTTTTGCCATACTTTGCTAGGATGTAGCTATGCTATTTAATCATAACAGAAAACGAGCAAACATGTGGCTCAAAGTCTTTGGGATTTTCGTCATTTTGAGCATGCTTATTTTCACTCTCGCCCCACTCCTCAACTAGTTTCTATTTTTCCTTCATGACGTTGATAAAGACGTCGTGCGGGATGTTGACCGTTGCGTGCTCGCGCATCTTTTTCTTACCTTTCTTTTGCTTATCCAGGAGTTTATTTTTGCGGCTGACGTCCCCACCGTAGAGGTGCCCCGTCACGTCCTTGCGGAATGCCTTCATCGTGCGACTCGCTATAATGCGCCCAAATGCCTTTGCTTGAATCTTCATCACGACTTGCTGACGCGGCATGAGCTTTTCCAATTTATCAACAAATGTATTTGCATCTTCTTCAACACGTCGACGAGAAATGATACGTGTAAATGCCGGCTGTACTTCGTCGCCAATAATCATATCCATACGCGTCACATCTGCATCGCGATACTCGACGATCTCGTATGAGACTGATCCGTAACCACTCGTAATACTTTTGAGATCGTCAAAGAAATTTCGCATCATCTCACGCAACGGCATGAGACAGGTGACGTTTGATCGATCGTGTGCAAAGTTTGATACATCATTCACTTCTGCTTCGTGCTCATAGAGGAATGGCATGATCGCCCCAACTTGGGTAAGTGGCACAATGACCTGTGCGCGAACCCATGGCTCACGCACTGACTGCACAGTCCCATCATCTGGAAAGAGGTGTGGTGAGTAGACCGTGATTTCTTTGCCACCTCGTACGGTCACCATGTATGTCGTCGACGGGATCGTCACAATGAGCTCGAGGTTAAACTCACGTCGCAAACGCTCCGTAATAATCTCGAGGTGCAGCATGCCGAGGAATCCACAGCGGTACCCACGTCCGAGTGCACCAGAGACTTCTTCTTCGTATGAAAATGATGAGTCAGAAAGGCGTAGCTTGCCAAGTGCGAGTTTGAGCTCATCAAAGTCATCCTGACTTTCTGGATAGATCGATGCCCATACCACTGGTCGTGGTTGTTCGTAGCCACCAAGTGCAGGGAGTGGATTCTTGAAGCTCGTAATCGTGTCCCCGACTGCTGCAATACCAGGCTGTTTGATACCCGTCACGATGTACCCGATTGAGCCTGCAGTGAGTGTATCGGTTGGAGTTGCTTCTGGTGTGAATACGCCAACTTCGAGTGCGGTGAACTTTTGTTTCGATGCAGCAAAGATGAGCTCGTCACCTTTCTTGACCATGCCCTGATAGAGACGAGTAAAAATAATCACACCTTTGTGGTTGCTGTATGAAAAGTCGAATATAAGTCCTTGTGGAGTCTCGGCATCAGTGGTGATAGTTGGCGGCGGGATGCGTTCGATGATGGCAGCAAGGAGCTCTGCAACGCCATCTCCTGTGCGGCCCGATACTGCGATCACGGTCGATGGGTCACAGTCGAGGAGTTCTGCGAGCTCGAGCTTGATATCGTCAGGACGAGCAAGTTGTGAGTCGACTTTGGTGATGACTGGGATGATGACGAGTCCACTTTCGCGTGCCATTTCGAGTGTCGTGAGTGTTTGCGCCTGGACACCTTGTGTTGCGTCGACCAGGAGCAGTGAGCCTTCGACAGCTTTGAGCGCCCGTGATACTTCGTATGAAAAGTCGATGTGGCCTGGGGTGTCAATGAGGTTGAGCATGTAGTCATTGCCACCGTGCTTGTACTTCATCCTGACCGGCTGCATTTTGATCGTGATGCCGCGCTCGCGTTCAAGCTCCATGGAGTCGAGCACCTGCTCGCGCATTTTGCGTGCTTCGATAGTACCGGTGACTTCAAGCATGCGGTCGGCAAGGGTAGATTTGCCGTGGTCGATATGGGCGATAATGCTGAAATTGCGGATGTTTTTCTGGTCCATAGATGCTTTGCCCGCCGAAGCTTCAGCGGAGGAGGGTGCGAAAACTATACCAGAAAAACCCGTTTTTGGGAAAAGAAAAAGAGGTCATAATTATTAGACCTCTTCATAATTTTCATTTTACTCTGTTAAATCTTTCTCTCACTCCTTTTGCAATCTGTACAGTTGCCGGACTAAGCAATTCTAAATTTTTTTCAAGACCTATCGACATAATTAAAAAAACATCAGCAATATCGATTCGAAAGTACGTTAGTTCGTTCATACACATAATAAGTTCTTCATATATTTCAGGAGTTCCTTCGTTATAGGGAAAAGTTTCTTTAACGATTTCTGAATATATACTTATTTGATTTGTATTACAAACTACCATGTACTTTTCATAGTCTTTAGAAAAAGATGTAAGTATTTCATCTGATACTTCGAGTTGGGTTTTAAAAGAAGATTTATACTCATCTATTATTTCTCGTAACACCCTAACGAGTAATTCATATTTTTTATATTCTTTCATATACAGTGATTTTTCTAAAAAATACTGTAATTTTATGAAATTGTCAATATATTAGAGATCAGGCTGCTGAGGGACGACAGTTGGGCGGGCTTTCCAGAACTTGGATCGCAGTGTTGTGATGAACAGACTGATGTCTTCGTTCCCCAGTGCCCTGAGCACTACTGCGTACATGACGAGGCCAATGATGCCTGCAATCCCCGCCTGTGCGAGTATGCCCCAAAACCGGCTTTGGTCGACGCTTGTACCCAGGACCGCGAGTGTTGCATATGCTGATGCTGCGGCAATAATCCCAGCTGCGAGCATATGCGAGATCGTCCGAGCGAGGCTGCGGTTCTCGGCCTTGGTGCCATGGAGAGTCTTGTGGAATGTGTGCCAAAGCATGAGTGCGTTTGCGATCTGCCCGATCGAAAATCCGAGGGGCAACATGATGACCGTTGCACCTTCTACCCCATCGATACGCAGCAAGCTGTCCATGAAATGTCTAAAGAATATGACATCTCGGTACAACACAAGTAGTCCAACACTTGAAGCAATAGTGATGATAGTAGCGATGATATTGATACGAAGCGCGGTCCTAGTGTTCCCTATTGCATAAAATGCCCGAACCAAGAGCAGTACCATGCACTGTGCGGCAACTGATACTGAAAACAGCGCAACTGCTGCAGCCACAAGTCGTGTGTCATTCCACGAAAATGCTCCTGCTCCGAGCAGTACACGCACCACATGCGCCCGCAATATAATGATCAGCAGTGACGCCGGAATCGCAAGGAAAAACATGTTGCGCGCCGCACTATAGAGCACTGCGAGGAGCTCTTTGGGATTGCCTTCACTAAAGAGTCTGCTCATCGTTGGGAATGCAGCAACTGCGTACGACACTCCGATGATCAGGAGTGGCGTGTTTTCGATATTGTATGAGAGCTGAAATATAGAGATAGATCCCACTGCCAACAGCGATGCGATAGCGCTCATGGCGATGAATGTAAGATTGGTCAGTGACGAGCCAAGTGTGCGCGGGAGCGAGAGTGTCATGACACGCTTGATGAGTGTCCAGTCAATGTCGAGATCAAACTGGGGTATGCGCTTGAGTGCGACAAGTGTGGGGATCTGGATCAAGAAATACAAGAGCGCACCGATGACAACCCCAAACACAACTCCAAGCATACCCCACATCGGCCGCAACAGTACGATGCCGAGCAAGATGCCGATGTTGTAGAGGAGTGGTGCAATCGCAAATGAAAAGAATTTCTTTTGAACTTGTGCAAATGATGAAAGCAGGCTCGACACCCCAAACAGTATGGGCGAGACGAGCATGATACGTGAATACAGTATGAGATCTGCACGCGCGACTGCATCAAAGCCGGGAGCTGTGATATGGGTGAGCCACGGCATGAGGATCACAACGATGACGCAGACAAAGATGATCCCAATCGCAAAGACCGTAAAGACACTGTTGAGGAATCGTTTGAGTGCAAGTGTCTTGCCTGCCTTTTCTTCTTCGAGGTACTGCGTGATAAATGGAATCAGAACCGTGAGAGAAAAGAGTACGCCAAACGAGTTGTAGATAAAGTCAGGAATACGAAACGCTGCATAGTACACATCGAGCGCGGTCGATGGTCCCACAAGAGACGCAAGCATGCGGTCGCGCACCAGCCCAAAGAGTTGTGAGCCGATCGAGAACACTGCAAGCACAAGCGCTGCCTGGTTCATGGTCGCCACGTCGCGGTTGAGGAATTTGAGGAATCGAGGGACCATGCACTAACACTTAATACTGAAGCTCGTTGATTTTTTCATCGACACCACTAACACCAGGGAACGATGTTTTGAATGCGCGCAATGCTTCGATTGCCTTGTCTTTCTGACCCATGGCAATGAGTGTGTTGATCGTTGCAAGTGGTGCATTTGGATCATTTGGATTTAGTTTGGCTGCTGTGGCATATGCTGCGAGCGCTTCTTGATAGTCCTTGATCGCCAGATTTGCCTGCCCCAGCAACATGTAGCCTTGGGTATCGTAGGGCGCGACTGAGAGATATTTGATCAGCTCATCCTTGGGCGCACTCGTGTCACCTTGTGCGCTGCGGATCTGAGCACGCAATACAAATGCATCGAGATAGTCTGCCTTGAGCACGAGGGCTTGTTTGATATAGTCGAGTGCAGTAGTGGTGTCTTGTTTAGTAAGCGCAAGTTGTGCTTGGTTGAGGAGAAGGATAGGGTTGATCGGACTGCGTGTTTGCGCTTCGTCTGCGGCTTGCTTTGCATTGGCATATGCGTCTTCTGCATTGCTGCCTGCGAGGAGCTGATAGATCTGACTGAGCCCGAGCCAGTTGCTCGTACTCGTTGTATCCCATGCGACTGCGGCACGTGCGCTCTGCTCTGCTTGGGTGAAGTATCCTTGGAGCACTGTCTTGTCAGGATTCTGGGCTGCTGCAGTATCCGTAAATTGGCGACTATACAGTGCCGCACGCGTTCTCCAATAAATATCATTTTGTGAAAGAGAGAGTGCGCGATCGAGACGTGTTGATGCCGTTGCAATGTCAGGGGCTGTGAGTGCGCGATTGTACATGCGGATACTTGCAAAACGATTGCCGGAGAAATATGCAGAGGTAAATCCTGCCATTGTTGCGAGCACGAGGATGAGGATCGCAAAGAACGAAAGTCGTGGATCACGCAAATAGTTGATCTCCATCACAGGTATTCGCCCAACCATACTTGATACGCCGAGCAAGAGCGCGAGGTACATAAACCCAAAGACGACGAGTACGATACCAGGTGAAGAAAAGAGGAAGAGTGACACAAAGGCGATGAACATGATGAGCGATGCCACTGCGATGAACCGGCTAAACCGATCTGGGAATTGATAATTGAAGAGTCGGAATCCGTGAATCATTGAAAACGCAAGGAGTGCGATGAGTGCGATCGCTGCAAGAATACCGTTGGTTGTGATGATCGTTTCAAACATGCTAAATCCTCCGTCAAATGTCGTATTCCAAAACTGTGTCTGATTGATCGAGAGTGGATGATAGAGATTCCATACGTCTCCAAATCGTCCCGCACCTGCTCCAAAGACTGGGTCATGAATGAGTGTTGCCCGCATCACATGCGTCGTTGCACTAAATGACGGTCTGATGTCATTGAATGCAATGCCTGCACGTGCCGAGAGCTGTGCCCCGATCGATCCACTACTAAGGAAAAAGAAGAGTCCAATGAGGAGTGCCCCAAATGACATGATAGGAAACTTGGGTGTGAGTTCTTTAGCAGCTTCGGCTGGATCAGTATCGATGTCGACTGATTGGTATGGGAAAAACTTGGCAACTGATCGCTCAACTGATGATTTGTAGACGAATACCAGAAGGGCAGAGATGATCGTCACGATCCATGCAACTTTGAAGTTGAGGAATATGAGGACGATGATCGAAAGGATCATGGCAAACAGTGAAAGCTTCTTGAAAAAGCCTTTTGGCATCAATACTTCGTACATGAGAAGTGAGAGCAGGAATGTAAACGTCACAAAGTGTGCAAAGTCGACCCATGTCCCGACGAGTGTTCCTTGGTTTGCAACATGTGCGAGATGATTTGCGACAAACGGAATCTTTTGAGAGACATAGAGGATGACTTGGAGCAACACTGTTGCAACTGACCCGACAAATGTCGCCAAGAACAGCTTCACGAGTCGCTTTTGCTCACGCGCAAATGTCGCAACGAGAAATGTGAGAAGTGCGATGACGAGTACGGTCGCAAAAGAATCAATCACAAATCCTCGGCCCCAGAGTGATACTGCAACATTCTTGGATGTCAGTGCACTGACGAGTGCAAAGACGACCCATGCCGCAAGTGCAAGAAATGCCTTGTGCTTTGGGATGTGCAGCGTACCTTCGACAAACTGCGCCAAGAGCCAAAACGAAAATGCCAAAAAGACACCAATATACAAAATGACCCCTTTGACTGCCCCGATCCCACCCCACGTCGCCGGCAAGAAAAAGACTGGCAGGAGTGCACAGACGATCATGAGAATGGTAAACGAAATATTGCTGAACTTTTTGATGAATGTTTGGTACATAATGTCTATATAATAGCGCACATGTAGCCTCGGTGGCTACTCGGTGAGGATGTTGATAATGCGGCCTGGAACAACGATGACGTTTTTGATCGACTTCCCTTCTGTATATTCTTTGATACGAGGGAGCTCGCGCGCCGCATGTTCTATTTCTTGTTTAGTTGCAGATACTGCAATCGTGAGCTCATCACGAACCTTGCCATTGATCTGTACCCCGATCGTGACTGTATCATCCACAAGCAACGCTTCATCTGCCTTTGGCCATTCACTCAAGTGAATAGAAGATGTCTCTCCAAGCTCATGCCACAACTCTTCGGTCATGTGAGGGGCAAATGGGGCGAGAATTCTCAATAAACTAGAGAGGTCTTTATAAGGAATTCCAGTGGTTAAACTTTCTGACATATACCCAGATTTACTTTCTTGTAAAAGTTCATTGAAAATAATCATTAATTCTGATATTGCTGTATTAAACTTAAATGATTCGATATCTTCACTAACTTTTTTTATACATTTATGAATTTTTATTTGTAATCTTTTATCATTATATGAAGACATTACGTCTCCATTTCTATAACCATCTAATCTCTCTTTACCTCCATCTTCAATAAACCTTTCTACTGTTTTATCTTTTACATAACGCCATACTTTTTCAACAAAGCGACGCGTGCCGACGAGTCCATTGGTGCTCCAGGGAACAGTCCCTTCAAATGGACCAATAAACATTTCATAGAGTCGAAATGCATCTGCTCCAAATTGCTTTATGACGTCATCAGGATTGACGATATTTCCCCAGCGCTTGGACATTTTGCGGCCATCTTCTGCCAAAATAAATCCGAGAAATTCAAGACGAGGAAATGGTTCTTCGGTTGTTACCACTCCAATATCAAAGAGAAACTTATGCCAAAAACGTGCATATATAAGGTGCCGTGTTGCATGATCCCCGCCGACATAGACATCGACTGGCATCCACTGCTTTTCTTTGGTTGGATTAATAAGCGCCTCACCATTGTTCGGATCAATATAGCGCAAATAATACCAAGATGATCCTGCCCATTGCGGCATGGTGTTTGTCTCGCGTTTTGCGGCACCTCCACACGTCGGACATGGTGTGTTCACCCATTCTGCAATATCTGCAAGCGGGCTTTCTCCTCTGCCAGTTGGTTCATATTTGGTAACCTCCGGCAAAAGCACGGGCAGTTGATCCTCGGGTACCGGTACTACTCCGCATTTTTCACAGTGAATAACTGGGATTGGTTCTCCCCAATATCTCTGCCGAGAAAACACCCAATCCTTGATGCGATAGGTACTTATCATTTTTCCTCCAACAAATTCAGTGATTTTTGTGCGAGCTTCTTCTGAGGTGAGACCGTTGAATTGATTGGAATTAATTAAAACTCCAGAACCTGTGTAACATCTTTTGTCGTACCCAATCTTTTTGTAGTATTCATCAATGAGTTTAGGATTAGGATCCACAACATCTATTATTTTCAGATTGTATTTAAGTGCAAATTCAAAATCTCTCTCATCATGCGCGGGTACACCCATGATCGCGCCAGTGCCGACATCACTCATGACATAGTTCGTGATCCAGATAGGAACTTTTTCTTTGGTACCAGGATTGATGGCATCAAAGCCAGCCGGGATACCAGTCTTTTCTTTTTCTTTGAAATCACGAACTGATTCTTGTGCAAGCGCCTGTTCAATATAGACTTGAACATCTGGCGATGCTTTCCATCCCATATCAATCCACTTCTTTGCAAGGCCTGCAGAGACAGCAATAAACGTCACACCGAACAATGTGTCAGCACGTGTCGTAAATACCTTGATCGGATGCTCTGGTTGTCCTTCTATTGGGAAATCAATTTCACTTCCTTCATTTCGTCCAATCCAGTTGCGTTGTGCTTCCTTTACACCTTCTGGCCATTTTGGAAGCTTGTCTAAATCTTCGAGCATGCGATCTGCATAGTCAGTGATCTTGAGCACCCACTGTCGCATTGCCTTCTTTTCGACCTTAGTACCGCAACGTTCGCAGGTACCATCTGGCTCAACATCTTCGTTTGCAAGCACAGTCTTGTCAGTGGGACACCAGTTCACTGGCTCATTTGATTCATAGGCAAGACCTTTTTTGAGCATCTGCAAAAATATCCATTGCGTCCATTTGTAAAACGCCGGATCAGTCGTATTGATCTCGCGTGACCAATCATAGTCGAGTCCGATCAATGAGAGCTGCTCTTTAAATCGTGCGACATTTTTTTCTACTGCAACACGCGGATGTACCTGGTTTTTGATGGCATAGTTTTCTGCTGGCAATCCAAATGCATCCCATCCCATTGGATGCAGCACGTTAAATCCTTCCATTCTTTTTTTACGACTGTAGACGTCGGTTGCGATGTATCCCCGAGGATGTCCTACATGGAGTCCTTCTCCGGAAGGATACGGAAACATATCCAAGACATATTGCTTCGGCTTCGTACTATCTTCTGTCGTTTTGTAGGTTGCAGCACTTTCCCACTCTTTCTGCCATTTTGCTTCAATATCCTTGTGGTCGTAGGCTTTCATGTATAACGATTTTTCCACAAAATGGGGTATTTAGCAAATGAAAACTCCCAGTGGTAACACTGGGAGTCTGGGTTATTTCCTATTAATCTTTAGTGCTTTCTTCTACCGCAGAAGAAGATTTACCCTCTTCTTCTGATTCAAATGAGTACCCAAGTTTCCTCATTTTTATTTCATAAGCTTCCATATCATAATTAACGATACTAGCACTTTGTATCATTTCTTCCGAAGTTGCTACTGCCATAAATAATAATTTGCATCATAATACTAATTTAGTACCAGAAACGCAATTACCCTTTCACTGGCTTTGGATACGGAGGATACAGATCTGGATCAATGGTGCGAGTGAAGCATGCGCGGCCGCCTTCGTGATCCCAACTATCGCTCCCTATTGCGCCAGGATATGGCATCGAGACCGCAGCGTCACGTGTAGCCGTCATTGGGTACGCAATACCGCCTCCTGTACCTGGGACCCAGCCTTTGGGCATAGGCAGGTCGAATGTTGCACAGAGTTCAAATGATTTGTCCCCTGTTTTTGCATATTCATACATCTTTCCTTTTTGGAATTCTGGATCAGTCGGCACCATGTAGCTCGAGATTGGGTTTGATAGCTCGGTGAGTGTTGCTGGCAATTTCTCCTTTTGCTGCCAATAACTGATCACCTGCCACTGGATGGACTGCAGATCATTGATGCGACGATCATCCATGCGGAGTTTGCGTTGATTCATAGGTGAGCCGATCACCGAGAAGCTCCAGATGATGCCTGCGAGTACAAGGAGGATACTGCCACCGAGATAGAGATTGCTCCATGTGCGAGAAGTCTTGTTGAGGAGTTTGCGGATGTAGTAATACCCGACCTTGCCTGCGACGAGGAGCGTGAGCGCGATTTTCAAAATAAAGCGTGTGGTTATTTCACCAGAAACAAAATACCGCACGAGTATGACGAGGTCAGTGATGATCGTGATACTTGCGAGGAACAAAATGAGATAGATTGCCCATTTGCGAAGTGTTGCATTCCATGACGAGAGGTCTGATGCACGCGCCTGCTTTGACCAGAAATGTTCGAGCACCAAGAATACTGGGAATATGATGATGAGAAGCGCGAGTGCACTACGAACGTTTTCATAACTATAGTTTGCGTATCCATAGGTATACGCATCGGTCAGCACGTCGGGCAATGCATGATTGAGTGTTTCAAATATAAGGTTTAAAAATGCCGACACGCTTGCGATCAGCGTCACGACGGTTCCTAATGACAAAAAGAAGAATAATGGTGTGATTTTTTTTTGTTCCATACTAGGAGTATACTATATACAGGTCCCTTATAAGCCAAACGAGGATATATCTATGTATGCAATAGCGTTACAAAACCCATTCGAGGCAGTATTTCGATTCTTTGATGGATTGATTGCGGATGCCCTTGGAGACTCGTCTAATGCTGACGATTCAGCACAAAAAGTAGATGAGGCCAAAGAAGCTTATGCGGAAGCCAAAGAAAATGGCGGAGATACAACAGAAGCTCTCGAAAAAGTTGTCGAGGCTCAAGAAGAACATTTCTCTGACGTCGTCAAAGAAACAGTGGAGCATGACAAAGTAGACACTGACGAATAATATTTCTAAATAAAAAACCACTCATCTGAGTGGTTTTTTATTTCCTGCCGATTACTGACTTTACGAATTCTCCCAATGACGACCCAACATGCTTGAGTGCCTTTGCAAATGCATTGTGCTCACCCATGTGTGGCGAGGTGTCAGTTTCGATATACCAAATTTTGCCATACTTATCGACGATGAACTCACTTTGAGAATAATCATTCGCACCGAGGTGTTCGTGCAAATCTCGCCCGAGCTTGGAGAGCATTTCTCGTTCATCACTTCGGAATGATCCACCCACAACTGCATGCTCGTCTCCTTTGCGGGCGTCGTGTGTGAGTACGCCGCGATTTGTGGACTTGAGCTCAACCACTGGCAGCACATATTTGTCCTGTCCACGAAAGTTATCGATCACACCGACTGATGCTTCCCTGCCGTATATGTATTGCTCGACAATGAATGGCTGTCCGTTCGAAACGCTTTCTTCGACAAAGTGCGCGAGTTCGAGCGGCGTGAATGCAAAGTAGGTATTGATTGATGCGCCACCCGTCAATGGCTTGAGTACCCACGGTGGTGACATGCGCTTATAAATATTTTGGGTGATCTCTGATACGGACTCGCCTCCTTCGGGCATGACAAGTATGGACTCGGGAGTTTTAAGTCCCAATTCTTTTGCACGTTCTTTGGCAGTGAGTTTGTTGATCGTTGCTTCAGAGGCATCGATGCCAGAGCCACTGTATGGTATACCGATTTCTTCGAGCATGCGCTGTATCACGCCGTCTTCGCCACCGGCACCATGCAGCGCATTCCACACCATGTCGACGTGTTGAGGGATCTCCTCGATAGCTGCCGGGATACCTTTGATATGGAGAATGCCCTCGCGATCGACGAGCATGTCGAGTACGTCATAGCCTTCGGCACGAAGTGCGGCAGAAATGCGCGCGCCACTTTCAAGCGACAAATGATATTCGTCTCCAGGACCCCCGCGGAGTACTCCGATTTTTTGCATAGAGAAATTATAACAAAAAACTTCCTATTAAAGTAATAGGAAGTAATTAATACATTATTTTGATCCATACAGAAAAAAGTATTTTCTCGTGAATACATTATTTTTCTTCAACCCGGTTTCAAGAAACCATAGCCAGAAGAACACCATTAAAAAACTAATGAGGGTAATAGATAGCACACCTATTATTCCAACCCAAAAACTTTTTAATGGCTTTTTGTATTCCCAATTAAATGGAGCGAATTTACTTTGTTCTGAATATTCACAATTTGCTGCAAAAGCTATACAGGCAAATACTGCGGGTACCGCATTGAGCCAAACATAAATTTCGTACATTGTTTTAAGTTTTCTATATTATACTTTATTGTATAATTTTGTCAAATCATCACCTTTCTCCTTCTGTCTTTGTGGAATGCAATTGCGTAGCGATGTGCTTCATTATTTGCGAGCAATATCGCAAATTTGTGTGCGTCAATGAGCTCAGTTGGACCTGAGATAGACTTGGGTTTGTGTCGTTCGTCTTTGGTGACTGCAATGATGGGGATCGAGAGGTCGAGATCGCGCAAGACTTTGTTTGCGGCGTTGACTTGGATCGCATTGCCGTCCACAACGATCGCTGTTGGATACGGCCATTCAGTATGTGCAAGTCTGCGAACGAGCACTTCACGCAGCGCACCTGCATCATTTGCCTTGTCGAATCCTCTGATGATGAACTTGCGATAGTCGTCTTTTTGTACGGCACTGTTTTCGACAACTGTCATGACACCCACCATCTGTGTCCCCGACAGATGCGCAATGTCATACGCCTCAAATCTGATCGTCGTCTCGTCGCGTGACTGGATCAGGTCGCGTTTGATGAGTGACACATCCTGCACATGCTCGAGCGCAAAGACCTTGTGTTTGAGCTCATTCGCCTCTTCGAACTTCATAGCAGCGGCGGCTTTGTTCATATCTACTTTGAGTTCGTTGATCAATGTCTGCAGTTTGCCTTGGAAAATCTTTTTGATATGGCCGATGTTTTTGCGATAGACTTTTGCCGCCTCGGCATTTGTCACGTCGGGTGAGAGATGGATCTGTCGATAGAATGCTTCTTTGTCCTTCATCGCACTCACACGATCGCGGTATGGGAAAATGCGTCTGATGATCGCAAGTGCTTCGCGAAGGGAGGCACCAGATGGATACGGACCAAAGACCGCATCGTACTTTACTTTGGTGCCTTTTTGCTTGGGTAGAGTCAGGAGCTTTTCGCGGGTATCGATATCCTTTTGGCGCGCGAGAAGTATTCGTGGGAATTCTTCTTTGGTGATCACGACGCAGTTAAAGGACTTGTCGTCTTTTTCTTGGCGGTTGTAGTGCGGCTGATATTTCTTGATTAGGTTTGCTTCGAGGATCAATGCTTCGAGGACACTCGGCGTTTGTTGCCAGGTGACAGCCGTTGCCTTGAATACCATATCAACAAGTCTCGGGCCGCGTGTCTTGATCAAGTCCGCACCAAAGTATGAGCGCACGCGATCGCGCAGACTTGTCGCCTTGCCAATATACAAAATCTTGCCCGCGTTATCGCGGAAGAAATACACACCCGGCTCCCCCGGCAATTCAAATTGGTCTAAATCTTGACGAATCATAAAATATGTTCTAATGTAACATAAAAATTAAGAATATGAAAAGTTTTTTAATGCACACGCTCTTTATATTAACTGTTGCCGGATCAGCAATATATTATGCCCCAGGTAGTACTCTGAAAAAGTTAGCTTTGAGTTTTGTTGTACTCTATGTAATAAATTTCAACACAGTACATTACCCGATCTTAATAGTCGCAGGCGCCAGTATCTTCGTAACTTATCTCTGGTTGCTGATATGGGTTTGCATAATAACGAGCAGATGGAAACGTACGGATGATGACACACTTTTATAGTGTGTTTTATTTCTTCAAAATTTGTACCAACGGATCTTCCTCTTGCTTATACCCTCTCGCCTTCCCTTCTTTGCGGCCGTATTCTTTGATGGCATAGCCGGCGCGTTTCCAATCCTTTTGCGGAATAATCTGGAGCAAATCTTGCTCTATCTTGGATGGATCAGTTGCATTGGTTAGCTTAAATCTTTTTACAAATCTGATCACATGTGTGTCGACTGGGATGCCGATGTTGGCGTATTTGGGATATGCATTCGATATGACTGCGATCGCACCCTTGCGGCCAATGCCCGGCATCTTTTGAATGAGTTCTGGATCATGGGGTATCACGCCTTTGAATTCCTTTACCACAACATCTGCCGCAGCTTTTATATACTTTGCCTTGGATCGATAAAAGCCAAGACTGCCGATGATTTTCTCAATCTTTGGAAGCGGAGCTTTGGCCAATGATTCAGGAGTTGGAAATGTCTTGAACAATAATGGTGTGACTTTGTTTACTCCGATATCAGTAGTTTGCGCAGAGAGTGTCACGGCCACGGTGAGCTGCCATGGATTCTGGTAGTCCAAAAAGGTCTCGTCGCGGCGATACTGCTTGAGGAGCGTGGGTCCAATTTTCTGCCAGATATCCTTGGATTTTGCCAATTGTTGACTCGTCATATAAGAAGAGTATCATATAAGAAAACCCCGAAACATGAAAAAACTCCAAGCACTATCTGTCATCTGCTGCTCGGTAATTGTATTCGGTTTCCTTGCAGCGCTTCTGGTACCTCCAGAACAAACATCAAAAGTATTGCCTGCGCACCCAACTGTGCGGCTTTATCCAGACCATTCCTCTGATATGATTGTCACCTTTACAAATAAAGGCACCCGAGACCGTATCACTCTTGAGGAATATTTCAAAAACAAATACATCAAATAATAAAACCCCCGCCATGTGCGGGGGTATAAAATTGACAGAAACTTTCCATCACGTAGGATGAAAGAAAAATACTATGCCCCACAAATTCACGCCTCGCGAGGATTTGTTGGCTAGACCAATTGATCCTCAAATTCTCTTTGGTATATGTATCGGGATCAGTTGTATTGCCATTCTGTTTGCCCTGCGATATCCAAACAAAGACCGCAATACCAGTAGTACCATCTTTCTCCTTATTGGAACTCTGTTTTGTGTATGGCTCTATTGGGTCGCAGTTCCCGGAGTCGGTATTTCTGCGATTATGCTCCATGTATCGTTCACCATCTTCCTTTTTGGCACCATTGCCTGGTCAGAACCTTCCCCATAAGAAGGTTCTTTATTTATTGACAAAAGAGGTGTTTTATAGTAGTGTCAAGAAAAATTTTACTTTCACATTTTAAAAAAATATATATGTCAAGACTACTCATTACTACTCCTGATGGAATAGAGATTTTAAACAAATATCTCTCACTAGATCTAGGTGAAGGGAAATTTATAAGCATTACTCCTTCTGCTATGGACTATCCAAAACCAGGAGAAACTATGAACCCGGAACTTAAGGAAATTATCCAGAGAGGAAAATGGGCAGTTGAATTCCTCGATGAAAAGAAAGAAAACCTAAGCCCTGATTTTGATCGGCCCAGGTTTGAAAACGCAAAATCAAAAAAACTTTTAGTAGCCGTTCATGCAGCACTCGCCAAACCGACAGAGTTAATGGTTTTAGCAAAAAACTCATTATCTGCGGAAGATTTAAAAGATGTTGAGGAAACGTTCATAATTGAATATGCCCCTCGATATGGATACTCTTCTATTACAATAGAATCTTCTCAGTTTACTGAGGTAACAGATGAGAACCAAAAGGTGGTATTTTTTGTTTCCGGAAAAGATGCTGATGAGTGCGCCAAGGTAATCACTAAGGAGAAGCCGGGCACGAAAATCATTACTGGTGACAACGTCAATACTATGGATATAGAATTGGCGAAGGCAATGAAAGATTCTGACTTGAAACTTTTAGTAGTGAATACTTCGATTTTTAGCAAAAATGATATTTACTATTTTTCGAGAACTCTAAAAACTGAAGGGTATGCGATTCAAACCATCACTTTAACGCCGGCAGTTGAAAAGACAATTCCTGAGGA
The DNA here is from genome assembly GCA_964474435.1 of uncultured Candidatus Saccharibacteria bacterium. Lineage (GTDB taxonomy): Bacteria > Patescibacteriota > Minisyncoccia > Phycocordibacterales > UBA9973 > UBA4124. Next base: position 97,909 of record CAYYSI010000001.1, on the reverse strand, counting down.
AGAAAAAAGTGGTGCAGTAAATACTACTACCACTACTTCAGAAAAGAAAAAACTAAGTGAGCTTGCAAAACAAACAAAGATTACAGGCTACAAGTATTTTGACACTCCGGAAGAAAAGAAGAAAAGGATTATTAACAAAGCAATACAGATGGAACTCATTCAAAGCGCTGATGAAGTTGAAGACGATACTCCAATTCCTCAATCAGATGAATCTACGTCTTAATTGATTCCTGAAAAATTGCAAAAGATCACATGTAACATGTGATCTTTTTTATTACAAAATTTTCTTGAGGTATTGACCCGTGAAGCTATGTTTATTGTTCGCCACGTCCTCGGGGGTTCCTTTTGCAATGATCTTGCCGCCGGCAACACCGCCTTCGGGACCAAAGTCGATAAGGTAGTCGGCACATTTGATCAGGTCGAGGTTGTGTTCGATAACGACGACGGTATTTCCTTTTGCAACAAGTCTATTTAATACACCGATGAGATTTTTGACATCGTCATAGTGGAGTCCGACAGTGGGTTCATCGAGCAGGTAGATGGTCTTTTCAAGATATGGACGATAGAGCTCTGATGCGATCTTTACACGTTGTGCTTCCCCACCAGAAAGTGTGGTTGCACTTTGTCCGAGCTTCACATACCCCAGCCCCACGTCGTTCAATGTTTTGAGTCGATCACTGATCGCCGGGATATCCTGGAAGAATTCAAGTGCTTCCTCAACTGAGAGCTGGAGCACATCATAAATACTCTTGCGCTTGTATTTCACCGTGAGTGTTTCCTTGTCAAATCTTTTTCCATTACACACATCACACGTCACATACACCGTCGGCAAGAAGTGCATTTCAACTGCGATCTCACCATTTCCTTCGCAGGCTTCGCAACGGCCACCTTTGACATTGAATGAAAATCGATTGAGCTTCCAGCCACGCAGGCGTGCTTCCTCTGTTGCAGCAAATATTTCTCGGATGTGGGTGAATGCCCCAGTGTATGTCGCGATGTTTGATCGTGGTGTACGACCGATTGGTGACTGGTCGATCATGATGACGCGCGCGAGGTATTCGCTACCCGTAAATGATGCGCAGTTGTAGATTTGTGCACTGCGGGATTTGCGCTCAAATTTTGCCTGCAAGTTTTTGTACAAGACGTCGTAGAGGAACGTACTCTTTCCAGAACCTGAAACTCCAGTGATCGCAACCATTTTGCCGAGTGGTACATCGATGTTTTGGTTATGGAGGTTGTGGAGATTTGCACCGACGATTTTGAGCATGCCTTTGTCTGTATCGCGTCGCTTTTCGGGGACTTCGATTGCTTCTTCTTTGCGCAGATATGCGAGCGTGCGACTTCCACTATCATTTTTCTTTGCACTCAAAAGCTTCGCAAGGTTGTCTGCGACGACGACGTTCCCTCCATGAATACCGGCACCCGGACCGATCTCAACCATATAGTTGGATGCGAGGATCGTGTCTTCGTCATGCTCAACGACAATGATCGTGTTGCCGAGATCACGCAAGTCCTCCAGAGTTTTGATCAAGCGTTCGTTGTCGCGCTGGTGCAGACCAATCGTTGGCTCGTCGAGCACATAGAGTGCGCCCACAAGACGTGACCCAAGTTGGGAAGCTAGGCGGATGCGTTGCGCTTCACCTCCAGAGAGGGTATTGGCAGTACGCGAAAGGGCGAGGTATTCCAAACCAACATTTAAAAGGAAGGTGAGGCGATCTTCGATTTCTTTCATGATGGCCTTGCCGATCTCGCGATCCTTGGCAGAGAGTTTGAGTCCTCCAAAGAAATCAAATGCTTCTTCGACAGAGAAAGAAGTTAAATCCACAATATTAATTTTAGCGGCGGATCCGGAAAGTGATTTCTGAGTGTCTGGTTGAGCAGACGCAGTACTGCGACCCGAGGACCGAGGAAATTGCTTTCCGGAGACTGCCGCTTCTAAGAACACATTCAAAGCTTCAGGCCGCAAACGCTTGCCTTCACACACAGGACACGGCTCCGTGCCGCCAAAAAACTTGGTACCGATACCATTACACTCAGGACATGCCCCATATGGCGAGTTGAATGAAAAGAGTCGCGGCTCAATTTCGGGGAAACTATATCCATCATTCGGACATGAAAACTTTGCTGACAAGAGGAATTCTTGGATCGGCTCAGTCTGCATTTCAAAATCTGCTGAGTTGCCAATGACAACTTGCACCAACCCATCTGCCTCAAGTAACGCGCGTTCTACCGCTTCAAAGAGTCGGAGCTCTGCGTCACGTGGGTTATCCTTGAATTCATGTACGGCAAGCTCGTCAACCAATACTTCAATCGTGTGTTTGTCATTTTTCTTGAGTTCGATACGCTCGCGCAGTTGTTTGATCTGACCATCGACACGGATAGTCGAGAATCCTTTACCCAAGAGATCGTAGAGCAGCTGGTAGTACTCACCTTTGCGACCGCGAACAATAGGCGCAAATATCTGAATACGCGTATCATTAAATCCGACATCCATTACCTTCTTGGTATTGGTCTTCCCTACTTCTTTAATCTTGGCGAGGATGAATGCATTGATTTCTTCGGGTGAGAGTTTGGTGATAAGTGTGCCGCACACAGGACAGTACGCCTTGCCGATGCGGGCATAGAGGACGCGGAGGTAGTCGTAGATCTCGGTGATCGTTGCAACGGTTGAGCGTGGGTTGTTGGAGCGAGATTTCTGATCGATAGAGATCGCTGGCGAAAGTCCGGTGATCTCGTCTACATCAGGCTTTGGCATTTGGTTCAAGAACTGTCGCGCATATGACGACAGACTCTCGACATATCGACGCTGCCCTTCGGCAAAGATCGTATCAAATGCAAGCGAGCTTTTGCCCGACCCCGAAAGGCCCGTGATCGCAATCATTGCATTGCGCGGCATTTCAACTGACACGTTTTTGAGATTGTGCGTGCGTGCACCCTTCACAACGATCGATGTGCCTGGTTGCTCTGTTGTTCTGTTGTTTTCTGTGGTCTTTTTCATATGTTTGTATGTAGCGGCAAATCCCCTCCGCTTGCGCGTATAGGGGTATGTATCATATTTTGCAGTACCATTATAGCACGCTGTGCAATCTCCAGCGAGCTCCGTATACTAGCACTGAGCGAGGCAGTAGAAGATGGTTTCTTGTAGCACTGTTTGAGGGCGCAGCACCGAGTTTGCGGAAAGAAACTATCTTCTACTGACGAGTGGTACCTGATATACTTAATGACATGGAAACCATCCCAGAAACTGACGCGCGTATCATTCACTTTTTGCGCCGCATTAGTTTGCCCGCGGCACGCATCGCGCTCTTTGTTATATTTTTCTGGTTTGGCATACTCAAAGTGATCGGACTCTCGCCTGCAGGATCGCTCGTCCACTCACTCTTTGACCAAACACTTCTCGGGCTCGTACCATTCCATGCATTCTATATAGGCTTTGCACTCTTTGAATGTTTGATCGGAATACTCTTTTTGATACCGGGTGCCGAGCGCATCATGCTCCCACTTCTCCTCTTTCATATGATGACAACATTCCTCCCGCTCTTTTTCCTACCACACGAAACATTCAGTCGCCCATTTGTGCCAACTCTCGAAGGCCAATACATCATCAAAAACCTCGTCATCATCGCAGCTGCGATCGGTATCGCTGCGCATTTGCATCCATTGCCGAGGAAGGTTTAAGGATTTATATACGTCTTTTCTCTCAACACGCCAATCTCATCACGCAATATTGCCGCTGTTTCGAAGTCGAGGAGCTTCACCGCTTCTTTCATTTCAACTTCTTTGATCTTGATTAACTTTTCGATTGGATTTTTACCTTTCGTCTTTCTTCCCTTTTGATCCTTTTCGATCTGCGCAAAGAGTTCGAGATCGAGTGCGAGCTCAGCATTCACTGCCTTGGAATGCTCAGTCTCCATGCCTTCGGTGATATCGCGAATAACCTTAGAGATAGTTTTTGGCGTGATGCCATGCTCGGCATTGTAGGCAAGCTGTACATCACGACGTCGTCTGGTCTCACCTATCGCGCGCTCCATTGAGCCAGTCATGTTGTCGGCATACAGGATCACGCGACCATTTGCATTACGTGCGGCTCGCCCGATCGTCTGGATCAATGACACTTCGCTACGCAAGAATCCCTCCTTGTCTGCGTCCAAAATACCGATGAGTGATACTTCTGGCATATCAAGACCTTCTCGAAGCAAGTTCACTCCGACCAAAATATCAAACTCCCCTTTTCGGAACTTTGTGATGATCTGAATGCGCTCAATCGTCTTGATATCGGAGTGGAGATATTCGGATTTTATTTTTCTTTCTTTGAGATACGCAGATAAGTCTTCTGCCATTTTTTTTGTAAGTGTCGTTGCAAGGACGCGTCCGCCACTCTTGATTTCCTTTTCAGCTTCGTTGATGAAGTCTTGGACTTGGCCAGGATAGTCACTGCGTGCCTGTGCATCAGATTTGTCATAGGCCTGTTCAGTCTCACCAGAATGAAATGCGATTGGACTTCCCTCGAGAATTGGCCGCACTTCTACGAGTGGATCCACAAGTCCAGTCGGGCGAATGATCTGCTCGACGATTTGTTCTGAATGTTCCTTTTCATATGCACCCGGTGTTGCAGAGACAAATATTGTTTGTCCAATGCGTTCTTTAAATTCCTCAAACTTCAACGGGCGGTTGTCTTTGGCACTTGGCAAACGGAATCCAAACTCTACAAGTGTCTGTTTGCGTGATGCGTCTCCTGCATACATTCCTCCCAACTGTGGGATCGTTACGTGTGACTCATCAATAAATAACATAAAGTCCGCGCTCCCATCAGCTTTGTGTGGGAAATATGAAAGCAGTGTTTCTGGTGGTTCGCCAACAGCTTTGCCAGACATATGCCGAGAGTAGTTTTCGATACCGGAGCAGTACCCCATTTCTTTGATCATCGCGAGGTCGTAGTTGGTACGACGTTTGATGCGTTCTGCCTCGAGGAGCTTGCCTTCTACTTCGAAATGTTTGAGCTGCTGATCGAGCTCGTGTTGGATGTCGCGCACTGCACGATCCTTTTCTTCGCCATTAGTGATGAAGTGTTTCGCCGGGAAGATATAGACGAATTCTTCGTCGTTCAAAATCTTGGAAGACACTGGATCGATCTTGGTGATGCTTTGTACGACGTTGCCAGTGAAGTCGATCTGATACATGATCGTGTCAGAGACCGGCATAATGTCGATTTTATTTCCCAATGCACGAAATGTCCCACTCGAGAGGTCGGCAGTTGTACGAGAAAAGTGAATGGAGATGAGTCGCTCCATTGCTTGGGTACGCGAGAGCTTCATGCCTTTTTCAATTTTGAAATTCGTCTTTTCATACTCGACAGGAGATCCGAGACCGTAGATACACGAGACCGATGCGACAATGATCACATCCTTGCGCGTGAGCAATGCTTGAGTGGTCGCATGACGGAGACGATCAATTTCTTTGTTGATCTGGGCATCTTTTTCAATAAACGTATCTGTGATCGGCATGTACGCCTCTGGCTGGTAGTAGTCGTAGTAGGACACGAAGTAGTGCACGACGTTGTCTGGGAAATAACTCTTGAACTCTTGTGCAAGCTGAGCCGCAAGCGTTTTGTTGTGGGCGATCACGAGCGTCGGCTTTTGAACAGTCTCTATGATATTGGCCATCGTGAATGTTTTCCCAGTTGCAGTCGCACCCAGCAGTGTCTGCATCTGCTTGCCGTCTTTGAGACCCTTCACGAGCTTCTCGATAGCCTTGGGCTGGTCCCCTGCGGGTTGGTATTCTCCAGAGAGTTTGAATTGCATAGATTGATTATATAGGAAAAATAAGGGTTTTGGAGATACTTGACAGATTTGATATAAGATGCTAATGTATAAATAAGAGTCGATTAACGGATTCGAGTGAAAAAGTTCTTTGTGATGATTTGACAGTTACCTTGGTCAAACGATCTCCCGGTTTGCCATGTGAGTACGATAAGTACGACAGTTTGGAGCTTGTCCGCAAATAAAAACGGACTTGAGTGTAAAATCCCCTTAAACAGGGGATTTTTATTTTTATAATTCACCTTATTTGACAAATACATATTTTTATATATAGTATTGAAAAAGTAATGTATGAAAAAAATATGTATGTGTGTTGTTTCTATCCTTGGGTACTACACACTTTGTGCGCAATACCCCATCAAAGTAATTGTTCTGGAACCAAATCTTCATTCCTTATCTCTCAAACGCAAAGCTCTCACTGATAGCATTGCGCAACTCGATCGAAAGATTCTTACCATGGAATATTCCCTTTCAGATCCTGAGCGAAAAATGAATGTGATGAGATTGGATGATGGTCTCGCATTGCTCAATAGAATGATCCATTATTCAAATGAGTTTGACCTCATTGAAGACGGGTGTAATTTTATTGTTACGTTACAGGGAGTTATTTGTGTAGAAAAGAATCCTCAAGGGTGGTGGGATGCATCATTTAAAAAAGGTGACTTGCCAAAAAAATGGAAAATAATAACTAAAGGAAAGGTTAAAATATTTTTCTATCAACACCAATTGGAACAATCAGACGAGCTGCCTCAATTTTATGAGGCAGTTTTATTTTTTATAATACCTCCCAACAAACTCCTTTTTATATTCAAAAAATGTATCGTTCAAAATACTCTCTCTGATCTTTTCTACCAATCGCAAGAGGAAGTGAATGTTATGAATACTTGCAAGCGTTCCTGCAGTCATCTCGTCTGCTCGGAAGAGATGCGCGATATATGCGCGAGTATGGTGTGTACAGGTGTAGCATGTACAACCATCCTCAAGTGGCCCAAAGTCATCGACATATTGCGCGTTCTTGATGTGCATCTTGCCCTCATGAGTAAAGAGTGTCCCATGTCGCCCAATGCGTGTCGGCAGCACACAGTCAAAGAGATCACACCCCGCAAGTACTCCCTCAAACAGATCGATTGGTTCTCCGATGCCGAGCAAGTGACGAGGTTTATTTTCTGGAAGTATTGCATTCACCCATCCGACTGCAGTACCAATGTCTTCTTTGGTAAATGACCCTCCGATGCCGTAGCCATCAAACGGCAGTGCACCGAGGTCTCGCGCAGCCTGCTCGCGCAAATCTTGAAACCGCCCTCCTTGGATCACCCCAAAAAGTGCTTGTTTCTTTTCTGTGTCCAATGCTTCGTGTGCATCGAGCGAGCGCTTCGCCCATTCATAGGTACGAGCGAGAGATTTTTGTTGGTATTCATACGGCGCACTCGGACTCGTGCATTCATCAAATGCAAATATCATATCTGCACCGATCTTCCACTGTGCGAGCATTGATGACTCTGGAGTAAAGAGATGCTTATCACCATTGAGATGGGACTTGAATGTCACACCTTCGTCAGTCACAATCGCGAGCTGCCCTTTGGTCGCAGAAATGTCAGACACTTCTTTACCGGTCGCAACTTTGGAAACATTGTTACCAAATGCCGCACCAAGTGAGAATGCCTGAAATCCTCCACTATCAGTCATCGTCGGCCCATGCCAATCCATAAACTTCCCAAACCCTCCAGCTTTCTCCACGATATCTGTGCCCGGCTGCAAGTAGAGGTGATAGGTATTTGCCAATACAACTTGCGCATTGAGGCTGCGGATCTGTTCTGCGGTCAAAGACTTCACGGTAGCCTTGGTTCCAACCACGACAAATGCCGGTGTTTTGATCACACCGTTTGGAGTCACGATCTCACCTGCGCGAGCGAGTGTGCCGTCTAATTTTTTCTCAATAGTAAATTTCACACCTTAGTTGTATCACCTATCTACGAATACGCAATGTTGAACACTTTGTTGACGGTGCCGTGTTGAACGAGGAGCTCGGGTGAATCATAGATCGGCACATACATGCCATCGGTTGTCTGGCGTTCGACGCGAATATGGTAGAGCCCTTTTGGTACGTGGAGATAGTAGCGACCAGCACGGGTAGTCTTGGTCGTCTTTACGAGTGTATTGTCGACTGCGGAGTAAACCTTCATGACGACATTTGCAAGTGGCTTGCCGTATAGGTCATAGATACGACCCATATGCTTGAGGCGCTTGGTGTGACGACGAATGATAAATGCGGCAATGTAGAGCACAAAGATAATCGCATTGTACATCTCTGGATAGATGATCAGACTCACTGCAACAATCAAAAATGTCGTGAGGAACAATGTATTGAAAATCCTATCAGCAACGAGCTCGCGCTTGGAATAGTGGAGCGAGAGATCGCCATTTTTTTGTTCAAATGCTGCGGTATCAAAGTCGAGTGGATCGATCGGAATATTCTTCATGATCGGTGCCGCAGGATCGTATGGCAAGTAGTCACCAAAGTATGGCTTGTCATAGAATTCATCGCGCATATCATTTTGTGCAATGACGTGGGATGGAAAGAGGTAGTTGGTCTTGGAAAGGACGACCTTGTAAATACCCGCTGGCGCCGCAAATCCATATCGACCAGATGCATCCGTGATCGATGACTCAACCACAGCACCTTGCATATCTACGAGCGAGACACGCACCGGATCGATCGGTTGCTTGGTGACAGAGTCATATACTACTCCCCACGGCGTCGACTTTTTGCGGAGTCCGAGCGCGGTGAGCAACAGTGTCCAGAGTCTGATCGGGATCAAAATAAATTCTGGGCGCGCAAGTGGGTTGAGGAACAACACTGAGAGCAAGACAAGGATTGCGCCAACCGTTGTCACTGTTGCAATGATTGCCTTGATACTGACTTCAATCACCTCTACCTGATGCGGTGTGAACTCTTCACGGATCAACTGCTTCACTGGAGAATCAAGAACGACAATACTGACTGCAGGAGTCGTCACTTTGGGACGCTCGACTGGTTTTGGTTCTGGAGCAGGTTCGGGTGCTGGCACTGGCTCCGGTTCTGGACGAGGCTCCGCCATAGGTTGTGTGAGGAGGGCTCCGATGCCGGCTACTGCAGAATTGCTTGAGTGACTGCGTGGAGGATTTTGAGCGGGAGGATCCTGCGGCGCTGGATCTGCAGGAGCAGGCTCTGTGAGAGTGATCGATTGAGAATTTTGTGCTGACACATTACCTGCGGCATCTTTTGCCCAAGCGTAGAGTGTGTGACTGCCGTACGAAGAAAAGGTGTACTCTGTAGGAGCACTTGCGCTCCAGCCGCTATCTCCTGCCGATGGCGCAGTATTTGTTTCAGTTAGTTTATATCCCGTAACACCGACGTTGTCTGTTGCAGAAAATGTGAGAGATACCGTAAGTGACGACCCTGTATTTGGGAGCGAAAAAGAAACTTGGGGGCGAGTGACATCCTGTCCACCCCCACTGCTGCACGATGCTGTTGTTACAAGAAACTGAGCACTCACTGAACCAACAACCAAATTGGCACCCTTGGTAGTCTCACATCCATTCCCCGATACTATAGTGATAGTGAGAGTGTCTCCTTCATTGGCATATCCATCAGTACCACCACTGTATCTACACACTGTATTGCACCCATCTATAGCGATTGCAGAAGGCGTATTGATCCCTGTTATAGTAATCTGTTCCGAAGTTATCTCTGTGTTTTGTTGTGCACCAGTCACCTGAGGGAATGAAAATGGCTCGGGAGCTTTGTCTGGGACAGGAAAGGAAAATATCGTTCCAAAACTAGCATTCTCTTGTTCAGGGGGCGATCCGCCATCGCTCGCAAGTCCATAAAAAATTTTACTTCCATTTTTTCCTTTTTGAATGAGAGATCCACGAGGTGCAGCGCCGTGCGATACGCGATCAAATGACTGTATGAATTCAAACGGTATTTGAAATGGATCATTTATATCATACGAAAAGAGCGTTCCATGGTCATTCGTTCCGCCCGCCATGGTCGTACCATAATACTTTCCATCATCTGCTACAAAAAGAGATCCATATGGGTATTTGCCATGCTCACCATCAAAACTATGAAGTGTCTGAAGGGTGTTGATATGGTCGGGGTCAACAGAAAAAATAGTTCCGTAGTTGCTTGTCCCCCCTGCACTCGTCATACCGTAGAGTAATCGCCCATTCTCATTGATGATAAGCGAGCCGTATGGGTATTCACCAGTAGCAGATCCTCCGCCAAAATCAATAAGCTTTGTAACAGCGCCCTCTAATAGTTCGAGAGAAAATAAAGTTCCCTTGCCATTCGTCCCTCCTGCGCTCGTCATACCATAGAGATGACCAGTGTGGTCAAACAATAAATCACCTTCTGGATATACCCCAGACCCTACGTCACCAAAACTAAAGATTTTTGTATAGACGGAAGTATTGAGATTGTAGGAAAAAATTGAACCAAGGTCGTTCGTTCCCCCTTCTCGTGTCAGGCCATAGAGCGTATTATCGAGAAAGAAGGGTGTCCCATGCGGATGTGCACCATCAGTTATTCCAAATTCGAGAAGCACTGTATAGTTTCCCAACTCATCGTACGAAAACAATACTCCCTTATCATTGGTCCCGCCCATCGTCGTCATGCCATAGAACACACCCTCATTAAAAATAATAGAACCTGTAGGATGCGACCCTGTAGTACCATCGAAACTATAGAGTAGATGGTAGTCAGTAGTATCTGGATTATACGAAAAGAGCGTTCCGAGATCATTTGCTCCACCATCCTTGGTTGTACCGTACAGTACATCTTTACTTTCTAACAAAGAGCCATACGGTGTTGCGCCGTCAGATTGTCCCGCCCCCATGAACGGATGGAGACTCGTAATAGCCTCAACCCTGAGAATGGGCGCAAGAGAAAAGATGAGGATCGCAGCAAGGATCACAAAAGCTGTTACTTTTCTTAGTAATTTCATCGCCCCTTATTTTACCATCAAAACCTCTATAAAATCTATCGCACGATCACCCATTTCAGCGCCTGGAGATTGACCGGTGCTTTTGCATATAACTTTTGGAATGGATCACGTGGGTCAGTAGCAATGCGTTCGATCTCTGCAAGGACTGCGGTGTCGACTGACTGATACGTGATGAGTCCGCCCACTTCGAAATGCACGTCACGTGGCAACCGCACTTCGTATTCTCCTCCACCTCGTCCGAGCAATGTCACTGCGACATCACTTCCTACTGCAGTCCCCGACGTCGTCTGTCCCGATGCACTAAAGAGTGTCACAGTTGCAGTAGTGTTTTCAACGGCAGTGACTGTCCCGAGTGCAATCGTCCCAAATGCATAAATCGTCTGTCCAACATACACACCCTGTGCCTCGCCTGCATCGATAATGAACGTGCCATAAAAGCTGCGGTTTGGGAGTGTGAGCACATGTGCGAGTGTTCCTGTGGGTCGCGGAGTACGTCCGAGCTCGGCTTTGAGTTTATCATTTTCATCAAGCGTTGCTTTGTTTGCAATGCGTTCTGCATCATAACTCTCGAGCGTTGTTTGGAGTTCGTTTATCTTTTTGACCAATGTACTTTTCGGAAGCATCGTGTTGATGACGGTCGGCGCAGAGATAGGGGCGATATGTGTACTCGTGTTGCTATCAACAATACGTATCACAAACCACAGTACAACAACACCAACTACGACCATAGCTACACGCACTATAGTTTGTGATCCATTTCGTCTTCGTTTTGTTTGATTAAAGGATGACATGTTCATCAAGCGGCAACAGCACACTTTCGTACTGTTCAAAATTTTCTAATATGATGCCGGTGCCGCGCGCAACTGCCGAGAGTGGATCTGCAGCAATCTTGATCGGAAGTGACAACTCAATCTCAAGCAATGCCGCAAGTCCTGGAAGCAATGCACCACCTCCTGTAAGTATAATCCCACTTTGCAATACATCACTCATCATTTCTGGTGGTGCAGTCTCGAGCACTTCGCGCATACCAGACACCAAAAATCCAACTGGCTGTGTCAGCGCCTCGCGTATATCTCCATCAGTGACCATGAGTGCGCGTGGGAGCCCTGTGACGAGATCACGCCCGCGTACTTCGATTTCTTGATATTCGGTCTCGATCGCAGACCCGAGCGCAAGCTTCACGGACTCTGCCGTTGGTTCACCAACGAGGAGTTTGAATTCATCGCGCAAATACTCAATCACGCGCGCATTAAAATGATCTCCGGCAATACGCAGATTGAGGGACCGTACAACGCCTCCCAATGCAATGAGTGCTATATCAGTTGTACCTCCTCCAATGTCGACGATAAACGTCGCCTTGGGCTCAAGCACTGGCAGTCGCACACCGATCGCCGCAGCCATCGCTTCCTCCACAAGGAATACTTCGCGCGCACCTGCATCAATCGCCGCATCATACACTGCGCGCATTTCGACGTTGGTGATACCACTTGGCACTCCGATCACGACTCGGGGTCTGAAGAATTTTTTGGAAAGCTTCTCGGCTTTGCGAATAAAATACGCCAGCATTTCCTCCGTCATATCAAAGTCCGATACGACTCCTTCGATGAGTGGACGCACTATAGAAATATGAGTCGGAGTTTTCCCCCACATCTTTTTGGCTTCGTGACCAACGGCGACGATCTGTCCGGTCTTTTGGTTCACGGCGACGATTGATGGCTCGTTGATGATAACCCCGTGACCCTTGAGGTATACAAGCGTGTTGGCAGTACCGAGATCGATACCGATGTCATTTGAAAATCTGCGGTAGAGAGATTTGACCATTGACCTAAGCGTTTAACACATCGAAAAGTTCAGAAGTATTCACGATTCGACTGTCGCTACTCGTGCGTTCTTTGATTTCTACACCGCCTTTTTCCAAACTTCGATCCGAGACCACAACTCGTACTGGCATGCCGAGCAAGTCTGCATCTGCAAATTTTTCTCCTGGTGCAATACCTTGTCGGTCATCAAATAACACTTCAATATTTTTCTCCAAAAGCTGCGCGTACACTTCCTCAGCTGCGATGTGTGTTTGTGTATCAGTTCCCAAAACTAAAAGATGGACTTTAAACGGCGCGATTGATGCTGGCCATACGATGCCTTTGTCATCGGCAAACTTTTCTACAACGACTCCCATGACGCGAGTAATACCGATACCGTATGATCCAAGGTGTACATGTTGTTTCTCACCCGCTTCGTTGGTGAATGTAAAATTAGTTTCTTCACTTTTTTGTGTACCAAAATTAAAGATATTTCCAACTTCAGCAGTTTTTACTTGTTCAAGTTCGTCACGAGTAATACCAAGGTCTGTAAGTGTTTCTTCATTCAATACTTCTTCATTAATCGCAATATTTTTGCCTCGGTGCAAATAAATAACGTCTTCGCCCGCATCACAGATCGTTTGGAACTCATGGCTAAATTTTGTAAACGCTCCACCTGACGCAAATGTCATATAGGTATCAGCTCCAATTCCGATGCGATCGTAGACACGCTCGTATGCCTTGATCGTCGCTTGATAAAAGTCCTCGTGTTGTGTTGCATCGATACTACATGAGTACATATCTTTCATGACAAATTCTCGTCCGCGCATAATCCCGCTTTTGGCACGAAGCTCGTTGCGCATTTTTGTTTGGAATTGATACACATTGATCGGCAAATCTTTGTAACTTGATAAATATTGTTTTACCAATTCAATGATTGCTTCTTCGTGTGACCAACCAAATCCAACCTCAGTATCATCTTTGAGTTTTGACTTGAACCAAATATCAACCACGTTGTCATCCCATCGTCCTGTTTCTTCCCAAGTGCTTTTCTTTTGAAGTGAGCTCATGATGAGTTCTTGTCCACCAATCGCATTCATTTCTTCACGAACGATTCGCTTGATGTTCTCTAGTACTCGCAGTCCAAGTGGTGTATAGACATAGACACCAGCCATGACCTTGTAGACGTATCCTGCCCGAATGAGCAATTCGGCATTTTTAGACACCTCGTCAGCAGGCGCTTCCTTGCGTGTTTTCGTAAATAGCTGACTCTGTCGCATGCCCTATAATCGCACATTTTGGGTAATAAAAAAAGCAGGTGGGAGGACACCTGCTTTTTAACCTCTATTTCAAATTCTCTTATAGCCTGCAGCTTCAAAATCCTGTCTTGCCTCTCTCTGTGTTGGCTTAAGAAATTCTTCAATAAATTTACCATTAAGTCTTACAGTAATTTTATGCCATCCTCCATCTACCGTACCTTCTTCGACTTCAAAAACTTTTTTTGCTGTATAAGTCATATTTATTTAATTTAAAATGAATTTAACATATATTATATAAATGTCAATATATCCTCTTGCAATATCCCTCTCTAAATGCTATTGTTTTGGCTCATCTTCTCGATGAAATTATTCAGTTAAATAAGGTTGGGCTCAGTTCCCTTCCTGCTACAGATTGTTATGAAAAAAGAAATCACCTCAGCTAGCCTCATGGAGGCCGGCGCACACTATGGGTACTCACGTACTCGCCGCCACCCTACCGTTACCCCATACCTCTATGGGAGCAAAAATGGTGCGGACATTATCGATATCGACAAAATCATGCCTCAGCTCGAGACGGCTTCGACATTCCTCGGAGAGCTCGGTGCTGCTGGCAAGGTTGCACTCTTTGTGGGTGTGAAGCCAGAAGCTCGCGCTGCAATCATTGATGTTGCATCAAGCCTTCATCAGCCATATGTGACTGAACGATGGATCGGCGGCATCCTCACCAACTTTGGCGAGATCAAGCGACGTATCCAGAAACTCGAAGACATGAAAGAGTCACGCGTTTCAGGTGAATACGCAAAGTACACCAAAAAGGAACAACTCCTCCTCAACCGTGAAATGGAACGACTCAACAAATACTTCTCTGGCCTTATTGGTATGACAAAAATGCCTGACGTCGTGATCGTCGTTGATAGCAAGAAAGAGCACATTGCAGTGCTCGAAGCTCGCAAGATGAACATCCCAGTGATCGCCATCGGCAACACTGACTGTTCTATCCGCGGTATCACCTACCCTATCATTGCAAATGATTCTTCAGCATCGAGTATTACTGAAATCCTTGCTATACTAAAAGCCGCTTTCGAAGGAAACAAGTAAAATTATTATTTAATTCAGTGAGTCGAAACGGATTGTTTCGAGAAAAGCATTGCGCAAGGGCGACTGGCCCGAGCATAGCGAATTTTCAGCAGAAAATTACGCGCGGTTTTCGAGGAATAATCCGTTGAGACGAAACGTAAAAATACCCATGTCTACAATCACCACCGAACAAGTAAAACAGCTCCGAGATGCAACCAGTGTCTCTGTCATGCAATGTCGCAAAGCGCTCGAGGAAGCAGACGGCGACATGGACAAGGCAATGATCATCCTTCGCAAAAAGGGTTCTGAAATCGCTGAAAAGAAATCAGACCGCAATGCATCAGACGGCCTCGTCATCGTGCGTACTGACGGCAAGCGCGCGCTCACACTCACCATGAACTGTGAGACTGACTTCGTCGCAAAGAACGATGACTTCGTAACCCTCGCAAACAAACTCGCAGATATCGCTTGGGAAAGTGGTGAAGCTGCAGCCCGCGAACAAGCACCTGCACTCATCAACGATGTTGTATTGAAAATCGGAGAGAACATCAAACTTGGTTCTATCAACGAAGTATCAGGTGCTGTGGTTGGCGCATACACACACCACACTGGCAAGACTGCGACCGTCGTTGTACTCAGCGGAGGAACTCCTGAAGTTGCAAAGGATATTGCGATGCACACTGCGGCAATGAAACCAAAGTATGTACACACATCTGAAATCAATGATGCAGACAAGGCGCAAGTGATGGACGTATTGAAATCTGAAATGGACGCAATCGACAAGCCCGCAGAAATGAAAGCAAAAATCATGGAAGGCAAGATCGCCGCATACTTCAAAGAGCAGACACTCGATGAGCAGCCATTCTTCAAGGCTCCTGAAAAAACAATCGCACAGTATGCCTCTGAAAACGGCGCAACTGTCGAGAAGTTTGTGATGTATACTGTAGGTGCATGATAGTACTGATCATCATACTCGTCACACTCATCCTCGGTACATGGATATATAGCATGTACGTCTCATGGAAGGTCGCGCAAGGCGTACCGTCCGTACTCATCGAAGCTGCACCATTTGCAACACGATGGGCACAAATCCTGCGCCTCACTCGACGCGGATGGTACAGTGCAGGTATGCAGGCCAAAAAGGTATTCTCATGGAGTACCAAGCGCGCAGGCACTACCTTTATGAAAGTATTCCCCAAATCTGCACCCGCATTTACAAAGCATGATGCAATGACTGGTCTATCCCAAGGACCATCCTCATACTTCCTCAAAAGCATCTCTACTCCTCGCAAAACCGGCAACAAACGCTTGCCCAAAACTCAAAAAATGATATAGTCGTATCACCAATTACTCAACGCCTGTTGGGTAGTACGCCAGAATAGCTCAGTTGGTAGAGCTCCCGTTTTGTAAACGGGTGGTCGTCGGTTCGAGCCCGACTTCTGGCTCAGTTTTAGAGTCCTAGTACTTCCTTCGTATAGTTGTTTCTTGGATCCCAGAGCATCCAGCTCTCTATACCGACATCGCGCGCCGCTTCGATCTGTGCACGCACCATGTCGGGTGTATACGCAACACCAAGCAGATCAAAGTCCTGTAGCCATGGACGGAGCTTTTCCTTTTCTATACCTGCAGCTGCAAGCTTTGCGATACCATCGGAGAGTGATTTAAATATAACTTTGTATGGTTCTTTGGCAGGCACTGGTATCCCATACGTTCCATTCCAGAAATGTGATGGATAGATCATTGGTGCAAGTGCGTCCACATGCGGCGCGATGAGCACTGCCTTTTGTCCAATACCGACATCATCTCCCGCACTCATCGTGAGCCCAAAGACGTCTGCTGACATCCCGACCCCCTCTGCCCTCACTCGTTCATCCATCCCCGCAAAGAAATCTTGGATTGTCTCTGCCTTATTTTTTGCCATATGCGTCATATCGATGAATTTCAATTCGCCGTCAGATGGAAACCTGACGTAGTCGAGATTGATCTCGTCAAAGCCTTGGGTATATGCATCGTGCGCGATTGCTGCCGTATAGTCCCAGACCGCAACACTGTCGGGTCGCAGCCATGCGATATTTTTGTAATCAGTCCATACGCCACCCGTGCGCGTATCATGCAGCGCGTCCTCTGGATGCAGATGTGAGTAAAATGGGTCTTGGAATACTGCGACACGCCCGATCACATAGACACCGCGATCATGGAATGTTTTGATCACTCCAGCGAGATCTCGTATACGTTTCGTCCCTACCCCTGTCGCAGCAAGGATCGGATCAAGTGGCTCGTACGAGAGTTTGCCTGTTGAGTCCTTGATATCGATGATGACTGCGTTGACGATGCCTCCCTCGATCAGCTCGTGCGCATGTGCAAGACCAGATGTCGTACCAGCCTTCCATCCTGTGAGGTATATGCCATGGAGTCGATATGGTTGTTCTTGATGCGGTGACGAGATCTCTGACCTGATAATGGTCTCAGCTGGCGGGATGTCAACAGTACTTTCGGTACTTGCAACACTGGGGGCGGACTGTGGCATATGAAATGCCTTTTCGGGACCGATCGTGCCGATCGAGAATATAAATGCGAGGATAAAAAAGAAAAACACAAAATGATGTCGATGCGACTGTCGCTCTGGTTCGTCGTCCATGTACGAAGTATATGCCAATATAAAAACCTCTCCAACATGGAGAGGTTTTTATTGAGAGAGTTATGAGAGATGCTTTGAAACGAGCTTTGTCATTTCGAACATGTTCACCGTTGCCTTGCCGTCGAATACTTTCTTGAGCTTGTCATCGGCGTTGATGTTGCGCTTGTTTGCTGGGTCCTGAAGGTCATGCTTCTTGATGTACACCCAGAGAGCCTTAACCACTTCACTTCGTGGCATTGGTCCTGTTCCGACCACTGCTTCGAGTTCTGGACTAAGTTTCATTGGCTTCATGAACGCTGAGTTCGCTTTTGGTGCTGCTGTTGGCATAATGATATTGATTATTACTAAACTGAGGCGTTGTGGGGGTGTCCCCCGCCGTCCCGTATATTATACCATACCCATACCAGATATGGAATGAGCAATTATTTCTTGGTAAATATCATCGTACTGGTACCCCCTTCAATATTGATCACCAAGTTTAGTCGTGCATCAAATGCATACCGAGTCGCCTTCAAAAGAGCATTGGTGTATATACTCTCTTGTGAGCCTTCACAATACATCTGTGTCGACACAAATGGACCAAATGATATGAATCCATCACTTCCAATTTTATATTCACCCCCAAAACCATTACAATCAGTCTTACCTGAGACCTTGCCATCAGTTGTAAGAGTAAGTGTGAATACTACTCCTGACTTATTAGGAATAAGCACACTACCATCACGCATCACTGTCCTGTCCCACACCCATGTCCCGATGAGTGCTTTTGGATCTCCAGGAGCTTTTGAGCCCGCTGGAAGCTTACCTTTGGGAGTATCTGTAGATACTGCAGGTGTGCTAGTAGAACCATTAAAGATGATCGTGCCATTTTGTGTAATAAACACTGAATCACCCTTGTTCCAGAACACAATACTCTCATCAGCATTGGCATAGCGCGCACCGGATGCAGACATTGCCTGTGGCAATGTCATAGTACCCAATGATTCCTCGGTAAATGTCACACTACTTGCGCCAAATGATGCCGGTACCGCCTCCCCAGTTGCCTGATCATAAAAGACCACATCATTTTTCACCTCTTGTGGCACATTCATGTCCACTGGTGCCTGATTGTGTGCCCATATGATGCCTCCAATAACCAATATCGTTACCACTATTCCTCCCCATAATTTTGTATTCATGTTCCCAGTATACCAAATGGCACCTGCGTGGTGCCATTTGTATTATTATTGTGTATCAGTTGTATTGACCACGACGACGGGTGGAGTTTCGGCAAGCCTTTTGTTTGCTTCGTCGAGCATTGCCTTGTGGTCATCGAGTTCGCGGCGCAATGCTTCATTGTGTCGCTTGAGTCTGGACTCGCTGATCATGCCTTGGATAAATGCAGAGAGCGAAAACAACAGGCTGATAACAATACCTGCAAGCAAGCTGATGATCACAATGAGTGCGATCGATCCCTCAAACTGCCACCCGAGGAACGTCACCATGATCGTCCCGACATTTTGTAATGCAAAAATAACTGCTGCTCCTCCCAATAGAATTCCAATGATGAATGTCATAAATAGTATATAGATAACCTAATAACGCCTACCTCTCTAGTATACCAACAATACGCCAATTACTTGCACGGCTCAGATGTGTAGACGAGCTGGGTCGCCTTTGATGTGAGATTGGGGATGAGGATATCTTCTCCATCTTTCTTTGCCATGTCGAGTGTGTAGCGTTGCTTCACCAAGTCTGATCCGTCGATCGTGTACACTTCAAATTCTTTTTGCTTTGAGCCTTCGATTGTGTAGCTGTAGGTAAACTCGAGATATCCGTCCTTTGCCTCGCCTTTCATCGTTCCTTCAAATCCGTTCGTCATATCAGGCCCACTCTGTGTCCCCGACTTCGTCCCCTCGATCATTCCTCGCACCCGCGTGAGCTTCATATGCTCCTCCACGCGATACGGCGCATCCTCTGTGGCTTCTTGGAGCCGTCCGAAACAGTATGCGCGGCTTTCGGCAAATGGTACCTCGGTGACAACGGGCGCAAAGCCTTTCTTGTACCATACAAAAATCGCTCCAATGATAACGATGCCGGCAATACTAAAAAATAGTTTTTTGTTCATAAAATAAGTATTACTCAGTTGTTACACCATCAAACTCCGCTTCAGTATCCATCGCTTCCTGCTTGGTAGCACGGACGATGCCATCTTTGTGATGCGCTGGTGCATAGATCGTATAAAATTTCAGTGGCTCACTCCCCGTGTTCATGACGTTGTGCTGTGCGCCCGCAGGGACAACCACTGCATCTCCGTCGCCGACATGATACTCGGTATCATTGATGATCACTGTGCCCAACCCTGACTCAAACCGAAAAAACTGATCATTGTCCGCATGGACTTCTGCACCAATCTCTTCTGCAACGCCAAGTGTCATGAGTACGAGCTGCATATGCGCACCTGTATACAACACGTGACGAAATGCCGTGTTGTCGTTGGTAAGCTTTTCGATATGTGTGTGAAATCCTTTTTTCATATGTAGAGTATAGCACTACGCGAGCTGGTACTTCTTCCACCTGACATTCATGAGATACATGACGAGCCCGAGAAATCCCGCAATCACAAGAGGTATTCCTGGATGCTTGGCAACGAGAAATGTTGCAATGAACGGGCCAATCACCATCGAGAGCGACATGAGCGATGCAGAGATACCAATGTACTCTCCTCGTTTTGCCGCAGACGCATTCGCGATCAGTCCACCATATACTGCGCGCAGCGTACCTTGCCCGATCGTCGTTGCAATAATCCCCATGACGAGCATGACGACAAGTGGCGCAGACTGCAGCAACATACCGATCGCAAAGACGACTGCCATGATCTGTGCGATCTGCATCTGCGACCCAAACCGAAACCATACCCGCTTGAGCAACACGAGCTGGTTGATGACAATGAGTACGCCGATCAACCCAAACACAATCCCAATCGTCGTTGCCGTAACCCCAAAGACGCGCGCCATGTAGAGCGAAAAGCTACTTTGCTGCAGCGACAGTGCGATCCCAAACACAGTCCATGTCGCAAAGAGTTTGCGCATCTCTGGTTTGCGAAAACCGTCGCGGATCGGTATAAATGGATTGTACGAAAGTTTCTTGTGATGATCCTTGGCATGATGTGTCTCTGGCAACATGAAATACGCAAAGACTGCATTGAGGGATGCAAGTATTCCCACAAACCAAAATGGTGCCGTCGTCCCCACATGCGCAAGCAGTCCTCCGATCGCCGGCCCCACGATAAACCCAACACCAAACAGTGCACCAAAGAGTCCCATGTTGACCGTGCGCTCCTTGTCATCTCGTGCAATATCGGCAAGCGCACTCTGTGCACTCGTGATGTTGCCGGCAGCAAGTCCGTCGATGATACGACCGAGAAAGAGTACCCAAATGCTGTGCGCCGATGCAAAGACGAGCCACCCGACCGCACTACTTGCGATACTCACGACGAGCACTGGCCGTCGCCCGATCTTGTCCGACAGCGACCCGAGAAATGGTGCCGAGAGAAATGAGAGAAGCGCATACACCGCAAACAGCACCGTCACCACTGCGTCAGATACGCCAAATCCTTGGACATAAAATGGCAATACCGGGATGATCACCCCGAGCCCGATGATGTCGATAAACACCGTTATGAGCAGCAATACCTTCGTTTTGGACATAGGGGTGTAGTATAGCAGAAAGCTACAGGCGCCTCTTTCAGTCTATATCTGCCTGGGCGAGCAAGTCATCGATATCGAGCGGCTTGGTATCCATCTCAACAAGTCCGTCATTATTTACCTTCCACGTTTCCTTTGGGCGGTCACAGTAGAGCTCGATACCATTTCGGTCTGGATCATGCAAATATATCGCCTCTGATACTCCATGATCAGACGCCCCATCGATTGGGTATCCGTTGTCCATGAGATGCTTGAGCACTGTTGCCAATGCCTTGCGGCTCGGAAACAATATTGCTGCATGATACAGCCCCGTGTGCCCCTCTGGTGGCGGTGTCACCCCTTTCCCTGCCCATGTATTGAGCCCTATGTGGTGATGGTACCCTCCCGCCGAAAGAAATACTGCATGATCTCCATACTTCGCCGTGACTTCAAACCCCAGCAAGTCACGATAAAATCCAAGTGCTCGCTCAAGGTCGCTGACAGTGAGATGAATGTGTCCAATAGTTGTTTCGGGATGGAGGGGCATAATTATTTTAATTTTCTTACAATACGCCAATCATACACCTCAATATTCCCAATTTCATTAACGAAAAACAAATAAAGATTCAGTTTATCCATTACGTCATACGGAATTTTTCTCAAAACCATTTTCTTAAATGACACAGGGAAAGCTATGCCATATTTATAACGATATTTATATCCTCTAGCACCTTTTGTGTGCATCCTCGTTATTATTTGACCCAAAGCAGAATTGAAACTACTACTCATACTGCCTGTAGGACTCTTTACTGTAATTGAAGGATCGGCTTTTGCTTCAATAAGCCAATATCGTGAGAACTTGTTATTACAAACCTTAATATCTACTCCCTGTTCCCACAGTTCAGCACTTTTCAATGATTTGCTCCAGCCGTTCTTTTCGAGATACCTAATAACGCTTCGTTGTACAAAATCTTCGGTTATAATCGTTCTTTCTTTTTTCATTATTTATCCATTTTCCTTATAACGTACTCAAACACTTTTTCTTGCACAAACTTCTTGAGTTCTGGACTCTGATCCAATTTCTGATAAAGACTGAAATGATTATCAAGTACGCCGACGAGCTCGTCTTGGAACATTTGATCAAACTTCAATTTTGCAGCATCTTTACTATTGTTTTTGACTGAACCCTGTAAGATTTCATTTTTGAGAAGTCGCAAACTCAAATCATTCAAGATAACTCGATCTGTATCGGAGAAATTGGTGCCATAGCGCTCATTTATTTCCTTAATAATTTTTGAAAGCATATCGAGCTCTTCCTCACTACCACCCTTGCGATCACCACTTCCACTCATTGGATCGATTTCACCATCTTTGTTTTCAAGTGCAATGTTTGTCTCAACTTTTTTCTCAATTTTATAACTTTCCATATCAACTGCTTCCAATACTTCGTACGGCAACGGATCAGGGTATTTGGGTAACTTCTTTATCAAGAATTTCAAGAAAATATATAACTTTTCAAGCTGTGGGTCTTCGAATGTTACAATTTGAGATATAAATGAATATTTTCGCAGATAATCACTTCCAGTTGATTTAAATCCTTCTATCTCTTCTTGAGTGAGATTTTCATTTTGAATACGGGCAACAACTCCATCAATGATATGGTTGAGTTTATCAGGCGTCGCACCTCCAAAATACTCCTCTACAAATCCATTGATTTCAAAATCGCTAAAGAATTTAAAGTTTCGCACATCACGCTCCAGATCATGCAAAATATTTGGGTTGGTCGCTTCTGACAAAATCGTCGTTGTATAGTAGGGCTGAAATGCCTCCTTAATATCGTCAGTCTCGTTGACGAAATCGAGCACAAATGTTTCATCCTTGTCATATGTCGTGCGATTCAATCGTGAAAGGGTCTGTACCGCATTTACTCCTCCCAATTTTTTATCAACATACATGACTGACAACAACGGCTGATCAAAGCCTGTTTGAAACTTTTCAGCCACAATGAGAAATTTATAGTCATCTTTCTTGAACTCTTCTGCGGTCTGACTTTCTGGGACTTTATTCATCTGTCCCTCAGTAACTTCTGTATCACCATCTTTAACGGTGCCAGAAAAAGCCACTAATGATTTGTGCTTATACCCCTTTTCTTTGAGATATTTGTCAAATGCGATTTTGTACCGTACTGCATGGAGGCGTGATTTGGTGACCACTATAGCTTTCGCCTTTCCATCAATCAACCGTGCAATCTTTTCTTCAAAATGCTCGACCATTATCGCGACCTTTTTATCGATCACATGCTCATGTCGCTCTACATAGCCCACCATCAGTCGTTGTGCCTTTTTCTTATCAAATTCTGGATCATCTTCTACCTTTTTCAATAGGCCAAAATACGTCTCGTACATCGTGTAGTTTTTCAATACATCCAAAATGAATTTCTCTTCAATTGCCTGCTTCATTGAGTATAGTGAGAACGGATTAAATTTCCCTGATACCAGATCCTCTGTTCCAAATAATTCAAGTGTCTTTTGTTTTGGTGTTGCAGTGAATGCGAAGAAGCTCAAGTTTGGAGACGAAACCTTTCGCGCCTTCATGCGTTCTATGAGCTGATCTTCTACTGTCTTGAACAGCTTCTCTTCTTTTTCTTCTTGTTGTGTTGCCTCATCCAACGTCAGTGCCTGTCGCAAATCAGCCGCACTTTCACCCGACTGTGATGAATGTGCTTCGTCTACGATAATTGCAAATCGCTTGCCTGCCGTTTTTTCAATCGTTTCCACGATCACTGGGAATTTTTGCAGCGTACTCGTAATAATCTTTACTCCACCTTCCAGCGCTTCCCGCAAATCAGCGGATGATTCCACATGTTTTACTAATCCCGTCGTCTGACTGAAGCTCTTCACCGTCTCTGACAATTGGCGATCCAATACGCGTCGATCAGTAATCACGATGACACCATCAAACACATTGTGGTTTTGTGTAGTGTGCAGCTCTGCGAGCCGATGCGCTACCCATGCGATCGTGTTACTTTTACCAGACCCTGCACTATGCTGAATCAAATAATTTTTACCCGATCCATATTCTCGTGCGTCCTGCACAATTCGTCGCACCGTATCGAGCTGATGATACCGAGGGAAGATCAGCTTCTCATCACGACGACGTCGCCCGTTTTTGTCTTCTTTTTCTTCTACAACTTCCTGTATGAAATTCCCAAGCAAATCAAACATACTATCCTTTGCCCATACTTCTTCCCAGAGATAGTACGTTTTATACTTTCCTTTTGGTGCTACTGGATTACCTGCAGAACCTTTGTCACCCTTATTGAATGGCAAGAAATAGGTCGTTAGCCCCGACAACCTGGTCGTCATATACGCCTGGTCTGTATCTGCAGCAAAGTGAGTCAAGCAGCGTTTGAACGACAATAACTTCTCCTTCTGATCGCGATCAGTTTTGTACTGCTGGATGGCATTAATGACGTTTTGCCCTGTAAACTGATTTTTGAGTTCGACAGTAAATATTGGCAGCCCATTCACAAAGAGCACCATATCAATGGAGTTCTCATTCTTTTCACTATATTTGACCTGACGTATAACACTCAATATATTGCCCGCATAATCCGCAATAGTTTCTGGGTTCATGTCATTCTGTGGTTTCCAAAAGGCGAGCCGAAATCGCACCCCACGATCAGTGATTCCTTCGCGTAGCACTGACAGCAACCCTCGTGAAGTGATTTCTTCATCAAGTCGTGCCAAAAACTTCGACTCTGTTTCTTCACCGAGCTGCTCCTCGAGCTGTGCCCACACATCTGGCTGAGTACTTCGCACAAATGACAACACCAGCTCAGTATCCATACAGAGTTTCTTGTCATACACACTTGCCGGGCGTGACTGGTAGCCATGGAGACTCACGAGCTCTTGCTCGATGAATTCCTCAAAGCCTGATTCTTTTGTGTTAGTTTTTGTGGTCATATTAATCGAATTTTATTTTTATATATTCTCGAAATAAATCTAATTCTTTTCTGTGTTCTTCACAAGTACGATTCATAATCCAATGTAAAATATCTGGTTTTTCTGAATTTGACAAATGAACCCAATTTCTTATTTCAACTACCTTATCTAGTTTTGAATTCCAAGATTCACTAACCAATCCCATATCAAAAGCTAATTGTAAAGTTGGCCTAAATGTTCTTTTTTCTCCATAAAAAGTTGATTTATCATAAATTGTTTTCAATGCCTTATTATCCGAAATATCAATTTTAATTTTTTCCGAAACCAAATAAGTTAAAACGCCTTCATAAATAGATGCAAGTATCTGTAACAATAAAACTCTTTGCCTTTCTTTTATTGTAATAGCAGGTTTTAACCATTCATCTAACGTAACTATATAATCTGCAGTCATTAACTGCTCAGCGATTCTATCTTTAAGAGTTTTTGGTAAAAAATCCCATTGATTTCTATATGTTGCAAGATATCTCCATTTTCTAAAGCTATAAGGAAGATTATCAAGTTTATATTCTATTAATTCTTCTTTAATCATGCCTTAACCTTTCCCGTCACCACATTCGAAATGAGCGACGATTTAAATTCTTGTAATAACTCAACAGATTGCTCAATTACCTCTATGGTTTCATTAAAAACTGATACCTTTTTATCAAGATAATAAGCAATCTTCTTTTGTTCATCATATGAGGGAATAGTGATAACAACTTTCTTTAGGTGAGTAGGTCCATAATGCTGCATTGCAGTTCCCGCTTTTTGTATCTCAACTTGCTCGTTAAAGTATTTTGAATCTAGAAGATTTTTTAAAAATTGTTTGTGTAGAGTTTTTGAAGAAATTCTAATTAGTCCAGTATATGCAATCGCACCAACAGCTTCTTCTGTAACTTCAGATACTATGCCGGAAGACGCACTTCCGCTGATCAGCAGATCGCCTTGTTGTAATTTAAAATGATTCCATTTACTTTGAACTTTTTTAGGATCAAGGAAATTAGAACCTTCCAGGTCAACAAAACCGTTTTTAAGATTTTTAATTCTCAATAAAGGAACTCCAATTTCTTTAAAATCCTCAGCCATGATTCCAGGCCCTTCTTGAATTTCAATATTATACTTCAAAGGTAGAACCTTCCACACCTTAGGAATCTTCTCAATCCACTCTACACCACTCTCCATCATCTCAGTATCCGGATTTAAACCTTCTGTCACTGCCTGATTAATTACCGCCATCCGCTTCTCGCGCAGCAGCTCGATCAGTTTTTGTTTTTTTGAGATGGTTTGGTCAATAAGTGATGTTTTTTCGTCGAGATATTTTGCGATTTTTGTTTGATCTGTCATTTCCGGGACAGTAATAAAAATTCTCTTCATTTCGCTTTCGCGAGTAGTCCAAAGATCATCAACGATACCTCGCCCCCAGCGATAAAACTCCTCTGAGAATAGTTTACTTCTGAAAAGGTAATGGAAATACTTTGAATCAAATTCTTTGTTTCGTTTCCTTAGTACATTGTATACAAGAGACACGCCCCCATCATATTCAGACATACCTACTGCGCCTTTTCTATCAGAGCGTCCGTTGATGACTATATCTCCTATTTCTACATGTTTTCTAAGACTACCTTCTGCAACTTTTGCAGCGTTTTCAATCTGTCTTTTTATGCCGTCATATGTGACAGATAGTGGCTCATGAGTTGTTTCTGTAACTTTCTGATTTGGAAAATCAAACACAGATACAATTTTTTGAGATTCCCACTCTTTAGGAATCTTTCCTAGCCACTCAACTCCAGAATCTTTATATTCAGGATAGGTTTTGTATTTTTTTGTTAGTCTGAGTGTTTGCATATTATTTTTTCTCTCTTTTCTCGCGCAACATTTTTACTTCTGTTTCAAATTTTTCCTTTTCCTTTTTTAATTCTTCTTCAGTAATTTGAAATTCCCATATATTTTTTGAAACACCATAGAAAAAGCTTTCTACCTGTCTGGTTTTATGGATATAGATTCTAATAGTCATTAGAAATTCCTTAAAGCTTTCAATAACTTTTGGTATGTCTTCTTCAAATTTTTGAAGCATCTCTATTGCATACGATGCATTACCTGCAATAAGAGTAGGGTTTGTTAGTAACATTTCATCAAATCGATCTAGTACATGATTTAGTGATCTTGAGTTATAGTTAAAACGAATAACAGTAGCTCTGTAGTCCATGAAATCATTTACTAATCTCAGACTACCAAATTCCATATCAACCCCTTCCGGAATATCAAATTTCAATATTCTATCAGGTGTAAGCTTACGTTCTGTTAAATTTTTTCTTGCATCCTTAACAATAAATTCCATAAAACCAAGTTCATTCAAATGATTATTTAAAACCCGTTCCATTTTAGCCAATGAATTTTTATGAAGAAGGAAACGCTCCCATCGTTTAGTAATCCGGTAAGCGATCAATCCAAAGATAAATGCTAAGAACGCACCCCAAAATGCACCCCAAAATTGTGAGCCCTCTCTTGCTGATCCTTCTATAAGAATTATGGGCAAATGATGGTAGCACATAAGATTACAACTGCTTCAAAAGCTCCAATAATTCATTTTCAACCTTTTCAATATTACCCTCAATAGCCTCCAGACTTCGCGGTGCTTCGTATTTGTAGAAGTACCGAGTAAAAGGAATTTCATATCCTACCACTCCTACCTTACCATCCTTGTGATCGACAACTGACGTATTGATCCATGCATCAGGCACATAGGGTTTTACTTCTTTCTCAAAGTATTCATTGACATCAGTTCCCCATGGCACGTTTTCATAGTCGCGAAGAGATTTATCTATCTCGATTTCTCCTTTTTTATTTTTTGAGACTTTGCCATCTACCATCAGTGGACGCTCGACTTGAATCTGGCGGTATGCAAAGTCAGTCGTCTTAAAGATTTTTGAATGTTCATTTTCTTCGAAGTTGGTATAGAGATCACGTATCTTTTTCTTTGAGTCTGGGTCGATTTCTTGACGTTTACTACCCAAACTCTTGCGAGTTTTCTTGAAGAATCCACGCGCGTCGATCAGTTGTACCTTGCCTTTGCGTTCTTTGGACTTTCGGTTGGTGATGTACCACAAATAGGTGTTGATCCCTGTGTTGTAGAAGAGCTGGTCAGGTAATGCCACAATCGTCTCCAGCAGATCTTTCTCGAGGATCCAGCGACGGATTTCACTCTCACCACTCCCGGCATCGCCGGTAAATAATGGTGAGCCGTTGTGGACAATGGCAAGACGTGAGCCGCCATCGGCTTCTGGCTTCATTTTTGAGACGAGATGCTGAAGGAAAAGCAGTTGTCCATCCGAGATACGTGGGGTACCTGCACCAAATCGCCCGGCGTATCCGCGAGACGCTTCACGTTCGACCACATCTTTGTCTTTTTTCCAGTCCACACCGTATGGAGGGTTTGAAAGTCCGTAGTCGAATACTTCCCCAAAAAACTGATCATTAGCGAGCGTACTGGCCCTGGAATGGTCTTTTTCTCCTCCGCGGATCAGGTCAGGGTCATCCCCCTTGATCAACATATCGGACTTGGCCATCGCGTACGTCACCGAGTTGAGTTCTTGGCCATAGAGGAAGATATCTGCTTTTGGATTTATATGTTCGAGAATGTAATCTTTGGCAACAGAAAGCATACCACCCGTACCACAGGCAGGGTCGTATATTTTCTTGATAACATGAGGTTTCTTGAGATCCTTTGCATCAGGCGCAAGGAGGATCTCCACCATCGTACTAATCACATCGCGAGGCGTGTAGTGTTCTCCAGCAGTTTCGTTGGACATTTCAGAAAACTTACGGAGAAGTTCTTCGAATATGCGTCCCATCTCATGATTGTCTATCTTTGATGAGTGCAGATCTACTTTATTTAACTCTTGGATAACATAGAACAAAAGATCACCACCTTCGAGACGCTCGAGCTGTTTATTGAAATCAAATTTTTCGAATATGTCTTGTATGTTCTTGCTGTATCCATTGATGTACCGTTTGAAGTTCTTTGCGAGATGTTTCGGGTCACCCAAAAGGTTTGTGAAGTCATACTCCGAAGTATTGTAGAAAGGCGCCCTAGCTGTTCTCTTGAGAATGGGATCAAGATCATTAATCTTTCCTTTATATTCATTATTTTTCTCCAACACATTTGCCTTTGTATCGGCAAGAATAGCGTCCAATCGCTTCAATACAACAAGTGGAAGTATGACATCCTGGTACTCGTGCTGCTTCCACCCTCCACGGAGAATGTCAGCTATGTTCCAGATCATTGCGACCATTGCAGTTTTTTGAGTTAAATTTTCCATATTATTTGTTGAAGAGATTGATATAGTCTGTTAAATAAAAGATTCGATCCTTTTTGAGCCCAGTCTTTTCAGAAAACAATCCCAAACTTTCAAAGTCTTTTGCGATTGCCGAGGCAGTGGGAAATGTTACAGAAAGCATTGCTTCTATTTCTCTGATCGTCACTATCGGTTTGGAGAAAAGATGGCGCAAGAGTTCTTTGCCCAGCTTTTGACGTTTGATACCCATACCTTTTTCGATAGTAGTTTCATATTTCTTGCGCAGGTCGATGATTTTCTCCAATGTTTCTCGTGAATTTTTTGCAGTTTCCAATACTCCGGTCAAAAAGAAACGGAGCCAATGCTCGATATCATTTGTTTCTCGGACACGCGAAAGACCATCGTAGTATTGCGGGCGATGTTTTTCAAAAAAGTCAGAGATATAGAGTGTAGGTTTCTGTAGAATTCCCAAACTTACGAGATGAAGTGTGATCAATAATCTACCAATACGGCCATTTCCATCGAGAAATGGGTGGATCGTTTCAAATTGATAATGAGAAATCGCGATTTTGATCAAGTCAGGAATATCAATTTCTTTATTGTGCCAAAATTTCTCAAGATCACTCAGTAGCTCAGCCACTTCTTCATGATGCGGAGGAATAAATACTGCATCTCTGAGCGTTGCGCCCCCAATCCAGTTTTGACTTCGGCGAACCTCTCCGGGTAGTTTCGTATATCCTCGCACACTTGAAAGGAGGACTTTGTGCGTATCTTTTACAAGCCGCATCGAGAGCGGAAGCTTTTTGAGCTCTGCAATGGAGTAATTGATTGCTTTTACATAATTTTGAACTTCTTCCCAGTCATTTCTTTTTTCTGGGTCAATTTCGAGCTCTGGTAAAAGTGCCTCATCAAGTTTTGTTTGCGTGCCCTCTATCTTGCTCGAAGTCGTAGCTTCCTTTGCAATATGCATCTGTATGAAAAAGTCCACATCAGGGACCAATTTTGAAAATGCGTTAAGCTCGCCAAGATATCGCATTGCATCAGCAAGAAGCACGTCAATACGCTTATCTGTCCATTCAAATACCCCATTTACCTGGGATGGATAAAAGCTTTTATAACCTTCCTTTTGCTTATAGATACCTGACTTGTATTTAGCCATAGAAAGACTATATACCTATAATTATTTTAAGTCAAATTAAAAGTTAATCACTTAATATTTAATTCATGAACTACTTATTAAAAGCGATTTCTTCTTTTTCGCAACCACCTTTTTCTTAACAGCTTTCTTCTCAGCCTTTGGCTTTGATACTTTGATGAGCGCAGATCCTGGCTGCGCAGGCAGGTCGGGGATTTCTTTTGCCGCCTTTGGTGCAGATGCTGGTGCGGTCATCTTTTCCATTGCAGCAATAAGTCGATCGAGTTTCATTGAGATCTCGGAGAGTTGTTTGCCGGTGTTGTCGGGAGTGGATTTGAATGCAGGGCGAGCATCGGAGCGGAAGTCACGAGATTCGGCACGAGGAGCGAAACGGTCGTTGAAGTCTCGCTTGGGAGCAAAGTCAGATCGAGAACCGCGAGTGTCGGATGGGTCGCGCTTTTTGTTAAAGCAGTCGTTACAAAAGATAGGTTTGGACCCGTCCGGACGAAATGGGACTTCGCACTGCTTGCCGCATTCACTGCAGGTTGCCTTGTGCATCACTTGTGGGCGATCAAAGCCACCTTTGTTGTCCCATGACTTCTTGAAGCCCGGTTTGCCACCACGATCACCTCCTCGGAACCCTCCTTCTCGTCGATCACCACCGGTAAAGTTTTTCATACCCGAACTCTATACTTTTTGGCAGAAATAGCAATAAAAAAGCCCCTGACCAAGTCAGGGGTGAAGAATTTGTTGAGGGGAACTGTGAAAACGCAGAATTTAATAGGTATTGATGTTTTTGCCAGGTTAATAACGGCAAATTAAGAAATTGTGAAGGGGGCCTGTTTTTTTCTTGAGGTTTCCGACACAAACAAGACCAATAACACTTTAGCACATGTAAAGTAAATTGTCAAGTATCCCCTATTTGACAGTATTTGGACGTTTTGTATGATGTGAGGAGAACGCAAGTTTTGGTTTTAAGGAGGCCTTTAAATACATCGTTTACGGTTGATTGAAAGGCCTCCGGAGCCGTCGCCTTTTTTGGAGACGGTTTTTTTATTTGCCTTTAGTTCCCTGCTTTGGAATCAATGCCTCCAACTGATCAAATGTCTGGAATCCTTGGTATGTCGTGCCGTTGATGACGAGTGCGGGGAGTTTGTCACTTATTTTATAAATAGATCGCAGTGCCTTGATGGTCGAGAGATCGAGGTTGTAGTCGAATGCATACACGCGCACCTCTGGATGTGCCTGGCGAAGTGCGTCGAGGATGTAGCCTTGTTTGACACAGTCCGCACAGCCGACTTGGGTACCGTAGAAATAAAAGATACTCACAGGTGTTTGGTTGCATCGCTCACTCACACGCTTGGTCAATAAAAAGTCTCGGACTTCAAGGAGGGTGTATTGTTTTTTGAGGCTGTTGATTTCTTCGGGGGTTGCAACGTTTTGTTCGCTGTAGCTGATCTTGTCGGCAAGTGTTGCGAGGTCATGCGAAAAGACTGAAGCTGCGCTGTTGTCACACGTGCTTTCTTTGAGGAGGTCAAATTCTGTTTCTGATGAAAGAATGTCGATCGAGATTTTGTCTTGGGCCGCTTTGAGGTCGGCAAACTTTTTCTTGTTGAGCGCGTCACTTGTATACCACGCAACTACAAAGATCGCGAGAGTACAAATGAGTGCAAGAATGTATTTGGTGGAATGTTTCATACTGAGTTTATCTCCAACTTGGCTTGTGTCGCGTGAGCGAGCTCCATACTGCCTTCATGAGCCAAAACGGCGCAATGACACTATACGTGACTACATAGGCCGCCAGATAAAATGGATTCATGTTTTCCTTCGCCATTTTGCTGCCAAGGATGGTCGCGATGACGATGATACTGTAGAGCGCAATGGTGATAAAAAGAATCGTTTGGACATTGATATAGAACCAATCTAGATTAACAGCAAAGGCATTGCCATGCAAACCAACCGTCCTCCACTGCACGACCTTTTCGACGATCCAGACGATGACGTTGTACAAAATGGTAAAGAAAATATAAACCGTTGCAGTGATCGACACGATACCAGATGGCAGTGTAAAGAGGGAGAAATTGCCATATGAACGACGAAAGACGAGTCGTTTGTAGTCGAGTGTATTTTGGATAAATCCATAAATCCATCGCACGCGCTGCTTGAAAAGTTTGGGAATAGTCGAAGGTGCAACAGTGAATATATGCGCTGTGTGACAATGTCCGATGCGCATGTGCGCTTCTTGCATGCGGTACGCGATCTCCATGTCTTCGGTATTGTGCGCCTTGCGGAATCCTCCAAGCTTCTGAAAGACTTCACGTCGAAATACTGAAAATGGCCCAGGCGTTACGTGAATCGCGCCGAGATACGCAAGCATCTTTTTGACATAGATACCCATATTGTATTCGACCTTTTGGACTTTTTGTATAAAGGTCTTGGGTCTATGGATAATGATCGATGGTGCAACTGCCATCATGTCGGGATTTTTCTCAAACATAGTGATGATACGTTTGAGTGCGTCCGGGGCGACAAATGAGTCAGCATCGAGACAGCTGACAAATTCAGTCGTCGTATTTTCGATACCGTAGTTTACTGCGGTGTGCTTGCCGCCATTTTCTTTCTTGAGGATTTGGACTTGCGGATGATCTTTGTAGGTGAGCATTTCATCCCACGTGTTGTCCGTACTTCCATCATCGACAGCAATAACCTGGAGCTTATCCTTTGGGTAGTCGAGCGCAAGGAGACTCTCGATAGTGCCATGCACGGTCGTGCCTTCATTCCAACATGGCACCACAACAGCCACGGTCGGGTACCGGCTTGGGATGAATGGGTCAGTCGCCTCTTTTTTGAGCGCCTTTCGCTTTTCGAGGTACGTTACAAACAAAAAAACCTGGACATACAGGGCTAAAAAGGTGATAGCATAGGTCGCTATTTCTGCGATATTCATCCCGACACGATAGCATTTTTCGACCTTTTTTTCAATGCTTTTTCATTCCTGGGATA
The DNA here is from genome assembly GCA_964474435.1 of uncultured Candidatus Saccharibacteria bacterium. Taxonomy (GTDB): domain Bacteria; phylum Patescibacteriota; class Minisyncoccia; order Phycocordibacterales; family UBA9973; genus UBA4124. Next base: position 64,248 of record CAYYSI010000001.1, on the reverse strand, counting down.
CATGCGCTATACTGTTGTCTATGGAACAAGAAAACACAACCACATCAACAAAAAAGAATACTATTAGCCTGCCGGCGGCGATCATTAGTGCCGCAGTTATCATTGCTCTCGCTCTTATCTTTGTCTTTGGACCAAAGACTGCTGCAACTAACACTCAGCCCACAACAGGAGATCAACCTGCAGAGATCACCAGTGTCCCGGCTGACGTTGCAGTCATCCGCCCGACTGATCGCATCCGTGGCGATGTATCAACCGCACAAGTTGCGATCATCGAATACTCTGACTCTGACTGTCCATTCTGCGTGAAGTTCCACCCAACACTGCAGCAGATCATGACTGACTACAAAGGCAAAGTAGTTTGGATTTACCGCTACTTCCCACTCGCCTCTCTCCACCCAAATGCAACAACTGAAGCAGTCGCACTCGAATGTGTCGCAGAGCTCGGTGGCAACAACGCGTTTAACAAATACCTCGACCAGATCATCAATGTCACATTGAATCCTGACCCAACAAGCAACGAAACACTGACAACCTTTGCAACGGCACAAGGCATCGACAGTGCAGCATTCAAGAAATGTATGGCAGGCACCACAGCAAGCGACCGCGTCAAAGCCGACGTCACCGAAGCTGGCAAGATCGGCGCACAAGGCACACCGTTCTCTATCGCAGTGAACCTCAAGACCGGCAAGCAAGTCATCATCCCAGGTGCATACCCACTGGCCGATGTGAAAGCTGATATTGATTCACTTCTTAAATAGTTTCTGAAAATTAGAAATACGAAAGCCCCGATTATTGTCGGGGCTTTTTAATTTCAATAATTTCTTTGAACGTAATAAATACCAGTAATTCTAACTACATCGGTATTCTTTGTAGGCTCTACTGTGACATAGATTTTACTGAAATGTGACGAATCCCTTAATTGGAGTATCTTAAATTCATCAGCAACCATACTTTTGATGGTTTCAGACATACCTGTTACATAGTATGAATCGGTTGCATCTGCTTCTCCATCATCATCAAAATCTACTCCGGTAATTCTTAGTATTGCACGATTTCGTGGATCATCATTCTTAACAAAGGAATCCTTAACGTAAACTACCGAAGCAATGTCTTTGAATTTATTAGATTTATGTACACAACTTGTTATAACAAGTAATATGAGTGTACTAATGAGCATTCTTTTCATGATTAATTTTTTTATACTATATCATGAAATATACTGGATGTCAAATATAAAAAGCCCTTATTTCTAAAGGCTTTTTACAGGTATTCATTTAATCCTCCTCCGCTTTTGCTTCGGCGGACTAATCAAAATAGTTTCGGAGTCTTTGGATCTTGTCGTTCTGGCGAAGCTTTTCGTGAACTTTGGCTTCGATTTGTCGAATACGTTCACGAGTGACACCAAACTCCTTCCCTACTTCTTCGAGTGTGTGCTGCACGCCATCGATGAGTCCGTAGCGCATTTCCAAAATTCGCTTTTCTTTAGGAGAGATTTCATCGAGCACTGCACGGATCGCGTCTTGCAGCATGCGACGTGACGCTTCTTGGTCAGGACGAAGGATCTTGTCATCTGGGATGAATTCACCAAATGTAGACTTGTCTTCGTCATCTCCGATTGGTTGTTCGAGTGAGCGAGTTTCTTGGTTGATCTGTTCGATGACATGCACCTTTTCTACTTCGATACCCATTTCACTTGCGATTTCTTCTGGAAGTGGGTCACGTCCAAGGTCTTGAGCAAGGCGACGCACGACTTGCTTGTATTTGGAAATAGTTTCAACCATGTGCACTGGGATACGAATCGTACGCGACTGGTCGGCAAGCGCACGCGTGATCGACTGACGGATCCACCAGGTCGCGTACGTACTGAACTTAAATCCTTTGGTGTAGTCAAACTTTTCAACTGCCTTAAACAAACCGATATTTCCTTCTTGGATCAAGTCGAGCAGTGTAAGGTCGGCAGTGCGATTAGCATATTTCTTTGCAATGGAAACCACGAGACGAAGGTTGGAACGCGCGAGCAAGTTCTTGGCTTCGAGGTCGCCTTGTTCGATACGCTTTGCAAGCTCACGCTCCTGGGCTGCAACGATGAGTGGGTACTGACCAATGTCTTTGAGGTACATCTGCACTGACGAGAATGAGTGCGAGTCCTTTGCGTATTTCGAAAGGTCTTCGTGGTTGTCGATGTCGAGGAGGTTGCCGCCTTCGAGGACGTCGATGCCTGCAGTCCCAAACTTTTCATAGAGCTCGTCGAGGAACATGATGTTGTTCTCGATATCGGGGAATGTTTTCAAAATCTCGTCATACGTAATGAAACCGCGCTTCTTGCCCTTTTGTATCAATTCGTCAGCTTTTGCTTCGAGTTCGCGAAGTTTCTTTTCAGTATTTACTTCACGACGAGAGCTTGGTTGTCCTGCGTGACGGATCGTGATTGGTTTTGGTTTGTGTTTGAGTGGTTGCTTTGCGGCGACCTTTTTCACAACCTTCTTTGGTAGTGCCTTTTTGACAACCTTTTTCTTTGGAAGTGATTTCTTCTTTTGTATTAAAACTTTCTTTTTTGGGGCAGATTTTTTGACTGCTGGCTTTTTTGCGGTAGGACGGCTTTTTGAAGCCGGTTTCTTTTTAGTATTTGGTTTTGAAGCTGTTTTTTTATTGGCCATATATACGAACTATCACTATAACTTACTGGAAATACCTTAAATGTCAACCCGGTAGTAGATCTTGGCGTAGTACTGTGTGCATATTACGGGATACTAATGCCAAGGCTCACTACCGGGTCAATCTCCTCTATGCAATTGCTACCCACCATGGAGGCGCTGATTGAGGAGCTGGAGTGCGTGCATGATCTTTTGGGCATCGTCTTCCCTCAGTTCGCGTTCTGCAACGTCGAGTGCGCGGCTGTATTCGAGTCTGATCTGCGCAAAAAAGTGCTCTTCGAGTTTGCGGGCAAGCTCACGGACGAGCAAGTCGCGCTCTGCTTCTGGGAGTGTGCCATAGTCACGCTCAACAAGTGCCAACAGTGTCGCATGTTTTGACTCTTCAATGTCGGGCAGAGTGAGAGTATGTGTCTCAAATGTTACAGCCATGAGTCGGTCGCGCTCATGTATTGCAACCTCGTTGGGATATCGCATGACGAGTCCGACGAATCGCTCGGCCGGTGTGATCGCATCTGATACTGGTGTTGCTACTGGGGTCGCTTGCTGAGCCTGTACTGGCGTGTGTGCCGCAAAGAGTGCGAGCTCTTTGGTGATGTCAGCGGCACGGAGCTCAAGTTGCTTTGCAATTGATTCAATGTAGCTTGATTGCTCAACAGGAGACGCGACCTTGATCAGGAATGGGAAGATCCGCTCTCGCAATGTCTGTACCAACACATGTGCCGACATCGTATGTCGATCGATCATGCGCAACTGGTGCAAGATGAAGTGCTGACTGTCTTTGAGCAGTGCCTTCCATGCGTCCGCCCCATGGGCAAGTATATAGTCTGCAGGATCAACACCAAGTGGCAATGGCACAACTTTTGGATTCATCCCAAGCGACAGTGCAACGATCGCTGCACGATCAAGTGCCTTTTGTCCAGCCTTGTCTCCATCAAATGCCAAAAAGACATGAGGGGTGAGTCGCGCAAGTACTGCAAGGTTTGCAGTTGGATCAGCGGCTGCTTGGTCAGATACTGCCGTACCACTTGTTGCAACAGTGTTTTTAAATCCTGCTTGATGCGCGAGTACTGCATCCATTTGCCCTTCGACAAGGATTGCAAAGTTGTGTTGCCTGATTGCGGCCTTGGCCTTGTCGAATCCAAAGAGAATACGAGACTTTTGAAAGAGTTCTGTTTCCGGAGAGTTCAAATATTTGGGACTCTGACTTCCTTCTTTGGTTTCGGTATCGGCCGGATACAGTCGTCCCGAAAATCCAACCACTCGCCCCGATGCGTCCATGAGCGGGAACATGATGCGCTTGCGGAATCGATCATAGTACCCCTTCTCTGTCTTTTTTGTCAGACCTGCACGCTCGCCTATTGCCGCGTCTTTTTCATTCTGCAGTGTGTTGGAAATGTAACGCCATTCGTCCGGTGCGTAGCCAATACGAAATGTTTCAATCGTTTTTGCGGTAACACCTCGCACCTGTAAATACTCGAGCACGAGTGGCTGGCGCATGAGCTCGTGCTGATAGCGCGTCGTCGTAGACTCGAGCAAGTCGTAGAGTGGGTCCGTACTTTCACGATTGGCGTAGTCGTTGGTGAGGACGACACCTGCACGGTCGGCAAGGATCTTGAGCGCACCTTTGCGGTCGACGCCTTCAAACTGCTCTACGAATGTAAAGATGTCGCCCTTGGCGCCGCAGCCGAAACAATAATAGAGTCCCCGATCCGGAGAAACCGAAAATGAGGCAGACCGTTCGTTGTGGAACGGACATTTTGCCTTCATTTGGGTTCCTGATGGAATCAGTGTGATATAGGTAGCGAGGACGTCGGTAATAGGCAAACGATCTTTGATGGTATCGAATACCGTCTGCATGTTAGTCCTGCTCTCGGTTAGCGTCGATGTTGACGTTGAGTGCGCGTCGATCCTTGAATCCAGTACCTGCTGGGATGAGTCGTCCGACAGTGACGTTTTCTTTGAGACCTCGGAGGTTATCAACTCCACCCTTGACTGCGTTTGCAATCAAGACACGGTTTGTGTTTTGGAATGAGGCTGCAGAGATCCAAGACTTGGCATTGAGCGCAGTCTGTGTGATACCGAGGATGATGAGATCGCCCTTGGCTTCGCGGAGACCTTGTGTCTTCATGTTGCCATTTTCTTCGAGGAGTTCAGTCATTTCAACTGTCTCGCCTGGAGAGAATGAACTATCACCTGCTTCCTTGATCTTGCGTCGAGAGAACATCTGACGAATGATGATTTCCAAGTGCTTGCGTCCGATTGATGCACCCTGGAGTTCGTACACCTTTGAGATTTCGCGGATGATGTAGTCTTCGGCCATTTCTTTGCCGCCGTATTCGTACACATCTTTGATGTTTGCAGATCCATCAGTGAGGAGTTCACCTTTCTCAACAACTTGGCCAACTTTGACGATCGCCACACGTCGAGGATTGATGACGTAGTCGACTGATTCTTTTGCGCCTTCTGTCTTGTCTGACATAACGGAAATCATCTTTTCACCTGCAGCATCTTTGACTTCGCTGACCGTACCAGAATATTTGGCAACGACTGCTGGATTCTTGATTTCTCGACATTCAAAGATTTCTTCGACACGAGGGAGACCCGCCGTGATGTCAACACCGGCGAGACCTCCGGCGTGGAAGGTTCGAAGCGTGAGCTGAGTACCAGGTTCACCGATCGCCTGTGCAGCGACGATACCGACTGATTCACCGAGGTCAACAAGGTGGTTGCGTCCGAGGTCGAGACCGTAACACTGGCGGCAGATACCGTAGATAGTCTTACAGACCATTGGTGTGCGGATGAAGACTTCGGTTGCACCCTTTTCTTCTACCATGAGTGCTTCGTCACGTGTGATCATGTGTCCACGCTTAAAGAGTGTTGTGCCATCAGGCAACTCGATCTCCTTTGCGAGCACGCGTCCACGAATATTTTTGGAAAGTGGAATTTCAAATCCAGAAATGATTTCTTTGGTGACGCGCTTACTTGATTTGGTACCACAGTCTGCTTCGGTGACGATCACATCTTGTGCCACATCAACGAGACGTCGAGTGAGGTATCCGGCACGCGCAGTGTTGAGCGCCGTGTCCGCAAGACCCTTACGTGAACCGTGAGTCGTAATGAAGTATTCAAGTGGAGAAAATCCTTCTTTGAATGATGGAATGATTGGGAAGTCGATCGTGCGTCCAGTCGTGTTTTGGATGAGACCTTTCATACCAGCCATCTGTGTCACGTTTGACACTGTACCTCGAGCTCCAGAGGTGATCATGTCATACACTGAGCCATGCTTCTTGATAGTATTTGGCAATGCCTTTTCGATTTCGGCCTTTGCCTTGTTCCAGATCGAGATCACACTCTGATAGCGTTCTTCTTCGGAAAGGAGACCGTCTTCAAACTGTGCCTTAACTTCTTCTTCCATTGCGCGGTGCTTGGCAATGATTGCCGGCTTTTCAACAGGAACCATCACGTTGTCGATACTCCATGTTGTACCAGACTTGGTCGCATACTTGTATCCGAATGCCTTCATACGATCGAGAATACCCGCGATTGGGTCGACGCCGTATTTAGAGATGAGTGAGTCAACGATAGTGACCATTTTCTTTGCTGTCATTTCTTCGTTGAGGTACGGGAAGTCTGCAGGCATGATCGCATTGAACAAGAGTCGTCCAACAGTTGTTTCAAATGGTCGTGCACCAAAGGTTGCATACTTTTCATTGTTGGTACCGAGCACATTGATTTTTGCACGGTATGAGACAACGTCGTGATCACTTGCAAGGATCGCTTCGTTTGGACTTGCAAAGTACTTGCCTTCTCCCTTTTGTCCTTCAACCATTGACGTCATCCAGTAACATCCAAGCACGATGTCGAGGAGTTTACTTGAAACGATCGGATCTCCGTTTTGAGGTTTGAGCAAGTTCTTGTCTGCGGCGATGAGTGTTGCAGCCTCAGTCTGTGACTGTGCAGAAAGTGGAAGGTAGACACCCATTTGGTCACCGTCGAAGTCGGCGTTGAACGCAGGACAGACGAGTGGGTGCACTTGGATCGCATTACCTTCGATCAATACTGGCATGAATGCCTGAATACCGAGTCGGTGAAGTGTTGGCGCACGGTTGAGCAACACGTACTTGCCTTTGATCACTTCTTCAAGTATTGCCCAGACTTCTGGAATACCGTCTTCGATGAGCTTGTTGGCGCCACGAATGTTATATGCGAGTTCACGCGCAATGATCTTGGAGATCACGAACGGTCGGAAGAGCTCAAGTGCCATATGCTTTGGGAGTCCACACTGGTTGAGTCGGAGCTGTGGACCAACGACGATCACAGATCGCGCTGAGTAGTCGACACGCTTACCGAGCAAGTTCTGACGAAAGAGTCCTTGCTTTGATTTGAGGTTATCTGAAAGAGACTTGAGCGCACGTCGCTGCGCTTGTGACATTGCAGGAGAGTCCTGACCTGCGATTGAGTTATCGATCAATGCATCTACCGCTTCTTGAAGGATACGCTTTTCGTTACGCAAGATCACATCTGGCGCACCGATTTCTTTCAATTTCTTGAGACGGTTGTTGCGGTTGATGACACGACGATAGAGGTCGTTGACATCAGATGTCGCGTGTCGTCCACCTTCGAGTGCAACCATTGGTCGGATCGCTGGTGGGATCACTGGGATCACTGACAGGAACATCCATTCTGGACGAATGTTTGCGTAGATCATTGATCGGATGAGTGCGAGACGCTTCTGAAGCTTTTCGCGTTCAGCAGCACCTGCTTTTTCAAGAAGCTTCAATGTGGATTCCTTGAGTTTCTCGAGATCGATGTTGCAGAAGAGTTGATAGATCGCTTCAGCACCAATGTTTGCTTCAAATGAAGAACCGTACTTGAGTGAGTAGTGGTGATATGACAATTCATTCAATACCTTACCAACGCGGATTTCTGCGATTTCTTTTTTCGTATTTGCAAGCAATGTGCGAAGTTTCTCTCGAGTGTCTTCGTCAGCGGCATTTTTCAATTTGTTTTTGAATTCTGCTTCGAGTTCTGCAACGACACGAGTCTTTTCGTCTTCGTGGACACCAGTGATGATGTAGCCGGCAAAGTACACAACCTTTTCGAGGTCAGTGAGTGACACGTTGAGCAAGATACTCATGCGAGATGGCACACCACGGAGGAACCAGATGTGTGCAACAGGGCTGGCGAGTTCGATGTGTCCCATGCGTTCTCGGCGAACGATAGATTGTGTGATCTCCACACCACACTTTTCACAGATGATGCCTGCGTATCGAATGCGCTTGTATTTACCACAGTAACATTCATAGTCCTTTTCAGGTCCAAAGATGCGCTCATCAAAGAGGCCACCGCGTTCTGAGCGTGAGGTTCGGTAGTTGATGGTTTCTGGTTTCGTAACCTCACCGTATGACCATTCGCGAATGCGTTCTGGACTTGCGAGCTTGAGTACAATTTGATCGAAATTTGTTGTATCTAGTGTTTTCATATGATTATTACTCAATGGTTACGCAGTTGTCTGGTCATCTGCAGCTGATAATACGTTGGCGATCTTTGGTTTGTTGAGCTCGACGTCGAGCGCGAGTCCGCGGAGGTAGTTCAACATGACCATAAATGATGCAGGTGTGTTTGGTTCGCGGATTGGTTCGCCTTTGATGATCGAATCAAATGTCGCGGCACGTCCTCGGATATCGTCGGACTTGATCGTGAGCATTTCGCGAAGTGTGTGCGATGCACCATATCCTTCGAGCGCCCAGACCTCCATTTCTCCGAAACGCTGACCTCCACCTTGTGCCTTACCACCGAGCGGCTGCTGTGTAATGAGAGAGTACGGACCAATAGAACGCATGTGAATCTTGTCTTCAACCATGTGGTGCAGTTTCAAGATGTACATGTATCCCACTGCAATGTCTTGTTCATATTTCTCTCCCGTTCGTCCGTCAAAGAGTGGCACGAGACCTGTTTCTGGGAATCCAGCAGCAACCAATTCTTGTTTGATTTCTGCATCAGTTGCACCAGAGAACGGCGGCACGATTGCTTGATAGCCGAGCTCATGTGCAGCAAGACCAAGGTGAAGCTCGAGGATTTGTCCGAGGTTCATACGTGATGGCACACCGAGTGGGGTGAGCACGACGTCCACAGGAGTTCCGTCTGCCATGTATGGCATGTCTTCTTCTGGAAGCACGACTGAGATAACACCCTTGTTTCCGTGTCGTCCTGCGAGCTTGTCACCGACAGAAATGTTTCGAAGCTGTGCAACTTCAATAACGATTTTCTTGATGACGCCACTTTCGAGCTGGTGACCTTGGTCACGAGAGAATACTTTGACGCGAATGATACGTCCACGCTTGCCGTGATCCATCTTCAAAGATGTGTCTTTTACGTCGCGGGCTTTTTCCGCAAAGATACTTCGGAGGAGGCGTTCTTCTGGTGTAAGTTCAGTCTCACCTTTTGGTGTGATTTTACCAACCAAGATATCGCCTTCGCGAACTTCTGCACCGACGCGGATGATACCTTCTTCGTCGAGATCTTTGAGACGTGCTTCACCAACGTTTGGGATATCACGAGTTGTGATTTCGGGCCCAAGTTTGGTATCGCGAACCACTGATGTGAATTCAGCAATATACATTGAGGTAAATTTTGAATCCTTGATCAACCGTTCTGAGAGAATGATCGCGTCTTCGAAGTTTGCACCGTTCCATGACATGAACGCAACACGCATGTTGTGACCAAGTGCGATCTGTCCATTGTCAGTCGTAGAAGTATCAGCGAGCAAATCCCCTTTCTTTACCTTTTGTCCCACAGACACAACTGGTCGCTGATGAAAGGCATTGAATGAGTTGGTGCGCTGGAAGTTCACAAGTGTGTAGGTGTGATCTTTGTTTGTCTTGTCATTTTTGATCGTGACTTTGGTTGCATCTACTGCAGTCACTTCACCTGCCTCTTCGGCAATGACGAGTCGTCCTGAATATGGAGCTGCAGATTCTTCCATACCTGTTGCAACCAATGGTGCTTCTGGACGGATGAGTGGCACTGCCTGCTTTTGCATGTTACTTCCCATCAACGCACGGTTTGCGTCGTTGTGTTCCAAGAATGGAATCATACCGGTCGCTACAGAGAATGCCTGGTTTGGCGCAACGTCGATATAGTCAACGTCTTTTTTGTCGACGATACCAGGAGATGTTTTGATACGAGCTTCAACGCGCTCTGGCAATGTACCCTTTTCATCCATGCGCATACCTGCGTGAGCGATAGTGTACTTTTCTTCTTCGGCAGCGTTCAAGTACACGATCTCGTCAGTGATCTTGCCGTTCTTTACCTTGGCGTACGGAGTCTCGATAATACCGAATTCATTTATATGTGCGTAGATCGCAAGGCGCAAGATCAAACCGATGTTTGGACCTTCTGGGGTGTGGATCGGACAGACGCGACCATAGTGAGACGTGTGCACGTCGCGGACTTCAAGTGTTGCTCGCTCACGTGTGAGACCTCCGGGCCCAAGCGCTGAAACCGTACGGAGCTCTTCGATCTCGGCGAGGATGTTGTCCTGCTGCATGAACTGTGAGAGCTGGTTGGTCGTAAAGAATTCTTTGATACGAGCCTGGAGTGGGCGCTGGTTGACGACCTGGATCGGGAGTGCATTTGCAGCATCGATGGTACTCATGCGGTCTTGGACATTGCGCTTGATCTGAGTGAAGCCCATGTAGATCTTGGACTGGAGCATTTCACCCACGAAACGTACACGTCGTGACGAAAGGTTGTCGATGTCATCAGCGTGTGAGCCAGGTGTTGTGTTGAGGTCAATGATATTTGCAATGATGATTGCGAGGTCTGCAGCAGAGAGCGTCTTGCGGTTCATTTCTGCATCATCCATAGAGAGCTCGAAACGCTTGTTAAATCGGAATCGTCCAACCTGTGAGAGATCGTAGCGCTCATCCCCAAAGAGTGTGTTCACGAAGTCGCGCGCGTTGTCAGCATTGGCGAGGTCGCCGTCACGGAGTTTGCGGTAGATTTCGACGAATGCACTAGTCTGATCCTTGACTGCATCCTTTTCGATTGCGAGTTCGATCACCTTGAGTGCGGTGTCATTTTTCTTGAACTGGGCCTTGATCAACTCATCAGTCGTGAGTCCGAGTGCGCGAAGGAGTGTGATGATTGAAAACTTCTTTTTCTTGTCGATACGAACAAAGATTTCACCACTTGGGTCAGATTCGATTTCGATCCATACACCGCGGTTTGGGATGATCTTTGCACCAAAAAATCGCTTGCCTTTGACTTCAAGCTCAGTGAAAAATACACCTGATGATCGCTGGAGCTGCGGGATCAATGATCGCTCAACACCGTTGATGATGAACGTCCCGTGGTTCGTCATTACTGGGATGTCAGAAAGGAAAATTTCCTGCTCCTTTTCAGAACCAGTTTGTTTGTTGGTGAGTTTGATGCGAGCTTTGAGTTGTGTTTCGAGAGAGAGTTTGTTTTCTTTTGCGTAGTGTTCGTCAAATGTTGGCGCGACGAGGTGGAATGATACGAGATCAAGCTGGAACTTCTTGCCAGAGTAGTCTTGGATTGGAGTAAATTCTTTGAATGTTTCCTTGAGACCTTTTTCGATCAACCAGTTGAATGAATCGATCTGGTGTTGGATAAGGTTTGGGAATTCGACGAGTGGTTTCTTGTATTTTGAAAAGTATTTTTTGGGACGCGCGCCTGTTGTCGTGGTTTTTGTTTTACTCATGTATAAAGTGTATAAACGCAAAAATGCCGGCCTCTCTGCGAGGTGGCTAACTGGTAAAGATTTCTAATAAAATACAGGAAAAAATCGTAACTCTGCCGGAAATCTGTAGGACTCCCAGTGTATGGCATATATAAAAGAATGTCAACCCGGAAGTAGATCTTGGCATTGCGGCTCCGCCGCGTTTGTACGAAGTACTATGCCAAGGCTCACTTCCGGGTCAATAAAAAAGACCACCTTATCAAAATAAGAGTGGCCTTATACTTACTAACAATCAACTATCTTAAGATCTCTACCAAAGCCTAAGCGGCCACGTAGCAATTGGAAATTTTTCTAAAATATCATCCATTTTCTGCTGAACAGTCATTTCTTCGCGTGGACAATCCTGCAAATCCGTTTCAATTTCTTTTTCAGAATGATCATCATCTTCTAATATCTGAACTGATTCATTGGACTGAATTCCTCTGAACCTATATGAGACTTTCCTTTTTTTAGTCTTTTTATCAGTATTTTCTATAGCTAATTCCATAGTTGTAAATTTATGATTCAATTTATCATAGCACGTATGAAAATATAAGTCAATAGTTCCCTACTTCTGCTGCCCTTTCCTCCATTCGTCGATCTTTTTATGGTCGCCGGTGGTGAGGACTTTGGGGACTTTGTACTTTTTGCCTTTGTATACAAGGATTTCTGGGCGAGTGTAGGTGCGAGGACTCGCAATGCGGGTTTCCTCTACTGACTCCCCTTTCCCCAGAACCCCTGGGATCTGTCGAGCGATTGCGTCAGTCATAATGAGCGCCGGGAGCTCTCCACCGGTCACGGTATAGTTGCCGACTGAGTATTCATCAGCCTTGAGCACCTTGCGCACGCGATCGTCTACTCCTTCGTAGCGACCACAAATAAACACTATATCGCTATACGTCTTTGCGAATTTCTTGGCAGCAACATTATCAAACATCTTGCCGCTCGGTGAGAGCTGGATGACTTTTACCTTGCCACCTTTCTTCATTTTCAATTTATTGAATGCATTCAAAATAGGCTCTGGGGTCATGACCATGCCGGGACCGCCACCATACGGACGATCATCAGTTTTGCGATGACGATCTTTGCTATATTCGCGGATATTTTTCACCTCGTATGACAGCAGCTTCTTTTCCCCCGCCCGCTTCAAAATAGACTCTTTCATATAGCCCTCAATCATCTCTGGGAATATCGTCAGAAAGTGAAATTTCATGCTGTAACAATACAATATTTTAGGAATTAGTCAAAATAAAAAAGCAGAACCATAATTTGATTCTGCTTTATTTTCCGGATAGCTGTTAATTCAACAGCGTACAATAACATCTCTTTCTGCTGCTTGCCCATCTTTTGTAAAAGGTAACCCACTAGCATCTCCATCTTTAGTTCTGCATTTCCCATCATTCTTTTTCATAAAAGTAAATTTAAGTGAGGAATTATTTTCTTTTATTTTACCACACCAAAGAGTATTACTCATTGCAATAGATCAGTTGACCGTTATACATACGCCTAAAAATCAAATACTTCTTTGATCTCAGAAGATTGTCATAATATGGACCAAAAGTATAGTTGCAGTATTGTGAACTTCTACTTATATACAAATAATTATTATTCCAACCATAGGAAGTGTGGTAGCAACTTCTATCCCTATCAAGAATTACAATCTTTTCGTTGTTGTAATTGTAATAAGGGTCATACCAACTTGGTGGATAATCATTGTATATGAGCCATTCAAGCTCAGCTTTGTTGCAAGAATAAATACCTATTCCTAAGATAAGGATAATAGTAAAAAATACCTTTTTCATGTCTCTATATGATTTTGTGTGAAAAAACTTGTTATCTTTCGTAGCCTACCACTTCCGGAAAGGGTGTCAAATAAAAAACCCCAAACAATTGTTTGGGGGGAAGAGTTTAATTTCCTATCACTTCTTGTATGAACTTAATCAGAGAAGCTTCGCCGGTATAGTATTACTATGACTGGCCGGAAACAATAAGGTCGAGCCCATTGCAATAAATAAGGAGGTCTCTTTCCATACCTTTAGTCCCTCAATTACCAACGTACTATATTGATAATATCATAGCAGATATGAAATATTTGTCAAGCATATAAAAATCCCCTATTTCGAGGAGATTTTTAGGCTTTATTTATAGGGGTATTTTAGAGATCCTTGAGGTCTGCCATTGCATCATCGAGGTCTGCGACATCGGGCTGCTTTTGGTAACCTTCGGGTTCGTTGATTTTGAGGTTCACGCGGGCATTGTGCTTCATACCGACGACTCGCAGCAGTGTACGGATAGCCTTGGCAGTGTTGCCCTGGCGGCCGATGATCTTGCCCATGTCATTTTGGTTCACCGAGAGCGTCAGGAGTACCCCCATTTCGTCCACCGTGCGGTCGATTACCACATCAGCAGGATTTTCTACAAGCGCCTTTATTACCATTTCAAGAAATTCTTTGTCAGACATAATCATATATAGGAAAACTGATAATCAGAGTACATCTATACTCTATCACGCCCAAACAAAAACCCCCAGAGGGGATGTTTGATGTTTTATTTCTTCTTGAGTTCCTTTCTTTTCACAGTCGGAGACTTCTTTGAAAGCACATTTTTCTTCTTGCCTTCGATGATACCTGCCTTTACGAGCATGTTGTGTGCTGTAGGAGAAACCTGTGCACCCATCTTGATCCAGTGAGTAACACGCTCCGCCTTGAAGGCAACTGCGTCATTTTTCACGGTGTGAGAGCCGAGGATCTCGAGAAATTTGCCGCTCTGAGCAGCGTTCTTGTGATCGGTCACAACCAAGCGAAAAGCTGGCTCATTTTTGCGTCCGATGCGTTGTAGTCTGATCTTTAACATGTAGCGACGATAGTAGCAGAGAATAGCCCGAGAGTCAAACAATTCTATACATTATATAGGCCACATGGTACAGTAGCTCAATGGAAAAAGTCTCAATCGGTGCCAAACTCGAAGGTACCATCAATATTTCACCCAAAGGCATTGGGTATGTGAAAGTCCGTGATCTCGGGATCACGATCGAAATCCCCCGCGAAGCATTGAACCGCGCATTTCATATGGATGTCGTCCAAGCCGAAATCACCGAGCTCCCTGCCGGAGAAAACCCTCGCGGCAAAGTCCTCGACATCACTCGCCGTGCCAAAGTCGGATATAGTGGAACACTTTCATTTGAACAAGGCGCGCATTGCATCGTCACCAACGATGGTCGCATGTACACGCCGATCACTATCCCTGGTGAGAAACTCTCTGGCGCAAAAGCTGGCGACAAAGTCTTTTGTGCGATCACTGACTGGCCAGATCCCATGAAGGCTCCAAGTGGTGAAGTGGTAAAAGTGTTGGGCAAACCATTTGAGAACAATGCCGAGATGCTCTCACTCGCACTTGAAAAAGGATTTGACTCTGACTACCCGCCTGCAGTCGATGCAGAAGCACTTGCGATCAAAGAACATGGCATCAGCGAGGATGAGAAGAATAATCGTCGAGACTTCCGCCAAATCACGACGTTCACTATCGACCCCGAAGATGCCAAGGACTTCGATGATGCGATCTCTGTGCAATTTTTGGATGATGGAAAAGTAGAGATCGGTATTCACATTGCCGATGTCTCGCACTATGTGCAGCCCAACACGGCACTTGATGCAGAAGCATACCGTCGCGCGACCAGTGTGTATCTCGTCGACCGTACGATCCCGATGCTTCCCGAAGCATTGTCCAATGATCTGTGTTCACTGAACCCTGACGTTGATCGCCTCACGATGTCTGCAGTATTTATCATTGATAAAAATATGAATGTGGTTGATGAATGGTATGGCAAGACGATCATTCATTCACATCAAAGATTTACATACGAAAATGCGCAGAAAGTTTTGGATACCAAAGAAGGACCATTTCTAAAAGAACTCGAAGCTGCATTAAAAATTGCACAGCATCTTGAAAAAGAACGTTTTGCAAACGGTGCAATGATGCTCGACACCGTTGAAGTGAAATTTAAGCTTGATGCAAATGGCGTGCCGCTCAGCGCATATGTCAAAGAACGCGGACAAACACACCACATGATCGAAGAGTTGATGCTCCTCGCAAATCGCAAAGTTGCGGAATTCATCACCAAAGGCGACAAAGATAACTCTCGCGTATTCGTCTATCGCGTGCACGATAACCCAGATCCAGAACGCATGGAGGATCTCAAGCTCTTCTTGAAGCGCATGGGACACAACTTGCCAGTCAATGACGAAGGTATCATTTCTGCACGCGCGCTCAATGACCTCGTGCAATCACTCGATGGCAAGCCCGAAAAAGAAACGATCCAAACTGCGATCGTCCGCTCAATGGCAAAAGCTATATATAGTACAAAAAATATTGGCCACTACGGACTTGCGTTTGAGTTTTACACACACTTTACATCTCCTATTCGTCGCTACCCTGACACAATCGTGCACCGCCTGCTTACTGAATATTTAAATAACGGACACATCCCCAAGGAACTTTGGGAATACTACGATCGCGTTTGTTTACATTCATCACAACGCGAAAAGGAAGCAGCTGATGCAGAACGCGCATCGATCAAATACAAACAAGTCGAATACATGTCGACACGAGTTGGACAAATCTTTGATGGGGTCGTCACAGGAGTCTCACAAAACGGTATTTTCGTCGAAGAAAAAGATACCAAATGCGAAGGCATGGTGCGACTGCGCGACATCGGGAACGACTTCTTTGAGTACAATGACAAAGAAATGGCTATCATCGGCAAACGCACTCGCAAAGAATATCGTATCGGTGACAAGGTGAGATTTAAAGTTACTAACGCCGACATGCAGAAACGCATGCTTGATTACGCACTTGTCTAATATATGCGCAATACGTTTCTTATCATTTCGAGTACGCTCGTCATCGTCACGATCATTAGCACGTCCATACTTTGGGCAGAAGCACCAACAAGTGTGTTTGTAATGCCACGTCACACACCAACCACGATCACTGTCGGCTGGGTTGGCGACATGGTACCCAGTAGCGATGATGCGTACAACGAAAATGTATTTCTCGGCGTTGCGTCCCTTCTCCAAAAGCCAGACCTCATGATCGGCAACCTCGAAGGCACGTTTGCAACACCTGATCGCACGAGCAAATGTATCTACCTCGCAACCATGTGTCATGCATTTGCAGGCGATCCCTCATTTGCATATGCACTGCGCGCAGCCGGATTTGATATGGTGTCGCTCGTGAACAATCACTCATATGATTATCTCAACGAAGGACTTGCGGATACAGAGATAGTACTCAACGATGCAGGTATTCCATTTATTTCTCCAACACATCCGAGCACAAGCATTGTCATCAAAGGAAAGAAGATTGGAGTACTAGGACTCTCGAGTACTGAACCTGCAAAGACAATCACGGACTATGACTTCATCCAACGAGAAGTTGAAAAGCTAAAAAATGAAAATGATTTCGTCATCGTCGTATTTCATGGAGGAGCAGAAGGCGCTGATAAAACTGCGGTACCTGGCGTGAACGAATACATGGGCACCGAAGACCGTGGCAACGTCGAGCTCGTCGCACACACTGCGATTGATGCAGGGGCAGACCTCATCCTTGGTTCCGGCCCACACGTACTTCGTAAAATTGAGAATTATAAAAACGTCCCCATCGCCTATTCACTCGGCAACTTCGTCGGCAGCGGCAAACTCACCACCACAGGTATCCTCGCGACCTCCGGCATATTTGAAGCAACACTTGAGCAAAATGCCCCAACAACATACAACTTCAGTTCAGTTCAGCTGTCGCGAGATGGAGTTCCATCTATTGATTCATTTGAACAAGGAAAATATTTAATAGAATCATTGTCCAAATAAAAACATTCGGCAACTGTTTGTCAACATTCGCCAATTCCCCATTATTTGCTACAATAGACACGTTTCACCTATGGCACATATTCTGCATCTCGTTCAGATCATCTCGAGCCTCGTCCTTATCGGCCTAGTGTTGCTTCAGCGCACCCAAGGCGATAGTGGCAGCTCATTTGGCGACAATACATCATTCCTACAGACTCGTCGGGGAGCCGAACGCTTTTTGTTCGTGGCAACCGTTGTAGTAGCAGTAATCTTTGTTGGAGCTAGTCTTGCAGTTATCATCCTCTAATACCTAGAGGTGCGTGTGTCGTCATTGTATGACCACATTTTTTTCTTATTTTAAACAGCACAAAGTTCCTTCCAAGGCGACACTTCGCGTCTTGCTCACGCCTCCACTGACGTGGTATGGCGTTGTGTTGTATGGGCTCCTCATCGCGATTGTCGGCATCGCATATGCACTACTACTCACGATCAATAGTCATTTCCTCGTAGCTACTCCTGCGCGTGGCGGCACCTTTACCGAAGGTGTGATTGGTGCACCGAGACTGATCAATCCCCTCCTTGCAACAACAGAAACTGACAAGAGCCTCACCAAACTCCTCTTTGCAGGACTTGTAAAAGAAACAAGGGACGGAACGTTTGTGCCAGAGCTCGCATCGTCATATACCGTTTCTCCTGATGGACTGACCTATACATTCACCCTCGATGACAAACTCACGTGGAGCGATCACAAACCCCTCACGAGTGACGATGTCGCATTTACCATCGAAAAGCTTGCTGACACTCTGATCAATCCGACAGGTAGCGCGTACTGGCAAACCATCCTTATTTCTACACCTGGGCCTGCAACAATCAGCTTCACCTTGCCGGAGGCACGGACTGACTTCCTTTCTCGACTGACGATCGGGGTTATCCCAGAACATGTGTGGAGTAGTGTGCCTGACGAAGGTATTGTGAATGCGCCAGCAAACCTGCACCCTGTTGGGAGCGGTATGTATGTATTCCGCCATCTGTATACCGACAACGGCATCCCGACCGAGATCGAACTCAAGCGCAATACTCACTACGCACTCGGCGACACATACATCGATCACTACACGATGAAGTTTTTTGCAAATCAATCCACACTCCTCGATGCACTCAACGCCGGCTCCGTCGATATGACTATTGCCGCAGCGCCTGCAACGGCAGTCCAAGTAACAAACAGTGATATGCTCACGACGTCGATCAAAAGCAGTCACACTATTGGACTTTTCCGTCAGCCAAACGATGCAGTCTTTGCCAATCGGCAATTTACTCAAGCCATTGACCACGCGATTGACAAAAATGCTATAATTGCTACAGTTCTACACGGCTACGGTATTTCGGAAACTCCATCTGACTCTACCGATGACATCTTCCCGGTCCTCACCTCTCTTGGGTACATCTATACTGATGGCGTTCTCAAGAAAAATGGCGCTGGTATCAGCTTCTCTATTGCAGTTGAAAACGAAGAAGGAACACTTCGTGCGGCACAGCTCCTTGCCAGTGAATTTGAACGACTAGGCATCCTCGTCACTATCAAAGCATTTGATCATGGGGCATTCCAAGACAGACTTCAGGCAGGAGATTACACCTTTATAGTAGCGAGAGAGCAAGATGTCCCACGTACGTATGAAAAAGTCCTTTCACTCTACACCAAAGCCTACCCTTTTATAACCGCACGATCCGTGCACATCCCCATTCCCTCATACCTTGCATCGGAGACCGATCGGTATGTCGAAGCACTGGATTGGCATGTCGCAGTCGACAACGTCTGGAAACCATTTTCAAACAGAAGCAATTAATAACAATATTTATGGAAACAACAACACAACCAACAACTCACAAACCAACACAAGAGCCTAAAAAGCAATTTACGAAGCCAAAGCGATCATTCAACAACAATCGTCGCCAATTTGATCGTGGCAAGCGCCCATCACAACCGATGATGAATCCGAACGACTTGATGAATGCACCCCTTGAGAAAAAGACGGCGCATATCCCCGATGTCGCTCCTGGCGTCATCCGCGTGATCCCACTCGGAGGAGTTGAAGAAATCGGCAAGAACATGACTGCGATCGAGATCGGCAACGATATCATCGTCATCGATGCGGGTATGTACTTCTCAAACGAGAGCACGCCTGGTATCGACTACGTCATCCCCAACACTCGCTACCTCGAAGAGCGCAAGGACAAGATCCGCGCACTGGTTGTAACCCACGGCCACTTGGACCACATCGGCGGCGTACCCCTCGTACTCTCTCGTATCGGCAACCCAGCAGTCTACTCTCGCAGCCTCTCTATCCTCCTCATGCGCAAGCGCCAGAGCGAATTCCCACATTTGCCACCACTAAACGCCATCGCCGTTGAAAAAGACCAAACACTCATGCTCGGCAATATCAAGATCCGCTTTTGGGGTGTGACACACACGATCCCGGATGCCATGGGTATCATCATCGAGACTCCGTATGGCAACATCGTCACTCCTGGTGACTACAAACTCGATCAGATCGATGGAGTCGTCAGTGCAGCCGAAGAAAAAGAATATGAGCAATTCGACAAGGCAAACAACTTGCTCTTGATGACTGACTCAACCAACATCGAAAACGAAGGCTTCTCACTCGCCGAAGTCAAAGTGCACGAAGGTATCGAAAACATCCTCAAACGCGAAAATAGCAACCGTATCTTTATGGCTGCCTTTGCCTCAAGTATCACTCGATTGATCAAGGTCGTAGAGATCGCCGAAGGACTCGGCAAGAAAATAGTGATCGAAGGTCGCAGTATGAAGACCAACCTCGATATCGCGATCCAGGCAGGACTCCTCAAGCCAAAAAAGGATAGCATCATATCCATCGACCATATTGACCAATACCCACCCAACCGACTCCTCATCCTCGTGACCGGTGCCCAAGGTGAAGAATTTGGCTACCTCAACAGACTTGCAAACAAGTCAGTGAAAAAAGTGACGCTGCAAAAAGGTGATCGCATCATTCTCTCATCCTCTATCGTCCCAGGAAATGAACGCGCAGTACAGGCAATGAAAGACGGGCTTTCACGACAGGGTGTAAAGATTATTTCCTTCCGCACACCTGGTGAAGAATTCGTCCACGCAACCGGACACGGCAATAAAGAAGACATCAAATGGCTCCACCGCAAAGTGCACGCGAAATTCTTTATTCCGATCCACGGCAACCACTATCACCTCGAGCTTCACAAAGAGCTTGCGATGGAACTCGGCATGCCAGAAGACCACATTGTCGTCCCTGACAACGGCTCGATCATCGAGATCACCGACAATGGTACTAAAATCAGTGTCCGCAAAGAAAAGGCGCCTTCAAGCCCGATGATGGTTGATGGATTCTCTGTGGGAGATGAGCAGAACGTCGTCATTCGTGACCGACAGATGCTCTCCGAAGACGGAATGTTTGTGGTCATGGTCGTCATCGACCAAAAGACTGGCATGCTCCGCAAATCTCCTGACATCATTTCTCGTGGGTTCGTGTACCTGAAAGAAAACCAAGAACTCCTCCGTCAGACTCGCATCCTCACCAAGCGCACTGTCGAAGCAGCAACAGGCAAGAACTTTGATGCCAACAACATCGACATGCTCAAAAATACTGTCGCCGACACCGTTGGCAAATATCTCTTGCAAAAAACTGCCAAGCGACCACTCGTCATTCCTGTGATACTATTGATGTAATGCATCATCCGCTTCGCCCCATATTTGCCGCATCGTTTTTCTTCTCGATCCATCTCGCACTCCTGTCGTATCTCAACTCGAGTATCCTTGCAACGCATGCTTCTACACTATGGACGACGCTTGCATACACCACAGCATCAGGCCTTTCATTATTCCTTATATTGATTGCGCCCACCATTGTTGCGCGCGTTGGTGCGAGTAGATTTCTGTTGGTTGGATTATCTGTCTCAACAATACTGTTGTGGATTTTAGGACTTCTGACGACAAGTATGGGATTTGTATGGGTATTTGTTCTCTACTTTTCACTCAATACGATCATTTGGTATGCGTTTGATTTGGTCATCGAGCACTATAGTCGAGAATCCATCACGGGCAACATTCGCGGATTTTATCTGACACTCAACAACGCCGGCTGGGTTCTTGCTCCTATTGCCACAAGTGCGATCTCTGCCTTTGCGGGATTTAGTGGGACATATCTAGTCGCAAGTTTTGTCGCCCTGGTTGCGACCCTCATCATCGGCACAACTCCTCGTATCAAAAGCACAACTCACGCGCCCAAAATTTCTCTACAAAAAGCATTCAGAGAATTGGTTGCTCACCCCGAGGCACGCCGCCTTGTTACTCTCTACTTCATCCTCCAATTCTTCTTTGCATGGATGGTGCTCTATATGGCGCCGTATTTGCGAACGCTCGGATTTAGTTGGGGTACGATTGGTGTCATTCTCTCTGTCATGTTGCTGCCATTCGTACTGTTTCAATATGGCACAGGCAAAATCGCCGATCGACTCCATAACGAACGCTTCCTCATCATCGTAGGCTTTGGCATCACCACAATCGCAACACTTGCACTCGCTCTTCCATTACCACCAAAGGCTGCAGTATTTGCAATCATATTGTTCCTGACACGTGTCGGTGCAAGTATCATCGAAGTAGGATGTGAGAGTGCATTCTTTAAGGCAGTGACCGAGC
>CAYYSI010000001.1:0-42200 GCA_964474435.1 uncultured Candidatus Saccharibacteria bacterium | reverse complement strand
GCAAGTATCATCGAAGTAGGATGTGAGAGTGCATTCTTTAAGGCAGTGACCGAGCATGACACAGCGCTCATCTCAACGCTGCGCATGACACTCCCGCTGGCATACATCATTGCCCCACTCCTTGGCGCCATAGTCCTCTGGCTCGGCAATATGCAGATCCTCTTTATCATTCTCTCAATGCTTTTGTTAGGAGCGATGCTGTATGCATTGAGGCTTAAAGCTGAATGATGTTATAATTCTTAATATGAAGAGATTAAATTTAATTTTCTTGATAGCTCTCACTATCTTTTATGTTGCTATCGCTATATGGGACAAAACCAACCTAAGATATGATATAAATGGATCATTTGGAAACTCGTTTCAGATAATTTACAGTTTCGCAATTAAGCCAATTTTTCTAGCAATGAGTTTCTTCATCGGAATATTATACCTTCGACATGAAAAACAATACGAACTAATTGCCATTTTATTGATAGGCATAACAGCGTTCGGTATTTTTAGATTTATTCTCAGTCCATTTGGTTTTTATTTTCTAAATGGATATTGGAGATACCCTCATATTTGGTTTTAAAGTATTTTATACTTCCCTTTCTCCTTCTTCACAAATCCTTCTCTCACCAAATCATCAAATACTTTTTGAATATCTTCTTTGGTGCGATCAATTATTCTTAGCATGTGTTGCGCTGTTGTCGGACCTTTTAATACTTCTCGCATGATTGTGCCGCGGATTTGGCGTTTGGATCCTTCAAACTTTGATTGTTTGGTATAGTGCTTGCTTTTAGCATTATTTTTAATACCAGTGGATTTCAAATGTGAGCCGTAGTCCATGAGTGCCCAGTACCAAACGCGCGGGTTTTTGGTATCGAGTGTTTTCTCAATTATTTTGTGTAGCGCAGCATCAGAGATATCTGATTTATGTTTGAAAAAATGATGGAGATAGACAGTACGGATATTGGTCTCTATGATCGGCACAGCTTGGTTGAATGCAAATGCAGATATTGCGCCCGCGGTATATGGACCGATGCCGGGAAGCTTCTTGAGATCATCGTACTGTGTCGGAAACTTTCCTTTATAATCATTCACTACAGCTTGTGCCATTTGATGCAAGAACTTCGCACGTCTGTTGTACCCAAGCCCGCTCCACATACCGAGTACTTCTGAGAGTGGAGCTTTGGCGAGCTTCTGTACTGTCGGGAATTTCTGTAGGAATGCAGTGTATTTAGGTATGACACGATCGACTTGTGTCTGCTGCAGCATGATCTCTGACACCGCAATACTGTATGCATCAGTCGTCAGGCGCCATGGGAGCTCGTGTCTGCCCTGCTTTTTGTAATGACCTTTGACTGTTTGGACAAATGCCTTTTGCGCACTATTCATGCCTTGATACTACCCTATTTTACCCAAAGCAAAAACCCTCCGAGGAGGGCTTGTGCGAGAGCATTATTTGATCGGATTTTCTCCGCGAATGAGGCGGATAAGGATCATAATAACTGCGACGACAAGGAGAATGTGGATGAATTTGCCGATAACAAACACACCAACCACTCCGAGGAGCCAAAGGATAAGGAGAATAATTGCAATAGTTGTAAGCATATCGAAACTCTAAAAATTAATACTAGTAATACTACAGCTTATTTCTTCTTTGCTGCAGATTTCTTTGGAGATGCTTTCTTAACAGCTTTCTTTACTGCCTTTGCAACTTTCTTTTTTGCGCCAGCACTACTGCTTGAAATGCCTTTCCACTGTTTCTTGAGCATATCTACCATCATCCCGATCTCAGGATTCTTGGCGTATTTCTTGGCAACAGTGTCGACAATGGTGTCATATGCTGACTGGGTCATTTCTTTTGCACCCTCCATTTTCTCGACGATCTCTGCCTTCATCTTGAGCATCCAACCCTTTGCAGTTTTGCGATGCTTTTGCCCTTCGGGGCCAAAGAAATAATATGATGCTGCAGCAAGTGCGGCAACACTTGCCCCAATAGCAACCATACCTCCAGTCGACATTCCTCCTTTCTTTTTAGTTTCTTTTTTCATACGGAATATTGATTACTGATAATCCCTTTCAGTATACTCCTTTTTCCCATCTCGCAACACCTATTTGGACTTTCGCTTCTTGGCAAAGAGTATACGGTATACCCCGCTCTCGCGCACATCTCGGACGAATTCTTTGGTGTCATTGCTGATATCCTGTACATTATCCCCGATTTTTTCAGAGATGTATTTCACCTTTCGCAAAATACTGATCACATAGACGAGTGCGATGATGATCAATATCGTAACGACGACAAAACCGGCAGAAGAGATAGCGAAAAATATGTCGGCGTGAGTATTCATACCTCTAGTATACCACTAGCGGCCTCGATGCGCATGTGCGCGTTTGTT
Source organism: uncultured Candidatus Saccharibacteria bacterium (assembly GCA_964474435.1). GTDB lineage: Bacteria > Patescibacteriota > Minisyncoccia > Phycocordibacterales > UBA9973 > UBA4124. The sequence goes on along the minus strand of CAYYSI010000001.1, from coordinate 39,816 downwards.
GCCCATGACTTCGCGCAATTGCTTTTGGGTGACGCCATACTTTTTGAGAATGTCTTTGGTTGACTGACCTGACGCCAGATCCTGCTTGAGCTCATCAACATCCAGTCCGAGCTTGTCGGCGAGACGTGATATCTTTGCTTCAAAGTGCTTTTCACGCTTTGCGGATTCTTCTGTTGTCGGTACTTGTATTTCTGATGCTGCAATATCGGGAAGCATATGAGCCGATACGACTCCCGAGTTGAACATGAGCATGTATGCGAGCATTCCTCCTGTGGCTAATATTTTTTTCATAATTGTATAACTCATATATTAATTGCTTAATAATCAGCGCTTCACCTGAGATCCATCGTATTGCCCTGTATATACACTATAGCATTGATGAGTTGGACGAAGTTTAACGAAACCTGTGTATTGGGTTTGCGTCAATATGAGACAAGGAAAAACACCCTCCTATAAGGCTGTTTTACCAGCAAACAGTGCCAATTTCTCTTTTCGCGATAATCGCTTGAGTGCGGCCTCACGTGCACGAGACGCCGCAAAGGTGTCGAGTATCTCTGAGTATCGAAGTACTACAGGACGACGAGCCTTGGTGTATTTGGCGCCATTTTTAGCATGGTTGTGCTCATGGAGTCTCTTGGACAGATCGTTCGTTGACCCTATATAGAGCGTCGTGTCAGCGCATTCGAGTATGTATGCGTAAAATGAGCTGCTATTGGACTTTGACGTAGTAGCTAGCTTTGCCATAGAGAGTGTATTCTTTTGAAGAATTTTTGTGCGCGTAGACAGTGGCAGTGTGCCCAATCTTGGTTTCGAGGTCGCCAATACTCTCGACCCCTTGGAGTGTACCAACTGGAGGAACATTCATACGGAATCCGGCAGTGATGATCACAACCTTGTCACCAACCGTCACGCTACAAATACCATCAACGAAACAACCAGTGCTGTATGCAGTGATCTTGCCACTAAATGTCTGTTCAGTTGTATCAACAGAAGGTGTTGGTGTTTTGACTTCTTGAACAACATCTTCATGAGAAATAACAGTTTCAACAGGCACATCTTTTGGTCGATATTGTGCATATGCCACTGCACCAATAATAAGTACGAGAACGATAATCCAAGCTTTTTTATTCATATACAGGTAGTATACAAACTTATACTGCTATCTCAAAAACCTCCTCGCATTTCCCCAGTGATCGTATATACTCTCAGTATTACTCACTAAATAGAGATATATGGTAGCAATCAATATTTGGACGATTATTATTTCAATGGCTGTCTCAGTCGTGCTCGGCATGATCTGGTACGGCCCACTCTTTGGGAAAACATGGATCCGCCTCGCCGGCATCGTCGTCCCTGCAGAAAAGCCGTGCTTCCGGGATATGATGAAACCCATCATTATCTCGCTCGTTGGGGCATTCTTTATGGCACTGTGCCTCACGTACTCTATTGGCTATGCAGCAGCATTCATGGGCCGCACAGGCATATCTATCGGCATCCAGGCAGCATTTTGGAACTGGCTCGGATTTGTCGTTCCAACCCAGCTTTCATTTGTCGCATGGGAAGGCAAGCCATGGAAGCTGTTTTTCATCCACGCTGGCTACTGGCTCATCCTGCTTGGCATCATGGGCATCGTGATCGCGATGTAATAAAAAAATAGTAAACAAAAAATCCCATCGAGGGATTTTTTGTTTAGAAGATTTGGTTATTTAAAACAAATCAAAATCGATAGACAGCGGGAAGTGGTCGGATACAACATCGGGCATGACGGCGAACTTGTTTACAAACACTTCATTTGATACGAACACATAGTCTGCATGACGATCTGCGCCAGTGTAGAGCTCAGTGCGCGTCGTTTCGATCTCGTGCTCTTTGACAAGGTTGATAAATGACTTTTCCAAGAGCTTGATACTCTCAGTATTTACATCCAAATTGAAATCTCCTACCAATATCTTGGGAGTAAATCCAACAGTATCGATGAAGTCATTAATGATCTTGGATTGTGCCAGTCTATTTGAAGTGTCATTTTTGCCCGACGGATCCCAGTGTCCGTGTACGTTCATGATAAGCAAATCTTTGGTGCCTTGTTTGATATGGATCCATTGCATCTTGCGATCATGATCATTTGATTCGTCATCAAGACTGTACGATGGGTTACTATAGAGCATCACTTCCCCACTACGGATCACTTCAATCCCTTTTTTCAAGAAAATTGCAATACCATATACATTTTCCATTACCGGACAAAAGTGTGCATCAAAGTCGGTGAGAATACTACTGATCTCATTGAGAATATTGGTATTCCCACTTTCTGTAGCCCTATCAATAACTAACTCGTGCGTATCCTCAGCTGTAGTATTGAATATCTCCTGGAAACAAAAGATATCCGTGTCGGCCATATGCGCCTTCAAAAAGTCATTAAATGGCTCCTTGAGCCTCCCTGCCCATGTATTGAGTGTGATTAGTTTCATAGGGGTAGTATAGCAAATCTAGAGTAGACTAGCTTATCTGTACTATATACTCCGGAACTATATTCTCAGTAATATATTTATTCTTTATGGCTATAGGTAGCAATTTAAATTTCCCAATCTTTCCCCGACATTTTGTGCTCCCACAATTACACTCCATTACCCAGATATCGTCAGCGGCAATAATAGTCGAGTAATCAATAGTAATTTCTTTGCCTATAATAATGTTTTTAATCGCACGAATTAAAAGCCTGTCACCTTCTTTAGTAACTTTTGCATTTGGATTGCAGGAGTGGTTGAGCATATCACCTATTCTTCCTTTGGGGCTGATATATGTATCTGTATTGTATCGATACGTGTTGTCGCGCGTTTCGTCATCAATATCATCATCTTCGTCACCTGCTATGAGCTTCCCTGTGACTTGAAATATAATGTCGTCTATTTCAAAATCTTTTTTGCCAAATATACCTTTCCCATTTCGAGAATCTTTAACAATAAGATTCTTCTTTTCTTCGTTATACATTGCTGCCGAACCTGGACTCGAACCAAGATAAACGGTACCAGAAACCGTTGTCCTACCATTAGACGATTCGGCAATCGTGGGCTCATTATACCCAAAAAGCAGTATTTTTCAAGAAAAACCCCGAGGCGTGGGATACCTCGGGGAGTTTCAGAATACGGAGTTTTAGACGTTCAAATATCGTCGCACTGCGAGGTAGCTCGATACGCCACCAAGGAATAGTCCGACGAGGAGCACGCTGCCGCCAATCATAAAGAAGTGTGAGAGGTAGTAGCCATAGATATTGAATCCGAGGATGCCACTTGCGTGAATGCCGAGGAAGTATGTCAGTGGCAAGAATATGATCGTCGTGATAAGCCATGCAAAGAATCCATAGAGGAGTCCTCCGACAATAAATGGTGCGCGGACGTACGCAGTACTAGCTCCCACGAGTCGCATAATGCCGATCTCGTCACGTGCCATATAGATTGTGAGTCGCACAGTGGTGAACACGATGACGATCGAGATGAGCGCAAGGACGATCGTGATCCCAAAGCCGATTTCGCGAGCATTTTTGATCAAATTATTTAAACGATCGATGACAACTTTGTTTTGAGAATAGTTGATACGTTCGATGATTTGCGCATTTTCTCGTGCGATCTGACTGTCGCCTTCGAGCACGCGCGCGATCGCTTCGTACTGCGTTGAATCCTTTGCCTTGATCAAGAGTGAACCACCAAAAGGGTTGTCGCCGAGCTCATCGAGTGCTTGGAGTGTGAGATAGTCATCAGCATGGCGATCACGAAATGCGAGAACCTGAGCATCCGCGGAGCTATAGTCGACAGTTGCAACTTCGGGGAGTTTCTCGAGGGTGCCTTTGAGTGCGAGGATGTTTTCTTCGGGAGCATCGACAGTGAAGTAGATCGCGATATCAACTTTGTTTTGCAACTGTGTAATACCATTGACGAGCACTGCCTGGAACAAAAATATCGCAGTTGCTACAGAGAGCGTGATCGTTGTTACTAAAATAGCCGCGTACGAAACCAATCCATTTCGTCTGAAATTGATCCATCCACTGCGTATGACTCGTTGTAATCTGATCCAAAACATATGTGTATTATACCTTTTTTATTGTTCTTTGCTCATCGCCGACGACGCGACCTTTTTGCATGGTGACAATGCGTGTACCCACTGCGTGAATAAGGAGCGGGTCATGCGTCGTGAGGATCACGGTTGTGCCGAGGTCGTTGATCTTTTTCAAAATGTGAATGACTTCATGTGTATTTGCTTCGTCGAGGTTACCTGTTGGCTCGTCAGCAATGAGGACTTCTGGTTGGTTGATGATGGCACGCGCGATCGCAAGCCGCTGTTTCTCACCGCCCGAGAGCTGGCTGGGGAAATGAAACATGCGCTCCTGGAGGTCGACAAGCTGAAGCACGTGTGGCACATCAGAGACGATCTCTTCATCACTCTTGCCTGCAGCTTCCATTGCAAAGGCAATATTTTCATACGCAGTCTTGGTTGGGAGCAATCGGAATTCTTGAAAGACTGTCCCAATACGGCGACGAAGTTTTGTCGTCTCTCCGCGGTTGAAACTTTGAATATCAATATTCTCAAATAATACTGAGCCTTCGGTTGGGTGATCTTCGGCGAGGATCATTTTTGTAAGCGTCGTCTTGCCTGCACCTGATGGTCCGACAATAGTAAGAAATTCGCCAGTCTCGATCTCGAGATTGACGTTTTCAAGCGCAACAGCGCCATTCGGGTACACCTTTGATACGTTTACGAACTTAATCATACTGAATGTTCAGTATACCATATCCAATTTATACCTAAGTCCAACATGTATTATAATAAGCCTATGAAAAAAATATTCGTCTGGATTGCTATTATTCTCATACTGGGTCTCGCACTTATACTTACAAAGCGGTACTCAAAACCAATACCAAAAGGCAGTGGTATTCAGCAAACATTTCCCACCGCAACTATTCTCCAGGATGACAGAGTAGAACTTGCATCAATTAATACCCTTTTTCCTGGTTTCCCATTACCTGCAGATTTATTTGAATACGAAGATGGGCCACATACAAATGCAGAAATGCAGCCTGGTATTGGTATAGAGTCAATACAATTTCAATTTAAGACAAACCAGTCAATTGATGTTACGGCAAATAGTATACGGACATGGTTAAAAAGTAATGGATATAGCATTGGACGAGATCCATTAGCGGAAGCTGCTACAAAATATGATATACCACCTTCTCCAGACAACCCTCAAAGTATTAGTGCGGAAAGAAGGCATTTTACAAATAATCAATATCTATCCGAAAATTTCGACATAAATATTTCACATGATTGGACCAAAGATAAAAGTCCAGCACATGTCACAGTCACTTATGATAACAACTATTCAAAAAAGTAAATTCTTATAACCCTTTCTCCGCTTCAATAAACTCATCGATGTCTCCGTCTTCCAAAACCTTGTCGACGTTGCCAGTCTCGACATCAGTGCGATGATCCTTCACCATTTTGTATGGATGAAGCACATACGAACGAATCTGGTTTCCCCATTCGATGTCAGTTGTCTTGGATATATAGAGTCCTTTTTCTTTTGCAATGCGTTCTTCTTCTTGGCGTTTGTAGAGTTTACCCTTGAGGAGTTCCATCCCGCGTTCGCGATTTTGTTCTTGACTTCGCTCTGTCGTCACATGCACTGCAAGTCCTGTTGGCACATGCACGATACGCACAGCAGTTTCGCGTTTGTTTACATTTTGTCCCCCTGGTCCACCTGCTCGCGCAAATGAGATCTCGAGTTCACTCTCTGGTATCACGACATCGGTATCGGCCTTGGTGAGTTTCGGGATAACTTCAACAAGCGAAAATGATGTCTGACGTTTTGCATTGGAGTTGAATGGCGAGATGCGCACGAGTCGGTGCACACCGGATTCATTTTTGAGCGTACCAAATGCACCCTTTCCTGCGATCTCGATCGTGACATTGCGATAGCCCCCATGATCGTTCGGACTTTCGTTGAGGTATGACACGTCCCAGTTTTTGCGCTCGGCGTATTTGGTATACATCTTTAGGAGCATTGCCGTGAAATCCTCGGCATCGTCCCCTCCTGCACCAGAAAATATCGTGATGATCGCACTACCTTTGTCATATTTGCCACCACCAACGAGTGCGTCTTTGAGCTCCTGGAGTTCCTTGATCATCGCCTGTGCCTTGGGCACGTCGCTCCAAAAATCCCCGTCCATCATTGCGGCTTCGATATGCGTGATACGTTCTTGAATTGATTCTTTGTCCATTACCCCCACACTCTAGCAAAAATGAAGTAAACAAAAAAGCCCGACATTACTCGGGCTTTAAATTTAAAAAATGTACGTTCCACGCATACCAGTTGGGGGATGAGTCCCTGTAGTATCAAGATCAATAGTGGTAAACGTGTACATATCTACTCCTTGTGACTGAGCTATTACTGCCTTGGTCTCTGTAAAATTAGAGAATATCGTCCATCTTCCATTTTCGTCATATAACTTACCACTAAGCCAATATCGAAAACATGCGCAAAGTAAATATTCAAAACAAGTCATTCCGTGCTTTCCTATCCATTCTTTTTCTTTCCATTCCCGACGGACTAAATTACGTACCGTCTGACCTTCTTCCAAAAGAAGTTTCTTATCAGGCCCCATAAGTCCATTATAAGAAAACGTATACGTTCCGTCTTTTTGAAAAGCAACTTCAATTTCGCTTTTTTGAATATCAATTCGGAGTAATTTTTTTGCACCAGCAAATAAGATTTCTCGAGTTAAACCCGGAGATATATACATCAGATATCTGAGTACAATTGTATGAGGCGATTTAATCAATTTCATATCTATATCTTCCTCAAATACCTCCTTGTAAAAACGTTTTAACTGCAGATGGTGTGTAATAATCCTATTCTTTGTTGAATGTTCAGCAAGACTTTCGAATGCTTGTTTAACATCCTCCTCTCGGTGAATAATTTGATCAATTCGATCAGCATTTGGAAAAAACTTGTGAAAATTTGAAGAGAAAATTTTCATTCCTTCCCCTATCGCTTCAGGGCTGGCTTGCCGTTCTAAATACGGCACAAACGCATGTGACACTGCCATACATTTTTAATTTAAATTGTGAGGTACAAATATCTGTACTTACTCTTACTCTATGTATTTCTTATTAAAAGTCAATTGAGCCAAAGGTGGGGATTGAACCCACGACCCCCGCTTTACGAAAGCGGTGCTCTACCAACTGAGCTACTTTGGCAAATGAAGATCGAGAATATGCCAGCATATTCTTCGTCTGATTGCCGCCAAAGAAAGATTTCTTACTTTGGCGTTATATCTGTATATCTATATTGTGTTCCTGGCAATGCTGCAGAATGCACTTCGGGTGGGTTAATGATGGGGATGACAGTGTCCATGACAACCTTTGCGGCGTCGACGTTGGATGAAAATGCGATCTTGCCGGACAGTGCGGGGTTGTTGAGGCCATACTGATTGCGCAAGTACTGATCCTTGAGCAGTATCACCACAGCAGCTACGATACCACGAACATCGCTCGACTGACAAAGGAACTGCTCATACGGAGAACCCGGAAAGAGTTCCTTGGCAATACCATACGCACCTGCAACAACTGGCATGTTGACCCCAAATGCGGCAATCATCATGAGGTCAACTTCTTGTTCAAGTGAGAGTGCGATATAGACAGAAGTGCCCTTGATCATACTGACATACTGCTCATCTTTTTTATACACAAAGACACCTATATGTCGTCGCGCAATTCGACGCGCTTTTTTGTACAAGGCTTCATCAACAATCAGTACAAGTCCACATCGTGGAAACTGCAGTCGCACATGTTTGTGTACATCGATCACTCGATGAAGCGTTGCCGCAGTATGTGCACATGATGAAAGAAAAACGTTGAATGCAGGGTGCTCTTTTTCAAAATTGTAGCGCTCCTTAATTATTTTCAATGCCGGCAAATCAACTGACGGCGCGAGGATACTAAACTTGTCTCGATCGATACCGAATGCTCGTGCGAGTACATCTGCAGTATGATCTCCTGGTACAAAGATCCCACGCGCACGTCCCAGCACCCATCGGCGCATCAAATATCCTGTTGACTCGGTGTCTTGGATGGATGCATGGGTAAAGAGTGGTCGCTGCATGCGCCATGACAAAAACCATGCAAGTGTCGTTACGGCACCCGGCTCAACACTCAGCACAAAGTCCGGCCGATATACACGACGCCACCTGAGATGAAATTTGAGCACTTTCCAAATATGAAAGATTGAAAAGAGTAAGCCATTGTTTTGAAACGTATACCAAAACGTGTGTTCGTCAGGTTTAATCATGCGATCGCGTTTGCTCACATGATGACTCGTCAATATAACAACATGAATCTCTGCGAGTTGTGCACGAAGCGCGCTGTACATACCCCAGAGCGGATGTGTTTCAGTAAATCCTGCATCAGTTTTTATGACGAGTACTCCTCGGACTTGCGGCACAACCATATGCACTCAGTATAGCACTCTACTTGCGCTCAAAATAACACACGACACTGCGACGCTTGGCAGGCTTGCCCTTGATATGATGTTTGCCTGACAATTCCTTTTTCATCAATATAAAATGCTCTCCAAATGATGCTTCGAGTGCTGCATCAGTCCAGACGTATTCATACACTTTGAGCTTGGGATGAATGTATGCATTTTCTTCGCCTGCGCCATGTTTTTCAAGGAGTTCCTTGGTATGACTATCGCGCTCTGCATAAAATGATTTGAAAAATACTACTCCTTGTGGCTTCATGATGCGCGCAAGTTCTGATATAAATCGCGCACGCTCCACATTTTTCAAAAAGTGAGATGACATCGCATCGATGACGAGATCGACGGACTGATCCGGGAGCTGGATAAGTTCGTCCAGTGAACGCACTTTGAATGTGAGCTTGCTTCCCCACTGCTGCTTTGCAGCCTGTGCATTTGCCTGTGCGATTGCTTCGTCTGATATGTCATACCCGACGCCGTTGACGCGAAACATGTCATTGAGCCATAGCAAATTGCGACCATTGCCACAGCCTGCATCGAGCACAGTCACATCAGGACGAAACACGTCCTTGCCATATTCCTTTTGCATCCAGCGCACGCATTTGACCAAGTCAGCACTGACTTCATCCGAGAGTGCAAACATGCCCGGATCCTTATACTCCTTATTCCAAAATTCCTTGAGTCGCTTTTCGTTCATATAATACTTGACATATTAGCATGGAAGTTGTAATGTTGCAAAAAATTACATTTATGAAAAGTAAAAACTTTAATTTAAAATTCTTTGATAATTCCCTTTCTGTTCCCAAGCAGCACACGTATTCTCAATATTCAACTGATGAAGAAATTGTCACGTTTCTCGAGAAAAAGGCAAAGGAATGCAACTGGAGTAATATTGGTCACATAGAAGTTAGGGAGGAAAATAAGCTGGTACGGATCGATCTGGTTATACCAATACTGAGACCGTTGCTACAAATGTTTAGGCCGGGAGAAATTGTAAAACCTATTTTCTTTTCACCGCTTCCTGGAAGAAGCAAGGCTCCGCAATTAGTTGCAGAAAATGCTTATCCAATAAAGAGTATTATTTGGGATAGTCAAAATTATCCACATTTTAATGTTGGATTAGAATCTAAACTAAATTTTGTTACATCGTATGAAACAGGTGAGGAACTTCGTGATGGCGACAGAATTCATTGGTGCCATCCGATACGTTTTATCCTGGTTGAAAATAAAACTAATGATGCGATGCAATTTATAAAAGAAGATTCACAATGACAGTAAAAAGTCTTGAACAAAATGTTCAAGACTTTTTTATTTACTGATTCTTAGGTCGCTTCGCCTTCGTTCGCTCAGCATCATTCAAATATTGCTTGCGAAGTCGGACTGAGAGGGGGGTGACTTCGAGGAATTCGTCATCTACCATCACTTCGAGTCCGCGTTCGATCGTCATCGTCCATGGCGGGATAATCGTCACTGCTTCGTCAGTACCAGATGCACGCATGTTGGTGAGCTGCTTTCCTTTCGTTGGGTTCACTTTCATTTCTTCACCCTTACTAGTATTTCCGATCACCATACCTTCATACACCTCGGTCTGAGGAGAGATGTAGAGTGTACCGCGATCCTGAAGTCCCCAGAGTGCAAATGCCAATGCCTTTCCATTTTCCATACTGACCATAGAGCCAACCTGACGACGAGTGATCTCGCCTGCATATTTCTGGAAGCCGAGCACACGTGCACTCATGATCCCTTCGCCTTTGGTATCCACCAAGAACTGGTTGCGGTAGCCGAGCAGTCCACGAGTAGGTCCGGTAAATACCATACGCACGGTATTATTTTTCAAATTCATGTCACCCATGATAAAGCCGCGCATGCCGAGCTTTTCGATGATGACACCTTGGAAATCTGCAGGTGCATCAATCGTGACTTCTTCGAACGGTTCACTCTTTACCCCATCAACTTCTTTGATAATAACTTGTGGTTGTGAGACCTGGATTTCATATCCTTCGCGGCGCATGTTTTCGAGCAAGACTGCAATGTGCATTTCGCCTCGTCCGTAGACAGTGAAGCCTTCGGCAATGCGATCTGGATTTGCATCAAAGTTCACTTTGAGTCCGACGTTTGTTTCAAGCTCGCGCTCGAGGCGTTCACGGATCTGGCGAGATGTCACAAACTTCCCTTCCTTGCCGGCAAATGGAGAGTTGTTGACCAAGAAATCCAAGACGATCGTTGGTTCGTCGATCGTGATCGCTGGAAGAAGTTCTGCTTCTTTGTTTGTACTGATGGTTTCTCCGATGAAAATGTCCGGGATACCAGCGATCATAACAATGTCACCTGCCACTGCTTCAGATACTTCTTCGCGCTTCATTCCCATGAATGTAAAGAGTTTGACGATCTTGGCAGTACGAGCTGCACCGTCACCACTGCGGATAAACACGGTGTCGCCTGCCTTTGCAACACCTTCGTACACGCGACCTGCTGCAAGTCGTCCAAGGAAGTTGTCATACGCAAGGTTGAATGCCTGCATACGGAACTGCTTGGTTGTGTCGTTGAGTGCGAGTGGGACTTTTTCAAGAATTGTTTCGAAAAGTGGTTCGAGATCCTTTCGTTCATCTTTTTCATTGCGCATTGCAACACCATCACGTCCGATGGCGTAGACAGTGGTGAAGTCGAGCTGTTCGTCAGTTGCCCCAAGCTCCATAAAGAGTTCGAATACTGCATCGTGTGTACCTGCACAATCAGATCCTGGCTTGTCGATCTTGTTGATGACAACGATAGGTTTGAGCCCAAGTTCGAGTGATTTTTTCAAGACGAAGCGAGTTTGTGGCATAGGACCTTCTTGGGCATCGACAATGAGGAGCACTGAGTCGATAGATCGAAGCACACGCTCAACTTCGGATCCAAAGTCTGCGTGACCTGGAGTATCCACAATGTTGATCTTGGTACCTTTGTACATGACTGCTGTATTTTTGGCATAGATCGTAATACCGCGTTCTTGTTCGATCGCGTTTGAGTCCATTGATGCACCGTCCAGCACAATACCGCAAAATGCGAGCATCTTGTCGGTGAGGGTTGTTTTGCCGTGGTCAACGTGGGCAATAATTGCAATGTTTCGGATTTCCATATATGTATTCTTGATAAAATAAAGGCCCTTTTCGGGCGACAATAAGGCACTATTTATAGCATAAAAAGAGAGAAAGGCAAAGGCTTGCTTCGTAGGGATTTTGTAGTAGGTTTAAGGAAACCTTAAAAAAATCTATATGAAACAAGATACATCAGGCAAAATTATTGCTGTCGTTGGTATGCAATATGGCTCAGAGAGCAAAGGAGCGATAGCTGCCCATAACTGCACTATTGCATCAGTATGCGTTCGGACTGGAGCTGCAAATGCAGGACACACGGTCTTTTATGAAGGAGTCCCATATATCATGCGACAACTTCCCTGCGGATGGATCAATCCATACGTAAAACTCGTCATTGGCCTTGGAGCACAGATCAGTCTCAAAGTATTGCTCAAAGAGATTGAAATGATAGAAAAAATTATGCCGATCAAACGCAGGCTCTATATTGATGCGCATGCACAAGTCATCACACAGCACCAAATCGAACTCGAGTCCTTAACCGGACTTGCTGAACGTATTGCAAGCACATCCGGGAAAAGCAGTCTCGGTATCGGGATGAATGCATCACACAGAGTACTGCGGGATTCAGAGTGCATATTTGCAAAAGACATTCCACAGCTGAAACCGTATCTTTCTAATACAACAAAGCTCCTTCACAAAGAACTTCGCGAAGGTGGCATCGTCGTACTAGAAGGAACGCAAGGTTTCGGACTCAGCGTTATCCATGGGAAGTTTCCGTACACAACAAGTAGGGATACGACCGTAAGTGCACTCCTTGCGGAAGCTGGATTGCCGGGACATCACTATGCGATGGACGTGATCGGCGTTGCTCGAACGTTCCCCATCAGAGTTGGTGGCAACAGTGGACCATTTGATGCAGACTCAAAAGAGGTCACCTGGAACTATGTACGGAAATTTTCTGGTGCACCACATGACATCACTGAAAAAACATCAGTGACGAAAACTGTTCGTCGAGTTGCAACATTTAGTTGGGAAGGATTAAAAGCTGCGTGTGATGCAAATTGCCCAACTGAAATTGCACTGACATTTCTCGACCATCTTGATTATTCGGTATACGAAAAAGAAAGATTGAGTTCAAAAGTACAAGACTTTATTGAACTGGTTGAGAGCCGAACAGGTATTCCAGTAGGATTCGTCAAAACAGGACCACTCACCACTATCGATCGCGATTGGACGAGAAGTAGTATGTTCCGAAAGGTTGCTCAGTAAATTAGCTACAGAGATCATCGAAAGATGATCTTTTTTATTGCTCGCCTACTCGTTTCTTCTTTTGTACAACCCCATCTTTCCAGTGGCGATCTTCGATCTTTCCATCTGGAGCTTCTTGGTAAAACTTTTTATACTTTTCTACTCTTTCAGGATACCAAGTTTGGCCTATTAATTGCTGATCATTTTTATGTTTTTGATAAATATATTCAAATGAATTGGCCATTTGTAAGTGGGTAGTATTAGAAGATACTCCATCAGTACCGACACTGCGATGATATGTCCATAACACAATGGGTATATAAATGAAATTATCTGGATACTTTTCACCTATCTGCATAAAGAAATCCCAATCTTCTGATTGAACAAGTTGTTCGTCCCATACAATTCCTTCTTCAAAAATTTTCCTTGAATGCATAAAGCCACCCATTGAGAAATAATAGGTGCGTAGAAAAATATCACGAACAGTAAGCTGTTCCGGGACATTTACACTATCTTCATATGAATCAACCATCTCTCCGTTTTGAAATATTTCCATCATTCTTTTATATTTTGTAGAAAGGTATAGAGTATTAGGATTGTCATTAATCCATTCCTGTGTTGTTTGTAAATATTCAGGGACCAATTCATCATCACTGTCCAAATACGCAATCCATTCACCTCGCGTATTTCGTAAACCCATATTTCGAGCAGGAGAAGGACCTTTATTTTCTTGATAGACATATATTATGCGAGCATCATCATAGCTCTCAATCAATTCCTTCGTGGTATCAGTTGATCCATCATCGACAATAATTAATTCCCAATTAGAGTACGTTTGATTCAATACACTTCCGATGGCACGAGGAAGAATATAGGCGCGATTATACGTCGGAATAATAATTGAAATGAGTGGCTTCATATTTGGAGCCGTTAATCGGGTTTGAACCGATGACCTCCCCATTACCAATGGAGTGCTCTACCAGCTGAGCTATAACGGCAAAAGTGCTTTTAAAAGCACTTTAAAGATATCACAAAAACGTGATTTTTCAATTACCGAACGAATGTAAGTGCTACCCCTTTTTTGTTTCCGCGACCTGTTCGGCCGATGCGGTGAATATAGGTGTCGTAGGTAGATGGCACATCGTAGTTGATCACGTGTGTGATGTCCGGGATGTCGATACCACGAGCGGCAACATCGGTCGCAACTACTATTGTTGCTGTTCCTTTTGAAAACGCTTCGATCGTACGCATGCGCTCACGAGAACGCATATCACCATGGATCGGAAGTGCTGCAAATCCTGCACGCTTGAGGTCTCGCGCGAGCTCGTCCACATGACGCTTGGTCTCGCGAAAGATGAGCACCTTTTTAAACTCTGGTTTGTTGAGCAAGTCATGGAGTACATCCATTTTGTCGCTACCTCTTGGGACACGGACAACGTCTTGGTCGACACTTGCAGAAGTGTCACGAGTTTTCAGTGAGATCGTCACTGGGTCGCGCAGGAAGTCTCCGCAGAGTTTCTTGATGTCTGGAGAGAATGTCGCTGAGAAGAACATACCGTGCTTTTCCTTTGGCATTGCACCAAGGATCTGTCGCATGTCGTCAACGAATCCCATATCAAGCATGCGATCTGCTTCATCGAGCACGATTGTATTGAAATCTTTCATCTTGATCTTGCCACGTTCGATCAAATCCTTCACACGTCCTGGAGTACCGATGACGATGTGCACACCTTGATCAATCTCACGAATCTGTTTGGTGATCGGGAGACCTCCAACAACAGACACTGAGAAGAGGCGCATGCCTACGGTGAATGCTCGAAATTCTTCTTCGATTTGCTGTGCGAGCTCGCGAGTCGGCGCGAGGACCATTGCCTGATGCATACGGTCGTCAACGAATTTATTGATGATCGGAATCAAGAATGCTGCAGTTTTCCCGGTACCAGTAGATGCAATACCAATCACATCTTTGCCTTCGAGCAAGAGTGGGATAGCTTGGTCTTGGATCGGAGATGGGTGCACGAAGCCTTTCTTTGCGAGGTTCTGCCCAAGGAGTTCATGAATTTTGAAATCTGAAAAGGTGTTTGTGGGTGTGTAGACTACTTCGTCTTCGATAGGAGCAGCTTTGTTGATGAAGCGATTTTCGTCGATGAAGTCAGCCTTTGGGCCACGACGTCCGCCGCCTCCGCCACGATTGCCGAAACCTCCACGACTTCCGCCGCCAAATCCACCACGGTTACCACCGAAGCTTGGACGACTGCTGCCATATGATGGGCGACCCCCTGATGATCCACCACGACTTGGTCGATCGCTCACGCGTGTACCAGAACCAATAGAGGTGATAATGCGACCAGATGAAAATCCACCAGTTCGAGCTGGACGTGCTGAAAATGATCGTGATGAAGACGTAGATGCGCCACTAGAAAACGTGCGTCTTGGACGCGGTGTAGATGATGTCATAATATTTTGTGTTTTTTTATTTTTCTACTGTGTCAGCCTGACCAAGTAGTCAAAAACACAATATATTAGAATAATGACTTATGATAACATCCTTTGGTTTAGATGTCAATCCGGTAGTAGATCTTGCTATCAAGGCTCACTGCCGGATCAATCTTATCCCCCAAACGTACTAGTTTGCAGTGTCGTGTTTGATGCGGCGATCCAGTCGAGGATTTTCTTGCTATCCGTCATGCGATTCTTTGATCCGAGGATGACGATCGTGATGTAGTCATAATTGTCATTTCCTTCGGTGACAAAGGCGAGGTTTTGCCCGGCCATATTGGTAAGCCCCGTTTTGCCCATGAGTACTTTGTCTTTGTAATTTTCATCTAGGTACAGACCGTTGGATTGTCGTACTTCAACAGGAGTGTTGGTTGCGAGGTCGATGATGTCGGCCTTGGGTTGCGCCATGATACTGACGAGGAATTTGTCATTGGTATAAATATCACTCAACAGTTCAGAGAGATGAAATGGTGTGAGACGGTTTGGCTTGATCGCGACCTTCTTGGATGGATCGAGGCCAGATGGGTTTATAAATGCAGTGTTCGTGTACGCGTTTGCATGCAAAATGTCATTCATCTTTGCGAGGAATGTTGATTTGCCAATGGTTTCCATAAATGCCGTTGCGGCATCGTTGCTTGAAGTAATAAGGAGTGCCTTCAAAAGGTCGTCACGAGTAAATTGTGATCCAATACCAATGCCTTTGATCGAGCCTTCGGTTGCGATCGCCGATGCCGACATGGTAAATATTTTGTCTTTGGGATAGAGATCCTCTACTGCTTTTGCAGTGACGAGTTTTGTAATACTTGCGACTGGATAGAGGCGGTGTTCGTTTTGTATATACAGAGGAGTTGGTGCGTCATTTTTCCATCCATAGACTGCAATACCCTTGGCAGTGACTACTGGAAATTTAGGAGGAGGAGTTGTCGCAGCAAAGACGCTTCCCAAAGGGAGCAATAGAGTAAAAAGACTGAGTATGAGGCTATATTTTTTCATCGAAAATAGTATAGCAAATTTAATCCACCAATCGTTACTCGGTCATTTCAGCAAGTAATGAGGCTGGTTTATGAGAAGCTAAAAATTCTTTTGCTTCTTCTATAGGAAACCATTTAGTTTGAGTATCTGATTCTTTTGTTCCCGTATCTTTCACTGGTTTCATTTTAAACATAGCCACGCGTATTGGGTCACCTGTTCCTTTGTTTGTATACGTTACATCGGTCAAACGTTTCAGTATTTCAACATCATATCCAGTTTCCTCTCGAACTTCACGTATTGCAGTTTCTTCTATAGTCTCACCCTTTTCTACATGCCCTTTCGGAAAACTCCAAATAGTTCCTTGTATACCAGTTACTAAAAGGACTTTTCCTGCGTCGATAACAACACCTCCAGCTTTTAGTATCTCGTTTTCTTCATTTCTGACTAGATTTTTTATATTCATAAATAAAGTATACCAGGTTACAGGCGGGACTTTCCCTCGACTCCATTCATTCTGAATGGGTCTGGGCACCGACTCAGCAGCTATCAGCATGCTTCCGTCGTTCAAGATCCCGACGCAAACTAAAGCAGTTTGGTTTGCTCCCTATCGCGATGAGATACAAAAATACCCAGGAATGAACCTGAGTATTTTTGATCTAGCGCGAACGGCGGGACTTGAACCCGTAACCTCCCGCGTGACAGGCGGGTGCTCTAACCAGTTGAGCTACGTCCGCAAATTGTAAAGTACCTGCTCACAATAGCATTGTGCATGCAGTGTGTCGAGGGTGGGAGTTGAACCCACGACCTGAGCGTTATGAATGCTCCGCTCTTACCAACTGAGCTACCCCGACATATATACGTAAGCCAAGAAAATATAGCATATTTCATTGTTTTTTCAAGATACGTACCTCTTGAAATCTATTGTTGCGGGACCACGAGTCGAACGTGGGTCTTAAGGTTATGAGCCTTACGAGATGCCGCTTCTCTATCCCGCGGCGTGACACATTTTGTGTAGAAACCCATCATACAAGACGATACAGATGTATGCAACTTACTCAATCACGCCGAGGTCTCGAAAGACGATTTCGTAATACGAAAGCACGCGGCGAGCTTCGGGCATGGTGAGTGCAAAGTCTGCACCATCGTGTGCAATACGGTTACGGACTTTGTGTGCTTCCCAGGCGATCTGGACTGATGGGAGTTTGTCAGGAGTGAGGTTTTTGAGCTTGTCGCCAATCGTGTCCCCAAAGTAGCCCTTGGCATCGAGCTGTCGATCGAGATAAATATCTGCTTCAATGATGCCAAGCCGCCAATCGCTTGGGTTATCTGAGAGCAGCTTGGCACGGACGTGTTCCCATGTTTCGTTGCGAGCAATTGGCTGTGCTACAGGTGACGCGCCCGGGAGATCAATGCCTTGTGGAGTTGTTTTTGTTTCTACAACAGGAGCGTTTGTCGCTTTTTCTTTAGCGGCTTTTTTCGCATCTTCTTGCTTCATTTCGTATATCCGAACGAGTGAATACAAAATGATCGTGATCCCAATGATGATCAACACCGCTGCGAGAAATTGGAGGAAGGCAAAAAACTGGAGTGTAAATATTCCTGATACGCGACCCCATAGCCATGAGAAAATAAACTCGACATTGAGAAAGACTGGTTGTGGGACACTCGATTGCACACCCTATTATGCCATAGTTTAGCGGATCTTTTCTATAGTCTTGCCGAGTTCAAAAAGAGTATCTTCTCCAAACCGAGACCCAATGAATTGAAAACCAAATGGCAAACCTTCGGTATTGGTACCTGATGGCACAGAAATAGCTGGATGCTGAGCAATGTTTGCAGGCACGGTGAAAAGGTCTGCGAGGTACATCGCGACTGGATCATTGGCTTTCTCGCCTATCTTGAATGCGACTGATGGTGTTGTCGGAGTGATGATCGCATCATAGTCTTTGAGTACTACTTCAACCTCTTGGCGAATGACTGCACGGAGCGCAACTGCTTTGTTGTAGTACGCATCATAATAGCCATGCGAAAGTACATAGGTACCGAGCAAAATACGACGGCGAACTTCTTTTCCAAAAAGTGCACCTCGTGTGTCACCATAGAAATCTTTAATACCACCTTCCCCTACACGATCTCCATAGCGCACGCCTTCGAGTCGTCCGAGGTTTGATGATACTTCGGCAGGTATCAATATATAGTACACCGCAAGCGAGTCAGCAAAGTGTGGCAAATCAACTTCTTCTACAGCAAATCCTTCATTTTTTAATTTCGCAACTGTCTGCTCAAAATTTTCTTTTACTTCTTTATCAATTCCTTCTTCACCAAAGAGGTTGCGTGGAATAGCTAGACGCTTTTTGAGAGCCACCTTCATTTCAGGTCGAGCAACTGATGTGCTATCAAGAGGCTCCTGGACTGCAATAGTGTTGTATAAAATTTGTGCGTCCTCTACAGTGTGCGCCATTGGTCCAATAACATCAAATGAACTCGCCATTGCGATCAGACCGTGACGTGAGACCGTGCTGTATGTTGGGAGCATGCCGACCGTCCCACAAAACGCGGACGGCTGTCTGATCGATCCACCTGTATCAGACCCAAGTGCAACAACTGCAAGATCCGCCGCAACTGCTGCAGCGCTGCCCCCAGAGGAACCTCCCGGTACACGTGTTGGGTCAAGAGGATTGTGCGTGACACCATATGCTGAGTTTTCCGTTGAAGCTCCCATTGCACCGTCATCCATGTTGGCTCGCCCAATAATAACTGCACCGGCATTTTTCAATTGCGTAACTACAGTTGAATCATATGCAGCCACATAGTGCTCAAGCATCTTTGATGCAGCACCTGCGACATGTCCTTCAAATAATATATTGTCCTTGAGTACTATTGGCACACCAGTGAGTTTCGTCGCAGTGCCATTATCAAACATTGCTTGTGCCTTTGCGACCTGTTCGTCAGTATCGGTAAAGACTTCTCTAAAAATATTGAGCGTATCTGCTTTTGCACGTGCAACATAGTCCCCAACTACTGTGGCAATAGTTGTTTCCTTTGAAGTATATTTTTGGTTGAGTTCAGTAATAGTCATAGAAATGAAACAGTTATTCGAGCACTTTAGGCACTTTTACAAAATGATCCTGATGCAGTGACGCACACTCGACGAGGTCATATGCGCTCGAGATCGGATCAACAACATCTGCACGAAATACGTTTACAGCGCTTCCAGTAGTACTTGGCACAGTATCAAGTGTCACTGTGCGTACACGATCAACAAAGCCGATGATATTGCCAATATCTTTTGCAAAAGACTCTAGTTCTTCTTGAGAAACAGTAATTCTGGCAAGCTGCGCCAATTTCTGTACCTGAGCAATATCCATATAGGAACAACTATAGCAGAATATGAGGGTTTTGGGGATTGTATTGACAGAGGAGATTTATATTGTTTTTTATTTCACCATTCCCAAAAATTCCTCTTCTTCAATAACCCTCACCCCCAACTTTTGTGCCTCATCAAACTTACTTCCAGGATTCTCCCCTGCCAGTACATAACTCGTATTTTTGGAAACTGATCCTGATACCTTGCCGCCATGTGCGATCACGATTTTCTTTGCGTCATCACGCGAAAGTGTTGGAAGTGTGCCAGTGAGCACGAACGTCTGCCCTGTGAATATTCCCTTGGATACTTTCTTTGCAGTCTGAGGCTTCACTCCGCCTTCAAAGAGTTTGGTTATAAATGTTTGTGATGAGGGTTTTGATTTGTATTCAACGATAGACGCAGTCACGGCTGGACCAATATTTGCAATCGCATCAAAATCTGTCGCACTCGCCTTCCAAAATTTCTCCCATGTACCAAACGTCGTTGCAATATCGCGCGCGGTTTCTTCGCCCACGTGCTGGATGCCGAGCGCCGCAATGAATCTGTCGAGAGTTGGAGACGTTTTTGCTTTGATCGCGTCAATGATATTTTTTGCACTTTTTTCTCCGAGACGCTCAAGTCCAGCAAGGTCTGCTTCGGTCAGATAAAACAAATCCGCTGCGTCTGAGATCAATCCTTCTTCTTGGAGTTTCTCGACGATCTTGGGACCGACTTCGTAGATATCAAAGACATGGACGAAGTGGATAATGCCGCGCGTATTTTTTGCGGGACAGTCGTCGTTGGTGCAGTAGTACGCAACAGTCTTTTCTTTGGTTGCAGAATCTTTTGCGGCAACAGGTGCAGCGCAGACCGGGCACTTTTTGGGCATAGCAAATTTCTTTTCTTTGCCTGTACGCAGATTTTTGATCACCTCGACGACTTCAGGGATCACGTCCCCCGCCTTTTGAATGATGACAGTGTCACCCACGCGCACATCAAGCCGTTCGATTTGTTCGACATTATGGAGTGTCGCCTTGGAGACGGTCGAGCCCGCAACAAGTGTCGGCACAAAATGTGCCAGTGGTGTGAGTACGCCCGTGCGTCCGACCTGAACGGTGATATCAGTCACAGTTGTGGTTGCTTGTTCGGCCGCGTATTTGTAGGCGATTGCATATCGCGGCGCCTTGCCGACAACTCCAAGGTCATCGTGCAGGCCGAGTTCGTCGACTTGTATCACAATACCGTCAGTACCGTACGGATATGTATCACGGATTTTTTCAAATGATTCTATTTCTGCAAAGATGCCTTCGAGTGTCTTTGATACTTTTTCATGATCGGCAACTTGGAATCCGAGTGTGCGCAAGAGTGCATGTTTGGCTGAGTGGGTGCGAACACTGTCGTCATATTGCGTGACATCCCACGCAAAGAAATCCAAATTTCTCTCGCGTGTAATTTTGGGATCAAGTTGGCGAAGTGAACCGGCTGCCGCGTTGCGAGTGTTAGCAAGAAGTTGTTTGCCTTCCTTGGTATATTTTTTGTTGAGTGCAACAAGTGTTTTCTTGCTCATGACTGCTTCACCACGGACCTCGACAAGTACTGGCACTGTGCCATGAAGCTTGAGCGGAATAGTAGAAATAGTTTTCAAATTTTGAGTGATGTCTTCACCAATTGTGCCATCACCTCGTGTTGCACCACGCACAAATACGCCGTTTTCATAGATAAGTGACACTGCGAGACCATCGAGTTTGAGCTCCCCAAAGTACTGAAATGCTTCGCCAGGAATTAATTTGCGGATACGAGTATCCCATGCGCGTACTTCGTCGTACGAAAAGGCATCATTGAGTGAGAGCATACGCGTACTGTGCGCGACCTTGGTAAATGCATCAAGTGGTGCGCCGCCGACGCGATAGACCGTGAAGTTGAAGTCGGCGAGGCTTGGGTACTTTTGATCAAGACTTTTCAACTCTTGGACAAGTGTGTCGTAGACTGCATCAGAGACAGTCGGGGCATCGGATTCATAGTAGGCGCGAGCGTGCGCAGCTATTTCAGCCCGGAGTTTCTCCATTCGCTCTTGTGCGACGTGTTGGGTCATATCAATTAGTATTTTACTTCGAGAGCGCGTTCTACCTGACGAGGACTGTCCTGGTTGCAGACATTATACCCATATCCCATGACTTTGTAAGGGGTGGGGTCAATCTTGTCAAAGGCGATCGTAAAACAAGGCTCTGAAGGCTTTTGATCTGCAAACTCGTACAAGAAATAATTGTCTAAGTCAGTTGAGACTGAGCCTGAACGGACCATTGTTTTACCTCCACAATCAAACTTGTCAGGGAATAGTGTAGGGTCCGATGCTGGATCCACATCTCTAGGAAAGAGCCCAAGTGTCGTGTCCATATACAATCCACATTCTACAGCTGTATCTGCCTGATAAAAGGCGATTTGTGAATCTTTGGCAAGGTTTGAAAGGACTGCTTGTTTGAGTGTGAGGTTTGAAATACTGATCGCGATCGAGAGGATGAGGCTTACAATAAGCACCGTAAAGAGCATGGCGAAGCCCTGCGATCCAGATGTGTTGAGTTTTGTCATGTGATTTCTCATTGTAAATTCCATCTCGTGAGTACTATCGACTGCGTCGTTGATTTCTTGTTTGTCCCATTCATCCATTCCATTGTCGCGGTGACAAGGAGTTGTGGATCGACATTGATACCTGTCGGAGCAATATCGGTAAAGCGCACCGTACGAACAAACGATGTGGCAAACCCTTGATCCATTGTCGTGTTAAATATATCAGTGTCATTGTACCCATAAAAGCCTGCGTCAGGAAAATATTTCAACTGAGTACACTTGCCAGGACATAGTTGTACTTTGCCTCCATCAGTATCTGCATACGGGTTGATCATACAACCATCGTCAGAGGCACATGCTGCATACCGAGACTGCCAGATGCCCCAGCTCGTCCCACTATCTGATTGCGCAGCATTGTCGCGACTATTGCGCACGTACTCGAGCGACTCCTGCAGTAGGTTGCTTGCGACGATATCATTTTTCGCATAGCGAATACCAAAGAATCCTCCTGCAGTGAGTGTGAGCAACGCGCCGATTGCGAGCGAAAGAATGAGAATCGCGATCAATGTCTCGATGAGGGTGAAGCCTGATTGTTGGGTGTATTTTTTCATCATATAGATCACTCAGGTGCTCTCTGCGAGAGGAATGTTTGTATTGAAAACGGTGCGACGTTGTCTCGACCTGCACTCGCCACTCCTTGCATGTTTATAATAACATTTGGTTGTTCACCGTCATTGTCGCCAACACCAGCGACATAGAAACTAAACTTTTCAACATTGATCTCTGGAGACGTGATTGAGACCCATGTAGGACTTGCACCAAGTACTGGTGTACCATCATCATTGAGTTCAGTGCGCTTCTTTTCGACTCTGCCAGGCTGACTAGGGTCATCATGCACCCATCGATATTCGATGCGCGCATTCTCTCCAAGCGTACTGCGTACTGAGAGGTACGGATTTGACCCATTTGTAATACTAGCAATAGGACATATGCCGATACCAGACTCACTACACGTGATGTCTTCACCAGTACGAATCGTGCGACTCATGGATTCAACAGCAAAGTTAAGGTTGTCCATGACGGTACGCATTGCCTGGACTTTGCGTGATGCGTCGTTAACATTGTACAGCGAGCCGACGAGCGCGAGAACGACGATAATAAAAAGTGAGAGCGACACCATGAGCTCCACAAGTGTGAACCCTGCCTGTGTATGTGATTGTGGTTGAGAAAATTTCATCATAAATAATTATCGCACACTAATCTGCCCCGTATTCCAGACAGTGACTGATCGACGAAGCCCTTTTGCAGACTCAAAGACAATCTTTGCATATGATGCGTTTTCGATAGTCTCATTAGTGGCTTCATTGTGATATCTGATATGCGCATCAGGATTTGGGCGAAGGAATGTAATATCAACACTCCCTTTGTCTGAGCAGTCAATCATTGATCCAGAGTCATACGGTGTAACATCGTCACTACAAATACCAACGATCCGATCAGCAGTATTTATACCAAATGTTTCGATACACTCCATAGATGCCAAAGGCGCATCACACACACCGTTGATCTCTTGATCATATGCCCCATTGGGACTTTCACCAAATACGAGCGGTATATCTGCAAACAAGATAAATTTCTTTGCATCCGCAAGATACTGATCGCTCCCAACATCACGCGCAACACTAAATGATGCTCCATACCCTGCGAACTCACGACTACTGACTCCTACGAGTCCTTCGATTGGACGCACACTGGTCGCATAGGTCTGCGCCTTGCGGATACTGAGCGCGACTTCTTGGGTAAGGTTACGAATAGAAACGTTGGTACTAAAGTCCGAGTAGTTAAAAATAATCACACCTGAAACCATTGCAATGATTGCAACGACGACGAGCATTTCGATAATCGTGACACCTTGTTGTAATGAGTGTTTTACCATAGTGGAAAGAGTGAACTAATTGTAACACCCCAGAGTGCGACTATGCCAAGTGCAACTACTAAAAAGGGTCCAAACGGTATCTGACTTTTCATGCCATAGCGTCGTGTGAGCGCAAGCAAGAAAAGTCCGACGATACCTCCGATCCAAAATCCGAGCACGAGCACAGCAAAGCCAGCAGTGAGTCCGACGAGCCACCCAATACCAAGCATGAGCTTCACATCGCCAAATCCCATGAGTCGCCCTTTTGAGAAATACCAGAGCAAGAAAAATGGTAATGCCACAAGTGTTCCCCCGAGCAATGCGCCCCATATATGGAAATATGGCACTGTCACTGCACGCCATACGATTGATCCGATAGCGAGCACAATAAATGGATAGACAACCATGTCGGGAATGATCTTGTGGCGGAGGTCATAGATAGTGATCACCATCAACAAACTCGCGATGATCAGGGTAAATATGTATGAAATGATCGCTGTGGCAGTGAAACCTCCCGCTACGACGATCTGTGTATATGCAACGACAAAGATGATTGCTGTTGCGAGCTCAACGAGTGCGTATTGAAATGAGATCGGTTGTTTGCACGTGCGACATTTGCCGCGGAGACCGAGGAATGAAAAGACTGGGACGAGCTCATACCATGCGAGCTCACGATTGCAGCGCGCGCACTTGGAACGCCCGATGACAATGGATCGCCCCGTGTTGATACGCAAGATAACGACGTTTAAAAAAGATCCGATGAGTAAGCCGAATGCGAAAATAATAAGCGGCAATAAAAGCATGTGTTTAGTATAGCATGTGTATGCTTAATACTTTTCCACTAGTTGCACAAATATGCGGGTTTTGTAGGATTTGATGGTGCGTAATCGAGATTTGGATATTCTGTAAATTTTGTTGCCCCAGTAAATGTGCCAGTCTTGGTTATTGCTGCATTTGTGTAGTCCACACAATATGATCCTTTTGATGTTGCTGCTGCAATTGCCCATCGTCCTCCATTTGCAGGTGTTTTTGGTTCTGTTGAATAATAAATAAAGGTTCCAGATGGAAATCCAGTTGCAAGCCGATACAGACTATTTGTTGAAGCTGTGGAATTTGTAAAAAGATTTGCTCCTACACTTCCTTCGGGAACCCCCGTTGCAGCTGTTGCCCAATACACCTGTTCGACTTGTCCTGTATACAGCTGCGCCTGCGGAATCATTGATTTGAGTTGAGCGACAATTTTCGCATCTTTGCTTTTATTACGTGCACTATTGAGCGATGCAAGCACTACTGACGCGAGAATACCGATAATGGCAATAACAACAAGAAGTTCGATGAGGGTGAAGCCTTTGGATTTGTTTTTCATACAATATATTAATTACAATAGGTAGAAAGAGATGTTGGAAGTGCAGTCGTACTACTTCCAGAAGATCCGGTGTACAACGTGCCACTTGCCGTTGCTCCGCGCGAAACTCCTGTGGAGTCGGCACACCAGTATGTATACGGCGTTGATCCCAAACGGATCGCCCATGCCCACGCAAGTACTGAGTCATTACATATAGATGATGTCCCATCCACTGCGTCCGCCCCTGTCTTAAAGGATGCAATACCTTTTACATTTACGCCTGCGCCACAGACACCGGCATAACCACTAGTTAAAGCGTTTGCATCACTATCATTTGCAACGCCAGTATTACTATCAGCATAGAGAGCTGCTTGAGTCCGAGCGTTGGCCATATCAGCTTTTACGGTTGCAACCTTTCCTTTGCTTCGAGCACTATTAAGTGACGCAAGTATTACAGCCGCAAGTACCCCAATAATTGCGATAACTACCAATAATTCAATGAGCGTAAAGCCTGCTTGTAATTTCTTTTTCATACGAAAAGTATACAACAAAAAAACCACTCTGTTGAGTGGTTTTTTTGTTGTCAGTAACCTTGAGAAGATTACGGACAAATAGCCACAGCTGTGCCTCCTCCCAATGCTGGAGTGGCCGTAGTTGTTGTTTTAGCTTGACCACTACTATCAACACAGATAGCAGTTGCAGTGTTTGTCTTAAGAGGAACTGAAGCAGCCCAACTTGCACCACCGACTCCAATTGCACAACGCTGATCAGTAGAAGCACTACCTCCAGAAGCAGTAACTGCTGCTGCGACACCTGCACGAGCAGTTGCATCAAGGAATGTCGATGCGCTACATGTTGCAGCGGCAGCGGCAGCTGCAGTACCATATGTACTATTACCTGTTCCGTCGTAAAAGATTTCTGCCTGAGGACGAACGTTTGCAAGGTTTGCTTTTACAGCTGCATCAGCACCCTTTGCACGAGCAGTGTTGAGTGAGGCGAGAACCACTGACGCGAGAATCCCGATAATTGCGATCACCACCAAGAGTTCGATGAGGGTGAAACCGCTTTGTAATTTCTTTTTCATACTATAGTAATCTTAATATTTTGAATTTTTAATAATCGATTATTACAAATCCCTTTGTAATGTATAGAGTATATCACGCTCGTGTATAGAGTGCGCAACCAGATTTCCACTGTTTAGCTAATACCACCTGCGATGTTGTAGATCGGTACGAGGATTGATACGAGGAGGAGTCCAACACCAATACCAAGGGAAATGATCATAAACGGTTCAATGAGTCCAACCAAAGTATCGACGGCTTCATCAACTTCGCGGTTGTAAAACTTCGCAAGCATTTTCAAAATTGATCCCATACTTCCCGTTTCTTCTCCAACCAGGATGATCTGTGTCATGATCTTTGGGATCTCGGTTGGATGGAGCGCGAGTGCTGCAGAGAGTGCCTTACCACTTTTCACTGCCTCCATGGCTTCGAGCATGACTGTTTCGTAGCGTTTGTTCCCTACGACGCGCGCAGTGATCTCGATCGATCGAATGATCGGAATACCAGAGGAGAGCATAGTGTCCATGTTGTCTGCAATACGTGCGAGATAGAGCTTTTGGTACAGGTTGCCCACCACTGGGATGCCGAGGCGCGCTTCATCGAGGATTTGTTTGCCACGTTTCGTTCGTGAAAGTCGAATAAGGTATGCGATAAACACAACAACTCCAATAAGAAGGAATATGCCGTAGTGGACGAGGAAGCTACTGATCGCCATGACGATCTTGGTATAAAACGGCACATCTTGGCCTGACTCTGTAATGATCGCAGAGAGTTTCGGCACAACGACCGTAAACATGAGCACCATGACGGCGATGAAGATACCAATAACGAATGCTGGGTAGACGAGTGCGTGCTTGGTCTTGGATGTAAGTGCGTACTGACGATCGAGGTAGTCCGCCATGTAGGAGAAAACTTGGGTGAGCTTTCCAGACTCTTCACCAGCCTTGACCATGTTCACATAAAAGTCAGAAAAGACATCGGGGTGTTTTGCGAGTGCGTTTGCAATCGATGAACCTCCTTGGAGATCAGTAACCACTTGCGAGAGTTTGCTGCCGAGGAGTTTGTTTTGACTATTTTCTGCAAGGAGTGTGAATGCCTTGAGCGCTGACACTTGTGCTTCAAAGAGTGTCGAGATCTGACGCGAAAGAATGACGACCTGCTTCATCGGGATCTTTTCGTAGATCGACATCTCAAACCATTTCTTTGCTTCTTTCTCATCTTTGATAGAGGTTACGATCAGTCCGCGGCGCTGCAAACCTGCAACTGCAAGGTCACGATTGACCGCTTCGATCATGCCGTCGCGTTTCTCTCCTTTGTCAGTGAGTGCTTGGTAGGTGAAATTCATAATAGGTTATAGTAATCGTTCGAGATTTTTTGGATTAATAGAGTACGCGTACGCATTTTCAACGGTGATTTCTCCTTGGCGGACGAGGTCAACCAATGAGCGGTTCATGTCGATCATGCCGAGCTCAAACCCCGTCTCGATCACCATGTCGATCTCGTGGGTGCGCTTTTCGCGAATGAGATTTGCAACGGCGTTGTTGTTGATGAGGAGCTCATATGCAGGCACGCGACCTCCGGCGATGCGTGGCACGAGTCGTTGGGAGAAAATACCGATCAACGATGATGCAAGTTGTATGCGGATCTGGTCTTGCTGAGCTGCTGGGAATGAGTCGATAATACGATCCACTGTTTGGGATGCGTTGTTGGTGTGAAGTGTCGAGAGCACCAAGTGTCCTGTTTCTGCAGCAGTGACTGCAGCACTGATCGTCTCTGCGTCGCGCATTTCTCCGATGAGCATGACGTTGACGTCTTCACGAAATGCACTGTGCAGTGCTCTGGCAAAATCTACCGTATCAATACCAACTTCACGCTGGTCAATGATTGCCTTTTTTTGTTCATACACGTATTCAACAGGGTCCTCGATCGTCAAAATATGCGCTGCGCGCTCTTCATTGATCAAGCCAACCATAGCAGAGAGTGTTGCACTCTTGCCTTGCCCCACTGGTCCCACACAGAGAAAGAATCCTTGTTTGCGTCGTGCAAAATCTGCAAGAATAGTGGGCAGGTTGAGTTCCTGGAGCGTTTTGACATGCGGGATGAGTCGCAAGACCATGACGTATTTGCTTTGCTGGACGTAGACATTGCCACGCAGACGGATCGTGCCTTGGTATTCGTATGAAAAGTCGAGTTCTTGGATGTCTTGGAAATGTTTGTAGTGCTCAGGGCTGAGGATGGCCTGGAGAAATCCGATCATGTCGTCCTGGGTGAGCGCAGGACGGTTCATCAAAAAGATAAGTTCGCCGTTGACGCGAACTGCCGGGAATCGCCCCGTCGCCAAGTGAAGGTCAGATCCTTCTTCTCGGATGAGGGTGTCGATAAGTTCTTCGAATGTTTTTTTATATTCCATACTTATATTCCTTTTTCCTTCATTACTTCGAGCACATGTGCGACCACTTCACTGGGAGTTGAGTTTGCCTTGACGATATAACTTGCTGCTCCCAAACTTTTTCCGCGTTCGATGTCTTGGTCCTGCCCGAGGTTTGAGAGATAGATCTTGACTGCCTTTGGTACGAGGCCTTCTTTGTTGATCGTTTCCAAAAGTTCAAATCCGTCCACTGCAGGCATGACGACGTCGAGCAACATGATATCGGGATTCAATCCTCCGCGAAGCTTGGTCAGTGTGTCTGACGCACTCATAGCGGTGGTGACATTGAAATGTGCCTGACTAAATCGCATTGCGTACATGTCGAGGAGGAATGAGTCATCGTCAACGATCAAAATGTTTTTCTGCTTTTCTGTGTTTGGTGTCGTTGCATCCATAGTAGTATCAGTATACTCCCAGTTGTTCCCTTTCGTCTATAGCCCGTAGACCTCTTGCATGAGGACATCTCCTTTGAGCGCCTTTAAGAGCGCGTCTTCGCGAAGCGTGATCATGCCTTTTGTGCGACATGCCTTGTAAATCTCTTGTTCGACAGGATTTTTCAAGATAACTTGTTGAATATCCTTGTCGAGCGGAAACATTTCAAACACTGCAATACGCCCATGCGTCATCGAGGGTGCCTCTGATGAGGGTTTTGCCTCATACATAGTCTTTGGGATATTGAGCAAATCTCGATACTTGGGATCCAGATCTCCAAATTCTTTGTCGAGCATTTCTTGGGTTGCGGCATCGATAGGTACTTCGTGTCGTGCACTTGGATGCACGCGGCGCACGAGACGTTGCGCCATCGCGAGGATAAGTGTTGGCGCGATCAAATACGGATCAATACCCATGTCCACAAGTCGCGGCACAATACCGATCGAGGTGTTGGTGTGGATTGTTGAGAATACGAGGTGACCCGTGAGAGCCGCCTGGATCGCAAGCTCTGCAGTTTCCTTGTCGCGGATCTCTCCCACCATGATGATGTTTGGGTCTTGTCGGAGGATTGACCTGAGTCCTGTTGCAAACGTGTAACCGATTTCTGGCATCACCTGAGACTGTGTCACTCCTGGGATCTGATATTCAACTGGATCTTCGAGTGAGACGACATTTGAACCTTCGCGATCCACTGCGTTGAGCATTGAGTAGAGTGTCGTTGATTTACCAGATCCTGTTGGACCAGAGATAAGCACGAGTCCATATGGACGCTTCAAAATATCCTGAACAATTTTCTTGTGCTCGGGTGTCATGTCGAGGTCGTCGATCGATTTCACTCCGTGATCAGAGTCGAGAATACGCATCACGACCTTTTCTCCAAAGTATGCGGGGAATGTCGAAACGCGAAACTCAATCTTGCGCTTGTCGATCATGGTCACAAACGAGCCGTCTTGTGGTTTGCGCTTTTCGTCGAGACGAAGTTTTGAGAGGATTTTGATACGCGCAATAATACCGTCAAATGTGTTGAGCGGGAGTACGAGTGTCGTGTGGAGTGTCCCATCGACACGATAGCGAACCTTGACCGACTCACCATTGTTTTCGATGTGGATGTCAGATGCTCCCCCTTCGACAGCGTGGTTGATAATGACCGCCACAATCTTGATGATTGGTGCATCCTCAACGATTTTGACCTGCTTTGTAGCATCAACTTTTTCGATGACCTCTGCACCTTTGCCGACGGCAACATTTGCTTGCTCAAGCTCATCATTGAGCTCTCCGACTGCATTGTCGACTTCATTGGTGAGTGCCTTGTAGTTTTCGAGGATCTCGAGATAGTCGGAGTGCGATATAAGGAAGATTTTGAACGGTACTTCAAGTTTGACCGAGATAAACTGGAGCGCATTCATTGCCTCAATATTTTCGGGCTCGGTGACTCCGATCGAGAGCACGCCGTCATTGAATCCGATCGGCACAAATTTGTAATGACGAGCGGCATCTTCTTCGACATACTTGAGTACTTCGTATGTCACGTCTTTTTTATTGATCTTTTGGTACGGGATCTTGTAGAATGTCCCCTTTGCCATCGTCATGCCGTCTTCGGAAAGACCAACGGAGAGTAATGCCTTGGTGAGATTGCCTGCAAATTCAGTATCAAGTGATGTTGCCACCTTGTTGTACTGGAGTTCCGTTATGATGTTCTGCGAAAGCAGGAAGTCGAGAAACATTATCGTGTTTTTGCAGTCGTCGTAAAGGTCATGGTGTTACCCACGGTGGTGTTCGACCCTTGCACCAATACGGCACGAACATAGTACATCGTTGCAGGTGTGAGACCACTTGCAGTAAAGAGTGCAGTGCCATTTTTACCGAGAGATACCGGGGGTGTTGCACTACCAAAGAGATCACTCGTTCCGTATTCAAACACGACACTTGATTGTGCAGTATTACTCAGGAGTCCTTGTCCGCCAAACTCTGCAGTCGTACTCGTGACCTTGCCTGGCTGAAGTGTTTCAAACTGGATAGGAGTATCAGTTGTCGTAGTACTACTTGCTGCATCATAGCCGATCGGTGCAAATGGGTTTGGGCGACCAATGATTTCGGTACCGAGTGTGATTGGGAAATCTCGCAAGCTCAAATACGATGCATTGGTAAACAGTGACGTATCGATAGAAATGCTTTTAATAGTCGAGAGCAACGCTGAGAACTCTGTTGCTGGAGCAAGCGGAGCAGTGGACGATGCAACACCAGCTGCACGAGAAGATGCGCTCAGTGGGTTGTCGCTTGTTACCGGAGCACTTGGTGCACTTTTGTTCTGCAAGAAATAGCTTGCCGCAATGCCGATCACCACAACGACGACTACGAGTATCAAAATTGTTTTAAGTTTCTTATTCATAGTTATTTTTTAAGCCAATACGTCTTGAGGCTGACCTTGTAACTGAGGCTGCTTGCCGGTGTTTGTGCAGTCGGAGCTTCGTTGGTCGTAAACTCGACTTTGGTCACGTCCACGAGGCGCAAATTCTTTTCGAGGTCTGCGACAAAGGCGAGGAAGTTGGAATACTGCCCTGTCGTCTGGAATGAAATCGTAAACTCACCATATGGGCGGTTTGCTGCTTCGGGAGCCTGAGTTGGCTGTGAACCATCAGGAGACTCTGTTTGGTAATCCACATTTCGGAGCAATGAAAGGCCATTTTTTGTTGCGAGCGAGTTGATCTGGATGATGAGGCGAATGTTATCGACACTGTCGGGCAAGAGTGTTCTGACATTATCGAGATCAGTTTTGGAAATAGTGTTGTATGTCGCGATCAATGACTCACGAGATTCGGCAAGCTTTGCAGCGGTTTCAAGATTTGCATTTGATACGGCAACTGCCTTGCGCGTCACTTGCAGGTTTTGGTAGCGCGGTCTGATAACCGTCACAAAGACAATGAGGGATGTAGCTATAAGTAGTAGTGAAAAAAATGTCTTCATAATGATTGCTGCTGAGCAGACGCAGGCATACGTGAGCTAATAAATGCATCATACGACAGTGAAGCAGGTGCCACCGTAAACATAAGTTTGAAGTTAACAACATTGGTCTTGTCATCAACGGTGAGGTTTGAAAAGACTGGATTTCTGATCAATGAGCTTTTGGTAAAGGCATCGGACTGCAATGCGATGGTTGAATAATTTTTGGCACTACCGAGCAGTGTGACCTGTACGACAGTTGCCTTGGTTGCAGGATCAGAAACAAATGAATAGGTAAAGCTCTTGTATTGCACCGTGCGCAATGTTGTTTCCTCGAGTGCGTCAAAGATTGGGGAAACAACGATGTGACTCTTGAGCAATGACTTCACACCTTCGATACGTGCATCGAGTCGCTTCATATCACTGAGGAATTCTGTGCCGATCCCCTTCTTTGCATCATTAATGAGTACTTCTGATTTTGCTTTTTGTGACACGAGTTGTTTCTCGTAGAGATACACACCACCAAACGATACTGCAGTTGCAATGACAATCACGACTGCGAGGAGAGAGATGAGACCGAGTGCATGACTCTGTGCTTTTGGTGCGATAGGATCACTGCTGACGGGGCGCTTTGGAATAAAAGATGTAGTGATTGGCGGTTCCATGGAATTACTACAAAGTATACATGCACTCTCTATATATGTGCAAGGAAAAATAATGAAAAGAGTGGATTAATCCACTTTCAATTTATTTCATCACCCCTCTCGTCATCGGCCCCACAACCCCATCCCCTTTCAATTTGTTCGCAAGTTGGAGTTTGATAACAGCAAGCTTGGTCTTGGTACCAAAGAGTGTTGTTTCCTTTCCTGGAGATCCTGCACCAACAGTTGAAACAATAACGTTGTGTGAGTTTAGGTATTGTTGGAGTGTTTTGACATCAGAACCAGAAGACCCGAGTTTGAGGGTTCGGGTGAAGGTTGGTGGGGATGAAGGTTTTGTGGGTATAAGTGGAGCAGTGGGACCACTTGTGGGAGAAATGATGGGACACAGTTGTCCAGTAGATGGAGAGTAGCGCATGCCGGGGAGACAGTCGGTGGGGGGAATACTTCCTGAAGGTGAATGATCTTCATCAGAAGGAGAAGGGATTGCGCTAGCAACCGGAGTTGCGGTTGCGGTCATTGATGATGCTCCCGTACCTGCAGAATTGACTGCCGAAACACGGAAATCATATGAGAGATCATTAGTGAGACCTAATACCACTACAGTCGCAGCGGCAGAAGTGCCGTCAGGAAACACTGTCCACGTTGAGTCTGATGAAAGTTTATACTCAACAATATAATCAGTGATCGTAGCGCCGTTATTTGCCGGCGCAGTCCAGGTGAGAGAAACTTGTGCTTCTCCAGGAGTTGCACTAAGTGCAGTAGGTGCATCAGGTGCTGTTGCTGGAATTTGTTTCAGCTCACCTGTGAGGGTGTCCAGTATTCGCACTTCATCATCCTGAAAGGCGCTGACATATATATCGGTACCAATGACACCCATACCAGATGGTGAATGTCCTACATCAATCGTATCGCTCACCATATTTGTATTTGCATTAATGACTGAAATTGTACCGTCATCAAAGTTTTCGACATAGATATTTGACCCAACAATTGCTATTCCTCGAGGCCCCATTCCCACGGGAATAGTTGCGACCACGGCATTCGTTGCAGTATTGATGACCGAAACATTGTGTGATCTAAAATTTGAAACATATACTTTGGATCCCGCTACGGCTACACCGCGCGGACCTTCACTTCCTGGAGGAAGAATAATGGTAGTAGAGATAGTATTCGTGAGTGAGTTAATAACTGAAACAGAATTACCTCCTGGGTAGTTTGGGTCACCATAGTTTGCAACATAGAGATCAGTGCCGTGCGCTTTGATACCTCGGGGGTATGCACCTACAGGAATAGTCGTCGTGACCGTATCGGTTGTACTATCAATAACCGATACGGAATTAGACGCACCATTGGTGACGTATACATTTGTCCCAATCGTTGCAACATAATATGGCTTCACTTCAACGGCTATTGTTTGAATCACTGTATTGGTTGCAGTGTTGATGACTGAGACATCATTAGAAAGAGTGTTGGCAACATAGAGCTTGCCACTGGTATATGCAAGACCGTACGGTTCTTGTCCAACAGGGATTGTTGCCACAACGGTATTATCTGAGAGTCGAATAACTGATACATCATTGGAGCCTTGATTTGCAACATAGGTATACCCACCAATATTCTGGGAAACTTGGTAGGGGTGAGAACCTGTCGTAATAGTAATAGGGCGGGTATCAATAACTATATTTTTTATATCTCCAAGACTGCGGGTGATAAAGGAATTTTCGGCAAAAAGCGAACCTTGGGACGAGGGCAGGTCGTATGAAGTGCGAGTGTATGTCCCATCAGAAACTGAAGCAGTAGTAACAGAACGAACTGCAAGATCGGGAGAAGAGTCACCAGAGCCGATGCTATATGTACCAGAAAGTTCGGATCCAGAGGTTTGATTCAAGACAACCGATGCGCCCGAATTTAGTAGAATCGTCATTGTTGATCCTGGCTCAATCGTTTCACCAAATGTTGCCGCTATCTCTATACTATCCCCCACGCGATATGTACCATCGGGAGATGAAGTAGAAAAAGAGACTAGGTTTGGGAGCTGCGAAGGAATAGTAGTAGTATCAATAGCACTAACACTGGCACCAGTATGATTGCTTGTATATATTTTTTTCCCTACGGCTGTAGAAAAGTATGGACCCGGATCGACAGCAATAACATCAACTACTGCATTGGTGAGACTATCTATGACATATACTTCATCTGATCGAGTACTGCTGACATATACCTTTGTCCCAATAACCTGAGAATACGGAAACCGTTCTCCACCCGATACTGTAGTGGTAAGGGTGTGATTGATTGAATCAATAACAGACACTGTTCCCGGAGCTGACTCATTGTTTACATATATGTTAGTACCAATGACTGAAGCCTGATACCCCGAAGTAATGCTGACATCTGCACCTACCACGTTGGTCAGTGTATCAATAGCTGTGACAAGTGTTCGACTGATACTATAGAGCTTCGTACCAACCGCGACTCCATAAAACGCCGTATGACCCACATCAATAGTCGCAGAGACAGTATCCGTCAAAGTATCAATGACCACGACATCGTTACTTGCTGAATGAAGAACATATACGTTAGTACCTATTGTGACAAAGAAAAATGGTCCTGTGCTGACAGGAATTGTCGTGGTGATAGTATCGGTTGTTGTATCTATAACATCTATTGCATTACCATCAATTGCATAGAGTTTCTGACCCACAATAGTCATATATCCCCCATTACTACTTAAGGAGATGGTATTGGCGACAGTGTCATCAACTGTATTAATGACCGATATGCTGCCGGTACTATGGCCAATGTACACTTTTGTACCGAATGCAAATGCAAATGTAGACGAAGAGCCCGTGTCTATAGTAGTAACCACTGTATCAGTTGTTGTATCTATAACCGCAACTCCTGATCCCGCAGTAGGAACATACAGTTTAATACCAACAACTGCAGACTTGTCGGCAGAAGCACCGACTGAAATATTTGTTGTAGCAGCAGTCGTAGATGTTTTAAGAAACAAGAGACCGACCATTATAAGTACTGTAAATAAAAGTTTCTTTCTCATTTTTACTTATTGCTGAAACTGCTTCAGTGCAAGCCCAAGCGCGATCGAGAATTCAGGTCCCGTTGTTTTGAGCACACCTGCGAGGAATACTGGGGACTCGACCTTTGAAAATGGATCCGCAATGATGAGCTCTGCTGCAAAACTCTGACTTGCGTATTCGAGGAGTCCCTTGGTCATTGCGCCACCACCCGTAAAGATGATCTTGCCGATATTTTTGTTGTAGCGCTTTTCGTACCCAAGGATATTTGTATTTGCTTCTTGGAAAATGTCGACGAGGTGTGTCTTGATCATGTCGGGCACTGTTGGATGCTCAGAACTTGGGACGAGGCCGTATTCTTTCTTGATAGTCTCAGCTTTATCAAACGGGATCTCGAGACTGCGAGAGATCGCGTGTGTCATATCTTGGCTCCCGCGGTTGACCAGTCGGAATGTTTCGACAATGCCGTGCTCCACAATCGTGAGCTTGGTCTTGGATGCACCAATGTCGATGATGAGGACTGGGAAGAGTTCACGTGTGAGGACTGATCTGATGTGGCTAAAGATTTCAATCTCGAGGTTGTCCATCGGCAATCCTGATTTCTGCAAGACTTCCGTGTACTTCACCAATGTTTCGTTCAGTGTTGCAACAACCAGCACTGACATTTGCGCTTCGCCGCCACTTTCTGCGATAACGCGTGATGCAACACCTGAATCTTCGCGACGCGGGATCACATACCAGTCGAGTGATACATCAGTGATCGGTACCGGGATAAATTTCTTGGCTTCGTTTGGGATAACGGTTGGCAGTGTTGCTTCATCAATCGCGGCCGGGAGTTGGAGAATAAAAATAATACATGAGACTGAAGGGATGCCGACGACGACATTTTTGCTCGCAATGTTTGTTTCTTTGAGCACGTCGACGAGCGCCTTGGAAAGTGTTTGCGCATCAAGGGATGTCACTTCGCCTAGGAATCCACCTTCTTTGTATTGCCCAATCGAAAGCGCACCATAGGTCGAGAGCACTGCTCGGCCATTTTCTTTTTTGAGCTCGACAACTTTGATCGCAGAAGTACCAATATCGATACCTACTGCCGTATCATCCTGTTTCTTGCCAAAGATTCCCGACAAGGCGCTTTTCAATCCCCCGAGTATACTGTCCATATAGTAGTAGTATAAAGCATATTTAGATATTTCCTATGGGTAGCCTGGTGCGATCATTCCTACAGATTTTCTTTCCCGAGCACTGTCATGGCTGTGGGAAGCCTGGGTCTGCGCTCTGTACGACATGTATCAATACTATCCCTCTTGCGCCCGACTTGCCCGCCAAAACCTTTGCCGTCTTTGACTATGGCAACCCGCTCGTCAAATGGACCGTGCGCGACCTCAAGTACCACCGCAGGAGCGAGCGCGCTCGCGCACTTGCTGACGCAGCAATACCCTATATAGAAGACTATCTTTCTGATCTGCTCCAAGGCATCGGCGCGCAACCTCTGGTCTTTGTCCCCATACCGGGACACATCAGCAAGGCGCGTAGTAGAGGATTTAATCAAAGTGAGTTGCTTGCGACTTGGTGGACGCACGCGATAGCGGGTAGCAGTGTGCGTCCACTCCTTCGCAAAACTGTGTTCACACTTCCCCAAGCGCGACTCTCTCGAAGTGCACGCCTGAAAAACGTTGCACATACCATGGAGTGTGGTTCAACTCTTGATCCCACCCAAATCTACGTCGTCGTCGATGATGTTAGTACGACGGGCGCGACATTTGATGAAGCGAGACGCGCCCTTAGAGTTACTGGCGCTCGCAAGATCATCTGTATTGCCCTTGCACATGGGTACAACAAATAAAAAACACTCAGTTTTTTCTGAGTGAGTGTTTTTTATTTCTCTTATTGTGTTGGAGGAGGAGTTGTCGGGTTTGGCATCATGGTTGGATCCCCGCGCATATCCTTGTCATCTTGCATCATCCATCCGTGGTGTCGCATTGGCATCATGCCGTAGCTTGCCATCATATATCCTTTGATCTCACCGAGCTTCATCCCGACAAAAAATGCCGCGATAACACCCAGGATGAGTACGAGGATATGTCGGCGCCAGTATTTGCGTGGACTGCCACCGCGCATACACATACCACCACATCCATTACATTCACAACAATGTCCATCTACTGGGCACGTGTGATTTTTCTTCATGTCATTTGTATTTTTTTCCATTAGTTTATTCCTTACTATTAATATGAGTGATTACTTAGACAGTATAGCACCTCTGTCTGTACCATGTATGCAAATATGGTAGTATAAAGGAGTACTATCCTATGAATGCCCAGCATCCAAAGATATATCGGTATCGATCTAGCGGCTTTAGTCTCCTGGAAGTTTTGGTGACGATAGCCATCCTCACTGTTCTCGTACTTATCGTCATGGCATTCACTGGCGATGCTCGCAAAAAAGCAGTTGATGCCTCAACCAAAAAGGTGCTCTCCTCAGTCCGCACCGTTGCCGCCCAAGACTATGCTGGACAGTATGCAAACACCTTTACAGTCGGCAGTGCCGCGCAAACACAGCTCGACAAACTTGCGCTCAGCCTTGGATACACAACGGCCGACAATGGCACTGCATACCAATACATCGCAGATACCAACGGCTTTGTTGCGATTTTTCCACTCAAAGTCGCTCCTACCAAATACTGGTGTGTCGATGCCGAAGGTGCGTCCAGAGGTACCGACGGACTGCTTGCAACTACAGGACCCAAAACATGCGGCAATGCAACGCGTGATCCAAGCGCAGTGCCAAATATGATCTCACTCATGAACTTCAATATCGACCTCCAAACAACAGGACCCATCACCTATACTCAAAGCTCCCTTGGAGCCACATTGAAAGTCTGGGCATTCTCCGGAAACAGTACTATTCAAAAAGTTGAGTATTATCGTGACAACACACTCCTAAACATCGTCAGTGGAAATGTAAATCCCAACACACTCTACTGGGATACGATACAAACCCCATCAGGCACCTACAGCGTGACCGCAAAGGCAACTGATGCGGCCGGCAATACCAAGACCTCATCCCCGATTACAGTGATCATAGATAATTCGCACTAAACTTTTCTAATACTCTTGCCCCATAAAAGATTTAGCTTGATAGTGTTTAATTCCTCTCTCATTCTTTTCTTATAATATCTTTGCGCAACAGGTTTTAAATGAGTATATGACCATCGTTTTAGCCATATCTCATTTTTGATATCACTTTCAACTTTTGCTTTATCAAATGTAACCTCATTAAAATCGATAAGAACCACTCTTCCATTATCATCTACCGCATTATTAATTGTAAAGTTGTACACCTCATCTGACATACCATACTTCCACAACTCATGCATGAGTTCTATAAAACTCTCGATTAGATTTTCTGTTTCTCTATCTGAATAGCTTTTAATAAATTTTCGTATAGTTATCACCTTATCTTGTTCATACTCAATACCTTTGCCAAACGTAGGCCTTCCCAAGAGATCAAGATTAAAACCAGACTCCACTATTCTTTTATACAAAAACTGAAGTGTAGGAATAACACGCAAGACATTTTTATATTCTCGAAAAAAGTCTGGCTTGAATTTCCTGGAAAACAAAATAAAGAGAAAAATACGAAATCTACTCTTCTGTCTTTTCAAGACTCGATTATTAGCAAGATCGTATACATTGTAATAGTACCCCTCACCTATCTTTTTCATATTTATTCATTAGTTGAATATCTTTCTTTTGCGGTGT